>NZ_JACHCX010000011.1:34682-251797 GCF_014207295.1 Streptomyces sp. AK010
GTCCCCGGCGGCTCGCGGGGTCAGACCGGCAGCCGCCGGAACACCGCGCGCGGCAGGTGCCGCAGCGCCGCCATCACCACGCGCAGCGTCCCCGGCGGCTCGCGGGGTCAGACCGGCAGCCGCCGGAACACCGCGCGCGGCAGGTGCCGCAGCGCCGCCATCACCACGCGCAGCGTCCCCGGCACCCACACCGTCTCCGTGCGGCGCCGCAGCCCCAGCTCCACGGCCGTCGCGACCGCCTCGGGCGTGGTCGCGAGCGGCGCCTCGGGCAGACCGGCGGTCATCCGCGTCCGGACGAAGCCGGGGCGTACGACCATGACGTGCACGCCCGTGCCGTGCAGCGCGTCGCCCAGGCCCTGCGCGAAGGCGTCGAGACCGGCCTTGCTGGAGCCGTAGATGAAGTTCGCGCGGCGGGCCCGCTCGCCCGCGACGGAGGACATCACGACCAGCGAGCCGTGCCCCTGGGACTGGAGCGAACGGGCGCACACCAGCCCTGCCGAGACCGCGCCGGTGTAGTTGGTCTGCGCGACCCGCACCGCCGCCTCCGGCTCCCGCTCGTCGCGGGCCTGGTCGCCGAGCAGCCCGAAGGCGAGCAGCACCATGTCGACGTCGCCCTCGGCGAAGACCTTGCCGAGCACGGCCTCGTGGGAGGCCGGGTCCAGCGCGTCGAAGGCGACGGTGTGCACGTCGGCCCCGAGCCCGCGCAGCTGCCCGGCGGCCTCCTCCAGGGCGGGGGACGGGCGGCCCGCCAGCCAGACCGTGCGGGTGCGGCGGGCGATCAGCCGGCGGGCGGTCGCCAGCGCGATCTCGGACGTACCGCCGAGGACGAGCAGGGACTGGGGGAGGCCGAAGGCGTCCTTCATGACAGCAGCTCCTAGAGGTTGCTCAGAGACTGAGGCGGCGGGCCAGGTCGGACACGAACACCCCGTGCGGGTCCAGTCGGGCGCGCAGTTCGCGGAAGTCGTCGAGGCGCGGGTACATGGCCGCGAGCAGCTCCGGGCGCAGCCGGGCGTCCTTGGCGAGGTAGACGCGCCCGCCCGCGGCGGCGACCTCCTCGTCGAGTTCGTCGAGGAACGCGCCGAGGCCGGGCAGCCCCGCCGGGATGTCCAGCGCCAGCGTCCAGCCCGGCACGGGGAAGGACAGCCAGCCCGGGTCGGACTCCCCGAAGCGCTTGAGGACGGCCAGAAAGGACGGGCAGCGGCGTTCGGAGATGCGGCGCACGATGTGGCGCAGGGCGTCCTCGCGGCCGTAGCCGACGACGAACTGGTACTGCACGAAGCCGCCGCGGCCGTAGACGCGGTTCCAGTGGGGCACGCCGTCCAGGGGGTGGAAGAACGGGGAGATCCGCTGGAGGCGGCCGGTCCGGGCGCGGGGGGCCTTGCGGTACCAGAGCTCGTTGAACAGGCCCACGGTCGTCCGGCTGAGCAGGCCCTCGGGGAGGATCTCGGGGGTGGCCGGGAGGCGTGGGGTGCGGAAGGCGAGCGGGTCCCGGCGCAGGCGGGCGGGGAGCGCGTCCAGCGGGGCGTGGTCACCGCGGGTGAGGACGGCCCGGCCGGTCGCGGCGCCGCGGGCCAGCAGGTCGATCCAGGCGACCGAGTAGCGGTAGCGGTGGTCGGTGGCCGTGAGCCGGGCCATCAGGTCGTCGAGGTCCGTCGCCCGCTCGGTGTCGACCGACATCAGTGAGGTCTCGACCGGCTGGAGCCGGATCGTCGCGGTGAGGATCACACCGGTCAGGCCCAGGCCGCCGGCCGTCGCGTCGAAGAGCGGCGTGCCGGGGATCACCGTGCGGATCTCGCCGTCGGCGGTGAGGAGTTCGAAGGCGAGCACATGCCGTGCGAAGGAGCCCGAGACGTGGTGGTTCTTGCCGTGGATGTCGGCGCCGATCGCCCCGCCGACGGTGACATAGCGGGTGCCGGGGGTGACCGGCACGAACCAGCCGAGCGGCAGCAGCACCTCCATCAGCCGGTGCAGGGAGACGCCCGCGTCGCACAGCACGGTGCCGCCGTCGGCGTCGATCGCGTGCACCCGGTCCAGGGCCGTCATGTCGAGCACGGACCCGCCCGCGTTCTGCGCCGCGTCCCCGTACGCCCGACCCAGGCCCCGGGGGATCCCGCCACGGGCCCCGCAGTCCCGGACGGCTGCCGCGGCCTCCTCGTACGACCGGGGGCGGATCAGCCAGGCGGCGGTGGGGGCGGTGCGGCCCCAGCCCGTGACGGTGGTGTGGTCCAGGCCCATGACGTCCGGGTCGGAATCGGTGTCGGCAGACATGTGTGTGACCGTATCGCCCTACTGTGGGCTATCAGTTCGCGAACATGGCATCCCTCCCCGAAATGGGTGATTAATGGGATGTCGCTCAATATTGCCGGAGTTCAGGCCTGATGGGCGTGAACAGTGAGTCCACATGGACGACCTCGACGACCTGCACGACATGGACCACCGGATCGTTTCGGCGCTCAGGGAGTGCGGCACCGACCCGCGCGTGGCAGGCGCCGTGCGTGCCCTGTCCCGGGCGGGGGAGCACGCGGCGCTGTGGCTGGCGGCGGGGCTCGCCGGAGCCGCCGTGGACGACAGGCGGCGCGGCGCCTGGCTGCGCGGCACCGCACTGACCGCGGGAGCGCATCTGGTCAGCATGGGGGTGAAGCGGGTCGTGCGCCGGCCGCGCCCGGCGCACGTCGTGCCCCTGGTGCGCACCGCCGGCCGGCACTCCTTCCCCAGCTCGCACGCCACCTCAGCGGCGGCGGCCGCCGTCGCCTTCGGCGCCCTGGGAGCCCACGCCATCCCGCCCCTCGCCGGCCTGGTGTGCGTCTCACGCCTGGTCGCCGGCGTCCACTTCCCCACCGACATCGCCGCCGGCGCGGCCCTCGGCGCCCTCACGGCCCGGCTCGGCGCCCGCTGGATGCGGGGAGGCGTCCACCATGACTGAGACGGCCGTCCTGCGGCAGCGCACCCACGAGGAGCGGTCCGCGCCACCCCGCAAGGGGGGTCTCCTGGCCGGTCTCCTCAGGACCGCGCGCCCCAAGCAGTGGGTCAAGAACGTCCTCGTGGTCGCCGCCCCGGCCGCCGCCGGCGAGCTGTTCTCCCGGCACGCCCTGACCCAACTCTCCCTCGTCTTCGTCCTCTTCACCGCCTGCGCCGCCGCCGTCTACCTCGTCAACGACGCCCGCGACGCCGGCGCCGACCGCGCCCACCCCGTCAAACGGCACCGCCCCGTCGCCGCCGGACAGGTCCCCGTACCCGTCGCCTACGCCGTCGGCGGCTGCCTCGGCGTCCTCGCGCCCGCCGCCGCTGCCTGGCTGTGCGGGCCCGCCGTCGCCGCCCTGCTGACCGCCTACCTCGCCATGCAACTGGCCTACTGCATCAGCCTCAAGCACGTCCTCGTCGTCGACCTCGCCGTCGTCACGACCGGCTTCCTGATGCGGGCCATGATCGGCGGACTCGCCCTCGGCATCCCGCTGTCCCGCTGGTTCCTGATCACCACCGGCTTCGGCGCGCTGTTCATGGTGTCGGCCAAGCGCTACTCGGAAGCCGTCCAGATGGCCGGAAAGGCGGGCGCCACACGGGCGTTGCTCACCGAGTACACCACCGGCTACCTGCGCTTCGTCTGGCAGCTCGCGGCCGGTGTCGCCGTCCTCGGCTACTGCCTGTGGGCCATGGAGGAGGGCGGCGTCCCGCACACCAGCGTCCTGCCCTGGCGCCAACTGTCCATGGTGGCCTTCATCCTGGCGATCCTCAGATACGCCGTCTTCGCCGACCGCGGCACGGCCGGCGAACCCGAGGACGTCGTCCTGCGCGACCGCGCCCTCGCGCTCATCGGCGTGGCCTGGATGGCGATGTACGGCCTGGCCGTGGCGAATTGGTGACCCCGCGCGCGTGGCGCGGCCCGAGGCCCCTCGGGCGGGCGGCGCCGGCTCCGGCGAAACCCGGCGTCCCGTGCCGCCGGGAACTGATCGGCTTCGCCACCGTCGGGCTCCTCGCCTACGCCGTCGACCTGGCCCTGTTCACCGGCCTGCGCGGCCCCGCCGGACTCGACCCGCTCACCGCCAAGTCCCTGTCCTTCCTGGCCGCCTGCACGGTCGCCTACGCGGGCAACGCCCTCGGCACCTACCGGACCGCGCGCGCACCGGGCCTGCGCCCCTACTTCGTGTTCTTCGCGGTGAACCTCGCCGGAGCCGCCGTACAACTGCTCTGCCTGGCCGTCAGCCACTACGGCCTCGGCCTCACCTCGCAGCGCGCGGACACCGTCTCCGGGGCGGTCGTCGGTATGGCGCTGGCTACGGTCCTGCGGTTCTGGGGTACCCGTACATGGGTGTTCCGGGCGGAGGGCAGAGTCGGATCATGGACTGGCTGAAAAAGCTCCCGGTGATCGGGCCGTGGTCGGAGCGGCTGATGATCACCCACGTGTGGCGGTCGTACGAGCGGCTCGACCGCGTGAAGTGGCCGCGGCTGGCCGCCGCGATGACCTTCAGGAGTTTCGTCGCGCTGTTCCCGCTGCTGACGGTGTCCGCCACCATCGCCGCCGCCACGCTCAGCAAGGAGCAGGAGGAGAAGCTGCGGGACAAGCTCGCCGAGCAGGTCCCCGGCATCTCCGACCAGCTGGACATCGCCGGTCTGGTGGAAAACGCCGGCACGATCGGTCTCATCGCGGGCGCGCTGCTGCTCTTCACCGGCATCAGCTGGGCCGGCTCGATGCGCGAGTGCCTGCGCGCCGTGTGGGAGCTCCCCGACGAGGAGGAGAACCCGTTCCTGCGCTACGCCAAGGACGCCGGTGTCCTGGTCGGCCTCGGCGGGGCCCTTCTCGTCACCATCGCCGCCTCCGCCGTCGCCTCCGCGATGATCGGCTGGGTCACCCGGCAGCTCGGCATCGACGAGGGCGGCTGGGGCGGAGTCCTGCTGCACATCGCCGCGATCCTGATCGCCGTCCTCGCGAACTTCCTGCTCCTGCTCTACGTCCTCACCCTGCTGCCCGGCGTCGAACCGACGCGCCACCGCCTGTTCGTCGCGGCGCTGACCGGCGCGATCGGCTTCGAACTGCTGAAGCTGCTGCTCAGCGGCTATCTGCAGGGCGTGGCCGCGAAGAGCATGTACGGCGCGTTCGGGGTGCCCGTCGCGCTGCTGCTGTGGATCAACTTCACCTCGAAGCTGGTGCTGTTCTGCGCCGCCTGGACGGCGACGCAGAGCAAGGAGGACGAAGTCCCCGAGGTCAGGGGCGCGTGCGGCGGCGCACCAGATCCGGCAGCGGCCAACGGCGGTTGACCAGGAACGCGGCGCCCGCGAGCAGCACGAGCACCCCGCCCGTGATGCCGAGCGCGGTCCCGATGCCGCTGGAGCCGTCCGCGGCCGGGGCGCCGGCCACCGGCTTCGAACCGGTCCCGGTCGTGCCGCTGCCGCCGTCCCCGGAGCCGCCCGCCTCGCCGGAGGGGTTCACGCCGGGCTTCGCCTGCGCCGCGCCCTTGGGCGGCACCAGCTCGCCCACCGGCTGCACCTTCCCGGCCGCCTTGAAGCCCCAGTCGAACAGCCGGGCCGTCTCCTTGTAGACCTCGTTGTGCTCGGGCTTCTCCGGGTTCATCACCGTCACCAGCAGCACCTTGCCGCCGCGCTCGGCGACGCCGGTGAAGGTGGCGCCCGCGTTGGTGGTGTTGCCGTTCTTGACGCCCGCGATGCCCTGGTAGACGGGCACGTCGGAGTCACCGGCCAGCAGCCGGTTGGTGTTCTGGATCTCGAAGGACTCGCGGGTCTTCTTGCCCTTCTTGCCCTTCTTGGTCTGCCCGGGGAACTTGGCGCGGACCGTCGAGGCGTACTCGCGGAAGTCCTTCTTCTGCATCCCGGAGCGGGCGAACAGCGTCAGGTCGTACGCGGAGGAGACCTGTCCCTCGGCGTCGTAGCCGTCCGGGCTGACGACGTGCGTGTCGAGGGCCTGGAGCTCCTCGGCGTGCTCGTTCATCGCCTTGACGGTGTTCTCGACGCCCCCGTTCATGGCGGACAGCACGTGCACGGCGTCGTTCCCGGAGCGCAGGAAGACGCCCAGCCACAGGTCGTGGACCGTGTACGTCTCCTCCTCCTTTATCCCGACCATGCTGGAGCCCGCGCCGATGCCGGCCAGGTCCGCGGGCACGACCTTGTGCTTGGTGCCGCTCGGGAACTTCGGCAGCAGCGTGTCCGCGAACAGCATCTTCAGCGTGCTCGCGGGGGCGAGACGCCAGTGCGCGTTGTGCGCCGCCAGCACGTCACCGGACTCGGCGTCGGCGACGATCCAGGAGCGGGCGCTCACGTCCTTCGGCAGCACCGGTACGCCGCTCGCCAGGTTCACCTGCGTCCCCGGCCTGCCGAGCCGGGCACCGCCCACGCTCGACATCGACGCCGGGGGAGTGGCCGAAGGGCTCGCACTCGCCGACGGGCTGTCCGAGGGCTTCGGCGCGGCGACGGCGACGGGGGCGGCCAGGGCGAGGGACGACAGGACGGCGGAGGTGACCAGCAGGGATCGCCTGGCGGTCTTCTTCGGAGCGGGCACGGTCGGAAACGTACATGCCGTACGGGGGGAAGTCCCGCCGCAGGCCCCACCCCGGGAACGGAACCGGACACGGGCTGGCGATACTGGTCCCATGCCGT
Organism: Streptomyces sp. AK010; assembly: GCF_014207295.1. Taxonomy (NCBI): domain Bacteria; kingdom Bacillati; phylum Actinomycetota; class Actinomycetes; order Kitasatosporales; family Streptomycetaceae; genus Streptomyces; species Streptomyces sp. AK010. Next base: position 41,289 of record NZ_JACHCX010000011.1, read on the forward strand.
GCTCATCCGGGGGACAACACCCGGACCCCCGGCCGGCCCCGGGAGCCCGGCGTTGTGATGAAAGGTCTGATTTTGTGAAGCTCAGCCGCCCCGTCTCCTGGTTCCTGCTCGCCTTCGGGGTGTGGAGCTGGGTCATCTGGATCACTTTCGTCAAAAACCTCGTCAAGGACAGCAGCGGACTCGCCTTCGACGACGGTGATCCCACGGCCTACTTCTGGGTGCACCTGCTGCTCGCCGTCGTTTCCTTCGTATTGGGGACGGCCGTCGGGGCCATCGGGTTGCGTGGTCTGCGCGCACTGCGCCGGACGTCATAGCGGCGATCGGGAGAAACGACACCGTGGTCATCGTTTTCGTACTCGTCGCCGTACTGGTCCTGGCCCTCGTCGTGACGGCCAACTGGTACGTGTGGCGCCGGCTGTTCCGCGACACGACCCGCGGCCCGGGTCTCGGTCGCCGCGCGGGCGCGGTCCTGATCGCCGGCGGCTGGGTCCTGGCGATCACGGCCCTCGTCGCCGAGCGCTCCGGCGCCCCCTTCTGGCTCCAGCAGGTCCTCGCCTGGCCGGGCTTCCTGTGGCTGGCCCTGTCGATATACCTGCTGCTGGCGGTGCTGGCCGGCGAGATCGTCCGCCCGCTCCTGCGCCGCTTCCTGGAACACCGCGCGAGACGAACGGACCAGGGCCCCCTGGCCGGGGCAGGGGGGAACGACGGCGCCGGTACCTCCACGGCCGCGCCGAAGGGGGACGGTGTCCCGGCCCTCGGCCCCGAGGCAGGCTCGCGGACGGGTGATCCCGGTGCGCCGACCGCTGTTCCGGCAACGGCGGCAGGCACCCGGTCAGGTGGCGGTGCGCCGCACGCGCCCGCTTCCGGGACGGCACCCGCAGCTGCCTCGCAGCCCGACCGCGGCGCCTCCGCCACCACCCCCCACCTGCCGAACGGCCCCGGCCCGGACGCGCCGTCCGAGGGCTCCCCGGAGTCCCCCGCCACCGCGAACCCGACCGGTACGGCCACCCCGGCCGGCCCCACCCGCCGTCTCTTCGTCTCCCGGGTCGTCGCCGGGGCCGCAGCGGCCGCCGCCGTCGGGACCGTGGGGTACGGGACGTACGGCGTGCTGCGCGGGCCGAAGGTCAAGCGGGTCACCGTGCCGCTGGCCAAGCTGCCGCGCGCCGCGCACGGGTACCGGATCGCCGTGGTCAGCGACGTGCACCTCGGCCCGGTCCTGGGACGCGGCTTCGCGCAGAAGGTCGTCGACACGATCAACGCGGCCCAGCCCGACCTGATCGCGGTCGTCGGCGACCTGGTCGACGGCAGTGTGCAGGACCTCGGCCCCGCGGTCGCCCCGCTCGCCCAGCTCAGGGCCCGTCACGGCTCGTACTTCGTCACCGGCAACCACGAGTACTTCTCCGGCGCCGAGCAGTGGGTCGAGGAGGTCCGCCGCCTGGGCGTCAACCCCCTGGAGAACGCCCGCAGGGAGATGCCGTACTTCGACCTGGCCGGAGTCAACGACGTCGCCGGCGAGGACGAGGGCCAGGGCCCGGACTTCGCGAAGGCGCTCGGCGACCGCGACACCGCACGCGCGTGCGTGCTGCTCGCCCACCAGCCCGTCCAGATCCACGACGCCGTCGAGCACGGCGTCGACCTCCAGCTCTCCGGCCACACCCACGGCGGCCAGCTCTGGCCGGGCAACCTCATCGCCTCCGGCGCCAACCCCACCCTCGCGGGCCTGGACCGCTACGGCGACACCCAGCTCTACGTCTCGCGCGGCGCCGGCGCCTGGGGTCCGCCCACCCGCGTGGGCGCACCCTCGGACATCACCGTCATCGAACTCGCGTCGAAGCAGGCCTGACGGCACGCACACCCTGTGAGAACGCTGTGAAACCGGACCGAAACACCCATCGGTCCCCATCGGTAAGTTCTTACCCAACTCAGCAGATCTCCCTTCCCTCTGCTCAAAATCCTGTGATTGTGTGAGCCCGCCGCAAAGGGGTGCGGTACACGCACAACGGCCCTCAGGGGCCTGGGGAGGGCAAAGCCGATGCGATCGGTTCGCATACGGATACTCGCGGTGCTGCTGGTCCTGGCCGCCGCGGGTGTGGGCGCCTGGCAGTTCCTGCCGTCGAAGGGCGACGGGAAGACCATCACGGTCGGCACGACGGACGGCGTCACCTCGCTCGACCCGGCCGGTGCCTACGACGCGGGCTCCTGGGCGCTGTTCAGCAACGTCTTCCAGTCGTTGCTGACGTTCGCGCCGGGCGGCACCGCCCCCGAGCCGGACGCGGCGAAGAGCTGCGCGTTCGCGCACGGCGACCTCACCACGTACCGCTGCGAGCTGCGCGACGGCCTCACCTTCCCGAGCGGCCGGGCGATGGACGCCGAGGACGTGAAGTACTCCTTCGACCGGATCCTGAGGATCAAGGCCCCCGTCGGCCCGGCCTCCCTGCTCGGCACGCTGGGCTCCGTGGACGCCGCCGGCATGACGGTCACCTTCCATCTGACCTCGCCGGACGCGACGTTCCCCTTCAAGGTGGCCACCGGCGCCGGCTCGATCGTCGACCACACCGCGTACCCGGCCGGCAAGCTGCGCACCGACGCCGGCGTCGACGGCACCGGCCCCTACGCCCTCACCTCGTACACGAAGGACCATGAGGCGGTCCTCGCGCCCAACCCGCACTACCGGGGTGCCGTCAGCGGCGCAGGCAGGCCCGTCGACCTGCGTTACTACGCGACCCCCGAAGCCCTGGACACCGCCTGGAAGGACAAGCGGGTCGACGTCGCGACCGACCAGCTGCCGCCCCGAGTCCTCGCCGGACTCAACCCGAGCGACCCGGGCCTGCGCGTCTACGAGGCGGACGGCTCCGAGACCCGGAACCTGTACTTCAACACCCGCGCGGGCAAGCCGCTGCACGACCCCGAGATCCGGCGGGCCATGGCCTGGCTGATCGACCGCGAGCAGCTGGCCGCCACCGTCTACGACGGCACCGTCGACCCGCTGTACTCCCTGATCCCGGCGGGCCTCACGGGACACACCGCCTCGTTCTTCGACGACTACCCGAAGCCCGACCCGAAGAGGGCCCGGCAGTTGCTCACCCGGGCCGGTGTGAGCCTGCCGGTGCACTTCACCTACGGCTACGCCACGGGCCGCGGCGCCGGTGAGCAGGAGGCGGCCGAGATCAAGAAGGAACTGGAGGCGAGCGGCCTGTTCAAGGTGACCCTCCAGGGCTATGAGTGGACCGCCTTCCAGAAGCAGTGGGCCGGCGGCAAGCTCGACGCGTACGCCGTCGGCTGGGTCGCGGACTTCCCCGACCCGGACACCTTCGGCGCCGCGCTCGTCGGCACCGGCAGCACCATGAGCACCGGCTACAGCAGCAAGACCGTCGACCGGCTCATCGAGGACAGCCGCCGCTTCGCCGAGCGGTCCGAGGCCGACCAGGACTTCCGCTCGGTGCAGCAGACCGTCGCCGAGGACGTCCCGGTGCTGCCGCTGTGGCAGGCCAAGGAGTACGTCGTCACCAGCGAGGACGTCGGCGGCGGTCAGTACCTGTCGGACGGCACGGGCGTGTTCCGTCTGTGGAGCCTCACCGGCCTCTGACCGACCTCTGACGACTCAGGAGTCGGAGCGCCGCCGGGGCGCCGGGTCGGGGATGGCGTTCGTCATCCCCGGCAGGAACTCCGTGAACAGCTCGTGCACCTCGCGCACGAGCGGCCGCAGCACCCGGAAGCGGGCCAGGGCGACGCCCCGCGCGGTGAGCCGGGCACCACGCTCGGCCAGCCGGTAGCTGCGCTCGCGCCCCTCGGTACGGTCGAAGATCCAGTACAGGACCAGCCCCATCTGGGACAGCCACATCAACTCGGGGAGGATGTCCCGCAGTTCCTCGGGCACCTTCGTCTTCGTGGCCCCGGCGAGTACTTCCCGGTGGACGCTGATGGCCTCCTCGCGCGCGTGCTCCGACTCGGGCGAGAAGGGGCTGAGCGGGCTGTCCGGGTCGGCGGCGTTCTTGAAGAACTGCACCGCGAACTCGTGGTAGGGCGCGGCGATGTCCAGCCAGGCCCGCAGCACCCCCGCGAGACGGGTCTCCAGGTCGCGCTCCCGGTCCAGGATCTCCCGGACCGCCACCTGGTGCTCGGCGGCGATCCGGTCGTAGAAGCCCTGGATCAGGTGCTCCTTGCCCGCGAAGTAGTAGTACGCGTTGCCGACGGAGACCCCTGCCTCCTTGGCGATGGCCCGCATCGTCGTCTTGTCGTAGCCGCGCTCCTGGAACAGCCGCATGGCCGTCTCCAGGATCAGGGCGCGGGTCTGCTCGGACTTGGTGGGGGTGGCGCCGTCGTCGGGGCCGTCGTTCTTCGCGGGCACGGAAAGAGAGCCTAACGTCAGCACGGGTGCGGCTACCGGGGGGCGCAGGTGCTGTCGGCGCAGCCCGGCGCGGTGGAGCTCCATCCGCTGCCGGGGGCGTACGACCAGCCGTCCGCGCGCCGGTACACCTGGCCGCCCCACTGCGCGCCGCCGTGCTGCCCCCGGTGCCCCTGCGCCCCGCGCCATGTGGCGGCGGCGAGCACCGCGCCCTTGGCCAGCCGGGCACCGGCCGGGGTGCTCAGCCGGTGGGCGAGCGGCCGGTGCTCGCGCAGCGCCCACAGGGTGACCACCCAGGCGGCGGGTCCCCGGTAGACCTGCCCGGCGTCGCCGACGACGGTGATCTCGTCGAGGGTGGCGCCGTGGTCGAGGCCGGGAAAGCGCCGCCGGGCCTCCTCGGAGGCGGCCGGGACCGGCTCCAGCGGCACAAGCTGGGGCTGCCGCAGGAGCCAGTCGCGCAGGAACGCGCACAGGGAGCACTCGGCGTCGTACAGGACGGTGAGCCGGCGGACCGGTGCGGGTGCGTTCATGCCGGTCGCGTTCGTGCCGGTGGCGTTCGTGCCGGTGGCGTTCACGTGGGCCTCCTCCGCTCAGGCCTGCGCCTGCGGGGCCACCCAGCCCTGCGGCGGCACGGGGGGCACCTGCTCCCGCTCCATGGCGCCCCGGCGCCGGATCCGGTTGAGCACGTAGACGTTGGCCAGGTGCATCACGCCCAGCACCAGCAGCACCACGCCGAGCTTGGTCGACAGGGCCTCGAAGATGCCGCGGGCGTCGGTGATGGTCTCGTCGTCGCTCAGGTACAGCGCGACGAACCCGAGGTTGACGAGGTAGAAGCCGACCACCAGGAGGTGGTTGACGGCGTCGGCGAGCTTCTCGTTGCCGTGCAGCACGTCGGCGAGGAAGACCCTCCCGTTGTGGCTGAGCGTGCGGGCCACCCAGACGGTCAGACCGATGCTGACCAGCAGGTAGATGACGTAGGCGATGACCGTGCGGTCCATAGCCCCACCCTTCTTGAACACGTTCAAAACGCTGTCGGGGATGACTGTAGACCTACTTTTGAACATGTTCAACACAGGGTCGCGCGAGGATTGTCAGTGGTGTCTCGTACGGTCCTCGGCATGGGAATCGTGACGTTCGTCGACGAGACGACGGAGGGGGAGCGGCGCACGGCCTGGGGGCCCTGGCCGAACTCGCCCGGCGGGCCACCCATGTGACGTACAAGAACACGGCCAAGCTCCTCGACACGGCCCTGGAGGCCCGGGCCTGCGCGCTCGGCCTCAGCCGCGAGGAGACCGAGGAAGCAACGACCCGACCTGGCAGGACGGCGGCCCCGACGGCCGCTTCCGCGAGTACTGGACGTCGTACGGCTTCGGCGAACTGAACGCGAGCGCCGAGACCCGCCGCACGCTCCTCGACCGCCTGATACCCCGCCTGGCCATCGCCGACCGCTGCACCCTGGAGGGCCGCTTCCTCCACGTCCGCGGCGGCCGCCACACGTACAAGATCCACCTCGGCTCGGGCAACATCCTCATGACCCCGAACGACCAGTACCTCTGCATCGTCCCGAAGTCCGCCCCGACGACCCCCGGGACGGGCTACCTCCCCTACGAGGGCGACCGCATGCTGTCGGTCATCCTCAGCAAGGCGATGATGCTGGCGACGGACACGAAGATCACGGACCCTACGATCCTGAGCCAGTTGTGAAGGGTGGTCTGATCGTCCTCGATTCAGGCCGTGCAGCCCCTCACCCGCCGCGTACTCAGCGCGATGGCGCAGCGTGGCGGCCGTGGCCACGAGCGCGATGGCGGCTCTCCTCAGGGGCGTCATGGGCGTCAGTCCGGCCACATGCGGCCACACCAGTCACAGGAGCCCTTCGTCGGGTGGCCGGAACCGGCCTGAATCCGGCCGGTTCCGGGGCCCGCGACTCAGTCGCTCGTTCTCGCCTGGCCGGCCGTGAGAATCTCCGCCACGTCGAGGGTCACCTTCGCGCCGATGGAGTCGGGCAGGGTGACGAGCTCGCCGGGGGCGTGTGGGCGGTGGTTCTCGTAGCCGCTTCCCACCGGATCGGTCAGGACGTGGAGGCGCTGGTGCTTGCGGTCCACGATGACGTAGACGGGCACCTTGGCCTCGGCGTAGGCGGCGACCTTGGTCTTCAGGTCGTCCTTCCAGTTGCCGGAGGTGACCTCGAGAACGAGACGGAAACAGGCCGGGTCGTACGCGTTGTTCTCAACGAGGTGGTCGTCGATGTCGGCGTCCACCACCACGAGGTCGGGAATGGCGTAGTCCTCGGTGCCGGTGGGGAGCCATAGTCCGACGTTCTGCAGGGTCTCGGTCTCTCCGCCGTGTAGGCCGGCGGCGATGAACGGGATCATGAGGCCGGTGAGGGCCCGGGCGTGAGGTGCATCCGGGGACGGGGTCACGAGGAGATGGCCTCCGATGATCTCGACGCGGTAGCCCGGATGGCGCTCCATGATCTCGTCGGCGATGGTCGTGAGGGTGACCGGCTCTTCGTCGTGGAAGGGCTGCTCGACGGAAGCTGCGGACATCAGGTGCCTCCTGGGAACTGGTGTCGAGAGCATCATCGTAGGCCGGACGACGTCCGCGCAGCCCGTTCCGCTGCGTTCACCCGATGGTGCGGCATATGCCAGAGGGCCCCGTCTCCAGCGGAAACGGGGCCCTCATCAGCAACCGGCGAGGCTCAGAAGCGGCGCGTGATCAGCGCTCGCTTCACCTCCGCGATCGCCTTCGTGACCTCGATGCCGCGCGGGCACGCGTCCGTGCAGTTGAAGGTCGTGCGGCAGCGCCACACGCCGTCGCGGTCGTTGAGGATCTCCAGGCGCTGCTCACCGGCCTCGTCACGCGAGTCGAAGATGAAGCGGTGCGCGTTGACGATCGCGGCCGGCCCGAAGTACTGGCCGTCGTTCCAGAAGACCGGGCACGACGTGGTGCAGGCCGCGCAGAGGATGCACTTCGTCGTGTCGTCGAAGCGCTCGCGGTCCTCGGCCGTCTGGAACCGCTCACGCGTCGGCTCGTTCGTGTCCTTCGTGATGAGGAAGGGCATGACGTCGCGGTACGCCTGGAAGAACGGCTCCATGTCGACCACGAGGTCCTTCAGGACCGTGAGGCCCTTTATGGCCTCGACCGTGATCGGCTTCTCGGGGTTGATGTCCTTGATCAGCGTCTTGCAGGCAAGGCGGTTCTTGCCGTTGATCCGCATGGCGTCCGAGCCGCAGATGCCGTGCGCGCAGGAGCGGCGGAACGTCAGCGTGCCGTCCAGGTCCCACTTGATCTTGTGGAGGGCGTCGAGGACACGCTCCTTGGGGTCGATCTCCACCTGGAAGTCTTCCCACACCGCCTCCGCCGCGACCTCCGGGTTGAACCGGCGGATGCGGAAGGTGACCGTGATGTAGGGGGAGTCGGCGAAACCGGGCTCGGGCTTGCCGGCCGCGTCTTCCTTGTCCAGAACAGGGGTAGCCATCAGTACTTACGCTCCATCGGCTGGTAGCGGGTCTGGACGACCGGCTTGTAGTCGAGACGGACGGTTTCGGAGCCGTCGGCGCCGACCTCGCGGTACGCCATGGTGTGCCGCATGAAGTTGACGTCGTCGCGGTTCGGGTAGTCCTCGCGGTAGTGACCGCCGCGCGACTCCTTGCGGGCGAGCGCCGAGACCGCCATGACCTCGGCGAGGTCGAGCAGGTTGCCCAGCTCGACGGCCTCCAGCAGGTCCGTGTTGAACCGCTTGCCCTTGTCCTGGATCGAGACGTTCTTGTAGCGCTCGCGCAGCTCCGCGATCTTCTCGACCGCCGTCTTGATCGTCTGCTCGGTGCGGAACACCATGACGTTGGCGTCCATGGTCTCCTGCAGCTCGCGCCGCAGCTCCGCCACCCGCTCGGTGCCGGTGGCGTCGCGCAGCCGCTCGACCTGCTCGATCACGAGCTCCGCCGGGTTCTCCGGCAGCTCGACGAACTCCGCCTTCTGCGCGTACTCGGCGGCGGCGATGCCCGCGCGCTTGCCGAAGACGTTGATGTCCAGCAGCGAGTTCGTGCCGAGGCGGTTCGCGCCGTGGACGGAGACGCAGGCGACCTCGCCGGCCGCGTACAGGCCCGGGACGACCGTGGTGTTGTCCGCCAGGACCTCACCCTCGACGTTGGTCGGGATGCCGCCCATGGCGTAGTGCGCGGTGGGCTGGATCGGGATCGGGTCCGTGTAGGGCTCGATACCGAGGTAGGTGCGCGCGAACTCCGTGATGTCCGGGAGCTTCGCGTCCAGCTGCTCCGGCGGGAGGTGCGTGAGGTCGAGGTAGACGTGGTCGCCCTCGGGGCCACAGCCACGGCCTTCGCGGATCTCCGTGTAGATGGAGCGGGAGACGACGTCACGGGACGCGAGGTCCTTCATGACCGGCGCGTACTTCTCCATGAAGCGCTCGCCGTCCTTGTTGCGGAGGATGCCGCCCTCACCGCGGGCGCCCTCCGTCAGCAGGATGCCCATGCGCCAGATGCCGGTCGGGTGGAACTGGAAGAACTCCATGTCCTCCAGCGGCAGCCCGCGGCGGTAGACGGCCGCCTGGCCGTCACCGGTCAGCGTGTGCGCGTTCGACGTCACCTTGAAGAACTTGCCGCAGCCGCCGGACGCGTAGACCACGGACTTCGCCTGGAAGACGTGGATCTCGCCGGTGGCGAGTTCGTACGCCACGACGCCCGCCGACTTCTTGACGCCGTCGACCTCGGTGATCAGCTGGTCCAGGACGTAGAACTCGTTGTAGAACTCCACGCCCTCCTTGACGCAGTTCTGGTACAGCGTCTGGAGGATCATGTGACCGGTGCGGTCGGCCGCGTAGCAGGAGCGGCGGACCGGGGCCTCGCCGTGGTTGCGGCTGTGACCGCCGAAGCGGCGCTGGTCGATGGTGCCGTTCGGGGTGCGGTTGAACGGCAGGCCCATCTTCTCCAGGTCGAGGACGGAGTCGATGGCCTCCTTCGCCAGGATCTCGGCGGCGTCCTGGTCGACCAGGTAGTCACCACCCTTGACCGTGTCGAAGGTGTGCCATTCCCAGTTGTCCTCCTCCACGTTGGCGAGCGCGGCGGCCATGCCGCCCTGCGCGGCGCCCGTGTGGGAGCGGGTCGGGTACAGCTTGGTCAGCACGGCGGTGCGGCTGCGCTTCGTGGACTCGATGGCCGCGCGCATGCCCGCGCCACCGGCGCCGACGATGACGGTGTCGTACTTGTGGATCTTCATGATTCTCGCAACCCCGTGCCTAGCGGATGTTCGGGTCGAAGGTGAAGATCACCAGCGTGCCCAGCAGGATGGTGAACACCGTGGCGGTGTAGAGCAGGCCCTTGAGCCACAGCCGGGTGTTCGCGCGCTCCGCGTAGTCGTTGATGACCGTGCGCAGGCCGTTGGCGCCGTGCAGCATGGCGAGCCACAGCATCAGCAGGTCCCAGACCTGCCAGAACGGGGACGCCCAGCGGCCCGCCACGAAGGCGAAGCCGATCTTGGAGACGCCGCCGTCCAGCACGAGCTGGATCAGCAGGTGGCCGAGGACCAGGACGACCAGCACGACGCCGGACAGGCGCATGAACAGCCAGGCGGCGAGCTCGAAGTTGCCCCGGGTGGTCTTCGGGGTCTTCTTGGTGCGCCGGCGCGGGGCCTCGATGAAGGGCGCCGGGTTGTCGACGGTGTAGACGGCCCCGCCTTCGACGGGGCCGACGCCGGCAGCGGTCTTGTCAGTCGTGGACATGTGCGTCAGCTCCCGAAGAGTTCACGAGCGGCGTGACCGAGGACGGGGTAGATGGCCCCGAGCATCAGCACGACCCACAGGGCGACGACGGTCCAGAGCATCTGCTTCTGGTAGCGGGCGCCCTTGATCCAGAAGTCGACAGCGATGACGCGCAGGCCGTTGAGCGCGTGGAAGAGGATGGCGGCGACGAGGCCGTACTCCAGCAGCGCGACGATCGGCGTCTTGTACGTGGCCACGACGGTGTCGTAGGCCTCCGGGGACACACGGACGAGGGCGGTGTCCAGCACGTGAACGAACAGGAAGAAGAAGATGAGGACGCCGGTGACTCGGTGAGCCACCCAGGACCACATTCCTTCCCGGCCGCGGTACAGCGTTCCAGCCGGCACGGAAGTTTCCTCCGGGAGCGGGGATTGGGGCCGCGCCGGCTTGGTGTGTCGGTCGGGCCCGGCCGGGTACGGTCCACCGGCCCCCAGCATCGTAGCGATGCGTTGCGGCCGGGCTGCGCCGGGGTCTGGCTGTGTGATCAAACTGGCATGCGTACGGGCTAGCCTCGGCGGCTTCTGAGGTGGGATTTCCCGTTATCTGCCGGGTGCGGGTTCGCTGTGACCGGGTGCGCGGTTCCCCGCGCCCCTCAGCGCGCCCACCAGCCGTTCCTTCGCCAGGCGCCGCAGCTCGTCGGCCACCACCGTCCGCTCCTCCTCCGGATCGTTTGTCAATCGTGACCGGATGGCCTCCAGGAGCCGGTCCAGGGTCTCGGAGGGGGACACCCCGTCCAGGCAGATGACGAACACGTGCCCGAAGCGGGCCTCGTAGGCGGCGTGGGCCGCGCTGAGGGCGGTGTGGGCGGCGGCGTAGGTGTCCGGGGGGAGGGCGGGCAGGGGCTCGGCCGCCAGCGCTTCGGTGAGGTCGGGCCAGCCGAGGTCGTAGGCCGCCTCGTCCGCCGCGGCCAGCAGGGAGTCCAGGTCCGGGTAGGGACGGTGGTCCGCGACACGCCCGGCCCAGCGGTGGCTGCGCAGACAGGAGAGGAGGGCCTGCTCCAGGTCCTCCTCGGAGGCTGCGTTGAAGTGCTCCACCGGTATGGCCAGGCGGCCGGGGAGATCTGGGAGACGGTGCGCAGGCAGCGTGGGTCCTCGTGGGCGTCACGTGTGTCGGCAGGGCAAGTTGTGAGAGATGTGACGTCACGCTATCGAGTACGACCACGGCGTGTCCGAAGGATGCCTGAATTCACCCGGGGGGGAGAGTTTCGGAACGCGTGGTGGACGCGCGCCGAGCGGCCCCGGGTTTTAGGTTGGCCGTGTGAGTCAGCACAGGCGCCGGACTTCGGCGAAGCAGGAGAAACAGCGGCAGGTGCTGACCGTGGCCATGGCAGTAGCCCTGGTCGTGGTCGGGGCCGGGGTGAGTCTTGGGCTCTGGGCGGCCTCGGGCGGCGACGGCGGGTCCACCGGCGCGGAGGCCAGATCCTCGCAGGGCGCCACCGCGGCGGCGCCCCCGGACAGGGCGCCGGAAGCGGCCCCCACCCCCAGCCCGACCCGCTCCTACCCCCTGTCCGAGACGCCCCGCACCATCCCCGCCGTGCGGGACCACGAGCCGGCGCGCGGACCGGGCTGGCAGCCCGAGAAGGGCAACCGGGTGGTCGTGGACGACCCGGCGCTGGCCGACGAGGGACGGCTGGTCGCCGGCGAGCTGGGGATGACGTACGCGGGCGAGAAGGGCGACAAGAAGGCCGGGGACCTGCGGCTGGCGCTGAACGGCGACAAGGGCGCGAACCCGGAGTCGTACACGATGACCGTGCGCGACGGGCGGGTGGAGATCGACGGACCCACCGATGCGGGGGTCTTCTACGGCACCCGCACGCTCAAGCAGGAGACCCACGACGGCGGCACGGCGCCCGAGGGCGTTGTGAAGGACGCACCGGCCAAGCCGCAGCGTGGGTTCATGCTGGACATCGCCCGCAAGTACTTCACGGCCGGCTGGATCGAGGACCGGGTCCGGGAACTGGGCGACCTGAAGTACAACGAGCTGGGGCTGCACTTCTCCGACGACCAGGGGTTCCGGATCGAGTCCGACACGCAGCCGGAGATCGTGTCCCAGCCGCATCTGACCAAGGCGCAGGTGCGGAAGATCATCGACCTCGCGGAGAGCCGGCACATCACCGTCGTGCCCGAGATCGACTCGCCCGGGCACCTGGGCGCGGTCCTCCGCGCCCACCCCGACCTGCAGCTGCGCACCGCACAGGGGTCGGCGGTGCAGGGCGCCATCGACATCTCCAAGCCCGAGAGCGCCGAGATCGTCGACGAGCTGCTGAACGAGTACGCGGAGCTCTTCCCCGGCAAGCCCTGGCACCTCGGGGCCGACGAGTACCAGGCGCTGGTCCGCTCCGACCCGGAGGCGTCGTTCCCGCAGCTGGCCGCGGCCGCCCAGGAGAAGTACGGCTCCGGCGCGACGGTAGCCGACCTGACGACCGGCTGGCTGAACGACCGGGCCGACACCGTCCGCAAGCACCAGCGCGTCCCGCGCGCCTGGAACGACGGCTTCTTCCGCGGCACCTCCGTCGAGCCCGCGAAGGACATCCAGGTCGCCTACTGGACCGGCAAGGAGATCGGCGCCCGGGAGCCCCTGGAGTACCTCCAGGCGGGCCGGAAGGTGATCAACTACAACGACGAGTTCCTGTACTACGTGCTCGGCGAGCCGCAGACCTTCGTCTACCCGACGGGGCAGCGGATCTATGAGCAGTGGACGCCCCGGGTGCTGCGCGGCACCGCGGCCGTGCCGGCGCGCTACGACGACCAGATCCTCGGCGGGACCTTCGCCGTCTGGTGCGACCTGGCGAACTCCCAGACGCAGAACCAGGTGGCGGCCGGGGTCCGGATGCCGCTGCGGGCGACCGTCCAGAAGCTGTGGGACCCGGGCGAGCCCGAGCTGACCTGGGCGCAGTTCCGGGCGCTGGCGGACAGGCTCGGCTGACCGGCACGAATTGGCGCATACGGCTGCGAACTCCCGTACGGCTGTGGTGGTCTTCTGGCGAGGAGCATCGAATATGCCGGGGGGAACCGGGACATGGGCTACTGGGGATACTTCGTCGTGGGCCGGGGGGAACGGCCGCTGCCGGAGCTGGAGGCGCTGGCGGCGGCCCGGGACGGCCTGACGCGGCGCGCCTCGGCGCCGGGCGGGTGGCAGGTCTGGGAGTACCCGAGCAGCGACGGCGACATCGGGAACATGAACGCCCTCGCCATGGAGACCGGGGCGCCCGCGCTCTTCGGATACGTCATGAACAGCGAGTGCGTGGTGCTGGAGGCCGCGGCCCCGGAGAGCGGGGCGTGGACGACCTGCCTCGCGCGCTCGGCCATGGCCGGGTACGTGGGGGCGGGCCGGGAGGGCCTCACGCTGGAGGACTACTTCCTGGAACCAGGCGACGCCGCCGAGCGTGCCGTGCGCTGGGCCGCCGAGGCCGGGTGCGAGGTGAACGCCGACGCCCTCGTGGACGTACTGACGTCAGACCCTGATCCTTCCCCACTCTCGGCTTCGCTCGAGCGGGGGGACCCCCTGGCCGAAAACCTCTTGTTCCGCTTTCTCGACCGACTGGGTGTGGTGCCCCTGTGACACTCCGGGGCCGTTGCACGCAGTTAGGGGAAGTGCGGGTTCCGTAAGGGGTGAAGGCCGGCGGCGGCCTGATCGGGCCCCGGAGAAGGCCCGCGGAGGGAGGCGTGGATGAGCCTGGTGGAGTTGATCGCACAGGCCGACGAGCGCGGGCTGGCCGCGAGCGGGCTGGCTTGTTTGGATCGGTGCGTGCCCCTGCTGGGCGGCGACGACGAGATCCTGCGGCCCGTGTGGGCGAGCCTCAGCGACGGCGCGGGCGCCGGGGAGTGGGGCGAGCGGCTGGAGCAGGCGCGCGGCAAGCTGGACGCGGCCGGCGCCGGGGACGAGGCGGCCGCGCTCGCCCACCGGATGCTCGAGGCCGCTCCCGCCGAGCGGTCCGCCGCGCAAGTCCGGGTGTGGGCCGACGCCTGTTCCGTCGCCTCTCTCCAGATCCACCGGCTCCTGGACACCGCCGAGGACGAGGCCTCGTCCGTCGACTCCCGCCGCGAGGGCCGCACGGACGGCATGTCGCCCCTCGTCGCCGCCGAACTGCGCCGCCAGATCACCGTCCTGGAGGTCCTCGCCGGACACGGCCCGGCCGGGCTGCGCCGGGCGCTGGAGGTGTCGGTCGAGGGGCGCCGGGTGCTGCGCGCGGTGGTGTCCCGCCGGAGTCGGCAACAGGGCTGAGGGGGAGCGAGCCCGGAAGGCCCCTAAACCCGCTTCCTGGAAGAGTCCTGTGACTGTCCCTTGGGCGAGGTGGGGCGGTCCTGCGCGGCTTCGGGGAAGCCGCCGATTCCGGGTGACGAAACGCTTCGCCGCAGCGCTTTCCGGGATGTGACGACTCAAGCGGAGACCAGGCCATCGGCGGCTGCGAAGCCGCTGCGGTGGGCGGCGGACACAGTGGCGACGATGCGCGAGGGTGCTCGGCTGCGCCTCGACTACTCGGCGCAGAGCCTGTGGAGCATCGACCGGATGATCGAGGGCATACGGCGGGAGGGCGCACCCGACGCCGCCGTCAGGGAGGTGCTGCGTGGCTTCGGCGCCTATGCCGGCGAGGTGATGGCGCGTCAGTCGGGCGCCGAGTGGTGGGCGACCGGCGGCGACCACTGGATCCGCACCCCCGACGGGCGCCTGTGGGACCCCATCGAGGAGGCCCGCCGCTGCTACGCCGGCCACGGATCGCTGCGGCTGCTGTGCCGGGACGCGGTGAACACCGGGCTCCGGCGCTAGCGTCAGCGCCCGAGCACGCCCTCGGTGACGTCCTCGTTCTCGTCCTCGTCCAGGAGCCCCGGCGGCTCCGCGGCGGGCTCGGCCGACATGCCGGCGTTCGCGGCCAGGGTGCGGATCTCGGGCAGGTCGTCGTAGAGGTGCTGCCCGGGACACTCGGTCGGGTAGCCGTCACGGTGGCCGGAGATGCGGTGGAACGTCACCTTCTGTCCCAGCCTGTACTTGCCGTTGTCGGCACCGGAGGTCAGCACGGTCGTCCCGGTCGGGTCGATGCCGTAGAGGCCGAGCTTCCACGCCGCGACCTTCGCGACCGACGCGCGCACCGCGGCGTTCGTGGTCGTCGTGGAGTAGTCGCCGAGCACCGAGACGCTGCTGGTGGCGGTGTTGAACCCGTAGGTGTGCGCGCCGAGGACGGGCTTGTCGACGCCGCCCGCACGGCCCTCGAAGACCGTGCCGCACTTGTCGACGAGGAAGTGGTAGCCGATGTCGTTCCAGCCGTTGCTCTGCACGTGGTAGAGGAACACGCCGCGCACGATCGACGCCGACCGGGAGCAGGCGTAGTCGTTGGTGCCCGCCGTGTGGTGGACGAACATCGCCTTGGTGCCGCCGGTGTAGGTCGGCGGGTCCTTCACCAGGGACTCGTCCGCGCCCCAGGCGGAGCGCGAGGTCATGGCGGGGCGCTCGGCCGACTGCGGACCGGCGGCCGGCGGGACGACGTCCGGGTCGACGGCCCCGGTGTGCACGGCGTCCGGCCCGGCCTCGGGGTCGACCAGTTCGACGCGCAGCCCTTCCGGCAGGCGCGAGCCCGCGACACGCACCTGGACGCCGTCCGAGGGTCCGGTCCACAGGGGCTGGGTGCTGCCGCGAACTCCGGCCCGGTCGCGGTCGGGGCCGGACTCGGGCCTGCGGCTGTCGGCTTCCAGGGGGCGCCATGTGCTCCACGCGCCGCTCTCCCGGGAGCGGGTGCGCACCTGGACGATGCCGTCCAGGGCCTCGTCCGGGTCGTCCCAGGTGACGCCGATCAGGCTGAACGGCTCGGTGGTGCGCGGGGCGAGGGACCGGTCGTGGGGGTCTCCGTCCGGCACCCGGACGGTGTGCACACCGTCCGAGGAGGTGGCCCGGGCGGGCTGGGTCAGTCCGAGTGCGCCGAGGGCCAGGGCGGTGGCGACGGCGGTGCGCAGGAGGCGGGGTGTCATACGGCGCTCGCCTTTCGTGGGCGGTGGCATCGCGAGCAGAGGTCCCCGGTAGGTCACTTGGCCGAAACCTCCGCGGGGCCGGGCTCCCGAGGACGGCGGGCGGGGTTGACCCGAACGGTCGCGGGCGCCCGTCGCCTGACGCGCTGTGACACTTCCGCGCGGACCGGCGCTGATGACCGTGGGAGGGCGCGCACTCGGCACGGACGAGGACGGTACTTGGGTCAGGGAACGGAACCCCGGCGAGGGCAGGCGTACGACGGGGAACTGGGCGCGGCCGTCGCGCGGGCCCAGCAGGGTGACGAGGCGGCCTTCGCGGTCGCCTACCGCTTCGTGCAGCCCGGGCTGCTCGGCTATCTGCGCGGCCTGGTCGGGGACGACGCGGAGGACGTGGCGTCCGACGCCTGGCTGGAGATCGCCCGGGACCTCGGGCGGTTCCGGGGCGACGGGGCCGGCTTTCGCGGCTGGACGGCGACCATCGCCCGGCACCGGGCGCTGGACCACCTGCGCCGGCAGCGGGTACGGCCCCGGTCGTCCGCGCTGGAGCAGGACGTCCTGGAACTGCCGGGACCGCAGAGCACGCACGACCAGGCGCTGGAGGCCATCTCCACCGAGCACGCCCTGGAGCTGGTCCGGGGCCTGCCGCGCGACCAGGCCGAGGCCGTGCTGCTGCGGGTCGTGGTCGGCCTCGACGGGCCGGCCGCGGCGCGGGTTCTGGGCAAACGGCCGGGCGCGGTGCGCACGGCCGCCTACCGGGGCCTGAAACGCCTCGCCAGGCAGCTGGGCGTGGAGAGTGTGACGGAAGAGGCTCCCCGGACGCTGGGGGAGTCGACGTAGCGGAACCGGCGGTTTCGCGTGCGTCCCGGTCGGGTCGCGCGGAGTCGGCGCCCTGAACAGAGCGGAGCGGCGGGACGTACTGGGGCCCGGCGGGCCGGCCGGCGCCGCCGGGGCAGATACGGATCGATCGGATCGAGCAGGGACGGAAACGGACATGGGTGAACGGCAGAGCGACGGCGGGCTGTCCGGCCGTGGTTCCCGGCACGCCCTCCTCGACGCCGACGTCGAGGCGCTGATCGTCGCCTCCCTCATCCGGGACGGTGTCGACGCCGAGGCCGAACAGCGGGCCGTGGCCGCCTTCCGGGCCGCCCGGGACGCCGGGGCCCTGCGCACCCCCACCCGCCGCCGGGACGACTGGCGTGCCCGGGAACGGCGGCACCTGGGCCGGTCCCTGAAGACGACGCTCTCCGTGCTGCTCGCCAGTCTCACGCTGGGCGGTGTCGCCGTGGCGGCGATCGGCGTGGCCGGATCGCCGGAGGACGGCACGAACAACGCCCCCGAGCGCAAGCCCGCCCCGAACAGCGCCCCGCGCGACCCGTCGGAGCAGCCGTCCCGCGACGGCCACAGCCCCACCCCCGACATCGGCCCCTCCCCGGACCGGCCGTCCCCCGGCCAGGACACCGAGGCCCACTGCCGCGCCTACGAGCGGGTCGGCCGGCGCGGCAAGGCCATGGAGGCGACGTCCTGGCAGCGGCTGGTGGCCGCCGCGGGCGGTGAGAGGAACATCACGGCGTACTGCGCCGAACAGGCGGCCGCGTCCAAGAGCCGGAGCGGGGGTTCCGGGAACGGCGGTTCCGCGAAGGACGGCGGCGCACCGGCCGCGAACAACGCAGGGGGCAACGGCTCCGACACCAGAGGGGACAACGGCTCGGACAAGAGCCGGAGCAAGCGCTCCCAGCCCAACGGCCGTCATCGGTAAGGGATTCCGCGAGCACCGGCCGTCACAGCCCGCCCGTCGCACGAGCCCGCGGAGGCCCGCCTTGGCAACGGCCGAGGCCGCCACCCCCCACAGGAGAGGCCCCGGCCGTCGCGCGGCACGGGCCGCGCGGCGGCCCGTACTTCCTACAGCGCCCCCTGTGCGTTTTCTGTCACACCCCGCTGCGTCACGGCTTGGTTGCATCTCCGGCGGACATGGACGGGGCATGGTTTCAGGTCGTAACGTGCCGTTCGCGCCAACGCGAATGCGGTACGACCACCGCAACCACCTGCGGTCTTGATACCGCGACCATCAATTGAGGAACCACGACGGCGAGAACCCGGTCCGCGAGAGCGGCGCCGGTTCAGGCGCATAAGGGGTGCGGTGCTGGGGGACGACGCGGAGCTGACCGCCGCCGTGCGCGCGGCACAGGACGGAGACGAAAACGCGTTCCGGACTGTGTACCGCACCGTGCATCCGCGGCTGCTCGGGTACGTACGGACGCTGGTCGGCGACCCCGACGCCGAGGACGTGACGTCCGAGGCGTGGCTTCAGATAGCCCGCGATCTGGAGCGGTTCACCGGTGACGCGGACCGGTTCCGCGGCTGGGCCGCCCGGATCGCCCGCAACCGCGCGCTGGACCACATACGCATGCGCGGGCGCCGGCCCGCGATCGGCGGTGACGAGACCGAGCTGACCGGTCGTGCCGCCGAGTCGGACACCGCCGGCGAGGCCATCGAGGCGCTCGCCACCGACGGCGCGTTCTCCCTGATCTCCCGGCTGCCGCAGGACCAGGCCGAAGCGGTCGTGCTGCGCGTGGTGGTGGGGCTCGACGCGAAGACCGCCGCCGAGACGCTCGGCAAGCGCCCGGGCGCGGTCCGTACGGCGGCGCACCGGGGTCTGAAGCGGCTCGCCGAACTGCTCGGCGACGATCCGCAGGCCGATCCGGAATCGGCCGGAGTGCTCGACGCCCTGCCGCCCCAGCGAGAACCGCGTGGCGGTGCCGTGACGTCCGCAGGTGTGACGCATAGCGTTGCGCGGACGCAGAAGGATGTGTGATGGCCGACGAGCAGTACAGGTGGCTGGACCGCGAAACGGCGGAGCGTCTGCTGAGCGGAGAGCCACCCGGAGCTGTCGAAGGCGCCGGCCGGGACCAGGCCGAACACCTCGCCAGGACCCTCGGCGCACTGTCCGCCACACCCCCGCTGACCAGCGATGAACTCCCCGGCGAGGCCGCCGCGATGGCCGCTTTCCGCAAGGCCCGCGCGGAACGCGCCGACGCGGCCGCGGCCTTGGCGGCCACCGGCGGCAGCGACACGGCCGGCGTCCCCGGCGCCGGGCTGGTCCGGATCGGAACCCCCGGCGACAGCGGCACCGGCACCTCCCGGCCGCCCCGCTGGGCTCGTCCCGCGCGCCTCGCCCTGGCCGCCGTGCTGGCGGTCGGCATGGTCGGCGGGGTGGCTCTCGCGGCCGGAACCGGAGCCCTGAGGTCACCGTTCGGCGGTGACGAGCCCAACCCCGGCGCCTCCGTCTCGGCCTCCGCCACCCATCCCGAACGCCCGCTGGTGTCGCCGTCGCCGAGCGACGCCGTGCAGGGCGGCTCCACCCCCGACGACGCCCCGGGCGGCTCGTCGAAGGGCGGGGCAGGCGGTCAGGGCCGGGACGACGACCGGGATGACGCGGCTCCGAAGCCGGAGGGCCGGAAGGACGGCTCCGGCGACCACCGCGGGGAGATCACCGCGGTATGCCGCGACCTCCGCGACGGCAAGCGGCTGGATCCCGACCGCAGGCATGCCCTGCGGGACGCGGCGAACGGCCTCCGGGTGTGGAAGTACTGCGAGGGCGTCCTGTCCTCAACCGCCCCCCGCTCCGGTGGGCGCGGGAGCGACGACCACGCGGACAAGGGCCGGCACCACGGCAAGGGCTCCGGCCGGGACCGCGACCAGGACCGCAAGCAGGACGGCGATCGGGACCGGAAGCAGGACAAGGCCGAGCGGAAGGCCGAGCGGAAGGCCGACCGCAAGGCCGAGAAGCGCGCCGAGAAGAAGGACGACGACGATGACGGCGCCCACCGCGGCGGCCTCCACACCTCTCTCGCACCGCTGCGACCTGCGGTTTCGCACTCCCTGAAAATCTTCTGGCCGACGGTGTGACGTTTTTGGCCGCCCCGGCGCAGTAATGAGTGAGCCGACTGGTCATCGGCCGTCGCACAGAGCCGGGGTTCCCCCCGTACCTACGGCTCGTGCACCTGAGCGCGGGCGGGACACGTTCCCCCGGTCCCGCCCGCGCCCCTGACTCCCTCTCCCCGCCGTCACCAGGACACGACGACCCTGTCGCCGTTGCGGACCTGTGCGTAGAGCTCCGCGATCGCCGGCTCGTCCCGTACGTTGACGCAGCCGTGCGAGCCGCCCGCGTAGCCCCGGGCGGCGAAGTCCGCCGAGAAGTGCACGGCCTGGCCGCCGCTGAAGAACATCGCGTAGGGCATGGGCGAGTCGTAGAGCGTCGAGACGTGGTCGCGGGACTTCCAGTAGACGGAGAAGACGCCCTCCCGGGTCGGCGTGCCC
This sequence comes from Streptomyces sp. AK010, assembly GCF_014207295.1. Taxonomy (NCBI): domain Bacteria; kingdom Bacillati; phylum Actinomycetota; class Actinomycetes; order Kitasatosporales; family Streptomycetaceae; genus Streptomyces; species Streptomyces sp. AK010. The sequence goes on from NZ_JACHCX010000011.1 coordinate 61,681, forward strand.
TGCGAGCCGAAGCGGACCGCCATCGTCGACTCCGTCCGCCCGTCGATCATCCAGCGCAGCGTCCTGCTGGTCTTGTCGATGCACAGCACCCGGCCGGTCCGGCAGCGCGCGTCCGGCGGGTCGGCCTGCTGGCCGCCCATCAGGTAGAGGTCCCACCGGCCCGGCTCGCGCGTCATGCGCACCAGCCGCTGCCAGGTGACGGCGTCGGTCTTCCCGGTGCGCGGCAGCCCGCGCTTGCCCTGGAAGCCGCTGACCGCCCGTTCCGTCTGCTCGCCGTACGTCCCGGTCGGCCCCTCGAACAGCCAGGCGACCTGCCGCAGCCGGGCCTGGAGCTCCCGGACGTCCCGGCCGGTGTCGCCGCGGGACCACAGCACGCGGGGCGGGGCGGAAGCGGCGGGCTTGTCGTCGTCCGGCGCGGGCGGGGCGCTGGGCGCGTCGTCGCCGCCCCCGGCGGGCGTGCGGTCCGGGGCCGGGGTCTCGTCGGGCAGCTCGATGTGCACCGGCGAGCGGCGCTTCCCCTCGCCGTCGGGGGTCTGCACCGTGCAGCCGGTCAACGCGGCCATCACGGCGAGCCCCGCTACGAACGCTCTTCCCATGCCCGTGGTACGCACACGGCCCCCCGCTCGTCTCACCGGTGTGCCCGGATGTCACCTGAGATGTTCCCCGGACGTGACCGTTCGCGAACCAGGGGGCATGGTGGTGAGCGAGGTCACTGCTCTGCGGGAGGCACACCACCATGGCGCGTGAGTCGGAGTCCGGACTGCCCATCGAGCCGGTCTACGGGCCGGAGACTCTTGAGGGCTGGGATCCGGCGGAGAAGCTGGGGGAGCCGGGGGCGTACCCGTACACCCGTGGCGTGTACCCGTCGATGTACACGGGCCGCCCCTGGACGATGCGCCAGTACGCGGGTTTCGGCACGGCGACGGAGTCCAACGCCCGCTACCGGCAGCTCATCGAGCACGGCACGACGGGCCTGTCGGTCGCCTTCGACCTGCCCACCCAGATGGGCCACGACTCGGATGCGGCGATCGCGCACGGCGAGGTCGGCAAGGTGGGCGTGGCGATCGACTCGATCGACGACATGCGGGTGCTGTTCGACGGAATCCCGCTGGAGAAGGTCTCGACGTCGATGACGATCAACGCCCCTGCCGCGCTGTTGCTGCTGCTGTACCAGCTGGTCGCCGAGGAGCAGGGCGTCGCCGCGGACCGGCTGACCGGCACGATCCAGAACGACGTGCTGAAGGAGTACATCGCCCGGGGCACCTACATCTTCCCGCCCAGGCCGTCGCTGCGGCTGATCGCGGACATCTTCCAGTACTGCCGGGCGGAGATGCCGAGGTGGAACACCATCTCCATCTCCGGCTACCACATGGCCGAGGCGGGGGCCTCGCCCGCGCAGGAGATCGCCTTCACCCTGGCCGACGGCATCGAGTACGTGCGCACCGCCGTCGCCGCGGGCATGGACGTCGACGACTTCGCGCCCCGCCTGTCGTTCTTCTTCGTGGCCCGCACCACCCTGCTCGAAGAGGTCGCCAAGTTCCGTGCCGCGCGGCGGATCTGGGCGCGGGTGATGCGCGAGGAGTTCGGCGCGCGCGACCCCAAGTCGCTGATGCTGCGCTTCCACACCCAGACCGCCGGGGTGCAGCTGACCGCCCAGCAGCCCGAGGTGAACCTGGTCCGGGTCGCCGTCCAGGGCCTGGCCGCGGTGCTGGGCGGCACGCAGTCCCTGCACACCAACTCCTTCGACGAGGCCATCGCCCTGCCCACCGCCACATCCGCCCGGCTCGCCCTGCGCACCCAGCAGGTGCTCGCCCACGAGACCGACGTGACCGCCACCGTCGACCCGTTCGCCGGGTCCTACGCCATCGAGAAGCTCACCGATGACGTCGAAGCGGCTGCCGTGGAGCTGATGGACAGGGTCGAGGAACTGGGCGGCGCGGTCGAGGCCATCGAACGCGGCTTCCAGAAGAGCGAGATCGAACGCAACGCCTACCGCATCGCCCAGGAGACCGACTCCGGCGAGCGCGTCGTCGTGGGCGTCAACCGCTTCCGGCTCGACGAGGAAGAGCCCTACGAGCCGATGCGCGTCGACCCCGCCATCGAGGCCCGCCAGGCCGAACGCCTGGCCGCACTGCGCGCCGAGCGCGACCAGCCGGCCGTCGACGCGGCCCTGGCGGCACTGAAGAAGGCCGCCCAGGGCGAGGACAACGTCCTCTACCCCATGAAGGAGGCCCTCAAGGCCAGGGCCACCGTCGGCGAGGTCTGCAACGCACTGCGCGAGATCTGGGGTGCGCACATCCCGTCCGACGCCTTCTGAGCACCGGCCGGGGCGGAATGTCGGACCCGCGTGCGACACTCGTCGGCATGTTCGGTGTCATCGATCTGCCCACCTACCTGGCGGGCCTCGTCCTGATCATTCTGCTGCCCGGCCCCAACTCGCTGTACGTGCTGTCCGTGGCCGCCCGCCGTGGTGTGCGCGCCGGGTACACCGCCTCCGCCGGAGTCTGGTGCGGGGACGCGGTGTTGATGACGCTGTCCGCGGCCGGGGTCGCCTCGCTGCTCCAGGCGAACGCCGTGCTGTTCGCCATCGTCAAGTACGCGGGGGCCGGATATCTGACCTGGCTGGCCATCGGCATGCTGCGAGCCGCGTGGGACATGTGGCGGACGCGCGGGGAGCGGACCGCCGAGGGTGAGGCGCCTCCGCCCGCCGAGGAGCGGCCCTTCCGCCGCGCCTTCGTCGTCAGCCTGTTCAACCCCAAGGCGATCCTCTTCTTCGTCGCCTTCTTCGTGCAGTTCGTGGATCCGCAGTACGCCTACCCGGCCCTGTCCTTCGTCGTCCTCGGCGCCCTCGCCCAGTTCGCCAGCGTGCTCTACCTCAGCGCGCTGATCTTCGGCGGCACCAGGCTGGCCGCGGCCTTCCGCCGCCGTCGGCGCCTGTCGGCCGGGGCGACCTCGGCGGCGGGCGCGCTGTTCCTGGGGTTCGCGGTGAAGCTGTCGCTGGCGAGTTCCTAGCGCGGGCGCGCCAGGCCGCGGACACGGCCCGGCCCCGGCCGAAGCGGGCCAGGTACTCCGGGAGACCGGCCGCGGTGTCCCCGGCCCAGCCGGCGAGGGCTACGACAGGGACGAACGCGCCCGCCTGATGGCCGACTTTCCCTTGTCGGCCCAGGCGGGCGCGGAGATCTTCGAGGACTACGACCGGCACTTCGAGGAGGGACTCGCCCTCGTGATCGGGGGGATCGGGGCGCGCTACGGGGTCTCATGACGCGGTCCGGCGCGTCAGGACCGTTTCGCGCGGGCTCGCCGTACGGCCCGCAAGACCACGGGCGGCAGCAGGTCCTTGGCGAGCCGGCGGGCGCGGGACGGGGCGGGGCGGGCCGGGGGTGCCGCCCGTGTCTCGGTGACCGTGGGGGCGGGCGCCGGTGCGGGCGCCGGTTCCACGTAGTGCCGTGAGGGCGGGAAGGCCGGCGGCTTCAGGCCGCGGGAGCGGGTCCGGATCAGCCGGTGCCCGGCCGCCTCCTGCACGCTCCTCCCGACGTCCGAGCGCTGCCGCAGCATCTCCAGCAGTTCCTCCTGGAGCGGCTCCGGGTCGCCCCAGGTGGCGTACATCTTCTGCGTGCTGAGGCAGATCGGGCGCAGACCGCGGTTGAGGACGGCCTCCCAGGCGGCGACCGAGACACCCGGGGTGTGCTCGGAGCGGAAGTCGTCGAGGACCACGACCCCCTCGGGCAGCAGGATGTCGTGGGCCGCGCCGATGTCGCCGTACACGTGCTCGTACAGGTGCGAGGCGTCGATGTGGATGAACCGGCAGGTGTCCGGGGCCACCTTCTCGTCCACCAGGGAACTGGGGCCGGTGATCACCGTCGGCAGGGTGTCGTGGAAGGAGAGGTAGTTCCGCTCGAAGGTCCGCTGGGTGAGCGAGGCGTACGACTTCGAGGACTCCGCCTTGTTTGCCTCGTCCGGAGCGTCGCCCTCGAAGAGGTCGCAGACGGTGAACAGCTCGCCGTCCTGGAGGTGGTGGCCGAGGAGGATCGCGCTCCTGCCCATGTAGACGCCGAGTTCGAGCAGGTCACCCTTTATGCCAACGTTCTTCTGCTGTTCGAGGAACCAGGTGAACAGCATCTGGTCAAGCGGCGGGAACCAGCCCGGGACGTCGGCGAGTTCGCCGGGGTGCGTGTCGGTCGCTTGTGCTTGGGTCATGAGGCGAGCCTTCTCTTCGAGCATTGCCCCGATCGACGGCCGGTTGAACGTCCCGTGAACAGGGTCAGCGGGTCTTCGTCAGGGCCGCCCGCAGCCGGGGCGTCAGCGGCTTCTCCACATATTTGTTCAGCACCCACGCCAGCAGCAGCATCGACGCCACCGTCAGTACGAAAGTCACCCCGGACGCCAGTCCCAGGCCGCGGTGCAGGGCGTGGATCACGACCCAGCCGAGGTGCTCGTGGACCAGATAGAAGGGGTACGTCAGCGCGCCCGCGACCGTCAGCCACCGCCAGTTCACCCGGCCCAGCAGACCCAGCGCGATCGCGGCGACCGCCACGAAGCCGAAGGTGACGACGGCGATGATCCCGAACGAGGAGCGGTAGGAGAAGGCCTCCGGGTTCGGGGCGTGCCACAGCCCCTGCACCGCGTAGTGCTGGCCGACCAGCCAGCTGACCGCCACGATGCCCCACCCGTGGACGTCCCGCCGGTCGCGGTGCACGAGGTAGAGGCCGACACCGCCGATGAAGAAGGGCGCGTACTCGGGCATCAGGACGATGTCGAGCAGCGGCATGTTCGCGTTCTGGGCGATCACAGCCGCCAGCATCCAGCCCGCGCAGAACATGATCACCCGGCGGCGGTTCGCCCCGGGCAGCACGACGCACAGGGCGAACAGGGCGTAGAAGCGGACCTCCGCCCACAGGGTCCAGCACACCCCGAGCACCCGGTCGACGCCCAGGGGCATCTGGAGCATCGTCAGGTTCACCAGGGCGTCGCTCGGCGACACGGCCTCGTAGGCGACCACCGGCAGCGCGAAGACGGCGGTCACCAGCAGGACGGCCGCCCAGTAGGCGGGCAGCAGCCGGGAGGCGCGGGAGGCGAAGAACGACTTCAGGGGCCGGCCCCAGCCGCTCATACAGATCACGAAACCGCTGATCACGAAGAACACCTGGACGCCGAGGCAGCCGTAGGCGAACAGCGAGTGCAGGGTGGGGAACTGGTCCCGCGGCGAGGTGCCCCACGCCTGGGCGACCTCACCGCCGCGTCCCCCGTAGTGGTACAGCGCCACCATCAGCGCGGCCACCAGCCGCAGTCCGTCGAGGGCGCGCAGCCGCCCGCCGGTGTCCTTTCCGCGCCGTGGGACGGTCGTGGCCCCCGGTGGTTCGGCCGGCACGGCGGCGCCGGGCCGGGGCTTTCGGGTGCTGACGACCGTCTCGGTCACGCTGGAAACCTCTGTGTGGCTCGTATGTCCTTTGCCTGAGCCGCCTGTGGGCGGGCGCCTGTCACCCTAGGACGAGAGTTGACGCAATTACGTTCGATGGTGACAGGCTTTGCCTGCCGGTCCCCATGGGTTCATCTGGATGTCGCCGGGGGCGGGCGGCCGGGCGGGACCGGCTCAGCGGCGGACCGCCTTGCGCAGGGCCCGGGCCCGCCTGACCACCCGGCGTGCCGTGGAATTGCGCGGCAGGAACGCCAGCCGCTGCGGAATGCCCCCGGGCAGTCCGAGCGCGGTGAGGCGGCGCTTCTTGAAGTAGCGCCGGGTCCGCGGACCGAGGTGCCGGGCGAGGAACCGCTCGGCCTGCGGGCGCAGCTCCGGGTAGATCTGCGGCTGCATGGTGAACCCGAGGGCCGTGAGCAGGCCGGACAGCCGCTCGGCCGGCAGGACGTCGCCGTCGTTTCCGCTCTCCAGACCGGGCAGCAGCGCGTCCGCCAGCGTGGTCGGCACCCGGTTGCTGTTCTGGTACGGCGTCAGCCGCTCCAGCAGCAGCTCCGTGCCGATGCGGGCGACCGGCAGGTCGTAGAACGCGGACGCGGTGAACAGCGCGGTCGAGAAGCAGCCGACGACCAGGGCGGGCCGGGCGCGGTCGAACAACACCTCGGCGAGCACGGGTGTGTCCAGCACGGTGAGGTCCACGCCGAGCTTCTCGGCCTCGGTCTCCAGGGCGCGGCTGTAGCGGGCCGGCGCGGTGGGGTGGGGCTTGAAGACGACCGTGCGGTGGCCGCGGGCGACGGCACCCCGCATCATCCGCACATGCAGGTCCTCCTCCTCCTCGGGGGAGAGGATGCTCAGCGCGGAGAGGTACTGGCCGAGCAGCAGCGCCGAGTCGCCGGGCACGTCCGGCAGTTCGGGCACGGTCTCGGTGACCTCGCCGAGCACCTTCAGGAACGCGGGCGTCGGCACCAGGCGCGCCGGCACGCCGAACTCGGTGAGCAGCATCGGCGTGAGCCCCGGCACCAGATCGAGGTGCAGCAGCCGCCGCACGCGCGTGCCGACCAGCGGGTCGAGCTTGTTGCGGGTGGGGCCGTAGCTCATCAGCCCGTCGGCGTAGACGTCGACGGGGGCGTCGGTGAACAGCTGGGCCACGGTCAGGGCGGGCGCCACCTGGATGGACTCCAGCGCGAGGCTCACCCGGTCGTCGCCGAGGCCCCACAGCAGCCGCAGATAGCGCTCGAAGAGCGGGACATCGTCGGCGCGCGGCGTCCAGGCCCCGGGGTGGAAGGGGCGGATCGCCTCGTTCCAGGACAGCACCTCGTCGAAGTGCTCGCGCAGCGGCGCGAAGCCCGGCATCTCGTCGAGGGCCGGAGTGGTCTCCGGGGTCGCGGAGTTGTTGAACACCAGCAGCACCCGGCGGTCCGGCTCCTCGAAGAGGTCGGAGTCGATCGCGGCGGCCAGGGTGGCGACGCCGTAGAGCGTCGAGGCGCAGAAGATCTGAGTGGTCCCGGGCATCAGGCGGCCGCTCCCGTCGTGGTGACCCGGCGCCGCAGCCGCCGCAGCTTGGACGAGCGGTCCATGTCCATGGCCTCCAGTGCGTCGGCGAGCGCGTCCTGCGGCATGCGCTTGATGGCCGCCGCGCTCATCGACCGCAGCTGCCTGGCCACGGCCGGTTCGAACCTGTCTTCGTTGGAGAGGTGGTGGGCGATGATCGCGCAGTAGGTCCGCACCGCCTTCTGCAGCAGCCGGTCGGCGTCGCGGTCCGCGGCCGTCTCCTCGATCACCTGGTCGAAGGCGCGGATGAAGTCGAGCTGGCGGACGTCGCCGATCTGCGTCAGGGACGAGGCCACCCCGCGCCGGTAGAACACGCCCAGCAGGCTCACCACGGCGAACGACTCCGCCTCGCGGTGCAGCTTCCAGATCCACGGCCGGTCCTCGGCCGTGCGCAGCCCGTCGGTGAAGTGGAGCAGGCCCTTGTCGACCAGACGGCGGTGGTAGGCGCCGGCCCAGGCGAAGGCGTAGTCCACCGAGGTCGAGCGGTGGGCGGGCAGGATCGCTTCGCGGGGGCTGAACACCTCCCAGCGCCGGCCGATCGGCACCCTGCTCACGGAACGGGCCCGGGCGGTGGCCTGCACATGGTCGGTGCGCACGAAGTCGCACCCCAGGTCGTCCATCGCGGACACCAGTTCGGTGAGGTAGCCGGGGGCCAGCCAGTCGTCGCCGTCCAGGAACGTCAGGTACTCGCCCCGCGCCGCGTCCAGACCGGTGTTGCGGGCGGTGGCGAGCCCACCGTTGCGCTCATGGCGGATGTACCGCACCTGGGCGACATCCGAAAGGTCCTCGGCGGCTCGTTCGAGAATGGCCGGAGTTTCGTCCTTCGAATGGTCGTCGACCAGGATGAACTCGAAATCGCGGTCGGCGTTCAACCGAAGGCTTCTGAGGGTGTCCGGGGCATATTGCTGCACGTTGTAGAACGGCACGATCACGGAAAGCTTAGGCACCCGCAAAACGTTAGGAGCCCGCCCGGCAGCGGAACTTTACGATGAAGGTACACCAGGTGAACTCCATGTGTCAGAACGGTGCACCCCGTGTACTTTCCGCCTTCCAGCAGGCCAGTTCGGCTCTCGGTGGGCTGTTGTTAACTTTTCGTTGAGTCGCGGTTCCGCCATACCTCGGATTCGCTTCCTAGCGTCATCGACGTGCCAGTACGTACACCGAAGCGCCCGCGAATCGCGGTCCTCGCGGACAGCGACACCCGATGGAAATGGGGTGCGCTGACAGCGGACCGCATCGCCACGGGACCGTCCATGGAAGCCGCACCGCGCGAGGGCGCGCAAGTCGGCCCGCACCTCGACGGATTCCTGCTGCGCGGCCGGGCGACGCCCACCCCGCGCCAGCTGGAGGAAGTGGGCGTACGCGCCGACTCGCTGCGCGAGGTCACCGCCGTGGAATTCCTGCGCGCCATGGCCGAGGAGTCCTACGACGTCCTCGTCCTCTCCCTCGTCGGCGGCGCAGTGCAGGCGATGCTCCACGGCCTGGCACGCGTCTGGGAGAACCGCACCGCGCGGCCCGTCGTCGTCACCGGCTACGTCGGTGTCGTCTACGAGAAGCTCGCCGACGGCCTGCTGCTGCGGCACGGCGCGGACCTGGTCCTCGCCAACTCCCGCCAGGACGCGGACCGCTTCCGGACCGTCTACGAAGGGGTCGGCGCCGACGCCTCCGCGGTGACCGAGGTGGCCCTGCCGTTCCTCGGCGGTGCGCCGTACGAAGGTGAACACGACCCGTACACGGTGGTGTTCGCGGCCCAGCCCTCCGTCCCGGACAGCCGCAAGGACCGTACGTACCTGCTGAACCGGTTGGTGCGGCACGCCCGCCGGCACCCTGAGCGCGAGGTGCTGCTGAAGCTGCGCTCCAAGCCCGGCGAACACACCACCCACATCGAGGAGCTGCCGTACCAGAAGCTGGTGCAGCGCCTCGATCCGCCCGCCAACTTCCGCCTGGTGTACGGCAACATGGGCGAGGTCCTGGACCGGACCGACCTCCTCGTGACGGTCAGCTCCACGGCCGCGCTGGAATCGCTGCACCGCCGGATCCCGACCGTCGTGCTGAGCGACCTCGGTATCCGCGAGTCCCTAGGCAACCACCACTTCGTGGGCTCCGGCTGCCTCGCCTCCTGGGACCAGCTCGACGCCGGGCACCGGCCCACACCCGACGAGGAGTGGGTCTCCCGGCAGGGCGTCGCGGCGGACGGTTCCTACGCCTCGGCCTTCGACGCGGCCCGGGAGCGCATCGCCGAGCTGCTCGACCGGCCCGGCGGCCTGCCCCCGCTGACCCCGTACTACACCCCCGTCACCGCGCCCGGCTATCTGCCCGGGATCCTCGCCCGCCACCACCTCGGCCCGGACGGCACCCCGCTGCCCGGCGCGCCCGCGGCCGACAAGGAGCCCGGACCGGTCCGGCAGATCGTGCGCCGGGCGGCGCGCGGCGCCTACCGGCACGGCGTCCAGCGCGTGGCGCCCGTCATCCGGCGGATGGGCGAGCTGTGAGCCGCCCCGAGACCCCTGCCCAAGGAGTAGACCCCATGTCCCGACCGGAAACGGGCCGAGGCGCCTCGATGCGCCGCGTGCTCGCGGTGATCCCCGCCCGCGGCGGCTCCAAGGGCGTCCCCGCGAAGAACCTCCTCCCCGTCGGCGGCGTCCCGCTGGTGGCGCGCGCGGTGCGCGAGTGCCGGGCCGCCCGGCTGGTGACCGACGTCGTGGTCTCCACCGACGACCAGGCCATCGCGGCCGCCGCCCGTGAGGCCGGCGCCGAGGTCGTGCTGCGCCCCGCCGCCATCGCCGGCGACACGGCCACCTCCGAGGCCGCCGTCCTGCACGCCGTGGACGCGCACGAGGCCCTGCACGGCGCGGTCGTGGACGTCGTCCTGCTCGTGCAGTGCACCAGCCCGTTCATCGTCCGCGAGGACATCGACGGGGTCGCGGGCGCGATCGTCGAGAACGGCGCCGACACGGCGGTGACGGTGGCCCCCTTCCACGGGTTCATCTGGCGGGACGCCGAGTCCGCCGAGGACGTCGCCGGGGCCGGCTCCGTCGCGGGGGCCGACGCGGCGGTCGGCGGCGGCTACGGCGTCAACCACCACAAGTCCTTCCGTCCCCGCCGCCAGGACCGCCCCCAGGACCTGCTGGAGACCGGCGCCGCCTACGCCATGGAGGCCTCCGGCTTCCGCAAGCACCAGCACCGCTTCTTCGGCCGCACCGAGCTGGTCCGCACGGACCCCGCGCGTGTGCTGGAGATCGACGACCCGCACGACCTCGCCCGCGCCCGGGCCCTCGCCCCGCTCTTCGACGCGGACCGGCCCGGCGCCCTCCCGACCGCCGACGACATCGACGCGGTCGTCCTCGACTTCGACGGCACCCAGACCGACGACCGGGTGCTCGTCGACTCCGACGGACGGGAGTTCGTCTCCGTGCACCGCGGGGACGGACTCGGCATCGCGGCCCTGCGCAACAGCGGCCTGAAGATGCTGATCCTGTCCACGGAACAGAACCCTGTGGTCGCCGCCCGGGCCCGGAAGCTGAAGCTCCCGGTGCTGCACGGCATCGACCGCAAGGACCTCGCGCTGAAGCAGTGGTGCGAGGAGCAGGGCATCGCGCCGGAGCGCGTGCTCTACGTCGGCAACGACGTCAATGACCTCCCGTGCTTCGCCCTCGTGGGCTGGCCCGTGGCGGTCGCGAGCGCCCACGACGTCGTGCGCGGCGCCGCACGCGCGGTCACCACCGTCCCCGGTGGCGGCGGCGCGATCCGAGAGATCGCCAGCTGGATCCTCGGCCCCTCTCTCGATTCCCTCACCAAGTAAGGACATCTCTGCCATGAGCACCAACTCCCGTATCCGCCGCTTCGGTTCGCGCGAGGTCGGCCCGGGCCGTCCGGTCTACGTCTGCGGTGAGATCGGCATCAACCACAACGGCGAGCTCGAGAACGCCTTCAAGCTGATCGACGCCGCCGCCGAGGCCGGCTGCGACGCCGTCAAGTTCCAGAAGCGCACCCCGGAGATCTGCACCCCGCGCGACCAGTGGGACATCGAGCGCGACACCCCCTGGGGCCGGATGACGTACATCGACTACCGCCACCGCGTGGAGTTCGGCGAGGACGAGTACCGCGCGATCGACGACTACTGCAAGTCGAAGAACATCGACTGGTTCGCCTCCCCGTGGGACACCGAGGCCGTCGCCTTCCTGGAGAAGTTCGACGTCCCCGCCCACAAGGTGGCCTCCGCCTCCCTCACGGACGACGAGCTGCTGCGCGCACTGCGCGAAACCGGCCGCGCCGTGATCCTCTCCACCGGCATGTCGACGCCGAAGCAGATCCGCCACGCGGTCGAGGTCCTCGGCTCCGACAACATCCTGATGTGCCACGCCACGTCGACCTACCCGGCCAAGGCCGAGGAGCTCAACCTGCGCGTGATCAACACGCTGGAGAAGGAGTTCCCGAACGTCCCGATCGGCTACTCCGGCCACGAGACCGGCCTGCAGACCACCCTCGCCGCGGTCGCTCTGGGCGCCACCTTCGTCGAGCGTCACATCACCCTCGACCGGGCCATGTGGGGCTCGGACCAGGCCGCGTCCGTGGAGCCGCAGGGCCTGACGCGCCTCGTCCGCGACATCCGCACCATCGAGGCCTCCCTCGGTGACGGCGTCAAGAAGGTCTACGAGTCCGAGCTCGGCCCGATGAAGAAGCTGCGCCGCGTCAGCGGTGTGGTCGCCGAGGCGGAGATCGCCGACGCGGCGGGCGAGCCGGTCGGCGTCTGATCCCTCACCCCCACAACCCCCCTCACCACGGGACGGTCGTACGTCGATGAGCCCCCGCGCCGGGAACGCCGGCCCCCACACTCTCGCCTTCGTCGAGAGCCCGGTACAGCTGCTGAACGTGCTGGAGTGGGCGCACGCGCATGCGCCCGGCGTGGGGCTCACCCTCGTGGTGCTGTCACCCGTCGACCCGATGACACGCGGCCAGCTGCGGCGGATGTCCGACCTGGCCCGCGACGAGGGGCACCAGGTCCGCTGGGAGGAAGCCCGCGGCGGGCCCCTCGCGCCCTTCCAGACCATCGGCGGCCTGTCCGGCCCGCTCCGCAGGGCACGCCGGGTCGTGCTGGGGGACCCCTTCTCCCGCTACGTCCAGCTGCTGCTGACCATCACCCGCGCCCGTGACCTGGTCGTCGTCGACGACGGCACGGCGACGATGGAGTTCGTCGGGCAGCTGGCCCGGGGCGAACGCCTGGTGCGCTGGCACCGCAAGGGCGGCCGGCCCGGCCCGCGGGACGTCGTCTTCGCGCCGGTGTCGGCGTCCGCCCGCCGCCGGCTGACCCCCGGCGACCGCCGCCGCATCGAGATCTTCTCCTCCATGCCGATGGAGGAGACCCCGGCGGGCGTGACCGTCCGCGCCCACACCTTCGCCTGGACCCGGACGCGCTTCGGCCCGCCCCGCATCACCAAGGGCGCGGACATGGTGGGCACGTCCCTGGTGGAGACCGGGGTGGTGGACGACGGCCGCTACCTGGAGGCCGTCCACGCCCTGGCGTCGGCCCACGGCGCCACCCGCTACTTCGCCCACCGCCGCGAGAGCACGGACAAGCTCCACCGCCTCGCCGCCGCGACGGGCCTGGAGATCGTCCGCCCCGAACTCCCCCTCGAACTGATCGCCCGCCGCGGCCCCATCGGCCGGACGGTCCTCAGCTTCCCGTCCACGGTCGTCCACACCCTTCCCCTCGCCCTGGCCGGCACGGAGGTCCGCGTCGCCGTCTGCGACATCGACCCCGCCTGGCTGACCGAGAACGCCTCCCCGCGGGCCCAGGGCTTCCTGTCCGGGGTCACGGGCACGGCCCGTGACGTCCACCGGCTGTCGCCGACGGCTCCCACGGCCGCCCCGAACCCGACGAACCCGGCGAGCCCGTCCGAGCCGACCGGCCCGGCCCCCTTCACCGCCACGCCGCCTTCCGCGGGCCTGGTCGGCCCGGCGGCGTCGTGACGCGCCCCGCTCACACCTCCCGCGGCACCGGCCCGGGCCTGCGCGCCAGCAGGAACGCGCGCGGCAGCTTCTCCCCGGGGCCGGGCTCGCGCAGGACACGCGCGTGGAGCTCCAGGCCCGCCTGCGCGAGGTGCGCGGCGACCGTGTCCGGCGTGCGCCAGTAGTAGTCGAGCGCGATCTCCTGCCCGTAGCGCTCGGTCAGGCGCTGGTGGCCGTCCTCGTCGCCGGACTGGAAACCGAGCAGAACGGGTGCCCCCGGCAGCAGGACACGGCGGAACTCGGAGAAGGCGGTCGGCAGATGACCGTCCGGCACATGGATGATCGAGTAGAGCGCGACGATGCCGCCGAGCGTCTCGTCCGGCAGGTCCAGCGCGGTCATGGAACCGACGTGGAAGCGCAGCTCCGGGTGCGCCCGGCGGGCCAGGGACACCATGCGGGGCGACGCGTCGACCCCGAACACCGGAAGCCCGGCCTCGTGCAGCCGTGCCGTGACGTACCCCGGACCGCTGCCTACGTCCGCGACCGGCGGCTGCCCGGACCGGCCCGGCACCCGGGCCAGTTCCACGAAGGCCGTCAGCAGCGCCCGCTCCAGCGGTCTCCCGGCCAGGCTGTCGGGGTGCTCGGCGGCGTAGGCCCCGGCGATGGCGTCGTACGAGGCCTGCGTGGACTGCAAGGGGTCCTTTCACTATGCCCGTCCGGGTCGCGCGGCCTGGCACCGCACCTCGCCGCGTTGCCGAAAAGCCCTAGTAGCTCCGCTACGAGGGCTTCCCGGCGCCTTGCGACGCACGGCACCAGACCACGCGCCCTGATCGGACGCTCATAGTGAAAGGACCCCTAAGAACTCGGGAGCGCGCACGGGGCGCAGACTGGCGGGGAGGCACGTCCGGCAGATGAACACGCCCGTGTTCGCCGCGCAGGGCGTGGTATCCGTGGAGAGGATGGATGGATACCGGAGTCGTGACGCGCATGTGGTCGAAGTCACATTCCGGAGGGTGGGTGGCCCGGCCAGGCCCAAAAGGCAGGCCAGTTTACCCATCTCACTTGACAGCTATGCGTCCGGCGGTCATGTTTTCTTCCCCTTTCGGGTTGAAGTTTCGTTGATCCAGGGTCGCCCGACCGCCTTGGCGCCCTACCCTTCAGAGGGTGAAGCCACTGATGTCACTGGAGTCCGAGGTCGATCTTCCCGGAGGAGCCGTACTCCCCGGTGCGCTGCCCGACGCTCTGCGGGCCGAGCTCATCGCGTTCCGGCGCGACATGCACATGCACCCGGAGCTCGGCAACCAGGAGTTCCGCACCACCGCCGCGATCAAGGAGCGGCTGGAGCGGGCCGGCCTCAAGCCGCGTGTCCTCGCCGTGGGGACCGGACTCGTCTGTGACATCGGCGTGGAGGGCGAGCAGTGGGGCGGAGGCCCCAGCATGCTCGCCCTGCGGGCCGACATCGACGGCCTGCCCATCCCGGACACCAAGGCGGACTGCCCGTACCGCTCCACCGTGCCCGACCGAGCGCACGCCTGCGGTCACGACGTGCACACCACCGTCGTCCTGGGCGCCGGTCTCGTCCTCGCCGAACTGCACCGGCGAGGCGCGCTGCCCCGCCCGGTCCGGCTGATCTTCCAGCCCGCCGAGGAGGTGCTGCCCGGCGGCGCCGCCGACGTCATCAAGTGCGGGGCGCTGGAAGGCGTGGGCGCGATCATCGCCGTGCACTGCGACCCCCGGGTGGACGCGGGCAAGATCGGTCTGCGCGAGGGCCCCATCACCTCCGCCTGCGACCGGCTGGAGATCGGCCTCGACGGCCCGGGCGGCCACACCGCCCGCCCCCATCTCACGACCGACCTGGTCACCGCCGCCGCCCGCGTCGTCACCGACGTGCCCGCGCTGGTCGGCCGGCGCTTCGACAGCCGCAGCGGGCTCGCCATCACCTGGGGCCGAGTCGAGTCGGGCCACGCCCCGAACGTGATCCCGCAGCACGCCGAGCTCTCCGGCACGGTGCGCTGCCTCGACCTCGAGGCGTGGCGGCAGGCTCCCGACGTCGTCGTCGCGGCCATCGACGAGATCGCCAACCTCCACCGCGCCAAGTCGGAGATCAACTACGTGCGCGGCGTCCCGCCCGTGGTCAACGAGCCCGGCGTCACCGAACTGCTGCGCGAGGCCATGATCGCCCGGCGCGGCGTCGAGTCCGTCGAGGGCACCGAGCAGAGCCTCGGCGGCGAGGACTTCTCCTGGTACCTGGAGCACGTCCCCGGCGCCATGGCCCGCCTCGGCGTCCGCACCCCGGGTGAACGCCTGATCCGCGACCTCCACCAGGGCGACTTCGACGTCGACGAATCGGCCATCACGGTAGGAGTGGAACTCTTCACAGCAGCGGCCCTGGTCAACGGCCTCCGCTGAGCGCCCCACACCCACGTTCTCGAGGGACGTAAGGCAACCCCCTCAGGGGCGCGGGGAACGGCACGCCAAGCCACGACGGCGCCGCACGGCATTCAGGGGCGCGGGGAACTGCGCAAC
The DNA here is from genome assembly GCF_014207295.1 of Streptomyces sp. AK010. Lineage (NCBI taxonomy): Bacteria > Bacillati > Actinomycetota > Actinomycetes > Kitasatosporales > Streptomycetaceae > Streptomyces > Streptomyces sp. AK010. The sequence continues at coordinate 77,117 of NZ_JACHCX010000011.1, forward strand.
GAGCCACGACGGCGCGGCACAAGGCCGACACCCCCACACCCCCCAAGGCCCGCCCCGAGCCACGGCACCGCACCAGACCGACAACCCCGCCCCAAGGCCCGCCCCGAGCCACGGCACCGCACAAGGCCGACAACCCCGCCCCAAGGCCCGCCCCGAGCCACGGCACCGCACCAGACCGACAACCCCGCCCACCCGCCGGAGCCTCCGGTTGCGCCCGGCGCAACCCCACGGCAGCCTGGTGCGCGTCACGAGGTAGGCACACGCCGTGTCCCCGAGTACACCTTTCGACCCCGTTCGATCCCGTGGTTCACAAGGGCGTAACCGGCCATCGGCACGAATGGATAACGGCCCCGCGGCGAACCGTTCCCAGGAGTGTCTACGCGCGTTAATGTGCGCCGAACCGAGCACCCATCGCGGGGCTTTGGAGAATGGGGAACTTCAGATGCGTCGGATTTCCAAACTGGCCCGTGTCGCGGTGGGGGTCGCGTCGCTCGGGCTCGTCGCCACGGCCTGCGGCGGCACCAGCAGTGACAGCGGCGACAGCGACAGCAACGACAAGGGCGTCGCCATCGCGTACGACGTCGGCGGCAAGGGCGACCAGTCCTTCAACGACGCCGCCTACGCCGGCCTGACGAAGGCCAAGGACGAGTTCGGCTACACGACGGCCGACATCGAGCCCACCGAGGGCGAGACGGACGCCGACAAGGAGCAGCGCCTGGCGTCGCTGGCCAAGCAGGGCTACAACCCGGTCATCGGTGTCGGCTTCGCCTACGGCCCGGCGATGAAGGCTGTCGCCGCCAAGTACCCGAAGACCACCTTCGGCATCGTGGACTCGGTCGTCGAGGGCAAGAACGTCGCTTCCCTCGTCTTCGCCGAGGAGCAGGCCTCGTACCTCGCCGGTGTCGCCGCCGCCAAGGCCACGAAGACCGACGTCGTCGGCTTCGTCGGCGGTGTCGACGTCCCGCTGATCCACAAGTTCGAGGCCGGCTACAAGCAGGGCGTGCAGGACACCAACTCCAAGGTGAAGGTCCTGTCGCAGTACCTGACGCAGACGGCCGAGGAGGGCGGCTTCTCCAGCCCCGACAAGGGCAAGGCCGCCGCCGAGGGCCAGATCGAGAAGAAGGCCGACGTGCTCTACGCGGCCGCCGGTCTGTCCGGTCAGGGTGTCATCGAGGCCGCGGCCAAGGCGAAGGTCTGGGCCATCGGCGTCGACTCCGACCAGTACAAGCAGGCCGCCCTGGCCCCGTACAAGAACTACATCCTGACCTCCGCGCTGAAGGACGTCGGCGGCGCGGTCTACGCGCTGTCCAAGTCGGTCCACGACGACAAGCCGCTGACCGGCACCCAGACGTTCGACCTGAAGGTCAACGGTGTGGGCCTGTCGGAGTCCAACCCGGAGTACGCGAAGGTCGCGGGTCTCCAGGACGCCGTGAACAAGGCCAAGCAGGAGATCATCGACGGCAACATCAAGGTCAACACCGAGTGAGGCGACCGGTCTGACCAGCCGAAGCGGGCGGGCACCCTCTGGGTGTCCGCCCGCTCCGTTTGTCCGGCTCTCCGGAACCGGATCACCCAGCGCCACCCCCCGTTTGCGGTCGGCAACGCCCCGGCCAAGGCGCGGTGATGGCTTTGGCCACGGGCGCATAACAAGGTGGACAGAAGGGGTTTTCAGGCAGGTCTACGCGCGTTAATCTGCGGCGAAGCCAGCGCTGAAGCTGAACCGTCCCGGCGCTGTGCGACCTCGGTTGTACGACAGGAGCACCCACACATGCGCCGGATTTCCCGGATCACGGTCGCAGGCGCAGCGACCGCCTCCCTGGCCCTCGCCCTCTCCGCCTGCGGCAGCACCTCGACCTCCGGGTCGTCCGACTCGAAGGGCGACAAGGGGCTCGCCATCGCGTACGACGTCGGCGGCAAGGGCGACCAGTCCTTCAACGACGCCGCGTACGCGGGTCTGGAGCAGGCGAAGAAGGAGTTCGGGTACCAGACGGCCGACGTGGAGCCCACCGAGGGCGAGACGGACGCCGACAAGGAGCAGCGCCTGGTCTCCCTGGCCAAGCAGGGCCACAACCCGGTCATCGGTGTCGGCTACGCGTACGCCGCGGCCGTCAAGGGCGCCGCGGAGAAGTTCCCGGACACCACCTTCGGCATCGTCGACGACGCCACGATCAACACCAAGAACGTGGCCGACCTGGTCTTCAACGAGGAGCAGGCCTCCTACCTGGCCGGTGTCGCCGCCGCCAAGACCTCCAAGTCGAAGGTCGTCGGCTTCGTCGGCGGTGTGGACATCCCGCTGATCCACAAGTTCCAGGCGGGCTTCGCGCAGGGCGTCAAGGACACCGACCCGAAGGTCAAGGTGCTCTCGCAGTACCTCACCCAGACGGCCGAGGAGGGCGGTTTCGCCAGCCCCGACAAGGGCAAGACGGCCGCCGAGGGTCAGATCGAGAAGAAGGCCGACGTCGTCTACGCGGCCGCCGGCCTGTCCGGTCAGGGTGTCATCGAGGCCGCGGCCACCCAGAAGGTGTGGGCCATCGGCGTCGACTCCGACCAGTACCAGCAGGAAGCCCTTGCCAAGTACAAGGACTCCATCCTGACCTCGGCGATGAAGGACGTCGCCAAGGCGGTGTACAACCTGGCGAAGTCGGTCGAGGACGGCAAGCCCGAGACCGGTATCGTTCGTGGCGATCTGAAGACCGGCGAGGTGAGCCTGTCGAACTCCAACCCGAAGTTCGCGGACGACGCCGAGCTCCAGGCAGCCATCAAGACGGCCAAGGAGAAGATCATCAGCGGCGAGATCAAGGTCAAGAGCAGCTGACGAGCGACTGCCTCGAAGCAGGCGGTAACCCCCGGGGTTACGTCCGCTCGACGGGGTACGGGGAGCTGCTCCTCGTGCCCCGTTGCCGCGGGGCGTCGGCCCCTTTGTATGCCGTAGGGGCGCTACGCGCGTAGACGGCCCCCGTCCCCAGGAGAGTGCGCCATCAACGCGTCCAGCAGCCCTCCGGCCGGAGCGGCGGTCAACGAATCGGTGACCGCCGTCGAACTCGCCGGGATCACCAAGCGCTTCCCCGGAGTCGTGGCCAACCACGACATCCACCTCAGCGTCCGCAAGGGCACCGTGCACGCCCTCGTCGGCGAGAACGGCGCCGGCAAGTCCACGCTGATGAAGATCCTCTACGGCATGCAGAAGCCGGACGAGGGCACCATCGCCGTGGGCGGCGAGCAGGTCACCTTCTCGTCGCCGGCCGACGCCATCGTCCGCGGCATCGGCATGGTCCACCAGCACTTCATGCTCGCCGACAACCTCACGGTCCTCGAGAACGTGGTCCTCGGCAGCGAGAAGCTCTACGGCATCGGCGCCAAGGCCCGCCGCAAGATCAAGGAGCTCTCCGAGCGCTACGGCCTCGGCGTCAAGCCCGACCTCCTCGTCGAGGAGCTCGGCGTCGCCGCCCGCCAGCGCGTGGAGATCCTCAAGGTCCTCTACCGCGGCGCCACCACCCTCATCCTCGACGAGCCGACCGCCGTGCTCGTGCCGCAGGAGGTGGACGCGCTCTTCGCCAACCTGCGCGAACTGCGCTCCGAGGGCCTGTCGGTCATCTTCATCTCGCACAAGCTCGGCGAGGTGCTCTCCGTCGCCGACGAGATCACCGTCATCCGCCGCGGCACCACCGTCGGCACGGCCGTCCCGGCCGAGACGACGCCCCGTCAGCTCGCCGAGATGATGGTCGGCAGCGAGCTGCCCACGCCCGAGACGGCCGAGTCCACGGTCACCGACCGCCCGGTCATCACCGTCGACCAGGTGCGCCTCGCGGCTCCCGGCGGCAAGGCCCTCCTCGACGACATCAGCTTCACCATCCACGCGGGCGAGGTCCTCGGCATCGCCGGCGTCGAGGGCAACGGCCAGACCGAACTGGTCGACGCCCTCATCGGCCTGCGGTCCGCCGACAGCGGCACCATCACGCTCGCCGACGAGGAGATCACCGCCTGGCCCACCCGCCGGCGCCGTGAGCAGGGCATCGGCTACATCCCCGAGGACCGGCACCGCCACGGCCTCCTCCTGGAGGCACCCCTCTGGGAGAACCGCATCCTCGGCCACGTCACGGAGAAGCCCCTCGCCAAGGGCGTCTGGCTGGACCCGAAGGCGGCCCAGGAGGACACCCGCCGGATCGTGACGGAGTACGACGTCCGCACGCCCGGCATCGACGTCACCGCCGCGTCCCTGTCCGGCGGCAACCAGCAGAAGCTGATCGTCGGCCGCGAGATGAGCCACAAGCCCCGCTTCCTCATCGCCGCGCACCCCACCCGGGGCGTGGACGTCGGCGCCCAGGCGGCCATCTGGGACCACATCCGTGAGGCGCGCCGCGAAGGCCTCGCCGTGCTGCTGATCTCCGCCGACCTGGACGAGCTGATCGGCCTGTCCGACACGCTGCGCGTGATCTACAACGGCAAGCTGGTCGCGGACGCCGACCCGGCCACCATCACCCCCGAGGAGCTCGGCTCGGCCATGACCGGTGCCGCCACCGGGCACCTCGCGCACGACGACACCCCCGAGATCTCGAAGGCCGACGCCCCCGAGTCTCCGGAAGACGAGGCCCGCTGATGAAGAAGTTCGACAAGGAGCGCGTGCTCCTCGCGGTGGCCGGCCCGGTCATCGCGCTGGCCGTGGCCTTCGTCCTGAGCGCGATCGTGCTGCTCGCCTCGGGCAAGAGCCCCTTCGAGCCGTTCGCCCTGATGTTCGAGCAGCTGGGCTTCTCCGACATCCAGGTCCTGATCATCAACCAGGCCTCGATGTACTACATCGCGGCCCTCGGGGTGGCCATCGGCTTCCGGATGAACCTGTTCAACATCGGTGTCGACGGCCAGTACCAGCTCGGCGCCATGATGGCCGCCGTCGTCGGCGCCCATGTGAACCTGCCGGCCGCCCTCCAGGTCCCGCTGCTGCTCCTGACCGCCGTCCTCACCGGCGCCTTCTGGGCCGGCATCGCCGGTGTCCTCAAGGTCACCCGCGGCGTCAGCGAGGTCGTCGCCACGATCATGCTCAACGCGATCGCGACCTCCGTGATCGCCTACCTGTGGCTGCCGGACGTCTTCGGTGTGAAGGTCGGCAACAACAACACCACCGGCGAGATGTACGAGTCCGGCTGGATCCCCGGGTTCAGCCTGGGCGACTCCGGCGAGATCTACGGCCTGGTGCTGCTCGCCGTCCTGCTCGGCATCGGCTACTGGGTCGTCCTCAGCCGCACCCGCTTCGGCTTCGACCTGCGCGCCTCCGGCGCGTCGCAGACCGCCGCCGCGGCCAGCGGCGTGGACCCCAAGCGCATGGTGCTCAGCGCCATGCTGATCTCCGGCGGCATCGCGGGCCTCGCCGGCCTGCCGATCCTGCTCGGCGACACCCACACCTACAGCCTGAACTTCCCCACCGGCATCGGCTTCCTCGGTATCGGCATCGCCCTGCTCGGCCGCAACAGCCCCGTCGGCATCGCCTTCGCCGCCCTGCTGTGGGCCTGGCTCGACAAGGCCTCGCCCGAGCTGGACTTCCACGGCTACGACAAGGAGATCGCGGTCATCATGCAGGGCCTGATCGTCCTCTCGGTCGTCGTCTCCTACGAGGCCGTCCGCGAATGGGGTCTGCGCCGCCAGCAGCGTCGCGTCGGCGCCGAACTCGCCGCCGGACACGTCCTCGGCGCTCAGAACACGAAGGAGGTGGCTGGCCGATGACCACCGCGACCGACGTCAACCAGCCCACGCTGCAGCCCGCGGCGCCGACCGGCCGCCGCCTGTCGTGGCCCGTGCTGCTGCTCATCATCGCCGGAGGCCTGGCGCTCACCTCGATCGTCCGCCTCATCACCGGCGCCGACGGCATCACCAACGTCAGCCAGATGTCCACCGCGCTCCAGCTCGCCGTGCCGATCGGCCTCGCCGGTCTCGGCGGTCTGTGGGCCGAACGCGCGGGCGTGGTCAACATCGGCCTCGAGGGCATGATGATCCTCGGCACCTGGTTCGGCGCCTGGGCCGGCTTCCAGTGGGGCCCCTGGACCGGTGTCCTGGTCGGCATCCTCGGCGGCGCGATGGGCGGTCTGCTGCACGCCTTCGTGACCGTCACCTTCAACGTCAACCACATCGTCTCCGGTGTGGCCATCAACATCCTCGCCCTCGGCGCCACCCGCTACCTCGCGCCCCTCGCCTTCGAGGGCCACACGGGCGGCTCCGCCAAGCAGTCCCCGGCGGTCGACTCCCTCGGCCACTTCACCGTGCCGGGACTGTCCGACGCACTGCGCGACCTGAACAACCAGGGCTGGTTCTTCGTCTCCGACATCGCGGGCCTGCTCGGCGGACTCGTCACCAACGTGTCCTGGCTGACCCTGATCGCCATCGCGCTGATCCCCGCCACCTGGTGGATCCTGTGGCGCACCGCGTTCGGCCTGCGCCTGCGCTCCTGCGGCGAGAACCCCGTCGCCGCCGAGTCCCTCGGCGTCAACGTCTACAAGTACAAGTACATCGCCGTCGTCATCTCCGGCGGACTGGCCGGCCTCGGCGGTGTCTTCCTGTCCACCGTCGCCAACCCCTTCTACCTGGAGGGCCAGGTCAGCGGACGCGGCTTCATCGGCCTCGCAGCGATGATCTTCGGCAACTGGATGCCGGGCGGCCTCGCCCTCGGCGCGGGCCTGTTCGGCTACACCGACAGCCTCAACCTGCGCGGCGGCTCCGCCAACGTCCACGCGTTGCTGCTGCTCGGCGCGCTGCTGCTGATCATCGCGGCGATCTTCCTGGTGGTCCGCAAGAAGTACGCCCCGTCGATGATCACCGCGGTCGTCGCCGCCCTGGTGTTCGCCTGGTACGCCACCACCGACGAGGTCCCGAACCAGGTCGTCTCCGCCACGCCGTACGTCATCACCCTGGTGGTCCTCGCCCTGTCGGCCCAGCGGCTGCGGATGCCCAAGGCGGACGGGCTGCCGTACCGGAAGGGGCAGGGCAAGTGACCGGCTCCGGCCCGGCCGTCGACTGGGAGAAGCTGCGCGCGGTGGCCCGGGACGCCATGTCCCGGGCGTACGCCCCGTACTCCGGCTACCCGGTCGGAGTGGCGGCCCTGGTCGACGACGGCCGGATCATCTCCGGCTGCAACGTCGAGAACGCCTCGTACGGCCTCGGTCTGTGCGCCGAGTGCGGTCTGGTGTCCGAGCTGCACAACACCGGCGGCGGCCGGCTGACGCACTTCACCTGCGTCGACCGCCACGGAACTTCACTCGTCCCGTGCGGCCGCTGCCGTCAGCTGCTCCACGAGTTCGGCGGCCCGGAGATGCTGCTGGAGACCCCCGCGGGGATCCTGCCGCTCTCGGAGATGCTGCCCCAGGCCTTCGGCCCGGAACACCTCAGCAAGTAACTTCCGTGCGGCCCCTCTGAGTTGCTCACGCGACCGGCTCAGGGGGGCGCCGTACGGCTTCTGGAACCCTCGGAAGGAAGCCAAGCCATGGCCATGGACGTCATCTCCGTCATCCGCACCAAGCGGGACCGCGGTGAGCTCAGCGACGCGCAGATCGACTGGGTCATCGACGCGTACACCCGCGGGGAGGTCGCCGACGAGCAGATGTCCGCTCTCGCCATGGCGATCCTGCTGAACGGCATGAACCGCCGCGAGATCGCCCGCTGGACGGCCGCGATGATCGCCTCCGGCGAGCGCATGGACTTCTCGTCCCTGGCCCGCCCGACCGCCGACAAGCACTCCACGGGCGGCGTCGGCGACAAGATCACGCTGCCGCTGGCCCCCCTGGTCGCCGCCTGCGGCGCGGCCGTCCCGCAGCTGTCGGGCCGTGGCCTCGGCCACACCGGCGGCACCCTGGACAAGCTGGAGTCCATCCCCGGCTGGCGTGCGCTGCTGTCCAACGAGGAGATGCTGAACGTCCTCGACACCACCGGCGCGGTGATCTGCGCGGCGGGCGACGGCCTGGCCCCCGCCGACAAGAAGCTCTACGCCCTGCGGGACGTCACCGGCACGGTCGAGGCGATCCCGCTGATCGCCTCCTCGATCATGTCCAAGAAGATCGCGGAGGGCACGGGCTCGCTGGTCCTGGACGTGAAGGTCGGCACCGGCGCCTTCATGAAGACCATCGAGGACGCCCGCGAACTGGCCTCCACGATGGTCGGCCTCGGCACCGACCACGGCGTGAAGACCGTCGCGCTTCTGACGGACATGTCCACCCCGCTGGGCCTGACCGCCGGCAACGCCCTGGAGGTCCGCGAGTCGGTGGAGGTCCTGGCGGGCGGCGGCCCGGCGGACGTGGTCGAGCTGACGGTGGCCCTGGCCCGCGAAATGCTGGACGCGGCGGGCATCAGGGACGCCGACCCGGCGAAGGCCCTGGCCGACGGCTCGGCGATGGACGTCTGGCGGCGCATGATCGCGGCCCAGGGCGGCGACCCGGACGCGACGCTTCCGGTGGCCCGCGAGCAGCACGTGATCAAGGCCCCGGCCTCGGGCGTGCTGACCCGCCTCGACGCCTACGACATCGGCGTCGCCGCCTGGCGCCTCGGCGCGGGCCGTGCCCGCAAGGAGGACCCGGTGCAGGCGGGCGCCGGCGTCGAGATGCACGCCAAGCCGGGTGACACGGTGACCGAGGGCCAGCCCCTGCTGACCCTCCACACGGACACCCCCGAGCGCTTCGAGTACGCCCTCCAGGCGGTCGAGGGCTCCTACGACGTCGCAGCGCCCGGAACGGACTTCACGGTGTCGCCGGTGGTGCTGGAGCGGATCGCCTGACCAGGCGGTTTCCCTGTCGGGTGAACGGGATCGGTGGACCCCTGCCGGTCCCGTTCGGCATGCTGGGATCGGTGACGCACCGATAGGAGAACCGCCATGAGCGCACTCACCGTCGACCACTCGCCGGCCAACGGACACGAGTGGGACGACCTCGTCCGGATCTGGCAGGAGACGGACGCGCCAGAGGGCTGCAAGGTGGAGATCATCGAGGGGATCGTCACCGTGGCACCACCGCCGTCCAACGCCCACAACGACATCGCTGACCTGGTTCGGCGAGCCCTGTACGGGGTTGTCCCCAGGCATTGGGGCATCTACCAGACCCTGGGTACGGCGGTCCCGTCTCGTGACGGGCTCTATATTCCTGATCTCGCGGTAGCCCCCAGGCAGGTGCTGCGTGACGAGGGTGGCAACTTCATCCCAGCGGCTGCCGCCGAGCTCATCGTCGAGATCACGTCCAAGTCGAACGCGGCGCACGACCGGATCACAAAGGCCGCAGGCTACGCCCAGGCGGGTGTCCCGCTGTATCTGCTCATCGACGGCTGGGCCCCCGGCGGTCCCACCATCACGCTCTACGGCGAACCGCGACTGGATGTCTACCGGGTTCTCGACGCGGGCAAGTTCGGAGAACTCATCACGCTGCCCGATCCCTTCGGACTCGGCCTCGACACCGGCGAATTCGCCCAGAACTGAGTCACCCCAGCAGCGCCGCCACCACCACCAGCACCGGCACCGCCAGGACCGTCGACAGCAGGATCGCCTCCCGCGCCAGCACCTCGCCCACCCGGTAGCTGCTCGCGTACGTGAAGAGGTTCTGCGCCGCCGGCAGCGCGGACGTCACCACCACGTCGAGCAGCAGGGCACCGCGCAGGCCGAAGACACCCGCCGCCAAGGCGTAGGCGACCAGCGGCTGGAACACGGACTTCAGGGCCACGGCGAGGAGCACCGGGGCCCGTTCCATGCCGCGCAGCGGGAGCGTGCTGCCGCGCAGGGAGATTCCGAAGGCCAGCAGCACCGCCGGGACCGACATGTTGCCGATCAGGGTCAGGGGGTCCATCAGGGGGCCCGGCACCGTGAGGCCCGACGCCGAGACCGCCACCCCGGCCAGGGAGCCCAGGGCTATCGGATTGCGCAGCGGCGTCAGCAGCCGCTGCCACAGGGGCCGCTTCTGCCCGCCGCTCGCCAGGTCCAGGACCGTCAGCGCCACCGGTGTGACACCGACCAGCTGGAACAGCAGCACCGGCGCGACCAGGGACGCGTCGCCCAGCACGTACACGGCGATCGGAATGCCCAGGTTCCCGGAGTTGACGTAGCTGGAGCACAGCGCGCCGATCGTCGTCCGGCCGACCCCCCACCCCCGCGCCGCACCCACCGCCACGAAGACACCCGCCGCCGCTGCCGTGCTCATCGCCGTGACCAGCAGCCGGTCGGAGAAGATCACCGACAGATCGGCCTGCGCGAGGGTCGTGAAGAGCAGCGCCGGGGACGCCACGTGGAAGGCGAGCTTGGTCAGGACCTCGCGCCCGCCGTCGCCCAGATACCCCCGGCGGCCGATCAGATAGCCGACGCCGATGACGACGGCGATGACCGCGAACCCGCTCAGCACCCCCTGCACGGCGCCCCCTCACCGACGAAGCGAGCATCGGGCAGCGCGGCAGGGGGAGATGGTTGGGGCATGCAGCCAACCCTCTGGGGAAGGCGCTGCCCAGGTCAATGTGATCCTCGCGGCGCCGCCCGGTCCGCACAGCGGGCACCAGGACCGACGACCGCGATGAGTTACGCCCGCCCGCCCGGTCCGCACGGCGCGCACCAGGACCGACGACCGCGATGAGTTACGCCCGCCCGCCCGGTCTACCGCTCGTGGACGCCATGACACCGCCCGTGCTCGTACTGCCCGGCCCCGTCACCCGGGACGAGGTGAAAGGGCTCAGCGACGATGTGCGGGCACTGCTGCACGGCAGCGGTGCCCGGGTCGTGGTGTGCGATGTCGCGGGTCTGGGGCCGCCGGGCCTCGCCGCCGTCGACCTCCTGGCGAGGCTCCGGCTGGCCGCCCGCCGGGCCGGGGGACGGATACGGCTGCGCGACCCCGACCCGGCCCTACGCGCCCTGCTCGACCTGGTCGGTCTCCGCTTCGAGGTGGAGGGGGAGGTCGAAGAGCGGGAACCACCGCTGTGTGTCGAGGAAGCAGTGGAACCCGGTGATGCGGCCGTCTGAGATCTCCAGCACCTGGACCGCCCACGGCATGAAGCCGCCCTTGTCCGGGTCCGGCTTGTACTGGGCGAACCCCGGCAGGCCGTTGACCTGGACGGGCACCAGCCGGGAGCCCGCGCAGGGCGCGCCGAGGGTGGTCATGAAGCCGGTGATGTCCCGCGTGCCGGTCAGCCAGAGGTCGAACGGCGGCATCGTCATGACCGCGTCCTCGTGCAGGAGGGCCGTCAGCGCCGTCATGTCGTAGCCCTCGAAGGCCGCCACATAGCGGTCCAGCAGCTTCTGCTGGTCCTCGTCCAGCGGGTCGGAGACGGCCGCCTCGGCGCCCGGCTCCTGCCGCTCGGCGAGGGTGGCGCGGGCCCGCTGGAGGGCGCTGTTCACCGACGCCACCGAGGTGTCCAGCAGCTCGGCGACCTCGCTGGCCTTCCAGGCCAGGACCTCGCGCAGGATCAGCACCGCCCGCTGCTTGGCCGGGAGCTGCTGGAGGGCGGCCATGAAGGCCAGCCGCACGGACTCCTTGGCGATCGCCGCCTCCGCCGGGTCGTGGGTCGTGGGCAGCACACGGGCGTCCGGCATGGGCTCCAGCCAGGTGTTGTCCGGGCGCGGGGAGAGGGCGGCCCGGGCGAGCGGGGTGGACTCGGCCAGGTCCATGGGCCGGGCGCGCTTGTTGCCCGCGCTCAGCATGTCCAGGCACACATTGGTCGCGATCCGGTAGAGCCAGGAGCGCAGGCTGGAGCGGCCCTCGAACTTGTCGTAGCTGCGCCAGGCACGGACCATCGTGTCCTGCACCGCGTCCTCCGCCTCGAAGGAGGAGCCGAGCATCCGGTAGCAGTACCCCGTCAGCTCTGTTCGGTGTGCCTCCAGCCTGGTGTCCAGGTCCGTCGGTGTCGCCGTGCCGTTCGCCATCTCCACCCACCCCTGTGGACGTTCTGTTCACGCGCCATCGCGCTCCAGCACTTCGGAAGCTACCGCAGCCCACTGACAACGGCCCCCCGAGCGCACGAAAGCGCAGGTGGAAGGGGTTGATCCAGAACGGAGAGTCCCCCTGTCCGGGGCCGGTGGCCGGCCGGCGCGGTGGGTATCCGCACCCGCCGGCCACCGGCCCCGACCAGGGGGAGTGCCGTCGAGGCTCAGGCGGCCGTGGCCAGTTGCCGGCGCTGCAGTCGGGCCGCCCGGGTTCCGAAGACGGTGATCGTCACGACGCCCAGGACCGCGAGGAGTCCGACACCGACCGTCCCGGCCCAGCCGCCCGCGTGGAACGCGATCGCGCCGACCGTGCTGCCCGCGCTGGAGCCGATGTAGTACGCCGACTGGTACAGCGCCGAAGCCTGGGCCCTGCCGTGCGTGGCCGTCTTGCTGACCGCCGAGGAGGCGACAGCGTGGCCCGCGAAGAAGCCCGCCGTGATGAGCACCAGGCCCAGCAGGACCAGCGGGAGGGAGCCCGCCAGGGACAGCAGCAGGCCCGCCGCCGTCGTACCGCCGCCCGCGTACAGCGCGCCCCGGCGGCCCAGCCGGCCGACCAGCCGGCCCGCCGTGGACGCCGACACCGTACCGACCAGGTACACCAGGAAGATCGAGCCGATGATGCCCTGCGGCAGCGAGAACGGGGCCTCGGTCAGGCGGTAGCCGATGACCGTGTACACGCCGCCGAACACCGTCATGAACAGTGCGCCGATCGCGTACAGCCGGCACAGCAGCGGGTTGGACAGGTGGTCGCGGACCGTACGGGCCAGCACCCGTGGCCGCAGTGAACCGGCCCTGAAGTGCTTCGGGGCGGGGAGCAGCAGCCGGAAGGCCACCGCACACGCCACCGCGATCACCCCGATGACGCCGACGGCCACCCGCCAGCCCCACTCCTGCGCGACCCAGCCGGTGATGACCCGGCCGCTCATCCCGCCCACGCTGTTGCCCGCGACGAACAGGCCGATCGCGGTGACCAGCGCCTTGGGGCTGACCTCCTCCGCGAGGTACGCGGTCGCCGACGCGGGCAGCCCGGCCAGGGCGGCGCCCTGCAGCGCCCGCAGCGCGATCAGCGCACCGAGGGAGGGGGCGAGGGGCACCAGCAGCCCGAGCGTGACGGCCACGGCCAGCGACGCGGTCATGACCGCCCGGCGTCCGAAGCGCTCCGACAGGGCGCTCATCGGCAGCACGAACAGCGCCAGCCCGCCCGTCGCGGCGGCCACCGTCCAGCTCGCGTCGCTCGCCGCCACCCCGAACTCGCCGGAGATCAGCGGGAGCAGGGCCTGGGTGGAGTACAGCAGCGCGAAGGTCGCGACACCCGCGAGGAAGAGGGCGAAGCTCATCCGGCGATAGCCGGGTCCGCCCGGGGAGACACGGGAGTCGGCAGCGGGGACAGGGACATCGGCGCCCACGACGGTGGACGCCCCGGTACTGGCGGGAGACATGCCTCGAACGTACGGACGGCGCACTCATCCGTCCAATGCATGGAACGGTCATAATCGTTCCCATGGTGCATCAACCGAGCTCACAGGGTCGCCTGTCACCAAGCAGTGACACAGAAGACATGGCAGAGATGTCGAAGGTGCTGGCGCCGCGCCTCGCGTACTTCGCGGGCGTCGCCCGCACCGAGCACGTCACCCGGGCCGCCCGGGAGATGAACGTCCCCCAGTCGACCCTGTCCCGCTCCATGGCCCGCCTGGAGCAGGACCTGGGCGTCGACCTGTTCGCCCGGCACGGCCGCACGGTCTCCCTCACCCCGGCCGGCCGCACCTTCCTCGCCTCCGTGGAACGCGCCCTGGCCGAGGTCGAGCGCGCCGCCGAGGAGGTGCGCGCCGACGCCGACCCGACCACCGGCAAGGTCGCCTTCGGCTTCCTGCACACCATGGGCGCCGAGACCGTCCCGGGCCTGCTGCACGCCTTCCGCGCCGACCATCCGCGGGTCCGCTTCAGCCTCGTCCAGAACTACGGCGAGGCCATGCTGGAACGCCTGCGCGCGGGCGAACTCGACCTGTGCCTGACGTCGCCGGTACCGGACGCCCCCGACCTCGTGGCCCGCCGCCTGGACGAGCAGAAGCTGCGCCTGGTCGTCCCCGCCGACCACTCCCTGGCAGGCCGCCGCCGCATCCGCCTCGCCGAGGCCGCGGACGAAACCTTCGTCACCCTGGAGCCCGGCTACGGCCTGCGCCGCATCACCGACGACCTGTGCAAGGAGGCCGGCTTCAAGCCCCGCATCGCCTTCGAGGGCGAAGAGGCGGAAACACTGAGGGGCTTGGTGGCGGCGGGTCTCGGAGTCGCCCTCCTGCCTCCGCCGGCGGTCCCGCGCCCGGGAGTGGTGGAACTGACGGTCACGGCGCCGAGAGCCGTCCGCGAGATCGGCGTGGCCTGGCTGGAAGGCCACCCGGACACACCCCCGGTGGCGGCCTTCAAAAGGTTCCTGCTCTCAAGAAGGGGCAGTTTGCTGCCGACTTGAGGGGCGCGGGGAACTGCGCGACAAGCCACATGCAATCCGCACAGGCCGACGAACAGGCACCCCAGCGACGCTACCGCCTCGAAGGACTGAACCCCGCAGCGAGCGGCATCCGCAACCCCAACGGCGGCGGCGCCGCGAACGCGTCCCGCACGGGCCGCGACACCGCCCGCCCGAACAACGCCCCCATCACGAAGTCCTCGGCCAGGGCCAGCACTTCGTCCCGGTACTGGTGCAACCCGTGCCCGTCCGCGTGCACTTCGAACCGGCACACGTTCCGGTTCGCCTTCTTCGCCCGGGCCGCCAGCCGGAACGACAGCTCCGGATCCGTCCGCCCGTCGTTCGTGCCGTGCACGATCAGCACCTGCCGCCCGACCAGCTGCTTCACCGGTTCGGGTGGCGCCGCGACGTCCTCCTGCGGCAGCCAAGGGGCGAGCGCCAGCACGGAGTTGACGGCCTCGTGGCCGCCCGCCCGCAAGCCGGCCCGGCCGCCCATCCCGACCCCGACGAGGCAGACCGGGACATCCCCGTACCGCCGTACGATCTCGTCGGCGGCCCAGGTCGCGTCCTGCGCGAGACTGGCCTCGCTGCCGTTCCACCCGCGGTAGCGGTAGTGCACGACGTGCGCGGCGAGACCCTCGTCCCGGCCCGCGCGGGCCAGCCGGCGCCCGACGCCGCGCATGGAGGCGGTCGCCAGCAGGGGTGACGGTCTGCGGCCGGATACCTCGTCGCCGCCGGGGAGCAGCAGCACCGCGCCGCTCACCGCCGTCGGCTCCGGACCGAGTGCCCTGCCCAGCCGGGCCCTGCGAACCGGCGTTGCTTGGTGTGCCATGGCAGAACAGTGTCAGAAGCGCGGGTGTACACGACCCGTCCTCGGGATCACCGTTACGTATCGACGAAAACGCAGAGCATCCGGGAACGCGCCATCTACGCGCGTAGGAGTTAGAGTGCGGAAATGACGAGCCAGACCATCGCGAACACCCCGACACCGGACCAGATCCGCCGGGCGCCCAAGGTTCTGCTGCACGACCACCTCGACGGCGGTCTGCGCCCCGGCACGATCGTCGAACTCGCCCGCGAGAACGGCTACACCCAGCTCCCCGACACCGACCCCGAGAAGCTCGGCGTCTGGTTCCGCGAGGCCGCCGACTCCGGCTCCCTGGAGCGGTACTTGGAGACGTTCTCCCACACCGTCGGCGTCATGCAGACCCGTGACGCCCTGGTCCGGGTCGCCGCCGAGTGCGCCGAGGACCTGGCCGCGGACGGCGTCGTCTACGCCGAGGTGCGCTACGCCCCCGAGCAGCATCTGGAGGGCGGTCTCGGCCTCGAAGAGGTCGTCGAGGCAGTCGACGAGGGCTTCCGGGAAGGGGAACGGCGCGCACGCGAGAACGGGCAGCGCATCCGCGTGGGCGCGCTGCTCACCGCGATGCGGCACGCGGCCCGCGCCCTGGAGATCGCCGAACTCGCCAACCGCTACCGCGATCTGGGCGTCGTCGGCTTCGACATCGCGGGCGCCGAGGCCGGCTACCCGCCCACCCGGCACCTCGACGCCTTCGAGTACCTCAAGCGCGAGAACAACCACTTCACCATCCACGCCGGCGAGGCCTTCGGTCTGCCCTCCATCTGGCAGGCCCTCCAGTGGTGCGGCGCCGACCGGCTCGGGCACGGTGTGCGGATCATCGACGACATCCAGGTCCACGAGGACGGCCGGGTCGAACTCGGGCGGCTCGCCTCCTACGTCCGGGACAAGCGCATCCCGCTGGAGCTGTGCCCGAGCTCCAACCTCCAGACCGGAGCGGCCTCATCGTACGCTGAGCATCCGATCGGACTGCTGCGCCGGCTGCATTTCCGCGCCACCGTCAATACGGACAATCGTCTCATGTCGCACACCAGCATGAGCCGGGAATTCGAGCACCTCGTCGAGGCATTCGGATACACGCTCGACGACATGCAGTGGTTCTCCGTCAATGCGATGAAATCAGCGTTCATTCCTTTCGATGAACGACTGGCCATGATCAATGACGTCGTCAAGCCCGGATATGCCGAGCTGAAATCCGAATGGCTGTTCCGTCAGGCCGCCTCCACCAGCGGTTCTGCCCATTCGGAGGGCTGAGTCCGGGTTATTGGGCGCACATGGGGTGCGGGCGGTGTTCACAATCCGTCCGCATTCCGATGTTTGCGGCGGGTGGCACGGGGTGTTTACGGTCGCTGGACCGCTCACCCACCCCGTCATCCCGTTACGAGGACGCATTTCATGAAGCAGTCTGCTGCCAAGTCCCTCGGTGTCGCCGTTCTCGGTGCCGCCTTCGCCGCCGCCGGCGTGGGCGTCGCCAATGCCGCCCCGGCCCTCCCGGACACCGCCCAGACGCTGGAGGCCGTCCCCGCGGCGCTCCCGGCGGAGCAGCTCTCCCAGACGCTGCCGGGCTCGGGCGAGGCGCTGGGCCAGGGGCAGACGGCGGCCGGAGCCGGCCTGGCCGCCGCCCAGCCGGTCGCCGATCAGATCCTCGCCAACGGCCCGACGGGCCCCGCCGCCAAGCTGGGCGGCCTCCCGGTGCAGGGCCTCCCGGTGCAGGGCCTGCCCACGCACGGCCTGCCGGTGAACGGCGTGCCGGTCGGCTGAGTCTGCCGCCGAGGTGAACACATGCCGATGGGGCGCATCCGCACGGGGTGCGCCCCATCGGCGTTTGCGCAGAACGCGTCACCAGGCCGTCTGGGTCTTGTCGTGGATCTTGTCCTCCGACGGGAGCACGATCCACAGCGCGATGTACAGCAGGAACTGCGGGCCGGGCAGCAGGCACGAGATCAGGAAGATCACCCGCATCGTCGTCGCGGAGGTGCCGAAGCGCCGTGCCAGCGCGGCGCACACTCCGCCGATCATGCGGCCGTGGGTGGGGCGGGCGAGGCGGGACATGTGCGACTCCTTCGTGAGGGTGTGTGAGGCCTCTCGTCCGAGTACCCCATCTGCACTCCACGCTACGGAGACGAAGGGGGCAAAGCGTCGCTCCACGGGGCGATCCCGACCCTGGGAATCGTCGGGGTCCGACCCTGAGCCGGCTCCTCCGGGTGCAGGGGCGCGCGGAGCGGGCGGGCGGTGGTGCGACGGCGCAGCCAGGAGCGGCCCGCCGGGACCAGCGCGAGATGCGCGAGGGCCACGCCCAGGGTGTTCAGGAACAGCGCGTCGACGTCGACGACCTGACCGGGCACGCCCGTCTGCAACAGCTCGATGCCCCAGGAGAGCAGGGCGGCGGCCGCGACGGTGCGCAGCAGGGACGCCAGCGGCGAGACGACCAGTCTGCCGCCGACCAACGGCAGCAGCACACCCAGCGGGGCGAGCAGGGCCAGCCCCTCGCCGATCCGCCGGGCCGCCTCCGGCCAGCCCAGGGCGAGATCGGCCCGGATACCGGCGAACGGCCGCAGATTGGCGGGCATCACCCAGGGCACGTCCAGCGGCCGCAGCGTGAACCAGGCGACGAACGCGAGGTGGGCGACGAGGAGGACACCCCCTGTCACACGGATGCGGAACGCGGCGCTGTCGCCGATGGAGCCTTGACGCTGCACGACCCCCAAGACGCGGCCTCCGGCAGGATCGGTTCCGGGATGGGCCCCGGTTGCCCTGTGAGGCATACGCCACAGGCGGGGCGGATCACTCCCCGGCCGCGTCCTTCGACGGCGGTTCCGTGCTGCCCGGCCGGGCCCGCACCTCGTCGGTGCACTCGTAGCGGCGCGGGGACTCGGCGCCCGGCCCGCCCAGGACCACCGAGCCGTCCCCCTCGGCCGCCGCCGAGTCGGAGAAGGTGCAGACGACCTGCGCGAGGGCGTACGAGGTGAGGCCGGCCGGTGCCGTGCTCAGCCGCAGCGTGTCGTCCGGGTCGCCGGGGCGCGGCCCGCCGACGGTGATGCCGCCGCGCACGTCCGTGCTGTAGCCGGCCTCCTTCTCGGCGGCCGACGTGGGTGCGGCGAGCTGGTCCAGCAGACCCTGCGCGACCAGGATGCGCCGCTCGGAGTCGGCCGCGCCGTCCGGGACCCGCACGGTCCGGTCGACGGTCACCAGCGACGACCCGCACAGCAGGAACACCTGCACCGGCAGCCCGCGGGCCGCCTGCGTGGAGACGTCCGGCTCGGCGAGCGAGCACTGCACCCGCGACGGCGCCGGCCCGAAGTTCGTCGGCACCTCCGTGGCCCGGATCCCGCAGCCGGCCAGCAGCACGGCGAGCGCCGGAACGGCCAGCAGCCTGGGCACGGCCGCGCGACGTGCGGTCATCATGCGTCCCCCTTCGTGTCCTCGCCCTGGGGCCGGTCGGTGTCGCTCCCGGGCGTCAGCCCGTCCTCGGCGGGCTGCTCCTCCTCCGCGGGGGACGTGCCGCGCGGCAGCCGCAGCGTGAACACCGCACCCGAGTCGGGCGAGTTGGCCGCGGTGATCTCGCCGCCGTGGATATGGGCGTTCTCCAGCGCGATGGACAGTCCCAGGCCGCTGCCCTCGGAACGCGGCCGGGAGGCGCTGGCCTTGTAGAAGCGGTCGAAGACGTGCGGCAGGACGTCCTCCGGGATGCCGGGACCGTGGTCCTGCACCTCGATGACGATCGAGTCGTCCGCCTCCCGCACGGACACCCGCACCGGGGAGCCGCCGTGCTTGAGCGCGTTGCCGATGAGATTGGCCAGGATGACGTCCAGTCGGCGCGGATCCAGCCGGGCGTGCAGGCCGCGCTCGGCGTCCAGCTCGACCGCGTCCAGCCAGGCACGGGCGTCGATGCAGGCGGTGATCTGGTCGGCGAGGTCGACGTCGTCCAGGACGAGCCGGGCGGTGCCCGCGTCGAAACGCGTGACCTCCATCAGGTTCTCGACCAGGTCGTTCAGCCGCCGCGTCTCGCTGACCACCAGCCGGACGGCGGGCTCGATCATCGGGTCCATGCTGCCGGTCTCCGCCTCCAGCTCCTCCTCGAGCACCTCCGTCACGGCGGTGATCGCGGTGAGCGGCGTCCGCAGCTCATGGCTCATGTCCGCCACGAACCGCCGGGACGCCTCGTCGCGGGCGGCCATGTCGGCGACCCGTTTCTCCAGCGCCTCGGCCGCGTTGTTGAACGTCCGCGACAGATCGGCGAGTTCATCCGTCCCGGACACCCGCAGCCGGGTGTCCAGCTTGCCCTCGCCGAGCCGTCGCGCGGCGGCCCCGAGCCGCTGCACCGGCTTCAGCACGGTCGTCGCCGCGGCCTGCGCGAGCAGCGCCGAGCCGATCAGCGCGAGCCCCGTGGCGATGCCCAGCGACCAGGCCAGCGAGTTGAGGTCCTTGGCCTCCGGCTCCAGCGACTTGAGCATGTAACCGGTCGGGCCGCCCCCGATCACCCGCGTACCGGCCACCAGGTACGGGGTGTCGTGGTCGACTATGCGCTGCCAGTACAGGTGGTACGGGTGCTTGTTGGCCCCGTCGACCTTCTGCGTACGGTTCACCGCCGCGCGCAGCGACTTCGGCACGTCCTGGAGCGAGAAGCCGTTCAGCCCGCCGGAGCTGCCGTAGACGGTCCGGCCCTCGGTGTCGCGGCCGACCAGCAGCACGCTGAAGCGCTGGTCGCTGCCCGCCATCTGGCCCGCGGTGTGCTGCAGTTCGTCCTGCGTCGGACGCTCGGGCAGCGCGCCCGCCCGGTTCTGCATCTCCTGCTCGAAGTCGCGCAGCACGGCGTCCTGGGTGCGGGTGAGCACCGCCTCGCGGTTGAGCCAGTACGCGATCCCCGACGCGGACACGGCGGCCGTCAGTGCCACCAGGCCGAAGACGACGACCAGTCGCAGCCGCAGGCTGGTGAAGCGCAGCCGCGACAGAGCTCCCTTGCGCGCCCCGGTCCAGCCGTGGGCCCCCCCTTGGTGCGCCTGGGTCACTGAGGCGCGTCCAGCCGGTAGCCGACACCCCGCACGGTACGGATCAGCGTCGGGGACGACGGCACGTCCTCGACCTTGGCGCGCAGCCGCTGGACACACGCGTCCACGAGCCGCGAGTCGCCCAGGTAGTCGTGCTCCCACACCAGCCGCAGCAACTGCTGCCGGGACAGCGCCTGGCCCGGCCGCCGGCTCAGCTCCAGCAGCAGCCGCAGCTCGGTCGGCGTGAGCTGGAGGTCCTCGCCGTTCTTCGTCACGGTCATCGCCGAGCGGTCGATGACGAGGCTGCCGAAGCTCGCCGCGTCGTTCGACTCCCGCTCGCCGCGCCGCAGCACGGCCCGGATCCGGGCGTCGAGCACCCGCCCCTGGACCGGTTTGACGACGTAGTCGTCGGCGCCGGACTCCAGCCCGACCACCACGTCGATGTCGTCGCTGCGCGCGGTCAGCAGGATGATCGGCAACTGGTCCGTGCGCCGGATGCGCCGGCACACCTCGAACCCGTCGATGCCGGGCAGCATCACGTCCAGCACGATCAGATCCGGCCGCTGCTCGCGAAGGAGCTTCAGACCGTCCTCACCGCTGGCAGCGGTCGCCACACGGTGGCCCTGGCGCGTCAGTGAGAGCTCCAGGGCCGTCCGGATGGCGTCGTCGTCCTCGATCAGCAACAGGGAAGGCACGCGCTCATTCTGGCCCATGGAGGGCTCGGGGTTCGACCGGTGGGGCCCACTCGGTGCGACCGGTACCGCCGACGCGTGTGCAGGAGCTGTGGCGGATCTGTGGCCGACCCCTGTGACAGGTCTGTGACAGTCGGCGGACACGGCCATGAAAGTGCCGCGGCAAGCTTTTCGGCACAGGCAGGAAAGCCCGCCCCAACCGGCGGGCCGCACAACGGAAGTCCACGACGGGGGGCGCGAGATGAACACGCTGCACGGCATCAGCACCAGCGCAGTTGTCACGCGTCTGCACGACGTGCACAGGGGTTCCGAGAAGTCCGGTGCCGATGGGGGCCCCTCCCTCGCGAGCGTAGCCGAGCGTGGGGGAGGGCGGGGGTGCGCTCGCGGCACCGGGCGTCAGCACACCGCGTTCATGACGGTGGTCGACGCACCCACGGGGGAGATCAACAAGGGGTCCGCGGCGGCAGCCGCCACGGGCTCCGTCGGGGGAGCAGCGTACGGGGAGGGCTCGGGGGAGCGCCGTTCGCTGACGGAGGCCGTAGATGCCGAAGCGGCGTTTACCGCCTACGTCCAGGAGCGCCGCGCCTCCCTGTACGCGACCGCCTACCACCTCACCGGTGACCGCTTCGAGGCCGAGGACCTGCTGCAGAGTGCGCTGTTCTCGACCTACCGGGCCTGGGACCGGATCAGTGACAAGGCGGCGGTCGGCGGATACCTCCGCCGCACCATGACCAACCTGCACATCAGCGCCTGGCGGCGCCGCAAGCTCAACGAGTACCCGACCGAGGAGCTGCCGGAGACGGCCGGTGACACGGACGCGATGCGCTGCACCGAGCTGCGCGCGGTCCTGTGGCAGGCGCTGGCCCGGCTGCCCGAACTCCAGCGGACCATGCTGGTCCTGCGCTACTACGAGGGCCGCACGGACCCGGAGATCGCGGAGATCCTCGACATCAGTGTCGGCACGGTGAAGTCCAGCATCTGGCGGTCGCTCCGCCGGCTGCGCGAGGACGAGGTCCTCAGCTTCGGCCGTGACGAGGAGGACGCCTTCGGCGAGCTTGTCGCCTGAAGGTTCGGGGGGGAGCACCACAAAGGGGGCCCACGGGGGAACTGCGGGGACGCTGGGGGCGTCTTGGCAGGAGAGTGGGGGACCTGCAGAGACGCTGGGGGGTGTCTTTGCAGGACAGCGGGGGACTCGGGGGAGGACCACGGGGGAGTACAGGAGCGGGGCTGGAGGGCCGGGGGGTCCGTCCAGTCCCGCTTTCCCTTGTGCCCTGACCGCGGCCTGACCGTTCCCTGACCGGTCAGGCCGCCGTACGGAGGCCCGCGCACCGGCCGGCCGCCGCTGCCGCCAGGCGGCCCATCGCCTCGTCGCGGTCGCAGGCGTACGCGCCCAGCGCCGTCTGGCGGGCGACGATCGTGCGCTCCTGCCGCATCAGGCGCCAGCCGCGGCGCAGCAGGAACGGCACCGGCTTGCGGCCCTCCTTCAGATCCCGCAGGAACCGGCGGCGGAAGGTCTTCACCGGGCCGCGGCTCAGGCACAGCGCGTCGGCGAGGACGCCGAGTTCGCGGCAGCGCGTGACGATCTCCGCGGCGAAGATGCCCTCCGCGATGAACAGCGGGGTCCGCCCGATGTCGACCGTCTCCACGCCGGTGCGGGCGCTGAGCGAGAGGTCGTAGAGGGGAACGTCCGTACGGCCCGTGCGGCACAGCCGGGTGATCGCGGCGACGGCGGTGTCCGCGTCCCACGAGTCGGGGTGGTCCCAGTCGATGTCGGAGCTCTCCGCCACGAGCGGCAGTGTCGGGTCGGCGGCCTCCTTGTAGAAGTCGTCGAGCCGGAGCACCGGGAGACCGGAACGGGCCGCGAGGAGGGACTTGCCGGAGCCGGAAGGGCCGCAGAGCAGCACGACTCGCGTCGGTATGGGCAGAGGAGAACTCACGGGACACCAGTGTGAGGCATCCACCGGGGGCCGTACGACCCCGCGGGTCGCCTTTGATGCGCGCGTCACACCTCAACTACCCTCAGTGCGGGCACGGTGACCCAGTGCATCAGAAGGTGGCAGTCATGGCCCGACACGACTCTCCCAAGAAGCCGGCCGCCCGGCGTGCCCTGGCCGTCCTCGCGACCGCGGGCGTGGCACTGGGGGCGGGCACCGCGTCGGCCGCGGCGGACACCGAATCGCTCCTGGGCGTGGTGAACTCCCGCCCCACGTCCCTCGGCAAGATCGACCCGCGGTCCGGTCTCCAGGCCGCGACCGGCACCCTCGGCTACGCCACCGGCCCGGTCGCCGGTCTCAAGCCCGACCCGCTCGCCGGCACAGGGGTCGACCCGCTCGGCAACGGCGTCGGCACCGGCCTCGCCGACTTCAAGCCGATGACGTCCCAGGCGCTGACGGGTCCGGTGGCGCAGGCGCGGTCGATGGGGAGCATCCCGGTGGTGGGGCAGGCGGTCGGGCTGCTGTCGCAGCAGTAGGCGGGAGCGCGGAGAAGCCCCGGTCCTCCCGGACGGAGGAGGGCCGGGGCTTCGGCTGTGGGGGTCCTTAGTACGAGGAACCCGACGCGCCCAGTGACCCCGTGGGGTGCCAGACCGTTTTGGTCTCCAGGAACGCCGTGAGGCGGTCGGTTCCGGGAGTCTCCGCGTAATCCACAGGCTGTGGACGGAGAACGCGCTTGAGGTTGTCCGCCGCCGCGATCTCCAGCTCCTTCGCGAGGGCCTCGTCGGCCCCCGCGAGGTCGATCGCGTTGACGTCCTGGTGGGAGGCCAGGGGGGTGGCGATCTCGGCCGTACGGCCCGAGAGGACGTTGACGACGCCGCCGGGGACGTCCGAGGTCGCCAGGACCTCGGCCAGGGACAGGGCGGGGAGCGGGGCATTCTCGCTCGCCACCACGATCGCCGTGTTGCCGGTCGCGATCACCGGGGCGAGCACCGACACCAGGCCCAGGAACGACGACTCCTGCGGCGCCAGGACGGCGACCACACCGGTCGGTTCGGGAGAGGACAGGTTGAAGAACGGGCCCGCGACCGGGTTGCCGCCGCCGACCACCTGGGCGATCTTGTCGGTCCAGCCCGCGTACCAGACCCAGCGGTCGATCGTCGCGTCCACGACGGCGGCCGCCTTGGACTTCGACAGGCCCTCCGCGTCCGCCACCTCACGGGTGAACTGATCCCGGCGGCCCTCCAGCATCTCGGCGACGCGGTAGAGGACCTGGCCGCGGTTGTACGCCGTCGCCCCGGACCAGCCGCCGAACGCCTTGCGCGCCGCGACGACCGCGTCACGGGCGTCCTTGCGGGACGACAGGGGCGCGTTCGCCAGCCACTTGCCCTTCGAGTCGCTCACCTCGTACACCCGGCCGCTCTCGGAACGCGGGAACTTCCCGCCGACGTACAGCTTGTAGGTCTTGAAGACAGACAGACGCTGCTGCTCGGACTTCTCAGACATCGAGGTACGCCTCCAGGCCGTGGCGGCCGCCCTCGCGGCCGAAGCCCGACTCCTTGTAACCGCCGAACGGCGACGTCGGGTCGAACTTGTTGAACGTGTTGGACCAGACGACACCCGCGCGGAGCTTGTTCGCGACCGCCAGGATGCGCGAGCCCTTCTCCGTCCAGATGCCGGCGGACAGGCCGTACGGCGTGTTGTTGGCCTTGGCGACCGCCTCGTCCGGAGTGCGGAAGGTCAGCACCGACAGCACCGGGCCGAAGATCTCGTCGCGGGCGATCCGGTGCGCCTGGGTGACGTTCGTGAACAGCGTCGGGGCGAACCAGTAGCCGCTCTCCGGCAGCTCGCACGCCGGCGACCAGCGCTCGGCGCCCTCCGCCTCGCCCTGCTCGACGAGCGAGGTGATGCGGGTGAGCTGCTCCTCGGAGTTGATCGCGCCGATGTCCGTGTTCTTGTCCAGCGGGTCGCCGAGGCGCAGCGTGGACAGGCGGCGCTTCAGGGACTCCAGGAGCTCCTCCTGGATCGACTCCTGCACCAGCAGGCGGCTGCCGGCGCAGCAGACCTGGCCCTGGTTGAAGAAGATGCCGTTGACGATGCCCTCGACGGCCTGGTCGATCGGAGCGTCGTCGAAGACGATGTTCGCGCCCTTGCCGCCCAGTTCCAGCGTGACCTTCTTTCGGGTCCCGGCGACCGTGCGGGCGATCTCCTTGCCGACGGCCGTGGAGCCGGTGAAGGCGACCTTGTTCACGCCGGGGTGGGCGATCAGCGCGGCGCCGGCGTCGCCGTAGCCCGGGAGGATGTTGACGACGCCCTTGGGCAGGCCCGCCTGGCGGCAGATGTCCGCGAAGAACAGCGCCGACAGGGGGGTGGTCTCGGCCGGCTTCAGGACGACCGTGTTGCCGGTCGCGAGGGCCGGGGCGATCTTCCACGCCAGCATCAGCAGGGGGAAGTTCCAGGGGATGACCTGGCCCGCCACGCCCAGCGGCCGCGGGTTCGCCCCGTAGCCGGCGTGGTCGAGCTTGTCGGCCCAGCCCGCGTAGTAGAAGAAGTGCGCGGCGACCAGGGGCAGGTCGGCGTCGCGCGTCTCCTTGATCGGCTTGCCGTTGTCGAGGGTCTCGAGGACGGCGAGCTCGCGGGAGCGCTCCTGGATGATGCGGGCGATGCGGAAGAGGTACTTCGCGCGCTCCGCGCCCGGGAGCGCCGACCACTTCTCGAAGGCCCGGCGCGCGGCCTTCACCGCGCGGTCGACGTCCTCGGAACCGGCCTGGGCGATCTCGGAGAGGACCTCCTCGGTGGACGGGGAGACGGTCTTGAAGACCTTGCCGTCCGCCGCCTCGACGAACTCGCCGTCGATGAACAGGCCGTACGAGGGCGCGATGTCGGCGATCGCGCGCGACTCGGGGGCCGGGGCGTATTCGAATACCGATGCCATGGTGATCAGTCCACCGTCACGTAGTCGGGGCCGGAGTAGCGGCCGGTGGCCAGCTTCTGGCGCTGCATCAGCAGGTCGTTCAGCAGCGACGAGGCGCCGAAGCGGAACCAGTGGTTGTCCAGCCAGTCCTCGCCCGCGGTCTCGTTGACCAGCACGAGGAACCTGATGGCGTCCTTGGAGGTGCGGATGCCGCCGGCGGGCTTCACGCCGACCTGGATGCCGGTCTGGGCACGGAAGTCGCGGACGGCCTCCAGCATCAGGAGGGTGTTCGCGGGGGTGGCGTTCACCGCGACCTTGCCGGTGGAGGTCTTGATGAAGTCCGCGCCCGCCAGCATCCCGAGCCAGCTCGCGCGGCGGATGTTGTCGTACGTCGAGAGCTCGCCCGTCTCGAAGATGACCTTCAGGCGCGCGGAGGTCCCGCAGGCTTCCTTCACGGCCGTGATCTCGTCGTACACCTTCACGTATCGACCCGAGAGGAACGCCCCGCGGTCGATGACCATGTCGATCTCGTCCGCGCCGGCGGCGACGGCGTCGCGCACGTCGGCCAGCTTGACGTCGAGCGCGGCGCGGCCGGCCGGGAACGCCGTGGCCACCGAGGCGACCTTCACGCCGGAGCCGGCGACGGCCTCCTTGGCCACGGCCACCATGTCGGGGTAGACGCAGACCGCCGCCGTGGACGGCGTCGTACGGTCCGTCGGGTCGGGCTTGACCGCCTTCGCGCCGAGCGCCCGGACCTTGCCCGGGGTGTCCGCGCCTTCCAGCGTCGTCAGGTCGACCATCGAGATCGCGAGGTCGATGGCGTACGCCTTCGCGGTCGTCTTGATCGAACGGGTGCCGAGGGAGGCCGCACGGCCCTCGAGTCCGACCGCGTCGACGCCGGGGAGCCCGTGGAGGAAGCGGCGCAGCGCGCTGTCGGACGAGGCGACGTCCTTGAGGGGGTGAGCTGCGGTGAGTGCAGAACTGGGCATGGTCACCAGACGAGCATATCTACGCGCGTAGCGGCTGTACAGCCCCCTGTTCTCTTCGACGGGGTCCCTTGTGGTCCAAGGGGTCCCTGGTGGCCGGGGTGGTCTTCGGGGGAGGGCGAAGGGCTGCGGTGGCCTATGCGGGAGGGGCGAAGGGCTGGGGTGGCTTTTGGGGGAGGAGGCGAAAGGCCGGGGTGGCCTTTGGGGAGGGGGGAAGGCCGGGGTGGCCTTTGGGGAGGGGGCGGAAGGCCGGGGTGGCCATTGGGGAGGGGGTGGAAGCCCGGGGCGGGGCGGGTCCGGCAGAATCAAGACATGACGAGCCCCGAACCGCAGTCCCCGGCGCCGCAGCCTCCGGAGCCCGAGTCCAAGGACCGGGTCTACCGGTCGGTCCCGGCCATCGCCGGTGGCGTGCTGCTGCTCGCCATCACCGGGTGGCTCGGCATCGACGCGATCGTCTCGGGGGAAGGGCGCACGCCGTGGCTCGCCCTCGCCGTGCTGCTCCTCGTCGTGCCGCTCGTCATCGCCTTCACGCTTCGGCCCGCCGTGTACGCCGGCGACGACCGGCTGCGGATCCGCAACCCCTTCCGCCTCGTCGTCGTGCCCTGGGGGCAGGTCGCCTCGCTGCGCTCCTCCTACTCGAACGAGGTCCTCACCGAGTCCGGCGCGAAGTACCAGCTGTGGGCCGTGCCCGTCTCGCTGCGCGCCCGCAAGAAGGCCGCGCGGCGCGAGATGCGGGCGACCGCGCAGGCCCGGCGGGAGATGGGACGGGACGAGGGCCGTGGCAGCGCGCTCGGGATGCGGGCGGGTCTGGACGCGGGCCTCGGCGGGGACTCCGTCTCCGACGGGCCCGCGCGGGCCGAGACCGACCGGATCATGGACGAGCTGCGCGGGCTGCACGAGGCGCGGCACCAGGCGGAGTCGGCGCGGGGCGAGGTCACCGTGCGGTGGGCCTACGAGGTGCTGGCGCCGGCGCTGGCGGGGGCGGTGCTGGTGCTGGTGCTTGTGGTGATGGGCTGACGGTTCGGCGGTCGGCGGTGCTCGTCCTGGTGGTGATGGGCTGACGGTTCGGCGGTGGGCCGTGCTCGTCCTGGTGGTGATGGGCTGACGGTTCGGGGCAGGCCTCGGCCATGCTGATTCTGGTGGTGACGGGCTGACGGTCCGGCGACCGGCCGTGCCGGTGTGCGGTGGGGGTGGGGGCCGGCGCCTTTCCGGCGCCGTGCCGCCCTCCGGGAAAGCGGTGGAGTACGTGCGCTCCTCACCCCTAGGGTTCGGCGCATGAGTACCCGTACCTTCCGTGTCACCGTCCGGGGCGTGTTCGACGGCCTGAGCGCCGAGCAGCGCGCCGGGCTGCTGGAGCGGGCCCGCGAGCACGACGTGCTGCGCGCCGCGTTCACGCCCGAGGGGAGCCTGACGTACGACGTGGCCGTGCGGCCCGCCTTCACGTTCCGCTTCCTCGACTCCGGGGAGGCCGAGGAGGACATCCTGGAGGCGGCCGAGCGGGCCGAGGAGTCGGCGCGGGCGTGGCTGGAGCAGCGCGGGTACGGCTACAAGAACCTCCGGTCCACCGCCGAGGACCTCTCCCAGGCGCCTCTCGGCAAGCGGCAGCGGCGGGAGGCCGCCCGGAAGGGTTTCTGAGTCCTCGGCGAGGGATCGGCCGGGGGGATCGCGGGGAGGGGAACGGCGGTGGTGCGGGCCTCGGCCCTCAGATGCCCGCCGCTCAGATGCCCGCCGCCGTCGACAGGTCGCGCTTGATCGACTCCAGCAGTGCCGTCGCCTTCGCGCGGGCCGCCGGGAGGTCCTTGTGGGACCCGACCGGGATCACGACCTCCAGGTAGCACTTCAGCTTCGGCTCCGTGCCGCTCGGGCGGACGATCACTCGGGCGCCGTCGAGGGTGTAGCGCAGACCGTCCGTGGGCGGGAGTCCGGCCGTGCCCTTGGTGAGATCGTCCGTGCGGGTGATCGGCAGGCCGGCCAGCTTTGTCGGGGGCTGTTCGCGCAGGCGCCGCATCGCGGCGGCGATGAGGGAGAGGTCCTCGACGCGCACCGAGAGCTGGTCCGTGGCGTGCAGGCCGTGCTCCACCGCCAGGTCGTCCAGCAGGTCGAGGAGGGTGCGGCCCTCCTCCTTGAGCTGGGACGCCAGTTCCGTGATCAGCAGCGCGGCCGTGATGCCGTCCTTGTCGCGTACGCCGTCGGGGTCCACACAGTAGCCGAGGGCCTCCTCGTAGCCGTAGCGCAGGCCCTCGGCGCGGGCGATCCACTTGAAGCCGGTGAGGGTCTCGACGTGCGGGAGGCCCGCCTTCTCGGCGATGCGGCCGAGGAGGGACGACGAGACGATCGACTCCGCGAAGGTGCCTCTCACTCCGCGGCGGACCAGGTGGGCGGCGAGCAGGGCGCCCACCTCGTCGCCGCGCAGCATGCGCCAGTCGGTGCCGTGGGTGCGGTGGGTGCCGTTGTCGGTGCCGTCGGTGCCGTGGGTGCCGTGGGTGCCGTCGGTTCCGTCCTGTACGGCGACGGCGCAGCGGTCCGCGTCCGGGTCGTTGGCGATGATCAGGTCCGGGGCGGCTTCGCCGGAGAGCGCGCGTGCCGTCGCGAAGGCCAGGTCCATCGCGCCGGGCTCCTCCGGGTTGGGGAACGCGACGGTCGGGAACTCCGGGTCGGGGTCGGCCTGCTCCGCGACGAGGACCGGTGCCGGGAAGCCGGCGCGGGCGAAGGCGGCCAGGAGGACGTCCTTGCCGACGCCGTGCATCGCCGTGTACACCGTGCGGGCCGTGCGGGGGGAGCCCTCGGACAGGACGGCGTCCGTGCGGGCGAGGTAGGCGTCCAGGACGCTGTCGTCGAGGATGTCCCAGCCTTCGGTGGGGCGCGCGACGGTGGTGAGGGACGGGACGGCGGCGATCTCCGCCGCGATGTCGATGTCCGCCGGGGGGACGATCTGGGAGCCGTCGCCGAGGTAGACCTTGTAGCCGTTGTCGCGGGGCGGGTTGTGGCTGGCCGTGACCTCCACGCCGGCGACCGCGCCGAGGTGCCTTATCGCGAAGGCGAGCACGGGGGTCGGGAGAGGGCGGGGGAGGACGGCCGCGCGCAGGCCGGCGCCGGTCATGACGGCGGCGGTGTCCTGGGCGAAGTCGTGGGACTTGTGCCGGGCGTCGTAGCCGATGACGACGAGGCCGGCTTCCCCTTCCCTCGCGGGGGGACCCTGCTTCTTGAGGTACGCCGCGAGGCCGGCGGCGGCGCGGATGACGACCGAGCGGTTCATGCGCATGGGGCCGGCGCCGAGTTCGCCGCGGAGGCCGGCGGTGCCGAACTGGAGGGTGCCGCTGAAACGGGCGGCGAGTTCGGTCTCGTCCTTGGCGTCGATGAGGCGGGCGAGCTCGGTGCGGGTGTCCGGGTCGGGGTCCTCGGCGAGCCACGCCTGGGCCTGTGCGATGAGTTCTTCGTGCACGGTGTGGGGTCAGCCTCTCCGGTGTGGTGGCGTGCGGTGCGGTGTGATGTGCCTGCGGCGTGGTGGGGTGCGCGTCTTCGCCTGCCGCCGGGGGTGGGTCGGGGACGCGCCGGGGGGGTGTCCGTCCTCGGAACGGCGCGATGGGGTTGCGCACCGACTGACCCTGCGTTGACGCGCCAACCGCTGCGGGCGGACACCCCCCGACACGTCCCCTTCCCGCCGTACGCGGGTGCGGGTAGCGTCCTCGCTCGCCGCCCGTGGGTGGCCGGCGGTCCTGTCCCTGTGCCGCTGTGGGTGGCCGGGAATGCAACCCCCTGGGGGCGCGGGGAACTGCGCGACCAGCCACTACGCGCCCGCAGACCGCCGGACCGCCTTCCGAAGCCTTCTCAGAGGCGGCCGAGGACCTGCTCGAGCAGGGAACCCATGCGGGTCGCGGAGTCGCGGCCGGCCTGGAGGACCTCCTCGTGGTTCAGGGGCTCGCCCGTCATGCCCGCGGCGAGGTTGGTGACGAGGGAGATGCCCAGGACCTCGGCGCCCGCCTCGCGTGCGGCGATCGCCTCGAGGACCGTCGACATGCCCACCAGGTCCGCACCGATGACCCGGGCCATACGGATCTCCGCCGGAGTCTCGTAGTGCGGGCCGGGGAACTGGGCGTAGACGCCTTCCTCCAGCGTCGCGTCGACCTCCTTGCACAGGGCCCGCAGGCGCGGGGAGTACAGGTCGGTGAGGTCGACGAAGTTCGCCCCGATGATGGGGGAGGTGGCGGTGAGGTTGATGTGGTCGCTGATGAGGACCGGCTGGCCGGGGCGCATGCCCTCGCGCAGGCCGCCGCAGCCGTTGGTGAGGACGACCGTCTTGCAGCCGGCCGAGACCGCGGTGCGGACGCCGTGGGCGACCGCTGCCACCCCGCGGCCCTCGTAGTAGTGCGTACGGCCCAGGAAGGCCAGGGCGCGCTTGTCGCCGATCCGGTACGAGCGGATCTTGCCGCCGTGGCCCTCCACCGCCGGGGGCGGGAAACCGGGGAGCTCGGTGACCTGGAACTCGGCCTCGGGGGCGCCCAGCGCGTCCACGGCCGGGGCCCAGCCGGAGCCCATCACGAGGGCGACGTCGTGGGTCTCGGCGCCCGTCAGTTCGCGCAGACGGGCCGCGGCGGCGTCGGCGGCCGCGTGGGGGTCGCCCTGGATGTCGTCCGGAAGAAGAGATGCGTTCACGCCGATGAGGGTAGCCGCTGTTTGCCTACGCGCGTAGATGGCAGAGCTCACGGGGTGGCGATCGTTGTCTTGTCGTTTCCGACGACGAGGTCTCGCGGCGGCTGCTGTCAGCAGGGGCGCTTGCGCAGCTCCATCACGTAGTCGTGAGGGGCGCCGGCCGACTCGGCCGCGTCGGCGATCTCGCCCAGGTAGCGGGCGGAGGGCAGGCCGCCCTCGTAGGCGTTCAGGGTGAAGGCCCAGGCGGATTCCTCGCCGTCCAGGGTGTGGACCCGTACGCGCGTACGGCGGTAGATGTCGAGGCCCACGCCCTCCCAGCGGTCGAGGGACTCCTCGTCCATCGGGGCGATGTCGTAGAGGGAGACGAAGACCTGGGAGAGGGGGTCCTCCACGATGGTCGGCAGTGCGCCCTCCCAGCCCATGTGCTCGCCGCCGAACGTCAGTCGCCATCCGTTCAGCCAGCCGGTGGCGCGCAGCGGCGAGTGCGGGGCGCGGCGGGACATCAGCCGCGCGTCGAGGTTGCCGGCGTACGCGGCGTAGAGCGACATGGGGGAAGGGTACGGCAGGCGGCCCCGGCGTCACTGTCGTAACAACAGGCGCATCGGCGGGCCCCCGGGGCGGTGGCACGCGGAGCGGTGCGGGAGAATGGAGTACGTGACTCGGATCGTGATCATCGGTGGCGGACCCGGCGGATACGAAGCGGCCCTGGTGGCCGCTCAACTCGGCGCGGAGGTGACCGTCGTCGACTGCGACGGTCTGGGCGGGGCGTCGGTGCTCACCGACTGCGTGCCGTCGAAGACCCTGATCGCCACGGCCGAGGTGATGACCACCTTCGACTCCTCGTACGAGGAACTGGGGATCATCGTCGCCGACGACACCCCGCACATCGAGCAGGCCGCCCGGGTGGTGGGGGTGGACCTGGGCAAGGTCAACCGGCGTGTGAAGCGGCTCGCGCTCGCCCAGTCGCACGACATCACCGCCGCCGTGACGCGGGCCGGGGCGCGTGTCATGCGCGGGCGCGGGCGGCTGGAGGGCATGCAGGCGCTCGACGGGTCGCGCAAGGTCGTGGTGCGCACCGCCGACGGGAGTGAAGAGACCCTGACGGCCGACGCCGTGCTCATCGCCACCGGCGGGCACCCCCGCGAGCTGCCCGACGCCCTGCCCGACGGCGAGCGGATCCTGAACTGGACGCAGGTGTACGACCTCGACGAGCTGCCCGAGGAACTCATCGTGGTCGGATCCGGTGTGACCGGTGCCGAGTTCGCCGGTGCCTACCAGGCGCTCGGGTCGCGGGTGACGCTCGTGTCGTCGCGCGACCGGGTGCTGCCGGGTGAGGACCCGGACGCGGCCGCCGTGCTGGAGGGCGTCTTCCGGCGGCGCGGCATGAACGTCATGGGGCGTTCCCGGGCGCAGTCCGCCAAGCGGGTCGGGGACCGGGTCGAGGTCACCCTCGCCGACGGGCGGGTCATCACCGGCTCGCACTGCCTCATGGCCGTCGGCGCCGTGCCCAACAGCGCGGGCATGGGTCTCGAGGACGCCGGTGTCCGGCTGCGCGAGTCCGGTCACATCTGGACCGACAAGGTCTCGCGCACGACCGCTCCGGGCGTGTACGCCGCCGGTGACGTGACCGGCGTGTTCGCCCTGGCCTCCGTGGCCGCCATGCAGGGCCGCATCGCCATGTACCACTTCCTGGGCGACGCCGTGGCCCCGCTGAACCTCAAGACGGTCTCGTCGAACGTCTTCACCGACCCGGAGATCGCCACCGTCGGCTACACCCAGGCCGACGTCGACGGCGGGAAGATCGACGCCCGGGCCGTGAAGCTGCCGCTGCTGCGCAACCCGCGCGCGAAGATGCAGGGCATCCGCGACGGCTTCGTCAAGATCTTCTGCCGGCCGGGCACGGGCATCGTGGTGGGCGGTGTCGTCGTGGCGCCGCGTGCCTCGGAACTGATCCACCCCATCTCGATCGCGGTCGACAACAATCTGACCGTCGAACAGATCGCGAACGCCTTCACCGTCTATCCCTCGTTGTCGGGCTCGATCGCCGAGGTGGCACGGCAGTTGCACACGCGCAAGGAGAGCGGCGACGGCTGAGGCCGAAATCGACTCCTCCCTGGTCACGGGGAGTGTTCGACCATTCGTACGGCATAGGCGGCGGGACTAGGCCCTATACCACTTCCCGCTGCTCGGTGCGAACATCTTCTGCTATTCAGCGCAAACTGCTGAAAGCAGACGGTCGCTGGCGTTACTGTCAGTTTCGTGTTCGCTGCAGAACGTCGCCAATTGATCCTCGAAATGGTGCGAGCGAACGGGGCCGTGTCGCTCCGTGAGCTCGCCCGCGTCGTCCAGACCTCCGAAGTGACCGTACGGCGGGACGTGCGCGCGCTGGAGGCAGAAGGACTCCTCGACCGCCGGCACGGCGGTGCGGTACTGCCGGGCGGTTTCACGCGGGAGTCCGGCTTTCCGCAGAAGTCTCATCTCGCGACCGCCGAGAAGACCGCCATCGCCGACCTCGCCGCGAACCTCGTGGAAGAGGGGGAGGCGATCGTGGTCGGGGCGGGTACGACGACCCAGGAGCTGGCCCGCCGGCTGGCCCGGGTGCCCGGTCTGACCGTCGTCACCAACTCGCTGCTGGTGGCGCAGGCCCTGGCCCACGCCAACCGGGTCGAGGTCGTGATGACCGGCGGTACGCTGCGCGGTTCGAACTACGCCCTGGTCGGGAGTGGTGCGGAGCAGTCCCTGCACGGGCTGCGGGTGTCGCGGGCGTTCCTGTCCGGGAGCGGGTTGACCGCCGAGCGCGGTCTGTCCACGTCCAACATGCTGTCGGCGTCTGTCGACCGGGCGTTGGTGCAGGCGGCCTCGGAGGTCGTGGTCCTCGCCGACCACACCAAACTCGGCACCGACACCATGTTCCAGACCGTGCCGACGGATCTCATCACGCGCCTCGTCACGGACGAGCCGCCGGCACATGACGACCGTGCCGCCACGGAACTCCAGGCGCTTGCCGACCAGGGTGTGCAGATCGCTGTCGCCGGGGGGCAGGGGGGTTCTGCCGGAGCGGGGGCGGGGGGCCCCGGGGGTGATGGGGTCCCGGCGCGCCAGCAGCGCCGGGATGTGCCGTTGCCCGGGCCTCGGCGGCAGGTGCCGGGGGCTGGTGGGCAGTTGAGGTCCGCCTCTGCCTCGATGCTGGGTGAGCAGGGGCCCGGGGCGGAGCGGGCGCGGGTGGCTGATCTGCGGCGGCGATGACGTCGGCGGTCCCTCCGGCGGGGAGTTTCGTCGCTGTCGGCGTGTCGCCCACCCCGCGTTGTCGATGGGGCCGGGTGGGTCCGCAACCCTGGCGCGGTCGCCCGGCCCCGGACCCACCACCGCGCCGTAGGCGTTCGGTCACGCAGTCGGCGCGGCCCCGTAGCCCGGGGCCGCGCCGAAAGGGTCCGTCCACCCAGGGGCGGTCAGTCCTTGATCTCGCAGATCGCCGCGCCCGACGTCACCGACGCGCCGATCTCCGCGATCAGGCCCTTGATCGTGCCCGACCGGTGCGCGTTGAGCGGCTGCTCCATCTTCATGGCCTCCAGGACGACGATCAGATCGCCCTCCTCGACCTCCTGGCCCTCTTCGACGGCCACCTTGACGATGGTGCCCTGCATCGGGGACGCGAGGGTGTCACCGGAGGCGACGGGGCCCGACTTCTTCGCCGCGCGGCGCTTCGGCTTGGCGCCCGCCGCGAGGCCCGTGCGCGCCAGGGACATGCCCAGCGACGACGGCAGGGAGACCTCGAGGCGCTTGCCGCCGACCTCGACGACGACCGTCTCGCGGCCCGGCTCCTCGTCCGCGTCCGCATCGGCCGGCGCGGCGAACGGCTTGATCTCGTTGACGAACTCCGTCTCGATCCACCGCGTGTGCACCGTGAACGGGTCCGACGAGTCCGTGAGCTCCGGCGCGAACGCCGGGTCCTTCACCACCGCACGGTGGAACGGGATCGCCGTGGCCATGCCCTCGACCTGGAACTCCTCCAGCGCACGGGCGGCCCGCTGCAGCGCCTCCTTGCGCGTGCGGCCGGTGACGATCAGCTTGGCCAGCAGGGAGTCCCACGCCGGGCCGATGACCGAGCCGGACTCCACGCCCGCGTCCAGACGGACACCCGGGCCGGACGGCGGGGCGAACGTCGTGACCGTGCCGGGAGCCGGGAGGAAGTTGCGGCCCGGGTCCTCGCCGTTGATGCGGAACTCGAAGGAGTGGCCGCGCAGCTCCGGGTCGCCGTAGCCGAGCTCCTCGCCGTCGGCGATGCGGAACATCTCGCGCACGAGGTCGATGCCGGCGACCTCCTCGGTGACCGGGTGCTCCACCTGCAGACGGGTGTTGACCTCCAGGAAGGAGATCGTGCCGTCGAGGCCCACGAGGAACTCGACCGTGCCGGCGCCGACGTAGCCGGCTTCCTTCAGGATCGCCTTGGAGGCGGAGTACAGCTCCTCCATCTGCGCGTCGGACAGGAAGGGGGCCGGGGCCTCCTCCACCAGCTTCTGGTGGCGGCGCTGCAGGGAGCAGTCACGGGTGGAGACGACGACCACGTTGCCGTGCTGGTCGGCGAGGCACTGGGTCTCCACGTGCCGCGGCTTGTCCAGGTAGCGCTCGACGAAGCACTCGCCCCGGCCGAACGCGGCGACGGCCTCACGGACCGCCGAGTCGTACAGCTCCGGCACCTCTTCGAGGGTGCGGGCGACCTTCAGACCACGACCGCCACCACCGAAGGCGGCCTTGATCGCGATCGGCAGGCCGTGTTCCTCGGCGAACGCGACGACCTCGTCGGCACCGGACACCGGGTCGGGCGTGCCGGCCACCAGGGGGGCACCCGCGCGCTGCGCGATGTGCCGGGCGGCGACCTTGTCACCGAGGTCGCGGATCGCCTGCGGCGGCGGGCCGATCCAGATCAGGCCCGCGTCCAGGACCGCCTGAGCGAACTCGGCGTTCTCGGAGAGGAAGCCGTAGCCGGGGTGGATGGCGTCCGCGCCCGACTCGCGGGCGGCGCCCAGCACCTTCTCGATGTCGAGATAGCTGGTGCCCGGCGTGTCACCGCCCAGGGCGAACGCCTCATCCGCGGCGCGGACATGCAGAGCGTCCCGGTCCGGGTCGGCGTAGACGGCCACGCTCGCGATACCGGCATCCCGGCAGGCCCGGGCCACGCGGACAGCGATTTCGCCACGGTTGGCGATGAGCACCTTGCGCACGATTGAGGCTCCCTCCTTGAAACAAGCCGAGTTTAGGGACAGCCGACACGACACTTCGACCCGTCCCCAGTGGTGAGCTTGCCCACACGGAGCGTGATGCGAGGCTCGCTCGAGCGGCGAAATCCCTTGTCGCACCGCGGTACGCAGTACTCCTGCGGGAAACCCTAGCCTTCTCCTGTGGTCAAGGTCTCTGTCATCACGTGCTGCGGGCCACTCGGTTTCTTTGTCGAGTCCCTACGAATGGCCCAATGATTCTTTGCCCGCTGCCGGACCCTTGTCCCCCGGTTTACCGGTTAGTAGCGTTCGCGGTGTCTTCAGAGGGAAGGGGGTGGGCCCGGTGATACGCAGGCCGGTGGCGTGGGTCGTGGCTGTGGTGCTGTTCGTTGAGGCGTTCGGTCTCGCGGCGCTCAACTGGTTCCTGGGGGTCGTCGTCGACCGGCAGGACATGTCCCTGGCCGGGCTGGACCCGCACATGATGTCGGTGTCGTCGAAGATCGGCGGGATCGTCTTCGGTCTCTACTTCGCCCTGTGCGGCCTGGTCGCCCTGCTGGTGGCGCTGCGGGACCGGCCCCCGGCGGGCCTCGGACGGGTGCTGCTGATCAGCGCGGCCGTCGTGCACGGGCTGCTGGGCGCGTTCACCGTGGGGCTCGTCGGCTGGACCGCGTTCCTGTTCATGGTGCTGGTCCTCGCGCTGATCGTGCTGCTGCTGATGACGTACGACCGTCCGGCCGAGCCCGCCGACGCCGCGCCCGAGGGCGGCAAGGGCGGCGACGGGCCCCCGGTCACTTCTCCGGCGGCGCCCACAACTCCGTGATGCCCACGCCCAGTTCGGCCAGGAGCCGGCGCAGGAGCGGCAGGCTGATGCCGATCACGTTGCCGTGGTCGCCGTCGATGCCGTCGATGAACGGGGCCGAGCGGCCGTCCAGGGTGAACGCCCCGGCGACGTAGAGGGGTTCGCCGGAGGCGACGTAGGCGGCGATCTCCTCGTCGGTGGGCTCGCCGAAGTGGACGACCGTCGAAGCGGTGGCGGAGACGTAGCGGCCGGTGAGCGTGTCGTAGACGCAGTGGCCGGTCTGCAGGGTGCCGGCCCGGCCGCGCATCGACTTCCAGCGGGCGGTCGCCTCCTCGGCGTCCGCGGGCTTGCCGAGGGCCCGGCCGTCCAGGTCCAGCACCGAGTCGCAGCCGATCACGAGCGCGCCCTTGACCTCCGGCCGGGCCGCCACGACGGAGGCCTTCGCCTCGGCCAGGGCGAGCGCCAGCTCGGCGGGGGTGGGGGCGGTGACGGCGTCCTCGTCGACGCCGCTCACGATCACCTCGGGGGTGAGGCCGGCCTGGCGGAGCAGTCCGAGCCGTGCGGGGGACTGGGAGGCGAGGACGAGTCGCCTGCGGCGCTGAGCAGTCATGCGGTCAGGTTAGTCACCCGGACGGGGGCCGGTTCACCTGACGCCGATCACGATCATCACGAGCACCATGGCCAGGGCCAGGAGAACGCTCAGCCGCCGCAGCATGTCCTGCATGTCACGCAGTTCTTCGGGCGGCTCGTTCTCGGGGTCGGACCACAGCATGCCTTCCATGGTCGGACGGGGGGTGGGCCGGCGCCTGAGTACGCGTACTCAACTTGCCGGGCCCACCCCCACGCATCACCCCGGCCAGTAGGTACGGCCCCACGCCGCCGGCCCCGGCTGGGGCAGGCGGTGGGCCGCGATGCGGGACGGGTCGGACCAGGAATCGCGGGACGTCGGCGCGCCGGGCGGGGCGGCTGCCGTCGCCGCGGCGCGCGCCCTGACCACCGCCAGGGCGGCGGCCAGCTCCTCCGGGGTCGGGTTGCCCCGTACGACCTTGATCGTCATGTGGGCCTCCTGGGATCGCTGCGGGCTAGAGGGGGATGTTGCCGTGCTTCTTCGGAGGCAGGGATTCCCGCTTCGTACGCAGTTGACGCAGACCCCGTACGACGTGCCGGCGGGTCTCGGAGGGCCGGATGACGGCGTCGACGTAACCGCGCTCGGCCGCGACGTAGGGGTTGAGGAGGGCGTCCTCGTACTCCCGGATCAGTTGCGCCCGGACCGCCTCCAGATCCTCGCCGCCCGCCTCGGCCTCCGTGATGGTGCGGCGGTGCAGGATGTTGACCGCGCCCTGGGCGCCCATGACGGCGATCTGGGCCGTGGGCCAGGCGAGGTTGAGGTCGGCGCCCAGGTGCTTGGAGCCCATGACGTCGTAGGCGCCGCCGAAGGCCTTGCGGGTGATGATCGTGATGAGCGGGACGGTCGCCTCGGCGTAGGCGTAGATCAGCTTGGCGCCGCGGCGGATGATGCCGTCGTGCTCCTGGCCGACGCCGGGCAGGAAGCCGGGGACGTCGACGAAGGTGATGACCGGGACGTTGAAGGCGTCGCAGGTCCGCACGAAGCGGGCGGCCTTCTCGCTGGCCTTGATGTCCAGGCACCCGGCGAGCTGCGTCGGCTGGTTGGCGACGATGCCGACCGGGTGGCCCTCGACCCGGCCGAAGCCGGTGACGATGTTCGGCGCGTACAGCGGCTGCGTCTCGAAGAACTCGGCGTCGTCCAGAACGTGTTCGATCACCGCGTGCATGTCGTACGGCTGGTTCGCGCTGTCCGGGACGATCACGTCCAGCTCGCGGTCCTCGTCGTTGACCTCGAGGTCGGCCTCCTCCGGGAAGGCCGGGGCCTCGGAGAGGTTGTTGGACGGCAGGTACGACAGAAGCTGCTTGATGTACTCGATGGCGTCCTTCTCGTCGCCCGCCATGTGGTGGGCGACTCCGGAGGTCGCGTTGTGGGTCCGGGCGCCGCCCAGCTCCTCGAAGCCCACGTCCTCGCCGGTGACGGTCTTGATGACGTCGGGGCCGGTGATGAACATGTGCGAGGTCTGGTCGACCATGACCGTGAAGTCGGTGATGGCCGGGGAGTAGACCGCGCCTCCCGCGCACGGCCCGACGACCAGGCTGATCTGCGGGATGACACCGGAGGCGTGGGTGTTGCGGCGGAAGATCTCGCCGTACGCGCCGAGCGACGCCACACCCTCCTGGATGCGGGCGCCACCGGAGTCGTTGATCCCGATGACCGGGCAGCCGGTCTTCAGGGCGAAGTCCATGACCTTGACGATCTTCTGGCCGTAGACCTCGCCGAGGGCCCCGCCGAAGACGGTGAAGTCCTGCGAGAACACGGCGACCGGCCGGCCGTCGACGGTGCCGTACCCGGTGACGACCCCGTCGCCGTACGGGCGGTTCTTGTCGAGGCCGAAGTTGGTGGAGCGGTGCCGGGCGAACTCGTCGAGCTCGACGAAGGAGCCCTCGTCGAGCAGGAGCTCGATTCGCTCACGGGCCGTCAGTTTGCCCTTGGCGTGCTGCTTCTCGACGGCACGAGCGGAGCCGGCGTGTGTCGCTTCCTCGATGCGTCGCTCCAGATCCGCGAGCTTGCCCGCGGTCGTGTGAATGTCGGGCTGCTGCTGCTCTTCCGGCTCGGACATCGGGATGTGGCTCCCTGCCTGCTCAAAAGGGGGGACGGTTACTCATCCGTAGAGTAGTGGGGTGCCTCCACATCGGCAGTGCGGTGTTTACCACACCGCCCCTGCCTTCCCAGGATCGCCGATGAGATCTAGGGAATCGGCCGCGCGGCGGCCAACGTGGCGCACACGCCCAAGATGGCGCGGCGGGACACGCCGGAGGGGCGACGTCACGAGGTGGCCGAGCGCCCGTGAACCTCAGCCCCCTGCGGGCTGGATTCCACTCTCTCTGCGGGATGGAGGATGTCAAACCTAGGGTGGCTTGCATGAAGACGCCACCAGGTGCAGATGGAACCCCGTCCAACGGGCCCCGTGAGCCGAGGCCGAGCCGATGGTCCGACCTCGGCCGCCCGCCCCTCAACGTCACCGCCCTGCGCCGGGGTCTGGTACGGCCGGGAGGGCTGTGGTCGGAGGTGGACGTGGTGCAGCGCACCGGCTCCACGAACTCCGATCTGGTGGCCCGGGCGGCGAAGGGCGAGGTTTCCGAGGGCGCGGTGCTGGTCGCCGAGGAACAGACGGCGGGCCGCG
This sequence comes from Streptomyces sp. AK010, assembly GCF_014207295.1. Classification (NCBI taxonomy): domain Bacteria; kingdom Bacillati; phylum Actinomycetota; class Actinomycetes; order Kitasatosporales; family Streptomycetaceae; genus Streptomyces; species Streptomyces sp. AK010. The sequence goes on from NZ_JACHCX010000011.1 coordinate 117,784, forward strand.
GCCGGCTCGACCGCCAGTGGACGGCGCCGCCGCGCTCCGGCCTCTTCTTCTCCGTCCTGCTCACGCCGAGCGAGGTGCCGGTGGCGCGGTGGGGCTGGCTGCCGCTGCTCACGGGTGTCGCGGTGGCGACGGGCCTGTCGCGGGCGGCGGGCGTCGACACGGCCCTGAAGTGGCCGAACGATCTGCTGGTCACGGTCGGGGGAGCGGAACGCAAGGCCGGCGGGATCCTGGCCGAGCGGGCCGGCGAGGACGGGGTCGTCATCGGGGTCGGCATCAACGTCTCCCTGAAGGACGACGAGCTGCCCGTGCCGACGGCGGGGTCGCTGGGGCTGGCCGGGGCGGTGAGCACGGACCGGGACCCGCTGCTGCGGGGGGTGCTGCGCTCACTGGAGGAGTGGTACGGCAAGTGGCGCGAGGCCGGGGGTGACCCGGGGCCGAGCGGGTTGCAGGAGGCCTATGCGGCCGGGTGCGCGACGCTCGGGCGGGTGGTGCGGGCGGAGCTGCCGGGAGATCGGGCGGTCGTCGGGGAAGCGGTGGCTGTGGACGGAGACGGGCGGCTGGTACTGGCGACGGAGGAGGGGATGCAGGAGCCGGTCGGGGCCGGGGACATCGTGCACCTGAGGCCGGCGTGATCCGAGGCCGGGCCGGACCGCGACCCGGCGGAGCGGGGTGCCGCTCTCCTTGGGACGGGTGCCGCCCTCAGCGGCACGCATGCCCGCAGCGACGGCCTCGGCTCAACCTGACGGAGTGAGCTGGCGCACACCTGCCGTAGAGTTGAGGCCGGTCGATACATGACCGTGACAGATCGGAAGGGCAACACGCGTGACCGTCGACGACTCGGGTTCCGGCGAGGACGCGCAGGGCGCCGACTCCGGCGAGGATCCGCTCGCCCTGCGCCTCGAAGGGCTCATCCTGGGCGCCGAGCGCCGCTACACCCCGTTTCAGGCGGCCCGCAGCGCCGGTGTCTCCATGGAACTGGCCTCCCGCTTCTGGCGGGCCATGGGCTTCGCCGACATCGGCCAGGCCAAGGCCCTCACGGAGGCCGACGTCCTCGCGCTGCGGCGGCTCGCCGGTCTCGTCGAGGCGGGGCTGCTGAGCGAGGCGATGGCCGTCCAGGTGGCCCGGTCCACGGGCCAGACGACCGCGCGGCTCGCCGAGTGGCAGATCGACTCCTTCCTGGAGGGGCTGACCGAGCCGCCCGAGCCGGGCATGACCCGCACCGAGGTCACGTACCCGATCGTCGAGCTGCTCCTGCCCGAGCTGGAGGAGTTCCTGGTCTACGTCTGGCGCCGCCAGCTCGCCGCTTCGGCCGGGCGGGTCGTGCAGGCGGCCGACGACGAGGAGATGGTCGACCGGCGTCTCGCCGTCGGTTTCGCCGACCTGGTCGGCTTCACGCGCCTGACCCGCCGCATGGAGGAGGAGGAGCTCGGCGAGCTCGTCGAGGCCTTCGAGACCACGGCCGCCGACCTGGTGGCGGCGAACGGCGGACGGCTGATCAAGACCCTGGGCGACGAGGTGCTCTACGCCGCCGACGACGCGGGCACGGCCGCCGAGATCGCCCTGCGGCTGATCGAGACCATGGCACACGACGAGACGATGCCGGAGCTGCGCGTCGGCATGGCGTTCGGCACGGTGACCACCCGTATGGGTGATGTGTTCGGTACGACCGTGAACCTGGCCTCCCGGCTCACCTCGATAGCTCCGAAGGACGCCGTCCTCGTCGACACCGCCTTCGCCGAGGAGCTGATCCGTACGCAGGACGCTCCGGCCTCGGAGGCGGAGGCGGCCGAGGAGGCAGCGGCAGCGGAGAAGGAGGGCGAGGAGCCCCCGGTGTACCGCTTCGGGCTGCAGCCGATGTGGCAGCGGCCGGTGCGTGGCCTGGGCGTCGTGGAGCCGTGGCTGCTCACGCGCCGGGACGGGGCGCCGTAGCCGCTCGTCGGTCGGCCAGTCAGCGGCTGCCCACCGGCGTGTCCACGCACAGGCCGATCACCGGCACGCACATGCCCGGGTCGTGCGGCTTCTTCGGCTCCTCGGGCTTGGGCGCCGGGGCCGGTGTCGTGCGGCTCGGCGGTGTGGGCGGGGCCGGGGCGGGGCGCGGGGCGTCGCCGCTCCCCGAGGCCGTCGGCGCCGGGGCCGGGGCGTTCGGCGTGTCGGGGATGGTCGTGGATGCCGGACCGGCGGCCGTGGCGATCGCCGGGGTTCCGGTGGTGGACGGGGACGGCCGCGCGCCCTTGGTGACCGGCGAGAGGGGCAGGGCGCCCAGGGCCGTGGGCGAGGAGGGGCTCGCGTCGGGGACTGCCGGGAAGGTCGCGGCGGTCGGGGTGGCGTCGTCCGTTGTGGTGGTGGCCGGGGCCGGGCGGGGTCCGGCCTCGACGGTGCCGGCGTCGGCGCCCGGGCCGGAGGCCAGACGCAGCAGGCTCAGGGCGCCCGCGGCGAGGGCGAGGCCGCCGGCGGCGAGCAGGACCTTGCGGGGGCGGGGCTTGCGGTGGCGGCCCCGGACGCGGGGAGACAAGGGCGCGGCCACGGCGGGGCCCGGCCCGTGGGGCGCGGGCGGCTCACGCCGGAAGGGTGCCGTGGCGGCCCTGGTGTCCTCTCGCGGCTTCGCCGTCGTGTTCGTCGTCATCACGGTCCTTCCCAGGAACGGTCCCTCCCCGATGCACTCGCGCCCCCTGTGCGCCGTGGGGGACGCACGCTATGCGCTCCCCTGAGCGGTTGGGCCGGAGTTGGGGTGATGTCACTCGAACGGGTGGGCGGGGGCGGTGGAGGGAACCGGACCCGTCGGCTCTTTCGCGGGTGGGGTGCGGCTGCGATGATCTGAGCGTCGACCTTGTTAACCCGCGTTAACCGGAGGGTGTCATGAGTGAGGAACGGTTCGGGGAGTTCGTGCTGGTGCGGCGGCATGAGCAGGGGCATGTCGCGGAGCTCGTCCTCGACCGGCCCAAGGCCATGAACGCCGTGTCGACGGAGATGGCGCGGTCCCTCACCGGGGCGTGTACGGCGCTGGGGGAGGACCGGGACGTCCGGGCGGTCGTCCTGACCTCGACGCATGAGCGGGCATTCTGCGTCGGAGCCGATCTGAAGGAGCGGAACTCCTTCAGCGACACTGATCTGCTGCGGCAGCGGCCGGTCACCCGGGCGGCCTACACCGGGGTGCTGGAGCTGCCGGTGCCGACGGTGGCGGCGGTGCACGGGTTCGCGCTCGGGGGCGGATTCGAGCTGGCGCTGGCCTGCGACGTGATCGTGGCGGACCGCACGGCGGTCGTGGGTCTGCCGGAGGTGTCGGTCGGGGTGATCCCCGGGGGTGGGGGCACGCAGCTGCTGCCGCGGCGGGTCGGGGCGGCCCGGGCGGCGGAGCTGATCTTCTCCGCGCGGCGGGTGGAGGCCGTGGAGGCGGGCGAGTTGGGGCTGGTCGATCAGCTGGTGGACGAGGGGCGGGACCGGGAGGAGGCGCTGGCCCTGGCGGGGCGGATCGCCGGGAACTCCCCGGTGGGACTGCGTGCGGCGAAGCGGGCGCTGCGGCTCGGGCAGGGGCTGGATCTGCGGGCCGGGCTGGAGGTCGAGGACGCGGCGTGGCGGACCACGGCGTTCTCCGGGGACCGGGCGGAGGGCGTCGCGGCCTTCAACGAGCGGCGCAAGCCGCAGTGGCCGGGGGAGTAGGGGGGCGGAGCGGATCCCGGTGACAACAGTCGTCCCCGTTCGCGTCGTAAACAGGTCAGTCTGGCTGGAAACTCCCTAGCCTGGAGTGATGGGTGAGGACAGACGGCTGGCGGCCGTCGTCGCGTTGGCTCAGGGGATGGCGGCCGCGCACGGGTCGCGTGAGGCGTGGCGGGCCGCGGCCGCCGGGGCGTGCCGGGCGCTGGGTGGGAGTTTCGCCGCGCTGTCGGTCTGGGAGCGGGAGCTCGGGCGGCTGAGGGTCCTCGTGAACGTCGGTGAGCTGGCCGAGGGTGAGGAGGAGTTCCCCGAGGACGAGGCCTACCCGGTGCACCAGTTCGCGGAGATCACCGAGTTCCTGCACGAACAGTGGGCCGGAGGCGGGGAGCCCGACGCGTGGGTGGAGACCGCCGAGGGGCCCGCCGCCGGCCGGGAGCCCGGGTACTGCCATCAGCGGGTCGCCGCCCTGCGCCGCCGGGGCCGCGGCTGCTGCGTCGTCGCGCCCATCGTGCTGCACGGGCGGGCCTGGGGCGAGCTGTATGTCGCCCGCCCGGCCGGAGAGGCCGTCTTCGGGCGGGGCGACGCCGACTTCGCCACGGTCCTGGCCTCCGTCGTGGCCGCCGGCATCGCCCAGACCGAGCGGCTGGAGGAGGCCAGGCGGCTCGCCTTCACCGACTCCCTCACCGGGCTGGCCAACCGCCGCGCCGTGGATGTGCGCCTGGAGCGGGCGGTCGAGCGGCACCGCCGGGACGGCACCGTGGTGAGTCTCGTCGTCTGCGATCTGAACGGGCTCAAGCGGGTCAACGACACCCATGGGCACGCCGCCGGGGACCGGCTCCTGGAGCGGTTCGGGTCGGTGCTGTCGCTGTGCGGGGCCATGCTGCCGGGGGCGCTGGCCGCGCGGCTGGGCGGGGACGAGTTCTGTCTGCTCGCGGTCGGGCCGCCCGCCGACCAGGTCGTGAAGGCGGCGGGCGAACTGTGCCGCAGGGCCGCCGAGTTGGAGCTCGGGGACGGGGTGGCCTGCGGGGTCGCGTCCACCGAGGACCCGATCGGGCCGGTGCCCTCCGCCCGGCGGCTGTTCCGGCTCGCCGACGCCGCACAGTACCGGGCCAAGGCCGAGCGGGCGGACCGGCCGGTGGTGGCGGGCCGGGCCGGGCCCGACGATCCCGTCCTACGGCTCGCGGACGAGCCGTCCCGGGAGGAGGGCGGAGAGCGCCGGCGGTTCCGGGGCCGGCCTGCGCCCTGACCCCGGGCCCTGTGGTGTGACCGGCATCCGGCGGTGTGACGCATTCGGTAAGGGGTGAACGCCGCCCCCAGTGGTGACATCATCGAATTCACTGCGTACGCTCCTGAATATGGATATGCACACTGTGGTGGTGGGAACGTCGGGGGTGACCGCGTCCGACGTGCTCGCCGTGGCGCGCGGCGGCGCCCGCGTCGAGCTCTCCGCGGAGGCCGTGGCCGCCCTCGCCGCGGCCCGCGAGATCGTGGACGCGCTGGCGGCCAAGCCGGACCCCGTGTACGGCGTGAGCACCGGCTTCGGCGCCCTGGCGACCCGGCACATCAGCCCGGAGCTGCGCGCCCAGCTCCAGCGCAACATCGTCCGCTCGCACGCCGCCGGGATGGGCCCCGCCGTGGAGCGCGAAGTCGTCCGCGCCCTGATGTTCCTGCGACTGAAGACCGTCTGCTCCGGGCGCACCGGCGTCCGGCCCGAGGTCGCCCGGACCATGGCCGACCTCCTCAACGCCGGGATCACCCCCGTCGTGCACGAGTACGGCTCCCTCGGCTGCTCCGGCGACCTCGCGCCGCTGTCCCACTGCGCGCTGGCGCTCATGGGCGAGGGCGACGCCGAGGGCCCCGACGGTGTCGTACGCCCGGCCGCCGAACTCCTCGCCGCGCACGGCATCCAGCCGGTCGAACTGCGCGAGAAGGAGGGCCTCGCCCTCCTCAACGGCACCGACGGCATGCTCGGCATGCTGGTGATGGCCCTGGCCGACCTGGAGACGCTCTACCGGTCCGCCGACGTCACCGCCGCCCTGTCCCTGGAGGGTCTGCTCGGCACCGACAAGGTCCTCGCCCCCGAACTGCACGCCATCCGGCCCCACCCGGGGCAGGCCGCCAGCGCCGCCAACATGCTGGCCGTGCTGAAGGGGTCGGGCCTGACCGGGCACCACCAGGACGACGCCCCGCGTGTCCAGGACGCCTACTCCGTGCGCTGCGCCCCGCAGGTCGCCGGCGCCGGGCGGGACACCATGACCCACGCCCGGCTGGTCGCCGACCGCGAGCTGGCGGCCGCCGTGGACAACCCCGTCGTGCTGCCCGACGGGCGCGTGGAGTCCAACGGCAACTTCCACGGGGCGCCCGTCGCCTACGTCCTGGACTTCCTCGCCATCGCCGCCGCCGACCTCGGCTCCATCGCGGAGCGGCGCACCGACCGGCTGCTCGACAAGAACCGCAGCCACGGCCTGCCGCCGTTCCTCGCCGACGACGCCGGTGTGGACTCGGGCCTGATGATCGCTCAGTACACGCAGGCCGCGCTGGTGAGCGAGCTGAAGCGGCTCGCCGTACCGGCGTCCGCAGACTCGATCCCGTCCTCCGCGATGCAGGAGGACCACGTCTCGATGGGCTGGTCGGCGGCGCGCAAGCTGCGCACGGCCGTCGACAACCTCACCCGGGTGATCGCCATCGAGCTCTACGCCGCCACGCGCGCGGTGGAGTTGCGCGAGGGCCTGACCCCGGCGCCCGCGTCGCAGGCGGTCATCGACGCCGCACGGGAGGCGGGAGTCCAGGGCCCCGGGCCGGACCGGTTCCTCGCGCCCGACCTCGCCGCGGCGGACGCGTTCGTGCGCGACGGGCGGCTGCTGGCCGCGGTCGAGAAGGTCACCGGGCCGCTTCAGTAGGGCCGCAGGGGTCCCGTCGTCCGGCGGGGCCCCGAGTCAACGGGCGTCAGAAACCGAGCCGTTCCCGGCGCACCGAGTACACGACGAACCCGGCGCCGAGCGTGAGACAGAAGGTCCCGCCGATCACGTACGGCGTGCTGTCGAAACTGCCGGTGTCGGCGAGTCGGGTGCCGGTGACGGAGGTGTCCGCGGTCGTCGCCGCGATCCGGGCCTGCTCCGTGACCTGCGGCGACGGGCTCGTCGAGACCGCGTCTGTCACCGGGGAGTCCGACGACGCGTTGGCGGACGGGACGAACCACAGGGCGCCCAGCAGGGACGCCGCGGCGGTGGCGGTCAGCAACGGGCGGCGAGCGGATGACACGGAATATCGATCCCCTTGTGACGTCGGCGAATTGGCCGTGTGGGGCGATGTTAGTGAAAGTCGCGGGTCACGGGAAAGTCACGGGAGGGCCTGGACGTACGCTCCCGCCATGAGCACTCCAGAGACATCACGTTTTGTACGGCTTCGGGTGGAACTCGTTCTCGAGGTCGACGACGCGGACGCGGTCACCAAGTCCGCGCTGCGCCGGATCGCCGACGAGGCGGACATGCCGGCGGCGGAACGAGCCCACGCCGAGGGCGCTGTGACGGAAGACACCGCGGAGGCCCTCGCGTACCTCGTGGACCCGTTCGACCTGGTCAGCCAGGTGCCGGGGATCGAGCTCCAGCAGGCCTCCTGGAGCAGTGAACGGATTGACTACGAGCCCGATTCGCCGGACTGGGACCTCGACGAGGATGATGGCGACGGCAGCGACGGCTGAGCTGTCCGGAATTCGTGACCCCGGGCGGCAACCGCCGCCCGGGGTCTTCGCGTCTCAAGCGGCGCACCGACCGCACCCGTAACAGCCGGCCCCGTCCGTCACGGACGTGGTGATCCCCACACCTGCGCGACCTGGGGAACCGGATGAGCCGGTCGTAGCGTTGAACGTTCCGGGTGAGGACTCACGAGTCCTGGTGAGGACTCACGGGTCCCGACGGGGGCACTCAGGTTTTTGACGGGGACACTCGGGGTTTTGGGGAAATCGGCAACGATGGAGAAGCGTGTGATGACGGTCGGTAAGCGGCGCAAGGGCCTGACGGTCGCGTCCGCACTGCTCGGCGGAGTGCTGATGCTCTCGGCGTGTTCCGGAGGCGACGACAGTGCCTCCGGGGGCGACGGAGGCGACAGCTCCCAGTCGAAGGTCGACGAGGCCGCGGCGAAGAAGACCTCCGAGGCCCAGATCAAGATCACGCCCGAGGACGGCTCGGACAACGCCTCCATCAACAACTCCGCCGCCGTCACCGTGAGCAAGGGCACGCTCACCGTCGTGAAGATGACGACGTCGCAGGGCGCGGAGGTCAGCGGCCAGATATCCGCCGACAAGACCAGTTGGAAGCCGACCGCCCAGCTGGAGCGGTCCACCACCTACAAGCTGGCGGCCGAGGCGAAGGACTCCGACGGTCGCGTCGCCCACGAGAACGCCTCGTTCACCACGGTCTCCCCGGCCAACAGCTTCATCGGCAACTTCACGCCGGACGACGGCACCACCGTCGGCGTCGGCATGCCGGTCTCGATCAACTTCGACAAGGCGATCACCAACAAGGCCGCGGTCCAGAAGGGCATCGAGGTCAGCACGACCAGCGGCCAGGAAGTCGCCTGCCACTGGTTCAACGCCAACCGCATGGACTGCCGGCCCGAGGACTACTGGAAGGAAGGCTCCACCGTCACGCTGAAGCTCGCGCTCGACGGTGTCGAGGGAGCCAAGGGCGTCTTCGGCGTCCAGCAGAAGACGGTCACCTTCAAGATCGGCCGCAACCAGGTCTCGTACGTCGACGCGAAGACCAAGCAGATGAAGATCACGCAGGACGGCAAGACCGTCCGCACGATCCCGATCTCCGCCGGCTCGCCCGAGAACAAGACCTACGAGGGCATCATGGTGATGTCCGAGAAGTTCAAGGAGACGCGCATGAACGGCGCGACCGTGGGCTTCACGGACGACGACGGCAAGGGCGAGTACGACATCAAGGACGTGCCGCACGCCATCCGCCTCTCCAGCTCGGGCACGTTCATCCACGGCAACTACTGGGGCGCGAAGTCCATCTTCGGCAGCGTGAACACCAGCCACGGTTGCGTCGGCCTGCAGGACGCCAAGGGCGCGAACAACCCGAACACCCCGGGCGCGTGGTTCTACAACAACTCGATGATCGGCGACGTGGTGGTCGTCGAGAACACCGGCGACAAGACGGTCGCGCCGGACAACGGCCTCAACGGCTGGAACATGGGCTGGGCCGACTGGAAGGCCGGTTCCGCGGTCTGACGACTCGCCGGCTCTCCTGACCAAAGGCCGTCGCCCACCCCGGACACCCGGGGTGGGCGACGGCCTTTCGGCGTTGGGGAGGCGAGACTGACCCGGGTGAGAAGCGAAAGCATCGGCTTCGTCTTCCAGCCCCTTCAACCTCATCCCGACGCTCACCGCGCAGGAAAACGTGGAGACCGCCCTCGTCCCCCTCGGCGTGAAGCCGAAACAGCGACGCGAACAGGCCGCCGAGGCACTGACATCGGTCGGTCTCGGCGAGCGCCTCGCACATCTGCCCGGCGAGATGTCCGGCGGTCAGCAGCAACGCGTGTCCATCGCCCGGGCCTTGGTGAAACAGCCGAAGGTGCTCCTCGCCGACGAACCCACCGGCAATCTCGACGAATCCATGCGCGACGAGATCATGGACGTACTCGAGCGCATGTGGGAGGAGTTGGGCCTCACCTTCGTGATGGTCACCCACGACTCGGCGATAGCGAAGAAGGCTCCGCGTGTGGCGACGATCCGCAAGGGCCGGATCTCTGTCAAGGAGAACGCGCGTGCGTAACCACGCGACCCTGTAACGGAGTTCCCACGGACGTGTAACAGTCGGCCGACGGAATTCTTACCGGCCTCTCATCTCTTGAGCACCTGATCACCCCTCGGCATACTGCGTATTCCGGGGGGTGTACGGACATGCGTACGAGGCCACCCCCGGCCGGGTGAACGGGGAATTCGCCCGGTTCTTCTGCAAGGGGGAAACTTGCGCAGACAAGTGAAAAGGGCGTACGCGGCCACAGTCGCCACAGCGGCGGCCGTAGCGCTGGCGGCGGGTATGACCAGCCCGGCGTCGGCCGACGGCGAGCAGGCGGCAGCGTCCGCCAAGCCGGCGTCCCTCACCGCCAAGCACCGCATCACACTCATCACCGGCGACCGCGTCGTGCTGGACTCCAAGGGCCGTGTCATCGGCCTGGAACACGCCAAGGGCCGCGAGAAGGTACCCGTCCAGATCCGCAAGGTCGACGGCCACACCCTCGTCATCCCGGCCGACGCGGCCCGCCTGGTCGCCACCGGCAAGCTCGACCAGAGGCTCTTCGACGTCACCGAGCTCAACAAGTCGACGACCCGCAAGGCCCAGAAGAAGGGCCTGAAGGTCATCGTCGGCTACCGGGGCAGCGCCGCCGCCGCCAAGGCCGACGTCCGCGAGGCCGGCAGCCTGAGCCACGTGCTGAAGTCAGTGAACGCGGACGCCGTGCAGACGCCGCAGCAGGACACCCCCGAACTCTGGGACGCGGTCACCAACGGCGAGAAGACCGCCTCCGGCATCGCGCACGTCTGGCTCGACGGCGTCCGCAAGGCCAGCCTCGACAAGTCCGTCCCGCAGATCGGCGCGCCCAAGGCCTGGTCGGCCGGCTACGACGGCAAGGGCACCAAGATCGCCGTCCTGGACACCGGTGTCGACGCCACCCACGACGACCTCAAGGGCCAGGTGGTCGGCGCCAAGAACTTCACCACCTCGCCCGACGCCTCCGACAAGGTCGGCCACGGCACGCACGTCGCCTCCATCGTGGCCGGCACGGGCAAGAAGTCCGGCGGCAAGTACAAGGGCGTCGCGCCCGGCGCGAAGATCCTCAACGGCAAGGTCCTCGACGACGGCGGCTTCGGCAGCGACTCCGAGATCCTCGCCGGCATGGAGTGGGCCGCCGCCGAGGGCGCCGACGTCATCAACATGAGTCTGGGCGGCGGCGACACGCCCGCGATCGACCCGCTGGAAGCGGCGGTGAACAAGCTGTCCGACGAGAAGGGCGTCCTGTTCGCCATCGCGGCCGGCAACGAGGGCGACTTCGGTGAGCAGACCATCGGCTCCCCGGGCAGCGCCGCAGCGGCCCTGACCGTCGGCGCCGTCGACGACAAGGACCGGCTCGCCGACTTCTCCAGCCGTGGCCCCGCCATGGACGGCGCCCTCAAGCCCGACGTGACCGCGCCCGGCGTGGACATCACCGCGGCCTCCGCCCCGGGCAACCAGATAGCCCAGGAGGTCGGCGAGAAGCCGGCCGGCTACATGACGATCTCCGGTACCTCGATGGCGACCCCGCACGTCGCGGGCGCGGCGGCGATCCTCAAGCAACAGCACCCGGACTGGAAGTACGCCGAGCTGAAGGGCGCCCTCACCGGCTCCACCAAGGGCGGCAAGTACACCCCGTTCGAGCAGGGTTCGGGCCGGATCCAGGTCGACAAGGCCATCAAGCAGTCCGTGATCGCCGAGCCGGTCTCGGTGAGCTTCGGGGTGCAGCAGTGGCCGCACACCGACGACAAGCCGGTCACCGAGGAGCTGACGTACCGCAACCTCGGTACGAAGGACGTCACGCTGAAGCTGACGTCGACGGCCACCAACCCCAAGGGCCAGGCCGTCCCGTCCGGCTTCTTCAAGCTCGGCGCCACCTCGGTGACGGTCCCGGCCGGCGGCAAGGCCTCCGTGCCGTTCACCGTCAACACCAAGCTCGGCGGCACGGTCGACGGCGCGTACTCGGCGTACGTCACGGCGACGGGCGGCGGCCAGACCGTCCGCACGGCGGCGGCGGTGCAGCGCGAGGTCGAGTCGTACGACGTGACGCTGAAGTTCCTGGGCCGCGACGGCAAGGCCGCGAAGAACTACAGCGCCGACCTCACCGGCATAGCCGGCCTGGGCAAGGGCAAGGGGGCCATGCCGTACGACGAGGACGGCACCGTCACCACCCGTGTCCCCAAGGGCACCTACGTCCTCAACGCGAACATCTACGTGGGCGACGACCCGGAGAAGTTCGAGGGCGTCGACTGGCTCGCCCAGCCCAAGCTGAACCTCACCAAGAACACGACGATCACGCTGGACGCCCGTAAGGCCAAGCCGGTGGACATCACCGTCCCGGCCACCGGCGCCAAGTCGGAGTTCGCCTCGGCCGACTACACGGTGGAGAGCGGGGACAGCAGCTACGGCTTCGGCTGGTGGCTGGACTCCTACGACGGCTTCCGCAGCGCTCACGTCGGCCCGCAGATCACCGACGGTTCGGTGACCCAGCAGTGGGACGGCCACTGGTCCAAGGGCGGCAAGGAGGAGTACAACACCGTCGCCGGCGGCAAGGTCAAGCAGCTCGCCAGCGGCTTCACCAAGCACTACAAGGCGAGCGAGCTCGCCACGGTGAAGGCGGGTCTCGGCGCCGCGGCGAGCGGCAAGAAGGGCTCGGTCAACGCGGTGGGCTGGATGCCGTGGAGCTCCAGCGCCTCCTCGATCGGCATGCAGCAGGCCCTGCCCGGCACCCGGACGATCCACCTGTCCGCCCAGGGCGGCGTGAAGTGGCAGCTCGAGTTCGCCCAGTCCGGAGGTGTGGACGAGGACGGCTTCCCGGTCGACGAGGCCGCCTACGATATGGGCACGCACACGTTCGCCGCCGGCAAGAGCTACTCCAAGACCGTCAACACGGCTGTCTTCGGGCCGCGCCTGACCGGCGACTTCGGTGTCATCCGTGAAGGCAACGAGATCTACGGTTCCCTGCCGCTGTTCGCCGACGGCAAGGGCAACGTGGGCTACTCGAAGTTCTCCGCGGTCGACACGACCCTCTACCGCAACGGCACCAAGGTCGGCAGCAACGACGACCCGCTGTTCGGCGACAAGCAGTTCAAGGTCCCGGCCGCCGACGCCGAGTACAAGCTGACGACGTCGGTCAAGCGCAGCGTCAAGGTCGCGGCGGCCTCCACCCGCGTCGACGCGAGCTGGACGTTCCGCTCGAAGAAGACCAACGACATCACCAAGCTGCCCGTCTCCACGGCCCGTTTCCTCGCGGCCACGGGTCTGGACAGCAAGGCCCCGGCCGACAAGACCGTCAAGGTCCCGGTCAGCGTCGAGGGCGCGGCCAAGGGCAGCAACCTGAAGTCGCTGTCGGTGTACGTCTCGTACGACTACGGCAAGACCTGGAAGAAGCTCACCGTCAAGGACGGCAAGGTGAGCGTCAAGAACCCGGCGAAGGGGAAGGCCATCTCCTTCCACGCCAAGATCGCCGACAAGAAGGGCAACAAGTCGACGATCTCGATCTACAACGCGTACTACGGCGAGTAGGCGGTAGGACCAGCGCGTTGGCGGCCCGCCGGAAGCCTCGGCTTCCGGCGGGCCCGCCGCGTCAGTAGGGTCCTCGCACGACCGTCGCCGTGACCGCCATGATCACCGCCGTCGTGGGCGTCCTCGGCACACTCTTCGCGCCGGTGCTCGGCCAGCGGCTCTCCGCACGGCAGCGGGACGAGGCGACCCGGGCCGAAGGGCGACGACGGCGGTTCGAGGAGCGCGGGGACGCGTACACGGCCATGAACAGGGCCTCCCGCCAGTTCCACACCCTCCTGAAGGACGCCCTGCACCGCCTGCGCGACGGGGTTTACGGCGACGCCGAGCGCGACCAGCTCGAAGAGACGCGGCGACTACCGGGACCGGTACGCGCAGGCCCAGATGATCGTGCCGGAGCGCATCCTCGACGCCTCACGGTCCGTGAACGAGGTCCTCGCCGGCATCGACGCGGCGGTCAAACGGCTCGGCCGCGGCGTGGCCCGGGAGGGCGAAAGCGCGGAGGACGCCCTGCTCGACCTGAAGGAGGCCGAACCGCGACTGTCCGCGATGCGGAGGCTGATGCGGGAGGACCTGGGCGTCGTCGACCGAGGGGCGGGTGTGTCGTGCTGTGAGGGTGGCCGAGGGGCGGGTGCGTCGTGCTCTGAGGGTGGCCGAGGCACTAATGCCTCTCACTCCGACGGTGTCGAAGCCCTGGTGCCCGAGCGCGTCGCGTCCGCTCCCCAGCTGGCCAGCAGGCGCAGGGCCTCCGCCGACGGGGTGTCCGGGTCCGCGTGGTAGGTGATCAGGGACTGCTCGGCGTCGTCGACCAGGCGGAACGTCTCGAAGGACAGGGTCAGGTCGCCGACCAGGGGGTGGCGCAGGCGTTTGACGCCGTAGCTCTTCTCCTTGACGTCGTGGGCGGCCCAGAGGCGGCGGAACTCCTCGCTCTTCACCGACAGCTCGCCCACCAGGGCCGACAGCCGCGGGTCGTCCGGGTGGCAGCCCGCGTCCATGCGCAGATAGCCGACGATGTCGGACGCCTTCTGCTCCCACTCCACGAACAGCTCGCGGTACTCGGGCCTGAGGAACACCATGCGCGCCCAGTTCCGCTCCTGCGCCGGCACCTCCGCCCAGTCGCCGAAGAGGGCCGACGCCATCCGGTTCCAGGCCAGGATGTCCGAGCGGCGCCCGACGATGTACGCCGGGACGGACTCGACCGAGTCCAGCAGATGCCGCAGCGCAGGCCGCACCTGCTGGCTGCGCGCCACCGGCTTCTTCTTGTGCTGCTTCGGCTTCGCCAGATGCATCAGGTGCGCGTGCTCGGCGTCGCTCAGCCGCAGGGCGCGCGCGATCGCGTCCAGCACCTCCGCGGAGACGTTGCGGCCGTTGCCCTGCTCCAGCCGCGTGTAGTACGCCACGGACACCCCGGCCAGCTGCGCCAGCTCCTCGCGGCGCAGCCCGGGCACCCGCCGCCGCCCGAAGTCGGGCAGCCCCACGTCCTCGGGCTTCAGCCGGGCCCGCCGGGTGCGCAGGAACTCACTGAGCTCGGCGCGCCGGTCCAGGCCGCCACCGGCCGTCTGTGCGGGTTCGGGCTGTTCGTCCATGCCGTCCAGTATTCCTGGTCGTACGCCCACGAGCCTGACCCCGCCAGTGGTACGCACCGTGTGCGTACGCAAAACCGTGGTCTGGGTGAGCACGAACGAATCCGGCACGCTGGTGATCGTGCCCGGTCAGAAGATCCAGAAGGCAGCCGGGCACTGAACCCCGCTAGGAGAACCCCGGCATGACCACTGTTGCTGCGTACGCCGCTCCCGCTCCCAAGGCTCCGCTGGAGCGCACCACCATCGAGCGCCGCGAGGTCCGCGAGTTCGACGTCCTGATCGACATCAAGTTCGCCGGCATCTGCCACTCCGACATCCACCAGGCCCAGGAGGGCTGGGGCGAGGCGATCTTCCCGATGGTCCCCGGCCACGAGATAGCCGGTGTCGTCTCCGCGGTCGGCCCGGGCGTCACGAAGTTCGCCGTCGGCGACCGCGTGGGCGTCGGCTGCATGGTCGACTCCTGCCGCGAGTGCGAGAACTGCAAGGCCGGCCGTGAGCAGTACTGCGTGCAGGGCAACGTCCCCACGTACAACGGCATCGGCAAGGACGGCGAGCCCACCTACGGCGGCTACTCGGAGAACGTCGTCGTCGACGAGAACTTCGTCGTCCGCATCCCCGACGGCCTCTCCCTCGACGTCGCCGCGCCGCTGCTGTGCGCCGGCATCACCCTCTACTCCCCGCTCCGCCGCTTCGGCGCCGGCCCCGGCAAGAAGGTCGCGATCGTCGGCCTGGGCGGCCTCGGCCACATGGGCGTCAAGATCGCCCACGCCCTCGGCGCCGAGGTGACCGTGCTGTCGCAGTCCCTGCGCAAGCAGGAGGACGGCCTGCGGCTGGGCGCGGACCACTACTACGCCACCAGCGACCCGAAGACCTTCGAGGAGCTGGCCGGCACGTTCGACCTGATCGTGTCGACGGTGTCCGCCCCGCTGGACTTCAACGCCTACCTGTCCCTGCTGAAGACCGAGGGCACCCTGGCCAACGTCGGAGCCCCCGAGGAGCCGGTCTCCCTCAACCTCTTCTCGGTGATCGGTGGCGGCAAGACCCTCGCCGGTTCCATGATCGGCGGCATCGCGGAGACCCAGGAGATGCTGGACTTCTGCGCCGAGCACGGCCTGGGCGCCGAGATCGAGCTGATCCGCGGTGACCAGATCAACGAGGCGTACGAGCGGGTCCAGGCCAGCGACGTCCGCTACCGGTTCGTGATCGACACGGCGACGATCTGACCTCACCCCCCGAGTGAGGCAGCCCTGAGGGCCCCGGCCGCGTGCCGGGGCCCTCAGGGCTGTTCGTGATGCACGACGGGGTGTGCGCGGGGTACACGTGGGGGAGTGCACCGGAGGGTCCGCCGCCACGTACGTCAGGGGAGGCCACCATGACCGTGCAGCTCAACCACACCATCGTCGTCGCCCGCGACAAACGTGCCTCGGCCCGGTTCCTCGCCGACCTCCTGGGGCTCGACGTGAGCCCGCCCTACGGCCCGTTCCTCCCGGTCGAGATCTCCAACGGCGTGACCCTCGACTACATGGACAGCCCCGGCGCCATCACGCCGCAGCACTACGCCTTCCTCGTCTCGGAGGAGGAGTTCGACGAGATCTTCGGCCGTATCCAGCGGGCCGGTCTCACCTACTGGGCGGACCCGTTCCACAGTCGCCCCGGCGAGATCAACCACAACGACGGCGGCCGCGGGGCCTACTTCGACGACCCCGACGGCCACCGCCTGGAGATCATCACCAGGCCCTACGGCAGCGGCGGCTGAACCGTCCGCACCCCGGCTCGTCACATCGTCGCGCCGCGCGTCATACTCCGAGGAGTGCTCGATGGCGTCCGCGGTGGCCCGGTCGCGCACACCGTAGGCGTGGTTGTAGAACAGCAGTTGCCGCCCGGTCGACGTCCCGTTCTCCTCGGCCCGTGCCGTGCTCACTGCGCCCTGGACCGCCCCCGCGAGGGCCAGAGCGATGACCATGATCGGCTGTAACGCTCGTCCGAGAACCATGCGAGGGAGCGCAGGGCGGGAGGAAACGCTTCCGCTGCGGATTGTGCGCTGTGCGGGGTCAGGTCAGGGCCACGCCGCCGTCCGGTCAGATCTTGGTCAGTGGGTCCGCCGGTGGCGGTGGCGCCGGTGAGGGCTCCTGCCCGCCCTGGTCGAGCCGGAACGGCGGGTACTGGTCCGTCAGCAGCGCGGCGTACGCCGTCACCCGGGCCGCCCAGCGGGCCAGGCCGATCAGGAAGTCGAAGAGGTGCCGCGGGTAGCGGGCCGTGAAGAGCAGGATGACGACGGCCACCAGGGAGAGGAACGGCAGCAGCCCGCCGCCGCGCCAGTCGTCCCCGCTGCCCCAGCCGCCCCCGGCGAACATCGCGACGACGATGTACTGCGGGATCGCCAGCAGCCACCACTTCACCAGGACCAGCCCGCGGGACAGCCGCTCGGGGTAGACGACGTCGAAGTGCGCCGGGTAGTCGGGCACGTCGGCGAGGGTGAACGGCGGGTACCGGTCGGTGCCGAGGGCGGTGTGCGCGTAGTAGCTGACGCGCCAGTTCCAGCGCAGCACACCGACGTTGTAGTCGAAGAGGGACCGCGGGTACCGGGCGGTGAACAGGATCGCGAAGAAGGCGATCACGGTCACGACGACGAACCCGATCCACAGGAACACCAGCACGATGTAGTGCGGGACGGCGAGCAGCCATTTCACCAGCCACATCCATCGGGACAGGCGGGGATCGACGGATGCCTCCAGACGCACGGGCGACGTGGCGACAGGAATCATGAGGCGGCTCTCCCTTCGCCTGCAGACTCGCAAGCGAGGAGCGGCCCCGCGACCTGGGCGGGGCCGTTCGCGCGTCGGACGCCGCCTGCGCGCCCCGCGGTTGTGCCGCTACGACGGGACGGCGGCTCCCGCCTCGGATTCGTCCGCCCCCGCTTCGCCCACCGGATCGACGAGCTGCTCGCGCACGTAGTTCCAGACCACCGCGATCAGCGCCGCCACGGGCACGGCGAGCAGGCTGCCCACGATGCCGGCCAGGCTGCCGCCCAGGGTCACCGCGAGCAGCACCACCGCCGCGTGCAGGCCGAGCCCGCGGCTCTGGATCATGGGCTGGAAGACGTTGCCCTCGAGCTGCTGCACCACGACGATGATGGCCAGCACGATCAGCGCGTCCGTCAGACCGTTGGACACGAGTGCGATGAGCACCGCGACGAAGCCGGCGAACAGGGCGCCGATGATCGGCACGAACGCCGAGACGAAGGTCAGCACCGCCAGCGGCAGCACCAGCGGCACACCCAGGATCCACAGGCCCAGGCCGATCAGGACGGCGTCGAGCAGACCGACGGCCGCCTGGGACCGGACGAAGGCACCCAGGGTGGCCCAGCCGCGGTCGAACACGGTCGGGACGTCGGTGGCGAGCCGGCCGGGCAGCTGACGGGACAGCCACGGCAGGAACCGCGGGCCGTCCTTGAGGAAGAAGAACATCAGGAAGAGCGCGAGGACGGCGGTGACGACGCCGTTCACCACGGTGCTCACACCCGTGACGACAGCCCCCACCATGCTGCCGACGCCTTCCTGGGCGCGGGAGACCGCGCTGTCGAAGGCCTTGTTGATCTGCGCGTCCCCGATGTTCAGCGGCGGCCCGGCGGCCCACTCGCGCAGCCGCTGGATGCCCTCCACGACACCGTCCGTCAGCTCCCCGGACTGGGATGCCACCGGTACGGCGATCAGCGCCACCACACCGACGGCGACCAGCAGGAACAGCACGGTCACGACCGACGCGGCCGGCGCGGGCGGCCACCCGCGCCGGCGCAGGAACCGGGCCGCGGGCCAGGTCAGCGTGGTCAGCAGCAGTCCGACCACCAGCGGCCACACCACGGACCACATCCGGCCCAGCAACCACAGCGCCACGGCGGACATGGCGAACACCAGCAGCAGCTCGGCGGAAACCCGCGCGGATATCCGCAGCGCGGCACGGGATCTGTCGGAATTCAGGGGCGCAGTCACGCAGGCACCCTACGGGCTGACCGGGCGCCCGCAGCAGCCCCGTACCTCGGGAACGGACCGTCAGCGCACGGTGTACATGCTGAAGATGTGCAGGGCCGCTTCGATCTGTGCTCGCGTGCGGTCGTCCGGGTTCCCCGTGATCCGTACGAAGACCAGGGACGAGCCGGGGTCGTCCGCGACCAGCAGTGTCAGCGGCACCCGGCCCGAGAGCGGGTAGTCGTACCAGCCGTCGGGCGTCTCGACGTCGGTGTCGGGCAGGGCGTTGCCTACGGCTTGCCAGTCCGCGTCGTCGAACGCGTAGCCCGAGAACTCCGCGACGGTCTCGCAGAACGGCCGCAGACTCTCCTCGAAGATCCAGCCCCCGCCGAAGCTCGCAGGGTCAGCCACCGGCCCTCGCCACACCGACCGGGCAGGACACTCCCGTGCCGCCGATGCCGCAGTAGCCCGCGGGGTTCTTGTCCAGGTACTGCTGGTGGTAGCCCTCCGCCGGGTAGAAGGGGCGGCCCTGAGTCGTGACGATCTCCGTGGTGACGGTGCCGTAGCCGGAGGACGTCAGGACCTTCTGGTAGGCCTCACGGGAGGCCTTGGCGGTGGCCTCCTGGGCGGGGGCGTGGGTGTAGATGGCCGAGCGGTACTGCGTGCCCACGTCGTTGCCCTGGCGGAAGCCCTGCGTCGGGTCGTGCGACTCCCAGAACGTCTTCAGGAGGCGCTCGTACGAGATCCGGTCCGGGTCGAAGACCACCCGTACGACCTCGGTGTGGCCGGTCAGACCCGAGCAGACCTCCTCGTACGTGGGATTCTCGGTGTGGCCGCCCTGGTAGCCGACGACGGTCGTCCAGACACCGGCCGGGAGCTGCCAGAACGTGCGCTCGGCGCCCCAGAAGCAGCCCAGGCCGAAGTCGGCGGTCTCCAGGCCCTCGGGGTACGGGCCGAGCAGCGGGTTGCCGAGGACGGTGTGGCGGCCGGGGACCGTGAACGCCGGCTCCGGGCGCCCGGGCAGCGCCTGCTCGGCGGTCGGCAGCTGGGGCGTGCGGTTGTGCAGGAACATGCGGTCTCCAATCGGGGCGACGCCCTCCTGAACGCGCCGCGACCGCCCGGAATTCCGGCGGGGGCCGGGCGGGCACGGGCAGGGTTCGGGCCCCGGTCGGGGCTCAGTGCGGCAGGCTCGCCGGGCTGCCGCCGTTCGCCTCGTAGCCCGCCACCGCCAGCGCCCGGTACACCGCGAACTCCGCCGCCGGATCGGCCGACAGGGTCCAGGGCAGGGCGCCCACGTGGCCGTCGATGTGTATCAGCTGGTTCATGGCCTCCGACCAGCGCTCGCCGCGGACCAGGAAGAAGACCAGCATGTGCCGCACATGCGCCAGCATCGGGTCGTCGGCGCGGGCCGAGTGCACCGCGTGCAGGGCGCCGTGCACCGCCTTCGTGACGACCTCGCTCTGCCAGAAGTTCGCCACGAGGGTCACCTCGGGGAGGTGCTCGAACACCGCGAAGAGGGGCATCGCCGAGAGGAGGGAGCCCCGGGGCGCCCGGGCCGCGGCGGCCTCGGCGAACGCGTACGCCTCGGCACGGGAGCCGTGCCACTTCTCGCACCAGTAGTGCAGCGCGGACAGGTGCGCCCCCATGTGGGCCGGGGCGCGGTCCAGGATCTTCAGCCAGACCTGCTCGAAGTCCTTCTGGGAGTAGCCGAGCCCGCGGGCCACCGACAGCTCGACGATGTACGGGATCGGGTCACCGGGGGCGAGCAGCGCCGCCTCGCTGCACGCCGTCCTCGCCTCCTCCATGATGATCCGGAACTCGTCCGTCCCCGGCGTCGCCGTCCGCCACGCCTGCTGCACCAGGAACTCGGCGTGCACCGCCGCACCGCCCGCGTCCTTGGGCGCCTCGGCCCGCCACACGCGCAGCCATTGGCCGCCCGGCGCCTCGCTCACCCCGCCGGGCCGTCGCGACAGCTCCAGCGAGGCCGCGCCCGCGAAGGCCTGCACGCGCTGCCAGCGCCGCTCGCCCTCGGTCTCCGTGCCCGCCAGGAGCTGCTGCGCGGCGCGGTGGTCCTGCGTGCGCTGCACCACGTCCAGGACGTCCAGGAGGTCCTGGTCGGGGCCGGGCATGCGGATGTCGAGCTCCTCCTCGCGGACGAAGCCGTAGTTCGCCGGGTCCGCAGCGTCCGGGTGGTCGGGGGAGACCAGCCCTATCGCACCACCGCGCCTGCGCCGCAGGAAGGGGAGCAGCACGAAGCCCAGCATGACCAGCGCGATCAGGACCCACAGAATCTCCATGCAACAAGCGAACCAGACCGCGCCGACAATTGGCGAACCTGCTCCCGGAACCTGTGGAAAACTTAGGCCCGAGCCCTCCCGCGACCTGTGGAAAACCCCGGCTCGCCCCGTGCCCCGGCACGTGTCGCGTCGGCGCACTACCCTCGGTGCTCATGAGCGACAGGCACATCAGTCAGCACTTCGAGACGCTCGCGATCCACGCGGGCAACACCGCCGACCCCCTGACGGGCGCGGTCGTCCCGCCGATCTACCAGGTCTCGACCTACAAGCAGGACGGGGTCGGCGGACTGCGCGGCGGCTACGAGTACAGCCGCAGCGCCAATCCCACCAGGACCGCGCTGGAGGAGAACCTCGCAGCCCTGGAGGGCGGCAGCCGCGGGCTCGCGTTCGCGTCCGGGCTGGCGGCCGAGGACTGCCTGCTGCGTACGCTGCTCACCCCGGGGGACCACGTGGTCATCCCGAACGACGCGTACGGCGGCACGTTCCGTCTGTTCGCCAAGGTCGTCGCCCGCTGGGGCGTGGAGTGGTCGGTCGCCGACACGAGCGACCCGGCCGCCGTGCGGGCCGCCCTCACCCCGAAGACCAAGGTCGTCTGGGTGGAGACCCCCTCCAACCCGCTGCTCGGCATCACCGACATCGCCGCGGTCGCCCAGGTCGCCCGGGACGCGGGCGCCCGCCTCGTCGTGGACAACACCTTCGCCACGCCGTACCTCCAGCAGCCGCTGTCGCTGGGCGCGGACGTCGTCGTGAACTCGCTGACCAAGTACATGGGCGGTCACTCCGACGTCGTCGGCGGTGCCCTGGTCACCGCTGACGCCGGCCTCGGCGAGGAACTGGCCTTCCACCAGAACGCCATGG
The DNA here is from genome assembly GCF_014207295.1 of Streptomyces sp. AK010. Classification (NCBI taxonomy): domain Bacteria; kingdom Bacillati; phylum Actinomycetota; class Actinomycetes; order Kitasatosporales; family Streptomycetaceae; genus Streptomyces; species Streptomyces sp. AK010. The sequence continues at coordinate 139,437 of NZ_JACHCX010000011.1, forward strand.
GCGCGGTCGCCGGGCCCTTCGACTCCTGGCTGGTGCTGCGCGGCACCAAGACCCTCTCCGTGCGCATGGACCGGCACAGCGAGAACGCCGTCAAGGTCGCCGACATGCTCACGCGGCACGCGCGGGTGAGCGGCGTGCTGTACCCGGGCCTGCCGGAGCACCCCGGTCACGAGGTCGCCGCCAAGCAGATGAAGTCGTTCGGCGGCATGGTCTCCTTCCGCGTCGCGGGCGGCGAGGAGGCGGCCGTCGAGGTGTGCAACCGGGCGAAGATCTTCACGCTGGGCGAGTCCCTGGGCGGTGTCGAGTCGCTGATCGAGCACCCCGGCCGCATGACGCACGCCTCCGTGGCCGGTTCGGCCCTGGAGGTCCCGGCCGACCTGGTGCGGCTGTCCGTCGGCATCGAGAACGCCGAGGACCTGCTGGAGGACCTGCAGCAGGCGCTCGGCTAGGGAGTGTCCTGAAGATCTTGGAATTGCGCCCTGCTTGCACCGGTTCGTGGCGATTGACATTATCGGCAATCCGGGGCGATCCCGGCGGCCGGAGCAAGATCTTCATCGGTCTTCTGGACCGGTTCCCCTCGCGGGATCACCAGCCGGTGAGGGGTGGAGTCGTGTCGGACGGCGGCTCCACCCACGGGCGGGCGGTCAGCGCCCACACGGTGAACGCCACGGCCGCCGCGAGCAGCAGCAGCCACATCAGGCGGCGGGCGAGCGTCCTGCGCCGCAGCATGCGCCCGCCGCGGCGCACCGCCTCGGTGTGGATCTCGGGCGGTACGGGCCGCGGCGCCTGCTCCAGGAGCCGCCGTACGGCCGCCTCGCGGTCGTTCCCGCTCATGCCGCTCTCCGGTCGCCGGACGGGCTCATGACCGCACCGCCTTCGCGGCCGTCACCGCGGGCGCCGGGCCCCGCGGCCGGTGCAGCAGGATCGACGTCGCCCGGTGGCGGATCGCCCGTACGCGTTCGGGGGACAGGCCCAGCAGGGCCGCCGTCTGTTCCTCGGCGACGCCCTCGTAGAGCCTGAGGACCAGGATCAGCCGTTCCTGGGGGGTGAGCGGGGCCAGGGGGCTCGCGGGATGCGGCCGGGAGCGGCCGAGCGCGCCGTAGTGGTGCCACGTGCCGCGCGCGAAGCGGGTGACCAGGTACTGGCGGGTGCGGTCGTAGGGGTCCTCGCCGTGCAGCCGGTCCCAGCTCGCGTAGGTGTGGGCCAGCGACAGCGTCAGCAGACGCCGCGCGCGGGGGTTGTCGTCGGGGGCCTCGGCGGTGAGCAGTGTGGCGGCGTGCAGCAGCCGCCCGGCCGCGCCCGCGACGAACGCCTCGAACTCCCGGGCGCGACGGGTTGCCCGGGACGCATGCCGCTCCAGCACCGCGCCTCCCGCCTGACGGCGACCCTGAGGATGCGGGCACCCGGCCGCGCGTGACGGGGGCCCGGTCTCATATCAGGCCAGGTACGGCCCCGGGGTCAAGAGCCGCGCACGGCTCGGGCGGCTCCACGCACGCGTGGAGCCCGGGCCGTGGCACCGGAGTCCCCGCGGTACGGCGTTCAGGACTCCGGCTGTGCCTCCGGCCCGGGCACCCCCTGCGCCGCCATCCGGGTGGACAGCGCGGTGTTGAAGCGCGTGAGGAGGTCGCAGAACGCCTCGCGCTCGTCGGGCTCCCAGTCGTGGGTCAGCTCGGCCATCAACTGGCGCCGGGAGGAGCGGACTTCCTCCAGCCGGGCCTGCCCGCGCGGGGACAGCTGGAGCACCACCGCGCGCCCGTCCTCGGGGTGGGAGGTGCGCTTGACCAGACCGGTGTCGACGAGGGGAGCCACCTGCCGGGTGACCGTCGACGAGTCGATCCCCATGCTCGCGGCGAGCGCCTTGACGCCCATCGGGCCTTCTTTGTCGAGGCGGTTGAGCAGCAGGTACGCGGCGCGGTCCATGGAGTTGCGCACCTGCCCGACTCCGCCGAGCCGGGTCTGTTCGGCACGGCGGGCGAACAGCGCCACCTCGTGCTGCAGCGTGTCGAGAAGACCGGTGTCACCGACGGTTGTCATGTCCATCGACATTTCAGGTGTTGTGGGCATGGCCGGGGGCTCACTTCGTGGAGGGCTGGCAGATTGGGGGACAGGGTACGCGGCCGGAAGGCGGGCCGTACCGGCGCTGCGCAAAGCGGGTCTCGGAGGTTGGTCACAACGGTCGTTCCCGCCTGTGAACTGCGATGCTGGAGTCATGAGCTACAGCACGGCTGACTCCTTTCGGCCCGTCACCCTCGACGACGTGCGCGGCGCGCAGAAGATGCTCTCGGGTGTGGCGCGGGTGACCGCGATGGAGGGCAGCAGGCACCTGTCCCAGACGGTCGGTGCGCCGGTGCACCTCAAGTGCGAGAACCTCCAGCGGACGGGCTCGTTCAAGTTGCGCGGCGCATACGTCCGGATCGCCGGTCTGCTGCCGGAGGAGCGCGCCGCGGGGGTGGTCGCCGCCAGCGCCGGCAACCACGCGCAGGGCGTCGCCCTCGCGTCCGCCCTGCTCGGCGTGCGTTCCACGGTGTTCATGCCGAAGGGCGCCCCGCTGCCCAAGGTCAGTGCCACCCGGGACTACGGGGCCGAGGTGCGGCTGCACGGTCAGGTGGTCGACGAGACGCTGGCCGCCGCGCAGGAGTACGCGGCCGGGACGGGCGCGGTGTTCATCCACCCCTTCGACCACCCCGACATCATCGCGGGGCAGGGGACGGTGGGCCTGGAGATCCTGGAGCAGTGCCCGGAGGTGCGCACGATCCTCGTCGGCATCGGCGGGGGCGGGCTGGCCGCCGGGATCGCGGTGGCGGTGAAGGCGCTGCGGCCGGAGGTGCGGGTGGTGGGCGTGCAGGCGGCCGGAGCGGCGGCCTACCCGCCCTCGCTGGCGGCGGGCCGGCCGGTGTCGGTCGAGAACCCGGCGACGATGGCCGACGGCATCAAGGTCGGGCGGCCCGGTGACGTGCCGTTCGGGATCGTCGGCGAGCTGGTCGACGAGGTGCGCACGGTCAGCGAGGACGAGTTGTCCGCCGCGCTGCTGCTGTGCCTGGAGCGGGCCAAGCTGGTCGTCGAGCCGGCCGGGGCGAGCCCCGTCGCGGCGCTGCTGAGTGCGCCCGGCGCGTTCGAGGGGCCGGTCGTGGCGGTGCTGTCCGGCGGCAACGTCGACCCGGTGCTGATGGAGCGGGTGCTGCGGCACGGCATGGCCGCGCAGGGCCGCTACCTGGCGGTCCGGCTGCGGCTGACGGACCGGCCCGGTGCTCTCGCCACTCTTCTGGGCGTGTTGTCAGTGGTCGACGCTAACGTCCTCGATGTGAGCCACGTCCGAACCGACCCGCGGCTCGGGCTCACGGAGGCGGAGGTCGAGCTGCACCTGGAGACGAAGGGCCCGGCGCACTGCGCCGAGGTGGGTCAGGCGCTGCGCGAGGCGGGCTACACGGTCATCGGCTGAGCGGGCTCCCGCCCCCTCAGGAGCCTGCCCCCGACCCGGTCAGGAGCCTGTCCCGACCCGGTCGAGATCCTTTCGTCTCACGGAGCGCAACGCGGGAAAACTCATTGTAAGACGCGATACATCGCGTTATGGTGTGTCGGTGAGAAGCGTCACCGGACGTCTGTCCGGTGATCCCCGAAGACGTGGAGGCTCATATGCCAGGCGCCATCTACGCTGAAGGTCTGGTCAAGACCTTCGGTGACGTAAAGGCCTTGGACGGCGTTGACCTGGACGTGCCCGAGGGCACGGTCCTCGGCCTGCTCGGGCCGAACGGCGCGGGCAAGACCACCACCGTCCGCTGCCTGACCACCCTGCTGCGACCCGACAGCGGGCGGGCGGTCGTCGCGGGCATCGACGTCCTCAAGCAGCCCGACGCGGTCCGCCGCTCCATCGGGCTGTCCGGCCAGTTCGCGGCCGTCGACGAATACCTGACCGGCCGGGAGAACCTCCAGATGGTCGGCCAGCTGTACCAGATGCGGGCCAAGGCGGCGAAGGAGCGCGCGGCCGAACTGCTGGAGCAGTTCCACCTCGCGGACGCCGCCGACCGCCCCACCAAGACCTACTCGGGCGGCATGCGCCGCCGCCTCGACCTCGCGGCGGCCCTGGTCGTCTCACCGCCCGTGATGTTCATGGACGAGCCGACGACCGGCCTCGACCCCCGCAACCGCCAGCAGCTGTGGGAGGTCATCAAGCAACTGGTCTCCGGCGGCACCACGCTGCTGCTCACCACGCAGTACCTGGAGGAGGCCGACCACCTGGCGCACGACATCGCGGTGGTCGACCACGGCAAGGTCATCGCAAAGGGCACCTCCGACCAGCTCAAGGCCCGCACCGGCGGCGAGCGCGTCGAGGTCGTGGTGCACCAGCGCGAGCACATCCAGGCCGCCGCCGAGGTCCTCGCCGGCTTCGGCAAGGGCGAGACCACGGTCGAGGAGCACATGCGCAAGCTCACCGCCCCCGTCACCGGCGGCGCCAAGCTCCTCGCCGAGGTCATCCGAGAACTGGACACCCGGGGCATCGAGATCGACGACATAGGCCTGCGCAGGCCCACCCTCGACGACGTCTTCCTGTCCCTGACGGGACACGTGGCCGAGATCAAGGACCAGGAGAAGGGCAAGGAGGCCGCCCAGTGAGCGCCGTCACCGACACCGTGCGGGTCGCGCCCACCGCGAACCCGGTCAGCCGGTCTTCACGCTTCACCGCGTCGAGCATTCGAGGTCAGCACCCGAGTGCAGCGAAGGGGTGTCCCGCATGAGCATGGTTGCCGACTCGCTGGTCATCGCCCGCAGGAACCTGATTCGTATGACCAGGATTCCTGAGATGGTCCTTTTTGGGGTCATTCAGCCAGTAATGTTTGTGGTCCTGTTCACGTACGTCTTCGGCGGCTCGATGAGCATCGGGGGGTCCACCGATCCGGACGTCTACAAGAACTTCCTGATGGCCGGCATCTTCGCCCAGACGGTGACCTTCGCGACCGCGGGATCGGCCGCTGGCATCGCGGACGACATGCAGAAAGGGCTCGTCGACCGCTTCCGCTCCCTGCCGATGGCCCGCGGCGCGGTGCTGACGGGTCGGACCGTTGCGGATCTCGTGCAGACCTGCATCACGCTGACTGTCCTGGCGATCGTCGCGCTGATCGTCGGATGGCGCACTGGCTCAGCCGAGCCGACCAATGTAGGCCGAGTCCTGGGAGCCTTCGGACTGCTCCTCCTCCTCGGCTACGCCTTCACGTGGATCGGGGCCCTGATCGGGCTCGCGGTCCGGACCCCGGAGGCGGCAACTTCGGGTGGGATCATCTGGCTGTTCCCGGTGACGTTCATCTCGAACGCCTTCGTCGACTCCAGCCAGATGACGCCCTGGCTGCGACACATCGCGGAGTGGAACCCGTTCAGTGCGACGGTGCAGGCGTGCCGCGAACTGTTCGGCAACCCGGGGGTGGTCCAGTCCGACGCCTGGCCCATGCAGCATCCGGTCTGGGCGTCCCTGATCTGGTCCGCTTTGATTGTTGCGATCTTCCGGACTCTTGCCGTGCGGAAGTACCGGGCGGCGGAAGGCTGACCGGTTCCGCCCTCGCGAACGAAGAAGCCCTCACCGAACAAGTGGGGGCAACGGGGACGTGCCTCGGCACAAGGGGCTGGTGGGCCCCATCACGGAGTGGCACCGCGAGAAGGACGACATCCCATTCCCCGCTGAGCTGACAGACCAGATGTGGGACAAGGCCGAGGGCATCCTGCCGGGCACGCGCCAGTGGAAGGGTGTGCGTGGAGCGTTCGATGTGATGTCGGAGAAGCTGTGCTCCGCGAAACCGTGGAACGAGTACAGCGGCTGTGAGCGGATCGGTGGACGGACTTATGCGTCGCTGTACCGGCGTGTCCATCACTGGTTCGACTCTGGGGAGTACGAAGCCGCTCTGGAGGCTCTGAGGCCCTTTCCGGCGGCGCATGTGCCGCCCCTGTATGTGCTGCCTCGGATGCTGGTCACGGGTGCGGTCGAGTCGACGTGCACCGCTGATCGGGTAGCGAGGGAGTGCGGCCAAGGCCGGGAGGGCACACGGAGTCGGTGAGGGGGGCGCCCGGTGAGCGGCGCTCCCGCGTGGGGCGACGATGCCAGCCACCGGGGGTCCTGGTCGTCGTCGGCGCTGATGCTGCTGCCGTTCTGCAGGCAGCCCTCACCCTGGTCGTCCTCGGCGTGGTCGCCCTGCTGGTCGGCCGGCGCGTCGGGTCGGACGGCAGCACCAACGCCGCCAAGGTCCTCAGGCAGCCCTCATCCTGGTCGTCCTCGGCGTGGTCGCCCTGCTGGTCGGCCGGCGCGTCGGGTCGGACGGCAGCACCAACGCCGCCAAGGTCCTCAGGCAGCCCTCATCCTGGTCGTCCTCGGCGTGGTCGCCCTGCTGGTCGGCCGGCGCGTCGGGTCGGACGGCAGCACCAACGCCGCCAAGGTCCTCGCCGCCTTCAGCCTGCTGCTCCTGCTCGGCTACGCGTTCACCTGCTTCGGCGCCCTGATCGGCATGTCCGTGCGGACCCCCCGGGGCGGCCACGACCAGCGGCCTGATCTGGCTCTTCCCGGTCACGTTCATCTCCCACGCGTTCGTGGACACCAGCCACATGACCCCGTGGCTGCGCCACATCGCCGAGTGGAACCCCGTCAGCGCCACGGTCCAGGCCTGCCGGGTACTGTTCGCCAACCCGGGCCAGTCCCCGTCGGACGCCTGGCCCATGCAGCACCCCGTCAGGGCCTCGCTGATCTACTCGATCCTGATCCTGGTGGTCTTCCGGACCCTGGCGGTGCGCAAGTACCGCTCGGCGACGGCATGAGGATGCCCCCGGTGCCGCTGCGGCACCGGGGGCAGACCAGGGCTCGGAAAGGGCGGGTCAGCTCTCGTACGGCTCGGCCTTGAGGATCTTCACCAGGGCCTTCTTGCCGTTCGGCAGCTCGTACTCCGCGTCCTCGCCGACCTTGTGGCCGATCACGCCGGTGCCCAGCGGGGACTGCGGGGAGTACGTCTCGATGTCGGAGCTGGCGTATTCGCGGGACGCGAGCAGGAACGTCAGCGTGTCGTCCTCGTCGCCGTCGAACGCGATCGTGACGACCATGCCGGGCGCCACCGCGCCGTCCGCGGCGGGAGCCTCGCCGACCTTGGCGTTCTCGAGGAGCTGGGTGAGCTGGCGCACACGGAGCTCCTGCTTGCCCTGCTCCTCCTTGGCCGCGTGGTACCCGCCGTTCTCACGCAGGTCGCCCTCTTCGCGCGCCGCGGCGATCTTCGCGGAGATCTCCGCTCGCGCGGGACCAGTAAGGTGCTCAAGCTCAGCCTTGAGCTTGTTGTACGCCTCCTGGGTCAGCCAGGTGACGTTCTCGCTGGTCTGGGTCACAGGTGCTCCTCGTAGGTACTGGGAATACAAAGCATCGCCCTACCCAGAAGAATGTTCCTTCACGGAAGGGCGAAACCACGAGCCTAACAATTCAGGAGCCCAAGGGGGAGGACATAAGCCACCAGATTTACGTCAATGCAGGTCAGGCACTACGCATTCCAGGTGATGCCGGTTGTTGTCAGCCGGTGTGGCAGCCCAGCAGCTCGGCCGTCGTCCCCGGGGAGGTCGTGCGGAGTGTGACGACCCTGTCGATGCGGGTCCCGTCCCCGTCGAAGCGGAAGTCGGCCCGGCCCACCTCGGCCCCGTTCTCGGCCTGCGAGCGCACGGTGCAGTAGCCGTCGGTGCCGGCGTCCTTGCGGACCTCCAGGTGCACCTGCACGGACTCCCTGCCCGGCTCGAAGCTGATCACCTCGGCGCTGATCTCGCTCTTGGCGACGTAGTGGTAGCCGAACCAGCCGATCAGACCCAGCAGCGCCACCGCGAGGACGGCGCCGACGACCTTGAGCGTGCGGTCGGCCCGCTCGTCCGAGGAGCGGCCGTATCGGCCCTCGGGCGGTCGCGTGCTCGCCGTACTCATGATCGTCCTCCTGGCAGGGCCGGGACGAAGGTCCCGGAAGGGGCTCCGGGACCGGGCCCCGGAATTATTCGCCCCCCGATTCGGTCACTATAGAAGCCGCTGATTGCGCCGACGCACACAGGGCGCCGACTGACTGAGGATTGAGTCTTGACTGACCAGTTGCGACTGATGGCCGTTCACGCACACCCCGACGACGAGTCGAGCAAGGGCGCGGCGACCATGGCGAAGTACGTGTCCGAGGGGGTGGACGTGCTGGTCGTGACCTGCACGGGCGGGGAACGCGGCTCCATCCTCAATCCGAAGCTCCAGGGCGACGCGTACATCGAGGAGCACATCCACGAGGTACGCAAGAAGGAGATGGACGAGGCCCGGGAGATCCTGGGCGTCAAGCAGGAATGGCTCGGCTTCGTCGACTCGGGCCTGCCCGAGGGCGACCCGCTGCCGCCGCTGCCGGAGGGCTGCTTCGCCCTGGAGGACGTGGATCACGCGGCCGGTGAGCTGGTGCGCAAGATCCGTGCCTTCCGTCCGCAGGTGATCACCACCTACGACGAGAACGGCGGCTATCCGCACCCCGACCACATCATGACCCACAAGATCTCCATGGTGGCGTTCGAGTCGGCCGCGGACACCGAGAAGTACCCGGAGGCGGAGTACGGCCCCGCCTACCAGCCGCAGAAGCTCTACTACAACCAGGGCTTCAACCGCCCCCGCACCGAGGCCCTGCACCAGGCGATGCTCGACCGCGGCCTGGAGTCCCCCTACGGGGACTGGCTCAAGCGCTGGGAGGAGTTCGGGATGAAGCAGCGCACGCTCACCACGCACATCCCCTGCGCCGAGTTCTACGAGATCCGCGACAAGGCGCTGATCGCCCACGCCACGCAGATCGACCCGGACGGCGGCTGGTTCAAGGTGCCCATGGAGATCCAGAAGGAGGTCTGGCCGACGGAGGAGTACGAGCTGGCGAAGGCCCTCGTCGATACCTCCCTCCCCGAGGACGACCTCTTCGCGGGCATCCGCGACAATGCCTGACATGAGCGCAAGCGCAAGCCTGGCAATGACGCACCTGGTCTCCTTCGCCAAGGAGGTCGACGAGGACAAGGTCACCCCCGGCGTCCTCGGCTTCATCGTCTTCGCGGCGATGGCCCTGGCGGTGTGGGCCCTGATGAAGTCCATGAGCCGGCACATGAACCGGGTCGACTTCACGCAGGTCCCGGATCCGAAGGCCGACCAGCCGGAGCAGTCCCCGGCGGACGCGGACGCGACCGCCGCGGAAGCGGACTCCTCGAGCCAGGGCGCCAAGAAGCAAGGCTGACGTCCCCCAGGGGGACACCACCCGTCGGTGGCCGGCACCGATCACCGCCGACGGGTGCGTGGTGCCCATCGCGGAGCACGTCGACGGCGGCCCGGCGCGCTCCCGGGCCGTAGCGTGAAGCCCCCGGGGGCCCGGGCGCCTACGCCTTCGACTCGACCGCCACCCCCATCACCTCGCGCGCATGCCGGTTCGGGACCATGCCGAGGCGCCAGGCCTGCCAGCCTGCCTCCAGGGTGACGCCCCGTTCCAGGAGGAGCTGGTACGCGTCGAGGTAGTCGTCCAGCTTCCGGTCGCGCAGGTCGTGGTTCGCGCGGGACAGCTGGGCCAGTTCCTCCTGTGCCACCGCCGTACCCACCTCCATGCCGCCCGGGGCCGCGTAGGGCAGGAGCGTGCAGCGCAGGAAGCGGGCCCAGTCCTCGCCGCGGCGGTCGCCGTAGGAGGCGAACAGCCGGGCAGCCTCGTCGCACAGGGCCAGAGCCTGCTGGGTGCGGGCGTTGCCCGCGTCCACGATCACCAGCTCCAGGCACGTCCAGGCCTCGCCGTGGGCGACGCCGATGCGCCGGAAGTCGGCCCGGGCATCGACCAGCAGCTGCCGGGCGAAGCCCGAATTGCGCAGGGAACCCGTCTGGGCCGCCCGCTGGTCGCGGGTGACGCGGGCCGAGTGGTGGCGGGCGCAGGCCAGACCGTAGACGTCCCGCATGCGGGAGAACATCGTGCGGGCGCGCTCCAGCTCGCGGACGGCCTGTTCGAGATCGCCCGTCTCCTCCAGGGCCTGGCCCAGGTAGTACAACGACCAGGCCTCGCCGCGCGCATCCTCGTTGTCGCGGTGCCGGGCCGCCGCCCCGCGCAGCTCCTCCACCGCCGGGGACGCGTCCCCGGCGACCAGCAGCGCACGGGCCAGCTGCGTCAGGGCCCACGCCTCACCACGGGCGTCACGGGTGCGGCCGTACAGCTCCAGGGCCGCCCGCAGTTCCGACTCGGCCCGCGGCACGTCGCCCATGCGCAGGCCCAGCTGGCCGAGCTGGAAGTGCGCCCACGCCTGGCCGTGCACGGACTCGCCCGCGCGGTGCAGCACCAGCGACTCGGTCAGCAGGTCCAGCGCCTCCGTCACCCGGGCCCGGTCACGCTCCACCGCCGCCAGGGCGTGCATCGTCCACGCCCGGTCCGTCGCCAGCTCGGGCGAGGACTGCAGCGCCAGGGCCTCACGGAGCTTCGCCGACGCCTCCGTCAGATTGCCCTGGTGGTGCAGGGTGATGCCGAGGGAGCACAGCGCACGGGCGGCACCCGCGTCGTGGTGGGCCTCCCGGTACAGGTCGACGACCGAGGCGAGGGTGGTGCGGGCCTTGTCGAGTTCGCCCAGCTGCCGCGCCGCGATGCCGGTGCGCCACTGCACGGAGCGGACGAGCAGGCCCTCGTCCACCGCCTGCGCCAGCTCACTGATCTCGCCCAGGCGGTAGAGGTCGCCGCGCAGCAGGCAGTAGTCGCACAGCGCGCCCAGCAGATTCAGCACCGCCGCCTGGTCCACACCCTCGGCGTGCCGCAGCGCCGCGGTGATGAAGCTCGACTCGTCGTCCAGCCAGCGCAGCGCCTCGTCGAGGGAGGTGAAGCCGTACGGGCTGAAGCGGTTGGTGCGGGTCGACATGTTGCCGTCGACCATGCGCAGCACCGAGTCCGCCAGCTCGGCGTAGTTCACGATCAGCCGCTCCTGTGCCGCCGTCCGCTCGGCCGGATCCTCCTCGTCGAGCAGGCGGGCCCGGGCGAAGGAACGGACCAGGTCGTGCAGCCGGTAGCGGTCGCCCCGGACGTGGTCGATCAGACCGGCACGGGTCAGGACCTCCAGATGGCGCTTGGCCTCCGCCTCGTCCGTGGCCAGCAGCGCGGCGGCCGCGGCGGCCCCCAGGGAGGCCCGCCCGGCCAGGGCCAGCCGGCGCAGCAGCCGCCGTACGGTCTCCGCCTGGTCGGTGTAGCGCAGCCACAGGGCGCGCTCCACCGGCTCGACCGGGCCGTAGGCCTCGAGGTCCGTGGCCAGGGCGCGGGGCGAGCGCGGGCCCAGGCACGAGCCGGCGATGCGCAGCGCCAGCGGCAGCCCGCCGCACAGCTCCCGGACCCGGTCCGCGGACTCCGCGTCGTACGGCCCGGAACGATCCTGCGCCGCCGCGCCCAGCAGTTCCTCCGCCCCCGCGGCGTCCAGCGGCGCGACCGCCAGCTGGTGCACCCGCGCGGGCAGTCCCTCCAGCTCCAGCGGCCCCCGCGCGGTCACCAGCACCAGGCTGTCGGACCGCTCCGGGACCAGGGCGCGGATCTGCTCCGCGTCCGAGGCGTCGTCGAGGACGACCGTGACCGGCAGGCCCGTCAGATGCTGGTGGTACAGCTCACTCAGTCGCTTGACCTGCTGGTCGGGGGAGGAGCGCTCGCGGAACAGCAACTGCTCGCGAGGCGCGCCGAGCCGGTTCAGCAGATGCAGCAGGGCGTCGCGGGTGGACAGCGGGGACTCGCCCGGGCCGTCGGCGCGCAGGTCGACGACGCAGGCACCGCGGAAGTAGTCCTTCAGATCGTGCGTGGCGTGCACCGCGAGCGTCGTACGGCCACTCCCGGGCGTGCCGTGCAGCACGACCACGGTCGGCTGCGTCTCCGTGCTCGCCCGGGCCGACTGCACCCACTGCCGGATCTGCGCCAGCTCGTGCCGCCGCCCGGCGAACGGCTCGGTCGGCCCGGGGAGCTGTGCGAAGGACTGCTCCAGCACATTGCGCCCTCGCGCCGCCGCGCTCTTGTCCGCGCCCCGCAGCCGCGGCGCCGTCTTCTTCGGCCCGGTCGAGGCCGCGAGCACCCGCTGCTGGTCCAGGAACGGCCGGATGCCCCGCACCTCCAGCGCCGTCAGCCACTGGAGCCTGAGCTGTTCGGGCCCGCCGGGCTGGCTCACGGCGCCGGCTCGACGACTCGCGGCCGGCACGTGCGACCCGACCACCTTCACCACCGTCGCCGCGGCCCCCACGACACCCACCGTCACACCCGCCCCGAGAGCGGTCCCGGCCCCCGTGCCCAGCGCCATGTCGGCGACCACGGCCGCGACCGCCGCCACGCCGGCCACCAGCAGCGGCGTCCCGGCACCCTCCCGGGCGTAGCGCTGCCCGAAGGTCAGCTGCCCGGCGGCCGCCTCGTCCAGAGCGCGCGTGTAGGCCTCGTACTCCTCGCGCGCGCTCTGCGCCATCGCGTCGAGCCCCTCGCGCGCCCGCGCGAGCAGCACTTTCCCGTCACTGCGCCCGCCCGAGCGGCGCACCTCCTCCTCGACGGCCCGCGCCAACAGCCGCTCGGCCTCCACCCGATGACTGTCCCGCATGTCAGGTCCCCCTCCGGCGGCAACGGCGCTGTCCCACCCGTTGCGGTCGTTCCCTCGGTCGTTTTCTTGGTCAAGTGTGCTGCGGACGACGCATCGGGGCGAGGGGGCGTGCCCGGCCCGATTGTGTGAAGACCAGGGCGGGTTGGCGTGCCGCGCGCCCGGCGCCCGTGCAGGCGGGGGCGGCGCCCGCGCGACGCCTGACGCGTGGGGGGCCGGGTACTGCGGCAGGATGGACACCATGCCGAACCGACTGGCGCACGAGACGTCCCCCTACCTCCTTCAGCACGCCGACAACCCCGTCGACTGGTGGCCCTGGTCGTCCGAGGCCTTCGAGGAGGCCCGCAAGCGGAACGTGCCCGTGCTGCTCAGCGTCGGATACAGCAGTTGTCACTGGTGCCACGTCATGGCGCACGAGTCCTTCGAGGACCAGGAGACCGCCGAGTACCTCAACGCGCACTACGTGAGCGTGAAGGTCGACCGCGAGGAGCGCCCCGACGTCGACGCCGTCTACATGGAGGCCGTGCAGGCGGCGACCGGCCAGGGCGGCTGGCCCATGACCGTGTTCCTCACCCCGGACGCCGAGCCGTTCTACTTCGGTACGTACTTCCCGCCCGCTCCCCGCCAGGGCATGCCGTCGTTCCGGCAGGTGCTCCAGGGCGTGCACCAGGCGTGGGACGAGCGGCGGGACGAGGTGGCCGAGGTCGCCGGGAAGATCGTCCGGGATCTGGCCGGCCGGGAGATCTCCTACGGCGACGCGCAGACCCCCGGTGAGGAGGAGCTCGCGCAGGCGCTGCTCGGGCTGACACGGGAGTACGACCCGCAGCGCGGCGGTTTCGGCGGGGCGCCGAAGTTCCCGCCGTCCATGGTGCTGGAGTTCCTGCTGCGCCACCACGCCCGCACCGGCGCCGAGGGGGCCCTGCAGATGGCGCAGGACACCTGCGAGCGGATGGCCCGGGGCGGGATGTACGACCAGCTCGGGGGCGGCTTCGCCCGCTACTCCGTCGACCGTGACTGGGTCGTGCCGCACTTCGAGAAGATGCTGTACGACAACGCCCTGCTGTGCCGGGTGTACGCCCACCTCTGGCGCTCCACGGGCTCGGAGCTCGCGCGCCGGGTCGCCCTGGAGACGGCCGACTTCATGGTGCGGGAACTGCGCACGAACGAGGGCGGTTTCGCCTCCGCGCTGGACGCCGACAGCGACGACGGGACGGGCAGGCACGTCGAGGGCGCGTACTACGTGTGGACGCCCGAGCAGCTGCGGGAGGTGCTCGGTGAGCAGGACGCCGAGCTCGCGGCCCAGCACTTCGGTGTGACCGAGGAGGGCACGTTCGAGGAGGGCGCGTCCGTTCTCCGACTCCCCGTGCGCGACGGTGTGTCCGACGCGGAGAAGATCGCCTCGATCTCGGAGCGGCTGCTCGCGGCTCGGGCCGGGCGGCCCGCGCCTGGCCGGGACGACAAGGTCGTCGCCGCCTGGAACGGCCTCGCGATCGCCGCGCTCGCCGAGACCGGCGCCTACTTCGACCGGCCCGACCTGGTCGAGGCCGCCGTCGCCGCGGCCGACCTCCTGGTCCGGCTGCATCTGGACGAGCAGGCCCGGCTCACCCGCACCAGCAAGGACGGCCACGCCGGCGCCAACGCCGGTGTCCTGGAGGACTACGCGGATGTGGCGGAGGGCTTCCTCGCGCTCGCGTCCGTCACCGGGGAGGGTGTCTGGCTGGAGTTCGCCGGGTTCCTCCTCGATCACGTCCTGGCCCGCTTCACGGACCCCGAGTCCGGCTCGCTGTACGACACGGCCTCAGACGCGGAGCGGCTGATCCGCCGCCCGCAGGACCCGACCGACAACGCGGCCCCGTCAGGCTGGACGGCTGCCGCGAACGCCCTGCTGAGCTATGCCGCGCACACCGGCTCCGAGCCTCATCGCACCGCCGCCGAACGGGCGTTGGGTGTCGTGAGGGCGCTGGGACCGCGTGTGCCCCGCTTCATCGGCTGGGGACTGGCCGCGGCGGAGGCCGTGCTGGACGGTCCGCGCGAGGTCGCGGTCGTGGGTCCGGCCCTGGACGACGCGGGTACAAGGGCCCTGCACCGCACGGCACTTCTGGGAACCGCGCCCGGTGCGGTGGTCGCCGTGGGCGCCCCGGAAAGCGAGGAGTTCCCGCTGCTCGCGGACCGTCCGCTGGTCGGCGGTGAACCGGCCGCGTACGTCTGCCGTAACTTCACGTGCGACGCCCCGACGACCGAGCCTGACCGGCTGCGTACGGTCTTGAGTGGCTGAAGTCACGTATCAACGGAAACATGGTCTTTATCTGAACAGCCCCCAGGCTTCACAGTTCCCCCCTAATCTCTGCACAGTGGCGTGGCGGACGAGGCCGCATCGGCCCACCGTCGCGACTTGGGGGTTCTGGGATCTGGGGGGATCTGCTTGCTGACGTCTGTCTTCATCGCTGCCGTTTCACTTGCCTTGTTCTGGATGGCGGCGTTCACCCTGTGGTGGCAGATGCACGCCTGGCGTACGCCGGAAGTGCTCGCCTCCACCCGGTTCAGCAGTCCGGACGGGGACGAGCACGTCTCCTTCTCGCTGTTGCTGCCCGCGCGGCACGAACAGGCGGTGCTGGACCACACCATCCAGCGGCTGCTGGAGTCGAGCCACACCGACTTCGAGATCATCGTGATCGTCGGGCACGACGACCCGGAGACCACCGCGGTGGCCGAGACGGCCGCCGCGCGTGACCCACGGGTCCGGGTCGTGGTCGACACCCACGAGAAGAAGAACAAGCCGAAGGCGATGAACACGGCGCTGCCGTACTGCCGCGGCGACGTCGTCGGGGTCTTCGACGCGGAGGACCAGGTCCACCCCGAGCTCCTCGCCCATGTCGACCACGCCTTCCGCACCACCGGCGCGGACGTCGTCCAGGGCGGGGTGCAGCTGATCAACTTCCACTCCAGCTGGTACAGCCTGCGCAACTGCCTGGAGTACTTCTTCTGGTTCCGCTCGCGGCTCCACCTGCATGCGCAGAAAGGTTTCATTCCGCTTGGCGGCAACACCGTCTTCGTCCGCACGGACGTCCTGCGGGAAGCAGCCGGCTGGGACCCCGACTGCCTCGCCGAGGACTGCGACCTGGGCGTGCGCCTGTCCAGCGTCGGCAAGAAGGTCGTCGTCGCCTACGACTCGGACATGGTGACCCGGGAGGAGACCCCCGGCTCGCTGATGTCCCTGCTGAAGCAGCGCACCCGCTGGAACCAGGGGTTCCTCCAGGTGTACCGGAAGAAGGACTGGAAGCAACTGCCCACCCTCGGGCAGCGGCTGCTCGCCCGCTACACCCTGATGACGCCGTTCATGCAGGCCTTCACCGGCTTGATCATCCCGCTCAACGTGGCGATCGCCCTGTTCCTGGACGTGCCCGTCGGCATCGCCTTCATCACCTTCCTGCCGGCCGTCACGGCCCTGGTCACCTTCGTCTTCGAGATCGTCGGACTGCACGACTTCGGCAAGCAGTACGGGCTGCGCGTCCGCTTCGCGCACTATCTGAAGCTGGTCGTGGGCGGCCCCTTCTACCAGGTCCTGCTCGCCGGCGCGGCCGTGCGGGCCGTGTGGCGTGAGCAGCGCGGCCGCAACGACTGGGAGCTGACGACCCATGTCGGCGCGCACCTCGACGAGACGGCAGTGACCCGAGAGGACGTTCCCGCGTGACCTCCACCCTTCCCGCGGTGACCTCTGCGAAGGTCCCCGCGCAGTACCGTCCTGCGCCCCGCACCGGTGCGCACCGAGGAGTCGAGCCGCCGAGCCGGCTGCGCTCCTCCCGGCCCGACCTGCTCCTGTGCGGTGTCCTCCTCGTGGCGATCCTCGTCGTGCAGGGCTGGAACATCGCCGACTACCCGGCCCTCAGCGACGACGAGGGCACCTATCTCGCCCAGGCCTGGTCGGTCCAGCAGGGCGACGGCCTGGCCCACTACACCTACTGGTACGACCATCCGCCGCTCGGCTGGATCCAGATCGCCGTGCTGACCTGGATCCCGGCGCTGATCAGCCCCGAGTCGATGACGGTGGGCACCATGCGCGCCGCGATGCTCGTGATCAGCGGCATCAGCGCGGTCCTGATCTTCGTGCTGGGCCGGCGCCTCGCGCTGCCCCGCTGGGCGGCCGCGCTCGGCATGGTGTTCTTCGGGCTGTCGCCGCTGTCGATCGTGCTCCAGCGGGAGATCTTCCTCGACAACCTCGCGGTGATGTGGACGCTGCTGGCCTTCGCGCTGGCGGCCTCCCCGAGCCGTCACCTCTGGCACCACTTCGGGGCGGGCATCGCGGCCGCCACGGCCGTGCTGACCAAGGAGACGATGCTCGTCGTCCTGCCCGCCCTGTTCCTCACCATGTGGCGCCACAGCCACCGGGACACCCGCAAGTTCGCCCTCACCGGAGCCGTCACGGCCTGTGCCCTGATCGGCTTCGCGTACCCGCTGTTCGCCCTGCTCAAGGGCGAGTTGATGCCGGGCGCCGGGCACGTGTCCCTCTGGGACGGCGTCAAGTACCAGATGACCAGACCCGGTTCGGGCTTCATCCTCGACCAGGGCTCCGGCTCCTGGGGCGTGCTCCAGTCGTGGCTGTACTACGACCGGATCCTGCCCCTCGGCGGCCTCGCGGGCGCCCTGCTGCTGCTCGTCACCTGGCGCTGGTCGGTCACCGCCCGCGCCCTGGCCGGACCGGCCCTGGCCGTGGCGATCTTCGCCGCGCTGGCCCTGCGCCCGAACGGCTACCTGCCCGCGATGTACGTCATCCAGGCCCTGCCGTTCCTCGCGCTGGTCCTCGCCGGGGGCACCGCCTCCGTCGCCCACGCGGTGCTGAGCCGCTGGCGCTCCGAGGCGGAGAAACGGTACGTCAGCGTGGGCCGGTACACGCTCGCCGCCGTCCTCGCCCTGGCCGCCGGCGCCTACGTCGTCCCGCACTGGTACGACGGTGCCCGCACGGCCGTCACCACCGACGCCAACGCCCCCTACAAGGCCGCGTCGAAGTGGCTGGCCACGGAGGTCGAGGACCCGGAGCGCACCCGGGTGCTGGTCGACGACGCGCTCTGGCTGGACCTGGTGCACCAGGGCTACCGGCCCGGCCTCGGCGTCATCTGGTTCTACAAGGCCGACCTCGACCCGGCCGTGACGAAGACGATGCCGCGCGGCTGGAAGGACCTCGACTACGTCGTCGCCTCGCCGACCGTCCGGCGGGACGCGGTCGACCTGCCCAACGTCAAGGCCGCCATGGAGCACTCGGACCCGGTCGCCACCTTCGGCACCGGCGAGGACCGCATCGAGATCCGCCAGATCAAGACGCCCGCCGGAGGCACGCGATGAGCCAGGAGTACACCGTCCCCGGCAAGGTCGTCGAGACCGAGACCACCGAGGTCCCCGAGCCGGGCGCCGTCACCATCGTCGTACCGACGTTCAACGAGTCGGCGAACGTCCGGCAGTTGCTGCACCAGATCACCGAGGCCGTCCCGGCGCGGCTGCCGTGCGAGGTCCTCTTCGTGGACGACTCCACGGACGACACGCCGGAGGTCATCGAGGACGCGGCGCAGGACTGCCCCTTCCCGGTGACCGTGCTGCACCGCGAGGAGCCGGTGGGCGGGCTCGGCGGTGCGGTCGTCGAGGGGCTGAAGGCCGCAACGTCCGACTGGATCGTCGTCATGGACGGCGACTGCCAGCACCCGCCGTCCCTGGTGCCCGACCTGGTCGCCACCGGTGAGCGGGCGAACGCCGGGCTGGTCGTCGCCTCCCGGTACATCAAGGGCGGCAGCCGGGCCGGACTCGCGGGCAGCTACCGCGTGTTCGTCTCGCGCGGGGCGACCTGGCTGACCAAGGCGCTGTTCCCGCGCCGGCTGCACGGCATCAGCGACCCGATGAGCGGCTTCTTCGCGATCCGCCGCAGCGCGGTCACGGCGGAGGTCCTCCAGCCGCTCGGCTACAAGATCCTCCTCGAACTCGCCGTCCGCAGCCGTCCGCGCCGGGTCACCGAGGTGCCGTTCGTCTTCCAGGACCGGTTCGCCGGTGAGTCCAAGTCGACCGCGCAGGAAGGCTTCCGCTTCCTGCGGCACCTGGCCGGGCTGCGCACCGCCTCCCCGGTCGCGCGCATGGTCGGGTTCGGCCTGATCGGGCTGACCGGCTTCCTGCCGAACCTGGTCGGCCTGTGGGCGCTGACCGCCGCCGGCATGCACTACGTGCCGGCGGAGATCCTCGCCAACCAGCTCGGCGTCGCCTGGAACTTCCTGCTCATCGAGCACCTGCTGTTCCGCGAGCGGCGCCGCCACCGTCGCTGGTGGGACCGGGCCGGTCGGTTCGCGCTCCTCGCCAACGCCGACCTGGTGCTGCGCATCCCGCTGATCGCCCTGTTCGTGCACCAGTTCCACCTGGGCGTGCTGTCCGCCACCGCGCTCGCGCTGGTGACGACGTTCGTCCTGCGCTTCGCCGGGACCGAAGCGCTCGTCTATCTGCCGCGCCGGGGCCGGGACAAGCCCGTGCGCGGGAGCACCGCACAGCAAGGAGAGCCGTTTGACTCCTCCCCCTCCTGAAGAAGGGGGATTCCTGGCTCAGGCTGCCTCCGGGATCAGCGCTCCCGGGGGGCTTACGCCCTCGGCACCAGCCGGGTTGAGACCAGCCCGGACCAGCATCACGCGTGCGGAGTTCTTGTCCCGAGGGGATACGGCTTTGCACGCGGTGCAGGTGTAGGTACGTTCCGAAAGAGGAAGTGCGTGCTTGGTTCTCGCTCCGCAGGACGCGCATTCCATGGTGGTGTGCGCGGGGTGAACGAGGCGGATGTCCCGCCCGTGCTTGCGGCCCATCTCGATCAGGGCCGTCTTGGTAGCGCCGATGGCGGCGTCGGCGGCTTTGCGGGCCATAGTGGTCCTCGCGAGGAACTTCGGCCGGAAGTCCTCGACGGCGATGGCGTCGTGGTCGCGGACGACCCGCTTGGCCCACTTACGGGCGGTGTCCTGCCACTGCCGGGCGACCTTCTTGTGCAGCTTCGCGGCCTGCGCCCGGGCTTGCCGGTAGCCCTTGGACGCGGCGTGCCCCCGCGTGGGCTTACGGCGGGACGTCATCCGCTGGTAGCGGGCGAGCTTGTGCGCCGCGGTCTTGCCGTGCTGGGCGTGCGGCAGGTCGTGCGCGTCGGATGTGGTGGTGGCGGTCTCCTTGACGCCCCAGTCCACGCCGAGCACACGGCCGGTCTCGGGGAGCGGCTGGACCTCGGCGGCGGCGACGAACGACGCGTACCAGTGTCCGAGGCTGTCCCGGTACACACGCACCGAGGACGGCACGGACGGCAGATCCCGCGACCACACCACCGTCAGCACGATCCCGCCCGCGAGATGCAGACGGCCATCTTTCAAGCGGAAGCCCCGGACGGTGTAGTTCAGCGTCGGCAGCGCTTCGCGCTTCTTCTTTACCCCGGGCATGCCCGCGCGCTGCCGGATCGGCAGGCGCTTGTCGATGTCCTTCAGCGCCTTGGAACGGGCCGTGGCGAAGTCGCGGACGGTCTGCTGCTGCGGCACCGAGGCGCCTTCGCGGAGCCAGGGGAGTTTGGCGCGGGCCTCGGTCAGCATCTTGTCGAGCTGGGCCGGGCCACACGTCAGCTTGTCGTCCGGGTGCGCGCGGTTGTGGGCGTATATCTGCCGGGACTTGGCAACGCACTCATTCCAGATCCAGCGGCAGCGGTCCCACTCGGCGAGCAGCGCGGTGCGGGCCGTGGACGACACGCGGAGCCGGTAGGTGTACCGGGCGTGCCCCGTACCCTCCGCCGTCTTCGATTGTGTCGTCATGACACCATTCTACCACTAAACTTGGGGTATGGATCATGAAGAAGTACGCATCACGCTCCGTCTGCCCGCCGACCTTCACGCATGGCTGGTCTCCGAGGCCAAACGCGCCCGCAGGTCCCTCAACTCCGAGATCTTGCACCGGCTTGAGGGCGGTCGCGGCCCAGTCCCGGCAGACGAGCAATCGCCCTGACGGCAATTGCTCTTTCCTTGTCCTGCTCCGCAGGAGTCTGATTCCTCCCCGGCCTGAAGGCCGGGGCATCCTCGGAGGCTCCCGGTGAACAGACGTCGTAGAGGTACCGCGTTCCTGGCCGTGGCGGGCCTCACCGCGGGCCTGCTCCTGACCGCGCCGCAGCCCGCCTCCGCCGCCAACCTCATCAAGAACCCCGGTTTCGAGACCGCCGGAGCCGACGGCATGCCGTACTGCTGGGAGAAGTCCGGCTGGGGCGACAACGACTTCACCTTCACCACCACGGCCGACGCGCACACCGGCTCCAAGGCGATGAAGGTCGAGCTGACACGGCGCGTCGACGGCGACCGCAAGGCGCTGATCACCGAGTCCGCCGCGTGCGCGCCGGTGGTGACGCCGGGCAAGCAGTACGACCTCGGCCTCTGGTACAAGACGACGACCCCGGACGCGGCGATCACCCTGTTCCGGCACGACACGACGGCCGGCTGGCAGTACTGGACCGACCTCAAGACGCTGGACCTGTCGGGGAACTGGACCGAGGCCACCGTCCGCACGCCCGAGGTCCCGGCCGGCACCGACCGCATCTCCTGGGGCGTCTCCGTCTACGGCACGGGCTCCGCCACCACCGACGACTACACCATGGACCAGGTGCCCGACCCGGTCCTGCCGCCCGAGTGCACCGGCACCGCCCAGCAGTGCGCCGACGGCAAGTGGGACGTGCTGCCCACGCGGAACCCGGTCCGCTCCATGCACTCCGTCGTTCTGAACAACGGCAAGGTGCTGCTGATCGCGGGCTCCGGAAACGACGAGTCGATGTTCGAGGCCGGCACGTTCACCTCGGCGGTCTACGACCCGGCGAACGGCTCGTACAAGATCATCCCCACGCCGAAGGACATGTTCTGCGCCGGGCACGTGCAGCTCCAGGACGGGCGCGTGCTCGTGATGAGCGGCAACAAGGCGTACCCGGTGCCCGGCGGGCACGGCTACGAGGGCTACAAGGACTCGTACATCTTCGACCCGAAGACCGAGACCTACTCCAAGACCAACGACATGAACGACGGCCACTGGTACCCGTCGGCGACGATCCTCGGCAACGGCGACGTCATCTCCTTCGGCGGCCTGCGCGAGGACTCCACCGGCTCGGTCACCGCCGAGCTGTTCTCCGAGGCCGAGCAGCAGTGGCAGCCGCTGTGGAAGGTCAACCAGACCTGGTCGTACTGGGGCCTGTACCCGTCGATGATCCTGATGCAGGACGGCCGCCTCTTCTACTCGGGCAGCCACGTCTTCGGCAACAACATCCCGGGCACGGGATCCGCGATCTACGACTACGGCGCCAACACCACCACCCAGGTGCCGGGCCTGCGCAACAAGGACGAGCGCGACCAGTCGGCGAGCGTGCTCCTGCCCCCGGCGCAGGACCAGAAGGTGCTCACCCTCGGCGGCGGCAACATCGACTCCAACCCGGAGGCGAACCGCCTGACCGACATCATCGACCTCAAGCAGCCGAACCCGTCGTACGTCGCCGGTCCGCCGATCCCTCAGGGCACCGTCGACCTCGGCAACGGCCCGGTCCCGCAGACCGGGAACCAGGGCAAGATGTACGTCTCCGCCGTGCTGATGCCCGACGGCAAGGTGCTGGAGACGGGCGGCGCGCTGCACAACCGCGCCGACCCGGTCTACGAGACGTCGATCTTCGACCCCGCGTCGGAGACCTTCGACCCGGTCGCCGTCGACCCCGAGGCGCGCGGCTACCACTCCTCGGCGTTCCTGCTCCCCGACGGCCGTGTGATGACGACCGGCGACAACCCGGGCAACGGCTCCTGGAACCACGACGTGTCGGTCTACAGCCCGCCGTACCTGTTCAAGGGCCCCCGCCCGCAGATCACCTCCGTCATCGACACCGAGTGGAACTACGGCGACACCCAGCGGATCACCGTCGACCGGCCCGTCGCCAAGGCCGAGCTGATCCGCCCCGCCGCCGTCACACACTCCTCGGACCCCAACCAGCGGTTCGTGGACCTGCCGCTGTCGGTCGACGGCAACAACGTCGACCTGAACGTGACGAGCAACCCCAACCTGGCCCCGCCCGGCTGGTACATGCTCTTCGCGGTCGACGCGAACGGCGTGCCCTCGGTGGCGAAGTGGGTGCACCTCCAGGGCCCGCAGGCGCTGGGGGCGACGGACTCCTCGGCCCACGTCCACGACTTCGCGGACAAGCCCACGGGCAAGGTGGTCAAGCCCGGCAAGAAGCGGACGTCGCAGAAGGTCAGCCCGACCGTCTCCGGCTGCGACCGCCACTACGGCTCGATCAACGTCTGCGTGCCGACGCACTTCCCGGCGGAGGTGAAGAAGACGACGGCGGCACGCTGTGAGTGGCTCAAGGCGAACGACTACGGCCGCCTGAAGGTCAACGGCAAGGACGACCCACTGGGCCTGGACAGGAACAGGGACGGGATCGCCTGCGGCAAGGGAGACGTGGCGAGACGCTAGAAACGCCCTTCACGGGCGCGCCCTCAGGGGCGCGCCCTCAAGGGGCGCGGGAATTTGCGCGACCAGCCACAACGGCCGCGCGGTTCCCCACGGCGCTCAACCCTCAACCGCGCTCAACCCTCACCGGCGCTCAACCCTCAACCGCGCTCCTCGTGAAAGCGACCGCCTGCTCCACGATCGCCTCAAGTTGCTCGTGATGCGCCCCCCGCCAATACGCCCGCCCACACGCCGTGCACTGCGCGAACACGTCGTACGTCGCATGCGTCCCGTGCTTCAGCTGATCGGCGACCTCGTCCTTCGTCGCCTCGCGCAGCACCCCGTTGCAGGCCGTGCACCGCGTCCAGGGAAGCAACTCGGGCCGGAACCGCTCCAGCACGTCCCGCAGCTGTTCCTCCGGCCGCGTGCTGTACACGAACGCCCCCGCCCACAGCTCCCGGCGCCGCAGCAGCCCCCGGTCGCGGCTCAGCATCACCCGCCGCTCGGCCGCCGAACGCGCCGCGAGGGCCGGGTCGCCGATGTCGGTGGACTCGTAGGCCGTGTCCACACCGAGGAGGCGCAGCCGGCGGGCCAGCGTGCCGAGGTGGACGTCGAGGAGGAAGCGCAGGGGGGCGCCCGAGACCTGCTGGGGGCGCGCGACGGCCCGTACGGCCACCGCCTCGCCGGCGACCGGGACGTGCGCGAAGGGCACCTCGCGGCCGTCCACGACCAGCGCGCCGACCTCGGTCAGCGGCACGCCCAGCGACTCGATGACGTGGCCGAGGCTGGAGACGCCGTCGGTGGCGGCCCGTACGGTGCCCTCCGCTCGGGCCCGGGGCACGAACACATGCAGCTCGGGGGCGAACTCGACCTGGATCTCGGGACCGTTCACCCGGTCAGGATGCCATGGCGCAGGGCGCCGGCCTCAGGGTTTTCCGGCCGGCAGGCCGCGTTCCAGGACGTCCAGGGCGCGGTCGACGAGGTCCCGGATGTCGTCGCGGTGGCCGGTCTCGGCCCAGTAGTGGGAGGCCTCCATCAGCCCGCCCATCACGGACATGGTGAAGACGCGCAGCTCCAGACTGCCGGGGTCGAGTCCGGAGCGCTCCGCCAGGGCGTCCCGGAGCAGCCGGCCGGTGTCCGCGGCGTTCTCCAGCATGCGGGCCCGGACCGCGGGCACCTCGACCCCGAGCCGCGTCCGCAGCCGGGTCACGGCGGGCTCCTCGGCGAGCGCCTGGTCGAGGGCCGTGCGCATCACGTGCCGCAAGGTGTCGGCCCACGGCTCGTCCGCCGGCCGGGCGCGCAGTTCCGCCGTCATCACCGGGTCCCACGCGTCGGTGACGACGATGTCCTCCTTGGCCGGGAAGTACCGGAAGACGGTCGACGGCGACACCTCGGCGCGGTCGGCGATCTGCTCGATCGTCGTGGCGTCGTAGCCCTGCTTCTCGATCAGCGCGTAGGTCGCGGTGCGGATCGCCCGGCGGGTCTTGATCTTCTTCCGCTCCCGGAGCCCCGGTGAGGGCTGGTCGGCGGGGGTGATGCGAGGGGCTGTCATGGAGGTCATTGTCGGCCATCGGGGGCAGTCCGGACATGCGAGAGGCCACGGCCGGAAGCCGTGGCCCGAGGGGTGAGGGGGAGGGGGCTACGCGTGCTGGTACGCCACCAGCGAGATCCCCACGTAGTGCGCGATGAAGGCCGCCAGGGTGAGGGAGTGGAAGACCTCGTGGAAACCGAACCAGCGCGGGGACGGGTTCGGCCGCTTGATCCCGTAGACCACGCCGCCGGCGCTGTAGAGCAGGCCGCCGACGATGACCAGGACGAGGACGGCGATGCCGCCGGTCCGCATGAAGTCGGGCAGGTAGAAGACGGCCGCCCAGCCCATCGCGATGTAGCAGGGCGTGTAGAGCCAGCGCGGGGCGCCGACCCAGAAGACCCGGAAGAGGATGCCGCCCACGGCGGCGGCCCAGATGCCCCACAGCAGCCACTGCCCCTTGGCTCCCGGCAGGAGCAGCATGGTCAGCGGCGTGTAGGTGCCCGCGATGATCAGGAAGATGTTGGCGTGGTCCAGCCGCCGCAGGACGCCGTCCATGCGGGGGCTCCAGTTGCCCCGGTGGTACAGCGCGCTCACACCGAACAGCAGGCATGCGGTCAGAGCGAAGATCCCGCAGGCGATGCGTCCTCTGGAGGAGTCGGCGAGGGCGGTCAGCACCAGGCCCGCGATCAGCACGGCGGGGAACATGCCGAGGTGCAGCCAGCCGCGCAGCTTCGGCTTCACCGGGTGCGGCAGGGAGAGCGCCTTCGGACCGTGGCCGTCGGCCGCCGAGTCCGTGGGCGCGTCGGGGACGAACGCAGTCATGTGCGAATGGTAGCTACGGAACCGTAAGTCACGGATCAGTGCCGCGGATTGGCCGGCGAAGAGTGGCCATCCTCTCACCGTGGTCACGCAAACGGACTCCCAGGTGAACGCAACGTGCACGCAAAGCGGGCGCGGGAAACCGTGGCGAGCCTCACGTTGCTCACCTGTGCGCTCCTCTGGACAGATGGGCGCGCACGTCGGATGATCAAATGAGTGCGGTCGGCACCGGATGAGCGCCAAGATCCACCGAAGCATCCGGGTCGCAGCCCCCACGGGGCCTCCACCACATCACAAAAAATCCCTCATTTAGGAGCAATCGTGGCGCGCGATATCGCGGCTCCCCCCGTCCCCACCACCCATCAGGGGCTGATCTCGTGGGTCAACGAGATCGCAGAACTGACGCAGCCGGACAACGTGGTCTGGTGTGACGGATCCGAGGCCGAGTACGAGCGCCTGTGCGGGGAGCTCGTCGAGAAGGGCACCTTCCGGAAACTCGACCCGATCAAGCGCCCCCACTCCTACTACGCCGCCTCCGACCCCACCGACGTCGCACGCGTGGAGGACCGGACCTTCATCTGCTCCGAGAAGGAGGCGGACGCCGGCCCGACCAACCACTGGAAGGCCCCCGCCGAGATGCGGGAGATCTTCCAGGGCGCCGGCGGCCAGGGCGGTCTGTTCCGCGGCTCGATGCGCGGCCGGACCAT
Source organism: Streptomyces sp. AK010 (assembly GCF_014207295.1). Lineage (NCBI taxonomy): Bacteria > Bacillati > Actinomycetota > Actinomycetes > Kitasatosporales > Streptomycetaceae > Streptomyces > Streptomyces sp. AK010. The sequence continues at coordinate 165,513 of NZ_JACHCX010000011.1, forward strand.
GTACGTCGTGCCCTTCTGCATGGGCCCGCTCGGCTCGCCGCTGTCCGCGCTCGGTGTGGAGATCACGGACTCGGCCTACGTCGCCGTCTCGATGCGCACGATGACGCGCATGGGCCAGGCCGTCCTGGACGAGCTCGGCTCCGACGGCTTCTTCGTCAAGGCCGTGCACACCCTGGGCGCCCCGCTGGAGCCCGGCCAGGCGGACGTCCCGTGGCCCTGCAACCAGACCAAGTACATCTCGCACTTCCCCGAGGACCGCGAGATCTGGTCCTACGGCTCGGGCTACGGCGGCAACGCCCTGCTCGGCAAGAAGTGCTACGCCCTGCGCATCGCCTCCGTCATGGCCCGTGACGAGGGCTGGCTCGCCGAGCACATGCTGGTGCTCAAGCTGACCCCGCCGCGCGGCGAGGCCAAGTACGTCGCCGCCGCCTTCCCGAGTGCCTGCGGCAAGACCAACCTCGCCATGCTGGAGCCGACCATCCCCGGCTGGACGGTCGAGACCATCGGCGACGACATCGCCTGGATGCGCTTCGGCGAGGACGGCCGCCTCTACGCCATCAACCCCGAGGCCGGCTTCTTCGGTGTCGCCCCCGGCACCGGCGAGCACACCAACGCCAACGCGATGAAGACGCTCTGGGGCAACTCGGTCTTCACCAACGTCGCCCTCACCGACGACAACGACATCTGGTGGGAGGGCATGACGGAGGAGACCCCGGCCCACCTGACGGACTGGAAGGGCAATGACTGGACCCCCGAGTCCGGCGTCCCGGCCGCCCACCCCAACGCCCGCTTCACCGTCCCGGCCTCGCAGTGCCCGATCATCGCGCCGGAGTGGGAGGACCCCAAGGGCGTGCCGATCTCGGCGATCCTCTTCGGCGGCCGCCGCGCCACCGCAGTGCCGCTGGTGACGGAGTCCTTCGACTGGAACCACGGCGTGTTCCTCGGCGCCAACGTGGCGTCCGAGAAGACCGCCGCCGCCGAGGGCAAGGTCGGTGAGCTGCGCCGCGACCCGTTCGCGATGCTGCCGTTCTGCGGCTACAACATGGGCGACTACATGGCCCACTGGGTCGACGTGGCCAAGGACAAGGACCAGTCCAAGCTGCCGAAGATCTACTACGTCAACTGGTTCCGCAAGGACGACGAGGGCAAGTTCGTCTGGCCCGGCTTCGGTGAGAACAGCCGCGTCCTGAAGTGGATCGTGGAGCGCCTGGAGGGCACGGCCGAGGGCGTCGAGACGCCGATCGGCATCCTGCCGACCAAGGAGGCCCTCGACACCGACGGCCTGGAACTGGCCGAGTCCGACCTCGACTTCCTGCTCACGGTCGACAAGGAAGTCTGGCGCGAGGAGGCCGCCCTGGTCCCCGAGCACCTCAACACCTTCGGCGACCACACGCCGAAGGAACTGTGGGACCAGTACCGCGCGCTGGTGCAGCGCCTGGGCTGAGCCCACCCCCGAACTCCGCGGCCGGCCGGAACCGAGAGTGCCCTGACCAGCAACATCGTCACGGCCGGCCGCGGAACCGACTGGCGGGACCCGCACAACGGCGTGCGGGGTTCGGGGCCGGTCCCCGCGTCCTCCGTCCGCCCCGACGGAAAACCCAGCGGCGACCGGCCCTGTCCCGCCCGCTTCGGCGCGGCCCCCAGGCGGGCTCACGAACGTGCCGATGAATGATCGAGCGCCCCGGCCGACGGCTTACGTCGACCGGGGCGCTCGGGCGTTTTCGGGGTGCGGGTATCGATGCCGGCGTCGGCGTCGGTTTCGGTGAACAGCTCGCACCACACCGTCTTGCGCTGCATCAGCTTCCCCCACGGAAGTCAGGCAGACAGTCAGAACCGGTGACCCATTCGGTCACCTGAGCCACGCAAGTTGTCACAAGAAGCGCACGATTCGAGGCGCCGTGCCCTCGAACGTCCGTTGCATGCGGGCTGGAATGAGCCCCGCCGTTTCCCCGCCGCAAACCAGGGCGATGTCACCGCAACTGCCGTCCGATGCGGGTGGAATGCGCGATTCCTTCTCATTCTTGTGAGGCACGTTGACCGAAACCTGGCGAGGCACCGCCGCTTCGCTGCCATGTCATCCCGGCAGACGCGTCCCTGGTGCGCACCGCGTAACGGATTCCGGCTCCTCTCGTTCTTACCGGTGTACCTTTAAGAGGTACGTCTCTAAAAACCGGAGGCGTCATGACCCGCCCCGCAGCGCGCAGTCTGCCGAAGCCGCAGGACATGTTCGACAGGGAGTGGGAGTGGAGTGAGCTGACTGCTTTCGCGACGGCCGAAGGCGCGGGTCCTCGGCTCGGCGTGGTGTCCGGCCGCCGCCGACAGGGCAAGAGTTTCCTGCTTCAGGCGCTGGCGGACGCCACCGACGGGTTCTACTACGCGGCGGTCGAGGCATCGGCCGCTGAGTCCCTGCACCTCTTGGGCGATGCGGTCGCACGCTTCACCGGTGCCGTCGTTCCGCCGAGGCCGGCCAACTGGGAACAGGGGCTGGAGCTGCTCTTCGGGCTGGCGAAGGAGAGGCCGCTGCCCGTGGTGATCGATGAGTTCCCCTATCTGGTACGGAACGCCCCAGTCCTCCCTTCCCAGTTGCAGGCCGCCATCGGGGTGCGCTCCGAACGTCACCGTAAGGAACGGCCCCGGATCCTGCTGTGCGGCAGCGCGATGTCCTTCATGGGTGGGCTCCTCTCCGGGGCTTCACCGCTCTACGGCCGGGCGGGCCTCGATCTCGTCGTCCACTCCCTGGGCTTTCGCGAGGCCGCCGAATTCTGGGGCATCCGGGACCCGCGGCTGGCAGTGCTCGTCCACGCGATCGTCGGCGGCACCCCGGCGTACCGCAGGGAGTTCGTCGACGACGATGTGCCGGACGGGCCCGACGACTTCGACGCCTGGGTCTGCCGGACCGTACTCAACCCGGCCCGTCCCATCCACGGAGAGGCGCCTTACCTCCTGGCCGCCGAGCCGGACCTGCGCAACCGGTCGCTGTACCACTCGGTCCTGGCCGCGGTCGCGGGCGGCAACCGGACCAGCGGTGGTATCGCGAGCGCGGTGGGCCGTAAGGCCACGGACATCTCGCTGCCGCTGTCCGTCCTGAAGAACTGTGGCCTGCTCACCTCAGAGCCCGACGCCTTCCGCGCCAATCGCACGACCTACCACGTCGCCGAGCCGTTGATCACCTTTCACCATGCGGTCGTCCGCCCCGAGACGGCTCTGCTGAGCCGCCGCCGAGGAGCGGCCAGGATGTGGGAACACAGCAGGTCCACGTTCCTCAGCAAGGTCGTGAGCCCGCACTTCGAGCGTTTGTGCCGTGAGTGGGTCGAGTGGCACGCGGATCCCGCGACGTTCGGGGGCATGCCGATCCAGGTCGCCTCCGGGACCGTGGCCGACCCGGTGAACCGGACCTCACTCGAGGCCGATGTCGTGGTGCACGGAGCCATCGGCCAGGACCAGGGCATCCTGCTGTCCGTGGGAGAGGCCAAGTGGCACAAGGTCATGAACCTCGGGCACCTGCAACGCCTGCGTCGCATCCTGGAGTTGCTGGAGGCGAAGGGTGTCGACACTCGTCATGCAAGCCCCGCCTGCTACAGCGGCGCCGGTTTCGACCCGGAGCTGCGGGCGGCCGAGAGCCGGGGTGAAGTGGTTCTCGTCGACCTGCAGCGGCTCTACCACGGTTCCTGAAGGATCAACGTCCTGCACGGCCCGGGGATTCGTCCACAGGTGGCTTGTGGCGCCCGGTCCGCGCGTCGCTGCGGGTGCGCGCGGACCGGGGCCGTAGGGGGGAGCCTCCGAGGGCTCAGCGGGACGCGAGTTCGCGGGGCTCCAGCGCCGCCGTGTGGGCGTCCATCCGCTCGGCGGCCAGGATCGCCGCCGCCGTGTCGGCGCGGGACGCGGCGACGACCAGCGCCCGGCCCGCCAGGGCGTGAGCCCGCCGGTGCAGGGCCGCGGCGCCGGCCTCGCGACGGCCGCTCATCGGCGCACGAACCGGAGCGCGCCCCCCGCGCAGCCGGCCCACCTGCTCCGCGAGCCGTTCCGCCGCCGTGTCCAGATCGGCCGAGGCCTGCGCCGCACGCAGCTCGTCCGTGACGGCGAGCAGGGCGGCGAGATGGCCCGCGAGCTGGATGTCCAGCTCTTCCTCACGGGAACGGTGCGGAAAGTCGGGGCTGGGGCCGTCCACCGTGCTGTGGACCGACTTGGCGCGGATCGGTTCGTACATGGGAAGGCCTCCTGAGTTCTTACAGGAAGCCATCCTAGCTTAGATTTCGTCTAAAGTTGATTCGTTCACAAAACAGGACTGCCTGCACACAAAGCGTGAGCAGGCGGTCGGGGTGAGTCGGAGGTGCGGGGTCAGGGCTGGCTGTAGCCGTCCAGGAAGCGCCCGATCCGCCCCATCGCGTCGGTCAGGTCGCTGACCGTCGGCAGGGTGACCACCCGGAAGTGGTCCGGCTCCGGCCAGTTGAAGCCCGTGCCCTGGACGACCATGATCTTCTCGCGCCGCAGCAGGTCCAGGACCATGCGGCGGTCGTCCTTGATCTTGAAGACCTTGGGGTCGAGACGCGGGAAGAGGTACAGCGCGCCCTTGGGCTTCACGCAGGTCACGCCGGGGATCTGGGTCAGCAGCTCGTACGCCGTGTCCCGCTGCTCGCGCAGCCGCCCGCCCGGCAGCACCAGGTCGTTGATCGTCTGCCGCCCGCTGAGCGCCGCGACGACCCCGTGCTGCCCGGGCATGTTCGCGCACAGGCGCATGTTCGCCAGGATCGTGAGGCCCTCGATGTAGGAGTCGGCGTGGGCGCGGGGCCCGGAGATCGACATCCAGCCGACCCGGTAGCCGGCCACCCGGTAGGCCTTCGACATGCCGTTGAAGGTGAGGGTGAGCAGGTCCGGGGCGACGGAGGCGGTCGCGGTGTGCGTGGCCCCGTCGTAGAGGATCTTGTCGTAGATCTCGTCGGAGCAGACGAGCAGGTTGTGCCGGCGGGCGATGTCGGTCAGCCCCTTGATCATCGCCTCGTCGTAGACGGCCCCCGTCGGGTTGTTGGGGTTGATGATCACGAGCGCCTTGGTGCGGTCGGTGACCTTGCGCTCGATGTCGGCGAGGTCCGGCATCCAGTCGGCCTGCTCGTCGCAGCGGTAGTGCACGGCGGTGCCGCCGGACAGGGAGACGGCGGCGGTCCACAGCGGGTAGTCGGGCGCGGGCACGAGGACCTCGTCGCCGTCGTCCAGCAGGCCCTGCATCGCCATCACGATCAGCTCGGAGACGCCGTTGCCGATGAAGACGTGCTCGACGTCCGTCTCGATGCCGAGGGTCTGGTTGTGCATCACGACGGCCCGGCGCGCGGCCAGCAGGCCCTTGGCGTCGCCGTAGCCGTGCGCCGACGACACGTTGCGGAGGACGTCCTCCAGGATCTCCGGCGGGCACTCGAAGCCGAACGCGGCCGGGTTGCCGGTGTTCAGCTTGAGGATGCGGTGCCCTGCTGCTTCCAGGCGCATCGCCTCCTCGAGAACCGGGCCCCGGATCTCGTAACAGACATTGGCGAGCTTGGTCGACTGGATCACCTGCATGTCTGGGAGCTTACGGCCCGGTAACGGGTCCCGGGTCGTGTTTTCCGCCACGTGAGACGCGGGGGTTTGCGGCGATATCGCCGCGTGCTGTCCCACCAGCACCTTCGGTCCCTGGAATGCGCCGCCATGTCCAAGCCATTCGAGTACGCCGACGGAGTGACCGGTCCCGGGCCGCGGGACGCGCCGAACGTGTACCTCCCGCAGGCCGCCGCGCCCCCGCCTACGACGCGTAATCGGATCCGGCGGCGGCGCACGGGTGGCGGGACGTGTACGACACGACGGACACGGGTGGTGCCGGACACCCGGGTGGCGCGGACGGCACGGGCGGCACCCGTCCCGATGCGCACCCTGTCGGCGGTGCGGACGCCACGCGTGCGTTCCCGCCACGCGTGCGTACCCCGGCGTGCCCCCCGGCGGCCTGAAGACACTGTTGGCGAAATCCAGGGAGCTGAACGTGACGTCGGCCTTCATGACCCGTTGTGGTCGTGAAGGCCGACCTTGTGTTTGGGGAGGTGCCGGTGTCGTTACAGGCCAGGAAGAACGATGTCAGCCGCGTGGCTGCGGAGTTCGGCGGCGGCGCGCACGTGCAGCACAGGCAACCGCTGGCGCTGGGGCTCGGTCTGCCTGAAGGCATAGAGACTGGATCCACCGCAAGACCACAACAAAGGCCATCGTCATCTGCGGGAGTCGGCATCGCAGAGAGATCGGCATACTGCCGCCCGCCCTTACTGGTGACGAGGAGAAATTGGCGTCATGTCGACTGCGGTGACTGAATCGAAGCCTTCACAAATGCCGCAAAGCAATACATGATCGACGGCGCCGAAACCCGGAGCGTCTTAATCCTCCTTTTCCCCCGCCCGCGTGGCCCACTGGAATAGATCTTGAACGGACCGCCGAGGCAGGGGGAATTGTGCATATTCTGCGAAAGTTCTTCATCGGTATTGCTGCAGTGTCCATGACTGCGGTAGGGGTGATTAGCTCGCCAGCACAGGCGACGCCGATGCCTGCGGTTTCTCAAGCGATCGATGCCGGGCAAGTTGCAGAGCCGGCCGCCACAGGAAAGTGGAGGATCCGGGTCTCATTCTTTGGGTGAGCGGGCGAGGACATCCCTCTACGGCAGGGGGACGCGAACTTCGGATGGGTGCACATCCAAGACAGGCACCCCATGAATGAGACGTCCTTGAACGGATTCATAGATCGAACGCTGGACAATGGCAGGTGCGGGCGGCCCCAGGACGGCAAGGTGACCGTCAGGTACCTCACCCCGTCCGGATGGTTCAGGGTAGTCTTCACAGAACGAGAGGACGATCGATCCGGCGACGGTCGCCCCGCAGGCATCATCACTGCTTTAATGGAATGATCTTCGAAAGGAGGCGGAATCTTGGTAGAGCGTGAGCCGCACGGTGGACTTGATCCGCAGGAATGGCTCGCCGGGTTTCAGGATTCCGCGGAGGCGAGGCTTCGTGGCCAGTTTGCCTCAGAAGAGGACGCTGGCTCTCTGTACAGCCTAGCGCTTGAAAACCGCGAGGACGGCGTTTGGGCGATCGCAAATTTTGCCATGCGTTCGGTTCAGGGTGTTAGATTCATTCGCAGCCAGCGCGTGATGCCCGACTTGAGTTCGGAGTGGGATCCAGATTTTGCGGCCATGCTGTTCGAGACACACTTGATTGAGTGGTTTCACGTGGACGCTAAACGTAAGACACCGGATTCCACCGGTACGGTGCGAAACTAGCGCTGTCGACATTTTCGACAAATCCGGCCCGCTGACTTCTAATCGGCGGGCCGGAGGGCTGCCAGGCGTGATGTGCGAGTGCAGGCTCGCGGGACGCCGGTCCACCAGGTGTTGAGGCGGTGAAAGTTCATCGCAGTAGCGGTGAGCTGGTGCTGCAGCTGGGCCTTTGCCAAGCCGTGATATCGGCATCGCCGCAGGCCGAGAGCTCGAACTCCCTGGGAGATCGTGCCTTCGACACCGGCCCTGTGCGCGTACTGCTCCTTCCACTCCTGGGTGCCTTCCTGAGCCCGCGCCTGCTGGATCACCTCATACTCGGCCCGCGGGCGGAGAGTGATCCGGCGTCCCATATCCGACTTGCTGTTGGAACGGGTGCACTGCTCTCGGGCTTTGCAGGGACGGCAGGCAACCGTCGGGAACCGTGCCCGGACCACGGAGGTACCTTCCTGAGAGCGATCTTCGACCCATCGGCTGCTGGTCGCACCGTTGGGGCAGGTCACTTGGCGATTCTCCCAGTCGATGGTGAAGTCGGCCTGCGAGAGGCCGCCGCCGTCCTTGGTCTGCCAGCTGGTGGCTGCGAGGATCGGGCCCACCAGGTTGACCTTGTGGGCCCGGCGGGCGGTGACCACTTCCCGGGCTGTCGCGTAGCCGGCGTCGACCAAGTGCTCGTCCGGCAGGAGGTCGCGCTCGGCGAGGTGAGCGTGGATCGGGGCGACCAGGCGCACGTCTTGGACGGTGGAGTCGGTCGTGGCGACATACGTGATCAGGTTCGGGCTGTCCGGCTCGCAGGTTTCGGTGGGGTGGACCTTGTAGCCGTCCCAGAAGGTGCCGCGCTTCACGCTTCCGCGTGCGTCGGTGTCGTTGGGCGTGACCAGCCGGTCCGCGCCTGGCGGGCGGTCATTCAGGTCCCGGCGGCGGACCTGCCCCTCGTCGACGAAATACTGCTGGATCCACATCTGCCGCAGGCTCTGGACCCGGTCGAGCAGCCGTAGGGACGCGGGAGCGCCCGGCCCGTGCAGGGCCGCCGGCAGCCCTAGTCCGTCGGCGCCGATCTGCTCGATCAGCTCAGCCTGTTTGGCCTTCCCCTTGGGCAGGCGGGCGTCTTCGAACCGGATCGCGTACCGGTCGAACCAGTCGGACGGAACCCACTCGGCCAGCCACTCCGGCTCCCGTGCGGCCACGCTGTTCAACGCGGCCCGCAGGGTCTCACCGAGCCGCACCAGCCCGTTGATCTGCCGCGCGGCGGACAGCACGATCGTGGAGTCCGTGCGGGCACGGCCGCCGGCCTTGAGCAGGCCGTGCTCCGCGGCGGCCTCAAGGACCCTGTCGAGGAGTTGGATCCCGGCCTCTCCCGTGATCAGCCGGTCCCTGAACTCGGTGAGCACCGAGTGGTCGAACCCCGGGTCGGCTAGCTCCAGCCCGAGGAGGTACTTCCAGTCCAGCCGCCCGCGAACCGCGTCCGCGGCCTGCCGGTCCGAGAGCCCCTCGGCGAACTGCATGACCGACACCAGCGCCAGCCTGCCCGGCGACCATGCCGGCTTTCCCCTGCTCGGGTACAGCCCGGCGAAGTCTGCGTCCTGGAACAGCTCGCCCAGCTCATCACGGATCCGCATCGCCAGGCTGCCCTTCGGGAATGCAGCCCGTGCCACCCGGGCCGTTTCCTCAGGAACCCCATCGACCTGCCTGGCGTGCAACAACACCGACACCCTCCCCAAACACAACGTCGGCCTTCACAACCACAACGGGTCATGAAGGCCGACGTCACGTTCAGCCCCCTGGATTCGCCAACAGTGTCGCCTGAACGGCGCGGGCGGGGCCGGTGACACCCGTGTGCTGCCCGCGGTGCCGGAGCGGGGCCGGGTCGGCGGGGGGGGGCACCGAGCCCGGTGCAAGCCGGCTCCCGGGTTCGCGGGCCGCGTGGGGGTCGCCGGCTCTCGGGTTCGCGGGCCGCGTGGGGGTCGCCGCCGGTGCCGTGGGTGCCGTGTGGGCGGTCGCCCTGATCGCCGGGTTCTCCCTCTTGGGCTCGCCTTCCGGCGGGACGCGGGGCGGCGAGGGCGGCCGCACGGGTCGGACGGCGGGGGAGTCGCCGACCGCGACGACCGCGACGTCGCCTCCGGCCGAGGCCTCCGACGCTCCACTCGTCGCCGGGCCGGGCGATTCTGACCAGCCGTCCGGTGAAGTCTCCGCGGCGCCGTCCTTTAAGGGGTCCTTTCACTATGAGCGTCCGATCAGGGCGCGTGGTCTGGTGCCGTGCGTCGCAAGGCGCCGGGAAGCCCTCGTAGCGGAGCTACTAGGGCTTTTCGGCAACGCGGCGAGGTGCGGTGCCAGGCCGCGCGACCCGGACGGGCATAGTGAAAGGACCCCTAAGGCGAGCCGGACCCCGTCCGAGTCCGGCACGGACAGCGCGCCGCCTCCGGCCTCCGGCCCCACGAGCGGTGTCCCGGCGGACTCCCTCCCCACCGCCTCCACTTCGGCGCCCGGCAGGCCCGGACAGAACCCCGGACGCGGCCACGGCGGCACGGAGGACCCCAAGTGACCCACCCGTAAGGGCGGTTGCGTAGGGTCGGACAGGACGCCCGGATTCCGGTTGTGGAACAGGTTCTTGTGCCGCTCCCTTGCGACGATCACAATGCACATGACAATAGTGCGGGCGGCCGGACGATTTCCGGTCGCCTCCGTCGCAAGAGGGGACCCCCCATGAGAAAACCTCTCGCCGCCGCGTTCTGCGCCCTGGCGATAGCCGGGGCCGGCGCGGCCCCCGCGACCGCTGCCGATGCCGCCCCCACGGGCGTCGGCAAGGCCGCGGACACGGGCTCGGCCGCATCCGCCGTCTCGGGTGTGGTCACGTCCGTGGAGCAGACGCTGTCCGGGCTCACCGGCCAGAAGGCCAAGGCCGTGAACTTCGCCGGCACCGTCGCGCTCAGCAACTGCTCCGGCTCCGTCGTCCGCATGCCGGACTCCGAGGCCGACGACCCGGCGCTCGTGATGACCAACGGCCACTGCCTGGAGTCCGGGTTCCCCGGCCCCGGCGAGGTCCTCGTCGACAAGGCGTCCAGCCGCACCTTCAGTCTGCTCAACGCCTCCGGCTCGCGCGTCGCGACCCTGCGCGCCGCCAAGCTCGCCTACGGCACGATGACCGACACGGACGTCGCGCTGTACCAGCTCACCACCACGTACGCGCAGATCAAGAGCTCGTACAACATCAACCCGCTGACGCTGAACGACAGTCACCCGGTCGCCGGGACCGCCATCAGCATCCCCTCCGGCTACTGGAAGCGGATCTACAGCTGCACCATCGACGGGTTCGTCCCCACCCTGAAGGAGGGCGACTGGACCTGGAAGGACTCGGTCCGCTACACCTCCGCCTGCAACACCATCGGCGGCACGTCCGGTTCGCCCGTCGTCGACCAGGCCACCAACAAGGTCGTCGCCATCAACAACACCGGCAACGAGGACGGTGAGCGCTGCACGGTGAACAACCCGTGCGAGGTCGACGCGAACGGCAATGTGACCGTCCGCAAGGGCATCAACTACGCCCAGGAGACCTACGGGATCCCCGCCTGCTTCGGGATCGACAACAAGCTCGACCTGAGCGCGAGCGGCTGCACCCTGCCCAAGCCGTAAGGCAGGATGCCGGCCGGGCGGTCACGCGGGAGGAGTCCTGCGGACCGCCCGGCCCGCCAGCACGTCCGTGCGCCGGCCGTCCTCGATCACGAACCGGCCGTCGACCAGGACGTGCGGAATGCCCGTCGGGAGCGTGCGCGGCTCCGCGAAGGTGGAGCCCGCCGCGACCGTCGCCGGGTCGAAGAGCACCAGGTCGGCCTTGTAGCCCTCGCGCACCAGACCCCGGTCGGGCAGCCGGAGCCGCGCGGCCGGGCGCGAGGTGAGGTGCGCGACGCACTCCTCCAGCGACAGCACCCCCAACTCCCTTACGTAGTACCCGAGGTAGTGCGGGAATGTGCCGTAGGCGCGCGGGTGCGGCTTGGCGCCCTGGAGGATGCCGTCCGAGCCGCCGGTGTGCACCCGGTGGCGCATGATCGCCCGGACGTTCTCCTCGTGCCCGACGTGCTGGAGGATCGTCGGAGCCAGCCGGTCGGCCAGCAGCAGCCCGCGTGCGGTCACCCAGGGCGCCTCGCGCCGCCGGTCCGCCGACTCCTGGACCGTCCGGCCGACGAAATCGGCCAGGGCCGGATCGCCCACGCCCGAGATCTCGATCGTGTCCCACTCGACGGGCACGCCGTGACAGCCGTCCGAGCCGGTGACCTCCAGGTGGTGACGGACGCGTTCCGCCGTCTCCTCGTCGGCCAGCCGCCTGAGGGTCTCCTCCGGGCCGCCCTCGCTCGCCCAGCTCGGCAGCACGGCGGCCAGCGTCGTACAGCCCGGGGTGTACGGGTAGGTGTCGAGGCTGATGTCGGATCCGGCCGCCAGCGCCTCGTCCAGCAGGGCCAGCAGCTCCGGGGCGCGGCCCTTGTTCACGCCGAAGTTCATGGTGGCGTGGGCGAGATGCAGGGAGCAGCCCGCCTCCCGGGTCAGCGCCACCATCTCCTCGTAGGCCTGGAGCGCCCCGGCGCCGTAGGAGCGGTGGTGCGGGCAGTAGTAGCCGCCGTACGACGCCACCACCCGGCACAGCTCGGTCAGTTCGGCGCCCCGCGCGTACATGCCCGGCGTGTATGTCAGCCCCGAGGACATGCCGACGGCGCCCTGCTCCAGGCCCTCGGCGACCAGTCCGCGCATCCGGTCCAGCTCGTCCGGCGTCGCCTCGCGGTCCTCCCAGCCGACCGCGAGTGCCCGCACCGTGCCCTGCGGGATCAGGTAGGCCGCGTTCACGGCGATCCCGCCGTCCAGCCGGTCCAGGTACTCGCCGACCGTGCGCCAGTCGAAGTCGATGTCGTCGCCCGGGCCGTTCCACCCGGCGATCGCCCGCCGCACCTCGCCCAGCGTGCGGTCGTCGACCGGCGCGTACGACAGCCCGTCCTGGCCGATGACCTCCAGCGTGACGCCCTGCGCCGCCTTGGCGCTGTGGTCGGGGTCGCGCAGCAGCGCCAGGTCGCTGTGCGCGTGCATGTCGATGAAGCCGGGGGAGAGGACCAGCCCTTCGGCGTCCAGCTCCCGGCGCGCCTGAGGCCGCTGGCAGCCGGCCGCCGCGGCCTCCTTGACGATCGAGACGATCCGGCCCCCGTCGACCACGACATCGGCCCGGTAGGCGTCCGCGCCGGAGCCGTCGACGACGTCGGCGTCCCGGATGACCAGCTCTTCCATCGCGCCCGGCCTCCTAGAAGAACGTGCGGACGTAGTCGACGACCGTGCCGTCCGCCTCCGCGACGGGGATCAGCTGCCACTTGTCGAACGAGGTGCACGGGTGGGACAGCCCGAGCCCGACCCAGTCGCCGACCTCCAGATCCGCCTCCGGCGTGGTGGCGAGCCAGGCGTGCTGGTCGGACAGGGCCGTCACCGACACGCCCGTGGCCGGGCGCTCGGCGTCGTCCCGGCGGATCACCTGGGCGAAGGGCAGGTCGAGGTCGTAGGCCGCGTCCCGCTTGCCCGCGTTGACGAAGGCCTGCTCGGCCGACGGCCGCGACACCACCTGCGTCCACAGGCGGAACGCCGGCTCCAGGGCGCCCTCCTCGGGCACCCGGTTGAACGGGGTCAGCTTGCGGTAGTGGCCGTCGTCGTGCGAGACGTACGCGCCCGAGCGCAGCAACTTCAGCACGGGCAGGGACAGTTCGGGGATCTGCGCGAAGACCTCGGCGACCGCGTCGAACCAGGCGCTGCCGCCCGCGCTGACCACGATCTCGTCCAGCCCGGCGAACCGCCCGGCCTTGTCGAAGTCGGCGGCGAGCGCGACCAGTCGGCGCAGCCACGCCGTCACCCGCTCGGTGTCGGCCTTGGGCACCTCGCCCTCGTAGCCCGCGACGCCGACCAGCCGCAGGGTTCGCGTGCCCGCCACCGCGTCGGCGACCGCCGCGCACCCGGTCTCCGTACGGACGCCGGTGCGGGCGCCGTCACCGGCGGCGAGCTCGACGACGACGTCCACCGGGCGGGTGGCGTCTGCGTCCCGCAGCGCGGCGTCCATCAGCTCGACACCGCGCACGGAGTCGACGTAACAGATCAGTCCGAAGTCCGGGTCGGCGTCCAGCTCGGCCGCGATCCAGCGCAGGGCCGCCGCGTCGACCAGCTCGTTCGCCAGGAACACGCGCCGGGTCCCGAACGCCCGCGCCACCCGCACCTGGTGCGGGACGGCCAGGGTGATGCCCCACGCCCCGTGCTCGATCTGCCGCTGGAACAGCTGCGGCGCCATGGAGGTCTTGCCGTGCGGCGCGAAGGCCAGGCCGTGCCGGGCCGCGTACGTCTCCATGAGCTTCAGGTTGTGCTCCAGGCGCTCGGCGGACAGCGCGAGCACGGGCGTGGCGAAGCCGCCGGTGAAGAGGTTGCGGCGCTGGCCGGCCAGCTCGGCGACGGTCAGCCCGTCGGCGTCCGGCGGAAGGCCCTTGAAGCGGTGATCGACGCGCTCGGCGGCGAGCCGGGCGAGTGACTGAGCGGTGTCGGCCGTCATGGAGCCTCCCTGATCTGCGGTGTTGCAATCTCTGCAACCTTCATTGCGCATGTTGCTGAACGCTGTCTAACATCTCGGCCACCCCCGGTCAATGAAACCGCCACCGGCCGCACCGACACCCCGACAGCCCGCCCCACCCGACGCCTCGACGAGGAGCTACGAGCATCGTGACCCCCACCGGACCCTGCAACGCCCCCGACGTCGTGGACGTCGTCGCGCTCGGCGAGTCCATGGTCACGTTCCTGCCGTCCCGCCCGGGGCGCCTCGCCGACGTGCCGTCCTTCGCGCGGGGCATCGGCGGCGCGGAGTCGAACGTGGCGTGCGTGCTGGCGGCCGCCGGGCACTTGGTGCGCTGGGTCAGCAGGGTGGGGGACGACGCGTTCGGCGATCACCTCGTGGAGACGATCGGCGGGTACGGAGTCGACGTGGCCCACGTCCGGCGCGACCCCGGCCGCCCCACCGGCATCTACTTCCGCACCGCCGGGGACCGGGCCGGCGACGCCCACGAGGTGGCCTACTACCGGACGGGTTCCGCGGCCTCCGCGATGAGCGTGACGGATCCCGACCCGGCGGCGGTGCGCGCCGGGCGCGTGCTGCACCTCTCCGGGATCACCGCCGCGCTGTCCGGCACCTGCCTCGACCTGATGCGCGACCTGACCGCCCGCCGCCCCGGCCGCCCCCTGGTCTCCTTCGACGTCAACCACCGGCCGGGTCTGTGGCGCGACACGGACGCCGCCGCGACGGTGCTGCGCGACCTCGCCCGGGGCGCGGACCTCGTCTTCGTCGGGCAGGACGAGGCATGGGGGCTGCACAGCGCCGAAGCCGTCCGCGCCGCCCTCCCCGAACCCGAGGTGCTGGTCGTCAAGCAGGGCGCCGCCGGAGCCACCGTCTTCGAGCGGCGGGGCGTCACCTTCGTCCCCGCGCCCCGGGTCGACGTCGTCGCCGAGGTCGGCGCGGGCGACGCCTTCGCCGCCGGGTTCCTCTCCGCGACCCTGCGCGCACTGCCCGTACGGGACCGGCTGCGGCACGGGCATCTGATGGCCGCCGCCGCGCTCACCGTGCCCGGCGACCTCGCCACACCGCCCGCGCGGCAGCACGCCGACCGGCTCGCCGCCCTGGACGACGCGGCATGGGGGAGACTGCGACTCGGCCCGGGCTGGACCGAGGGGACACAGCGGGCCGCCGAGGAGGTACGAACACCATGAGCCAGACCGTCGACCGCGCGCTCAGCATCCTGCCGCTGCTCGCCGAGGGCCCCGCCGACCTGGGGCAGGTCGCCGACCGCCTCGGCGTGCACAAGTCCACGGCCCTGCGGCTGCTGCGCACCCTCCACGAGCACGGACTCGTCTACCGCCAGTCCGACCAGCGCTACCGCCTCGGCGCCCGCCTCTTCGCCCTCGCCCAGGAGGCGATGGAGAACCTCGACGTCCGCGAGATCGCCCATCCCCACCTGGTCCGCCTCAACGAGAGCTGCGGGCACACCGTGCACCTCGCCGTGTACGAGGAGAACGAGGTCCTCTACATCGACAAGGTCGAGAGCCGCTACCCGGTGCGGATGTACTCCCGGATCGGCAAGCCCGTCGCCATCACCGTCGCCGCGGTCGCGAAGCTGCTGCTCGCCGACCTGCCCGAGCACGAGCGGCGCGGGATCGCGGAGAAGCTCGACTACCCCACGTACACGTCCCGTTCGACACCCGACGCCGGCGCTTTCCTGCGGGAGCTGGAGAAGGTGCGCGAACAGGGCTGGGCCACCGACCTCGGCGGCCACGAGGAGTCCATCAACTGCGTCGCGGCGCCCATCCGCGGCGCCGACGGCCGGGTCGTCGCCGCGATGTCGGTCTCCGCGCCGAACGTCGTCGTCACCGCCGACGAACTCCTCACCCTCCTGCCGCTGGTGCGCCGTACGGCGGACGCCATCAGCGGGGAGTACTCCGGCAGAACACCAGTGAAGGGCACCGTATGACGGACAAGACCGCACTCACCCCCGAGACCCACACCACCCCGCCGGCGAAGTTCTCGCACGGTGTGAAGAAGGGCAACATCCTCCAGGTCGCCGGCCAGGTCGGCTTCCTGCCCGCCGAGGAGGGCAAGGCGCCCACACCCGCCGGGCCGACCCTGCGCGAGCAGACCCTCCAGACCCTGGCCAACGTCAAGGCCATCCTGGAGGAGGGCGGCGCCTCCTGGGACGACGTGATGATGATCCGCGTCTACCTGACGGACGTTGCCCATTTCCCCGAGTTCAACGCGATCTACGACGCGTACTTCGAGGAGCAGGGCCTCACCCAGCCGCCCGCCGCGCGCACGACCGTCTACGTCGGGCTCCCCGCGGGTCTCCTCATCGAGATCGACGCATTGGCCGTCCTCGGCTGATCCACCCACCCCCCCACCCCCGCCTTACCGAGGCGCGGCGCCACGATGCGCCGCGCCGCGCTCCCCCCTACCCCGAAACCGCATGCCTTTACGCAGAGGACCCCCGAATGTCCCATCCGCTCGCCGCGTCCGCCGCTGCCGAGACCCCACCCCACACGGGAGGACTGCTCCTCCTCGTCGACGGCACGGCCGGACTCCTGCTCACCGCCGCGCTCGGCATCGTGCTGCTGCTGTTCCTCATCATCAGGACGAGACTCCAGCCGTTCGTCGCCCTGCTCGCGGTCTCCATAGCCGTCGGCCTCGCCGCCGGCCTGTCGGTCACCGAACTCTTCGGCACGGTGCAGAAGTCGGACGCCGTCTCCACCATCGAGTCCGGCATGGGCGGCATCCTCGGCCATGTCGCGATCATCATCGGCCTGGGCACCATGCTCGGCGCGATCCTCGAAGTCAGCGGCGGCGCCGCGGTATTGGCGAGGCGTCTGCTCGGACTGTTCGGCGAGAAGCGCGCCCCGCTCGCCATGGGCCTCACGGGCCTGATCTTCGGCATCCCGGTCTTCTTCGACGTCGGCATCTTCGTCCTGGCCCCGATCGTCTACGCCGCCGCCAAGCGCTCCGGAAAATCGATCCTGCTCTACTGCCTGCCCCTGCTCGCGGGCCTGTCCGTGACGCACGCCTTCCTGCCGCCGCATCCCGGCCCGGTCGCCGCCGCCGGCCTCCTCAACGTGGACCTCGGCTGGGTCATCCTCATGGGCGTCGTCTGCGGTCTGCCCGCCGTGGTGGCCGCCTGGGGCTACGCGGCGTGGGTCGGGCGCCGCATCTTCGTCCCCGTGCCGCAGGACATGGTCGAGGCGGCCGAGGAGGCCAAGCAGGCCGTCGTCGACGAGCAGCGGGCCGCCGGGGTCGCACCCAGCGAGCAGCCCGTCTCCCTCGGCACGGTGCTCGGCATCATCGGCACCCCGATGGTCCTCATCCTCGCCGCGACCTTCTCCTCGATCGCCCTGGACCCTGCCCCAAGCTCTCCGACAAGCTCCGAGCAGGGGGGGACCCCCATCCCTCCGCTCGGTGATCGAGTTCTTCGGCAGCCCGTTCGTGGCGCTGACCATCGCCCTGTTCCTCGCGTACTACCTGCTCGGCATCCGCCGCGGGTGGTCCCGCAAGTCCCTGGAGACGGTGTCCACGGCGTCCCTCAAGCCGGTCGGCAACATCCTGCTGGTGGTCGGCGCGGGCGGTGTCTTCGGCGCCGTCCTCAAGGCCAGCGGCGTCGCCCAGGCCCTCTCGGACACCTTCAACGACGTGGGCCTGCCGGTGCTCGTCCTGTCCTACCTGATCTCCGTGGTCCTGCGCGTGGCCCAGGGCTCGGCGACGGTGGCGATCGTGACGACGGCGGGCATCGTGGCCCCGGTGCTGTCCGAGGGCGACCACTCCCAGGCCTTCGTCGCCCTGGTCATCATGGCCATCTCGGCCGGCTCCATCTTCGCCTCGCACGTCAACGACGGGGGCTTCTGGATGGTGGCCAAGTACTTCGGCATCAGCGAGCGGGACACCCTCAAGACCTGGACGGTGCTGGAGAGTGTGCTGTCCGTGGCGGGGTTCGCGGTGGCGGCGGTACTGAGCCTGTTCGTGTAGGCGTCTGATAACGAAGTCGGGGTCGACTGTGTGCCGCACAGGTTTCTCGACCATACTGCTCCCCTGTGGAGCAGCGCATAGGTTCGAGCAGCCAGCCCCTGGAAGGCGCCGGATTCGACCCGGCCTTCATCCCCGGGCTCACGTCACCCGCGTCCGGACGGACGGAGGAGGACAGGCCGGAGAAGGAGCCTGAGGTCGCGGACACCGAGGAGGCCGACACGGCCGCCGCCGAGCCGGAAGAGGCGGCGGAGGCGGCGGAGGTGCCCCCCTCCGAGCAGGAGGAGGACACCGAGACCGACGGCCCCGTCTTCGAGGCGTCCGACCGCCGCGCCAGGATGGTCGCCGACCACAGAGGCATACGCCTGTCCCTGGACGACCAGGACTGCGAGTTCCGCTGGGACGAGATCGGCGCGGTGGAGACGGAGACGGCCCGCTTCGGCAAGCGGTACACCGTCACCGTCCACACCCCCGACCGGCGCTGGTACCCGATCGAGATCGAGGCGCCGGCCAGGAGCCACTTCAAGGAGTGGGACGAGCAACTGGACGCGGTCCTGGACGCCTACTTCGAGACAGAGACCGAGACCGAGGTGAAAGCAGAGGCAGAGGCGGACGCGGACTAACCGCAGTACTGGCTCTCCTTGCCGATCGACCGGTACATACAGTCCGCGTTCTCCAGCAGTTGCAGCACCGCATCGCGGTTACGGGAGGTCTCCCGCTCGATCACCTCGTCGGGCGGGTAGAACCCCCCGCCCCCGGAGCGCGGATACATCTCGAAGGTGTACGCGAAGATCTTGTGCGTGCCCCAGAGGTAGTCGTCGATCGACCCGTCGGTGATGTACAGGTCGCTGGACTGCTCCGCCGTGTACCCGTTGCTCGCGGCCATCTTCTGTCCGACCGCCTTGAACGCGGCGTTGTCGTCCGCGGTCATCCCGGTCGTCGTGTCGGAGTACGTGTAGCCGAACGGCCACAGCACCAGCTCGCTGTAGGTGTGGAAATCGACCCCCGCCTTGATCTGCTGCGTGCCGCCGACGACCCGGCTGCGCACGAAGTCGGAGACGACCTTCACCTCGGGTGCGGACTCGGGGGATGTCCCGCGGTACGTCTCGGAGGACGTCGAGCCCGAGGAACCTCCGCAGCAGCCCCAGCGGTAGTTCCAGTTGCGGTTCAGGTCCGTACCGACGTACGACGAACCGGAGTTGGGCTGCCGGTTCTTGCGCCAGGAGCGGTAGGAGCCGGTGGCGATGTCGTACTCGCCGCCGTCCGGGTTGATGTCCGGGACGATCCAGATCTCGCGGTTGTTCACCATGCCGGTGACGCGCGAGTCCGAGCCGTAGTCGGAGGTCAGCTCGCGCAGCAGGTAGAGCGCCATCTCGACGGTCAGGTGCTCGCGGGCGTGCTGGTGGTGGGTGAACAGCACCTCCGGCTCTGATTCGTCGGTGCCCACGTTGTCGCTGATCTTGATGGCGACGATGTTCCGGCCCTGGTACGACTTGCCGATCACGCGCTGGCTGGCGATGGACGGGTTGGCCGCGACGATCGAGTTGATCTCGCTCGTCATCTCCGCGTAGTTGTGGTACTTCGAGTCGCCCGAGGGGAAGTCGAAGAGCCGGAGTTCGTCCTCACCGGCGGAGCGGTCGGGGACCGCGCCGAGCCGGGTGACCTCGTAGCCCAGCGTGCGCAGCTTCTTGATCTGGTCCGCGCGGCCGGAGACCACGACCCCGTGGCCGTGGACCTCGTCCACGGTCACGCCCGTGCGCTGAAGTGCCGTGCGGTCCCTGGCCGTCGAGTGCAGATGGACCTCGTACTGCCGGACGTCGTCGGCCGAGGCGGCCGCTTTGCGGGCGCTGTCGGCGGTGGCGTCGTTCGTCGTCGCGGACAGGGGCGCCGCGAGGGTGAGAGCGAGGAGGCCGGCGAGGGCGGCGGTGCGTCTGCCGGTGCGGGCACCGGAGCCTCGTATGCGAAGTCGCATGAAATCTCCTTGTCGGAGGTGGGGTTGTTCCGTGCGACGTACGTGGTGCGGGTGGCGCATATCGTTCTGCCAATGGCATGAGCAGGTCAAGACTGAAAGTAGCCGCGCAGTGTACGCGCGCGGCGCCGCGGTCGAGGGGTCCCACCGGAAGTACACCCACAGGGGTGGCTCCGGCGTGCATATATGTACGCGACGGGAGAGGGTGAGGTCCGTGCAAGGGGAGCCGGAGTGTCCGGATCCCCGGACCCCCACCCCTTCAGAGGACTGGCTGATCATGGGCGGATCAGCGCCACGACGGGACCACCATCTGCCGGCCGAGACGACCAGCTTCGTCGACCGGCGTGGCGAACTGACCCAGGGCCGCGAACTGCTGGCCCGCGCACGGCTGGTGACGCTGACCGGACCGGGCGGCGTCGGCAAGACCCGGCTCGCCGCACGCATCGCGGCCCGTGTGCGGCGGGCCTTCCCGGACGGCGTGCGCTTCGTGGACCTGTCCGGACTGCACGACCCGGCCCTCGTGCCGCTCGCCGCCGCCGACGCGCTGGGCCTCCACGACCGCTCCGCCCAGCCGGCTCTGGACGCCCTCGTCGAACAGGTACGGGACCGGCGGCTGCTCCTCGTCGTCGACAACTGCGAGCACCTGGCGGCGGCCTGCGCCCGGCTCGCCGCGGCCCTGCTGCACGGCACCGAGGGCGTCCGGATCCTCGCCACCAGCCGGCACCGGCTCGGCCTCACCGAGGAGCACCTGCTGGAGGTGCGGCCGCTGTCGGTGCCCGACCCGGACGCCGACCTGTCCGCCGCCGACGGCTACCCGGCCCTCACCCTCTTCGCCGACCGGGCCGCCGCCGTCGTCCCCGGCTTCCGCCTCACCCCCGCCAACCGCGCCTCCGTCGCCCGCCTGTGCCACCGCCTGGACGGTCTGCCCCTGGCCATCGAACTCGCCGCCGTCCGCATGCGCGTCCTCGACGTCGACCAGCTCCTCGACCGCCTCGACGACCGCTACCGCTTCCTCACCACCGGCAGCCCCGCGGCCCTGCCCCGCCACCAGACCCTGCGGGCGGCGGTCGCCTGGAGCCATGACCTGTGCACACTCCCCGAACAGACGGTGTGGGCCCGGCTGTCGGTCCTGGCGGGCAGCTTCGACCTGGAGACGGCGGAGGCGGTGTGCGCGGACACGACGCAGGAGTCCGCCGCCCGGCCACCGGACGACGGGGACCGCCCCGTCAGGCTCCCCCGCGCGGCGACCTTGCCCGCGTTGCCGGGCCGGCCGTCGGAGGGGTTCGGAGCGGGTGTCGGGCCAACGGATGGGTCCGGCGTGGGCGTCCGTGCGGGGGAGGGCCCCGGCGCAGACGCCCGTGCCGGGGGCGGCCTCGGTGCGAGCGGCGGACCCCCCGACGGCCCCGGCACAGGCGCGCGGCCGGCGGACGGCTCCCGTGCATCGGTCCAGGCCACCGGCGGCCCCGGTGCGTGCGTCCAGGCCACCGGCGGCCCCGGCGCGCGCGTCCACCCCCTGGCGGAGCCCGCCAGGGCCACCGTCACCCTGCTCCCACCCTCGGGCCTGCGCACCGACGACGTCCTGGAAGCCGTCGCCGGGCTCGTGGACAAGTCGGTGTTGTGCAGGGAGCCCGGGCCAGGCGATGTGCGGTACCGGCTGCTCGACACCCTGCGGCAGTACGGGCTGGAGCAGTTGAGGCGGGTCGCGGGGGAGGAGGAGGCCGCCCGGCGGCGGCAGCGCGACTGGATGCTGCGGCGGGCCGAGGAGTGCGAGCGCGGCTGGTTCGGACCCGGGCAGCCGGAGACCGTCGCTCGGTTGCGCGCCGACCGGGACAACCTGCGGGCCGCCCTCGACTTCAGTCTCTCGGCGCCCGGCGAGACCCTCGCGGGACTGCGTCTCGCCGGCACGCTCTGGTTCTACTGGCACGCCTGCGGCGCCTCCCGGGAGGGCCTGTACTGGCTCGACCGGGTCTTGGCCGCCGCCCCCGAACCGACCCGGGAACGGGCCCGCGGCCTGTGGGTCGCCGGGCTGCTGGCGGCCGCCACCCGGGACTTCCCCCGAGGCCGCCGCCACGCCACCGAGGCCCTCGCCCTCGCCCGTGCCCTCGGTGACGCCGCCGAGGCCGCGCACGCCGAGTACGTCATCGGCGTCATCCGGCTGTTCGGCGACGACCTGCCCGGAGCGCTGCGGCACTTCGAGACCACCGTCGCCCGCGGCCCCGTACCCGGCCAGCACCTCAGCCTCGTCGGCCTCGACCAGGTCGAACTCGCCTGTGCGCTGGGCTTCCTGGGCGAGGCCGAGCGGGCCGTCGAGGTCTGCGAGCGGGCCCTCGGGCTGTGCGAGCGGCACGGCGAGCAATGGGTCAGGTCCTATGTGCTGCGCATACTCGCCCTCGCGCACTCCGTGCGCCGCGACTGGCCCCGGGCCGAACGCCACGGCCGCGAGGCCCTGCGGCTGAAACTCGCCGTCCACGACGTCATCGGCATCGCCCTCACCCTCGACCTGCTCGCGTCGTTCGCCGCAGAACGCGGCGATCACGAGCACGCCGCCGTGCTGCTGGGCGGCGCCGACCGCGTCTGGGCCGACATCGACACCGGCCGCTGGGGCTCCGACACCCTCAACTCCGTACGCCGGGGCAGCGAGGAGCGGGTGGCCCCGGCCCTCGGCCGCGACGCGTTCGAGCGGGCCCACCGGCGGGGCCACGCGCTCGGTCTCGCGGAACTCGTCGGCCACGCCCTCCAGGAACCCGGCCACCCCCACCCCACGGAGGCCACCGCCGCCCCGCCGCCGCACGACGACACCACGGTCCGTCTGACCCCCCGCGAGACCGAGGTCGCCCGGCTCGTCGCCGAAGGGCTCGCCAACCAGCAGATCGCGGACCGACTGGTGATCGCCCGCCGCACCGCCGAAGGCCATGTGGAACGCATCCTCAGCAAGCTCGGCTTCAGCAACCGCAGCCAGATCGCCGCCTGGATGACGGCACAGCGCTGACCCGCCCGCACGCCCCCACCCGCACTCACGCCCACGTCCACACCCACACCCACACCCACACCCACACCCACCCGAGGGGATCACGTGACCACCGGAGAACCCAGTGCGTTCGACCACCGCATGGCCGTCTTCGACTCCGACGACGGCTTCGTGACCGCAGCCCTGCCCTTCCTCGGCGAAGGCCTCGGCGCCTCCGGCGAGCCGCCGCCGGTGGCCATCGCCGCCCCGCACAACCTGGACCTCCTGCGCGACGCCCTCGGCCCCGACGCCAAGGACGTCACCTGCATCCCGCACACCGACTGGTACACCGGTTCCGCCGCCAACGCCATCGCCCAGGCCGCCGCGTACCTCACCGCGCACGCCGGCCCCGGCGGCCGGCTCCACCTCGTCATGGAGCCGGTGTGGGGCGGGCGCGCCGGCCGCTCGGCCCGCGAGACCACCGAGTGGATCCGCTACGAGGCCCTGGCCAACCTCCTCTTCGCGCCCATGGCCACGACCGCCCTGTGCGCGTACGACACCCGCACCGCAGGGCCCGCCGTCGTCGCCGCGGCCCGCCGCACCCACCCCGACACGGAGGTATACGAGGACCCGCTGCGGCTCGCCGCCGAACTCGACGCCGTGCCCCTGCCGTTGCCTCCCGCCGGTGCGCTGTCCCTCGCGGAGCCGCACGCCGCGACCGTGCAGAGCTGGGCGGTGGGGCGGGGACTGGCCGCCGCGGACGCCGAGTTGTTCGCCGCCGCCGTGACGGAGACCGCGGCGGCCCTCGCGCCCCTCGACGGGGAACTCCTGCTGTGGGGCGAGGCACCCGCCTGCGTCGCCGAACTGCGCCCGGTACGCCGGCTCGACGATCCCCTCGCCGGTTTCGTCCCGCCGGCCGACGGCCCGGATCCGGGCCCGGGGCTGTGGTACGCGCGTCAGGTCTGCGCGTACGTGGACATCCGCGACGACGCCGGGGGAACGACGGTCCGTCTTCAGTACGCATAGCCCCCTACCTGCACAAGCAGGTAGGGGATCGGGTAGTCCTCCCCCTGTGCCGGACCACCCCCGGGGATCACCCTGGACCCATGCTGCAACTCTCCGGGCGGCACCTCCCGGACCCCGACGCCCGCTACGGCCCGTTCCCGCAACCACCCCTGGGAGCGGGCCATCTGAGGGTCGAGTACGCACCCCGGCCCTCCGCCGTCCGAGAGGCACGCGCGGAGGTCCGCAGGCAGTTGGAGGGATGGGGGCTCGGCGAGGACGGTGAGGTCGCGGACGTGGCCGAACTGCTCGTCGGCGAACTGGCCACCAACGCCCTGGTGCACGCCGGGAGCCGCTTCCGTCTCACCCTCTTCGCCGCGCACGGCCTCCTGCGCTGCGAGGTCGCCGACGCCGAACGCCGCGTGCCGCGGGTGCTGGACGCGGGCACCGGGGAGAGCGGCCGTGGAATGTTCCTTGTCAACGCGCTCGCCCAGCGCTGGGGCTGCCACCGGGACGGGCCGGGCAAGACCGTGTGGTTCGAGCTCGGCACGTGCGGATCGAACGGCTGCGGTCGGCGACAGCCGTGACGCTCCGCCGGGCCTGACCGGGCGGGGTGTCCTACGGGCATCGCGTGAAGATCCGGTCAGGCCCTCTTGTCCTGCGGGCGCCTTTGGGCTTTCTTGACCTTCATGGCGGACACCACGGGAAACACCACGGAGAACGAGGCCACCCAACCCCCACAGCTCCGGAGAGCCAGTTGGAAACACATCGGTCCGGGCATCGTCGTCGCGGCGACCGGTGTCGGCGCCGGTGACCTGGTCGCCACGCTGATCGCGGGCAGCAACTTCGGCTACACCCTCCTGTGGGCCGCGATCATCGGCTGCCTGGTGAAGATCTCCCTGGCCGAGGCGGCGGGCCGCTGGCACCTGTCCACGGGCCGCACCCTGTTCGACGGCTGGGCGAGCCTCGGCCGCTGGACCACCTGGTTCTTCGCGGTGTACGTCGTCGTCTGGGGCTTCGTCTACGGCGCCGCCGCCATGTCGTCGAGCGCGCTGCCGTTGCAGGCCCTGTTCCCGGACGTGATGGACCTCAAGTGGTGGGGCATCGCCTGCGGTCTGGTCGGTCTAATCTTCGTTTGGTTCAACAAGTACGCGGTGTTCGAGAAGGTCATGACGATTCTGGTGGGCGTCATGTTCGTGGTGACGGTGTACCTGGCGATCCGGGTCACGCCGAACCTCGCCGACGCCTTCGCCGGACTCCTGCCGGTGCTGCCGGACGAGAGGGACTCGATCCTCAACACGCTGGGCCTGATCGGCGGTGTCGGCGGCACGATCACCCTCGCCGCGTACGGCTACTGGGTCAACGCCAAGGGCTGGACCGACACGAGCTGGATGAAGGTCATGCGGCTGGACAACCGCGTCGCCTACGCCACGACCGGCATCTTCGTCATCGCCATGCTCTTCGTCGGCGCGGAACTGCTGCACTCGGCGAACATCGCCATCGCGAGCGGCGACAAGGGCCTGATCCAGCTGGGCGACATCCTGGAGAAGGAGTACGGATCGGCCACGGCGAAGTTCTTCCTGATCGGCTTCTTCGCCACGTCCTTCACCTCGCTGATCGGCGTCTGGCACGGCGTGAGCCTGATGTTCGCCGACTTCGTGGCCCGCCTGTCGGGCACGGGCCAGGCCAAGGGCGAGGAGGTCGCCTCCGGAACCCGCGAACACTCCTGGCCGTTCCGCGCCTACCTGCTCTGGCTGACCTTCCCGCCGATGATCCTGCTCTTCGAGGGCCAGCCCTTCCGCCTGATCATCATCTATGGCGTCCTCGGCGCGGCCTTCCTGCCCTTCCTGGCCGCCACCCTCATCTGGCTCCTCAACTCCTCCCGCACGCCCCGGGAGTGGCGCAGCGGCCCGCTGAGCAACGCCATGCTCGCCATCGCCGGCCTGCTGTTCCTGATCCTGTGCGTGAAGCAGATCTGGGACCAGCCGTGGGGCGAGTTCTTCTGAGGCGGAAGAATGGCCGCATGACCCAGTAGCGGCCACCCGGCCCGGGCTACGGCCCGCCCCCACCGCAGTACGCGCCGGCGTCCCCGCCGCAGTACGTGGGGGCGCCCCTGCCGCAGTACGTGCCGGCGTCCCCGCCGCAGTACGCGCCGGCGTCCCTGCCGCAGTACGTGTCGGCGTCCCCGCCGCAGTACGTGGGGGCGCCCCTGCCGCAGTACGTGCCGGCGTCCCCGCCGCAGTACGTGGGGGCGTCCCTGCCGCAGTACGTGTCGGCGTCCCCGCCGCAGTACGCGCCGGCGTCCCTGCCGCAGTACGTGTCGGCGTCCCTGCCGCAGTACGTGTCGGCGTCCCTGCCGCAGTACGTGCCGGCGCCCGCCCCGCAGGCACCCGCGCCGTCTCCGTATGCGCTCGCACAGCCGTACGTCCAGGCTCCGCCGCCGCAGCAGCCGGCGGCAGGCCCGGACTTCCTGGCCGTCGACAAGCGCAACGCGGTCGTCGTCGACGCGTCCGGCGTGGCCTTCGAGACCTCCGGCCTCACGGTCGAGTTCCGCCGGCCGCAGATCCGCAGCGTCCACTACCGGGCGAGCCCGGACGGCAAGGCGCTGAAGGTCGCCGTGGTCCACATGGACGGCAGGTTCTACGAGTGCGCGGTGGAGGCCAGGCCCAGGACGCGGCTCCAGGAGTGGTTCCCGCAACTGGCCTGGGTCCTCGGCCACTACCGCCCGATGGGACAGGGGCCGCTACGGCAGCCCGTGCACATGCGGCCCCACCGCGTTGGACCACGCGTTGCCGGCCGTCGCGTCCCAGTTGGTCGACCAGGTCATGGCGCCGCGCAGGCCGGGGTAGGTCCGGGGCGGCTTGAAGGACCCGCACCCCGTGCCCTTGGCCAGGCAGTCCAGGGCGTTGTTCACCACGGTCGGTGAGACGTAGCCGCTGCCCGCGCCCCGGGTGGAGGCGGGCAGGCCGAGCCCGACCTGGGACGGGGCCAGGCCGCCCTCCAGCTGGATGCAGGCCAGGGCCGTGAGGAAGTCCACCGAGCCCTGGCTGTAGACCTTGCCGTCGCAGCCCAGCATGGAACCGCTGTTGTAGTACTGCATGTTGACGACCGTGAGGATGTCCTTGATGTTCAGGGCCGTCTGGAAGTAGGAGTTCGACGTCGACTGCATGTCGATGGTCTGCGGCGCCATCGTGATGATCAGCGACGAGCCCGCCTTCGCCGAGAGCGCCCGCAGCGCCTGCGTCATATAGGTCGCGTTGAGGCCGTTCTCCAGGTCGATGTCGACGCCGTCGAAGCCGTACGTCTGCATCACGGAGTACACGCTGTTCGCGAAGTTCGTCGCCGAGGCCGCGTCGTTCACCGCCACCGTGCCGCGTTCGCCGCCGACCGAGACGATGACCTTTTTCCCGGCCGCCTGCTTGGCCCGGATGTCGGCCTTGAACTGGTCGACGGTGTAGCCGCCGAGACCGGCCGAGTCGAGGTTGAAGGTCACGGCGCCCGGCGTCGAGGTCGCGTCCGCGAAGGCGACGGCGATGATGTCGTACTGCGCCTGGACGTCGGCGAGCTTCTGGACCGTCGCGCCGTTGTCGAAGTTCTGCCAGTAGCCGGTCACCGCGTGCTTGGGCAGCGCCGGGCCGGGGCCGCTCGGCTTGTTCGTGGTGCCCGTCACCGCCGCCGACTTCGGTGACTCACCGGCCCCGTTCGTCGCCGTGACCTGGAAGGAGTACGACGTCGAGGCCGCGAGCCCGGTCACGGTCGCCGAGGTGCCGGAGACCGCGGTCACCTTCGTGCCGTCGCGGTAGACGGTGTAACCCGTCGCCCCGGAGACGGCGTTCCAGGCCAGCGACACCGACGAGGACGTCGTGCCGGAGACGTTCAGGCCGCCCGGCGCGGACGGGATCGTCGGGCCCGGGTCCGTGCCCCCGCCGCCGTCGGGGCCGAACACCGACACGTCGTCCGCGTAGTACGCCGACTGCCCGTACCAGCCGTGCGTGTACACCGTCACCGAGGTCGTCGAGGAGCCCGTGGTGAAGGTGGTCGACAGCTGTTTCCAGGACGAGGAGTCGGGCGTCCAGGTGGACACGTCCGTCGTGCCCGTGCCGGTCACGCCGAGGTAGGTGTACCCGCCCCGGACCCAGGCGCCCAGCGTGTACGTCGAGTTGGGCTTCACCCGCACCGACTGGGCGCACCGGGCGTTGTCCTGCCCCGACGGGGTCGCCTGGAGCGCGGCCGCGCCGGTGCGCACCGGGGAGGAGACCGTCGTACCGCTGCCCGCCGAGCAGGTCCAGTCGCTCAGGCCCGACTCGAAGCCGGCGTTCCTGGCGTTGTTGACGTCGGCGGCGCTGGCCTGGCCGACGGTTGTGACAGTGAGGGCCAGGGCAGCCGTGACGGCACCCGACCAGAAACGCAGGGATCGTCTGTGTGGGGACATGACAAGAAAATGGTCCAGACCAAAGCGGCTGTCAAGAGGTCCAGACCAACCTGTCGAGCAGCAGTCCCACCGCGCATCCCTCCAGCAGCGCCATGGCCGACATCCAGAACGCCGCGCCCGCCAGGTCCAGCACGCTCGGCCGCAGGGCCGGCAGTAGCACCTGCGCCGCCGCCGGAACCGCGCACGCCGCGATCAGGTGGCGCACCGGCATGTGGGTTTTCGGACGGCGAGCGCAGGTTCGCGCCATCGCGTCAGGCGTGGGCCTCAGGGTCCAGACGAAGGCCCACCGTCACCACTGGGCCCGATGGGCCCACCAACCCGGGACCGCCCGGGCCCGCCGAGTCGACCGGCAAGATGCTCAACCTGCCCCGTTTTGACGCATCTTGTGCAACGACAGTTGCTCCTCAGCTACACAAACGCTGTTCTCCGGTCACAGAGCCGTGGATACAGTGCTGAGGTAGTCACGCAGTGAAGTCGACACGGTGCGCCGGAGTGACACCCGGCGTTCCGACGGGCATGGGGAAGACGGGGAGCTGCGCGTGCCAACTGCCATTGCCGTGACCAGTGCCGACATGGCGCTGCCGCCACAGGACGAACGCACCCTGCCCGCCGTCGTGCTGCGGGACGTCGAACGACGCCCCCTGGAGCAGGTGCTGGCCGAGATGCAGGCCCTGGTCGAACACCACGGGCATGTGATCGTGGTCTGCTCACAGGCCGCGCCCACCGCGGTGCAGCGACGGCTGCACACCCTGCGCTCCCTCATGGAGAGCGACCGCATCGCCCTGTTCCGGCCGGACCTGCCACCCCTCGGGCTGGCCGTCCTGGCCCGGCAGTTACGGCAGCTCGCCTCCTGCGACATCAGCCCCGGCGTGCTCGCCTCCGCCGGACGGCTGCTCGTCCACTACATCCACGCCGGCGCGCTGCTGGGCTCCGTCGCCCGCCTCGACCGCGTCCCCGTCGGCCTGAGGTCGCACGCCAAGTCCTGGGTGCCCGGCAGCCAGTTCGGCGTCCTGGCGCACCCCGAGCCGCAGCTCGTCAGAATCACCCCCGAAGCCGCCCTCCCCGGCCCCGAGTTCGGCACCTGGATGCTGGTCGCCAAGGGCCAGCTCCAGTCCGACTGGGTCACGGGCACCCTCGCCCCCTCCTGGAAGGTGCAGGGGCTGCGCGAGACCCCGCTCCCGGCCGAATCGCCCGGCTGGTGGGGCACCGGCAAGCTCGTCGAGTTCTGCAGCTACCTGCCCGACCTGTCCGTCCTCTACCAGCTGGTCACCTCCGTCCGGCGCAGCCAGTGCCACTGGTGCGGCATCGACGTCATCGGCGACCGCTGCGTGTTCTGTTCGGCCACGCCACCCGTCCACGACAGCCCGCCCCGCAAGCAGCTCGAGAACCGAACGGCCGTCGGCTGAGGCCTGACACCGCTCGTCAGCACTGTTCCGATCCCGCTCGACCGATATCCCCAACGAGGTTGCACGGTTCATGAACTCCCGTCAGCGCCGCGGCGTGATCCTCCTGCTCCTGTCGATCGTCTGCGCCCTCGGCGCGTTCACCGGCGTGCTCTCCGTCATCAGCGACGTGAAGTCGAAGGTCGGCCCCGAGGTCACCGCCTACCGGCTGAAATCCGACGTGCCGCCCTACACGACCCTCAGCACGGGCCAGTTCGAGAAGATCAAGATGCCCGAACGGTGGCTGTCCGACAACGCGGTCACCGATCTGCGGGAGATACAGGGCAAGATCGCCGTGACCACGCTGGAAGCGGGCTCCCTGCTCCAGTCGGACATGATCGTCCGCCGGCCGGCCCTCCAGCCGGGCCAGCAGGAGGTCGCCATCATGATCGACGCGGCGACCGGCGTGGCCGGCAAGATCACCCCCGGTGCCTCGGTCAACGTCTACGCCACCTTCGAGGGCGCACGCGAGGGCGACCCCGACCAGTCGAAGATCATCGTCACCAACGCCAAGGTCCTCGACGTCGGCCGGCTGACCGCCCTCAGGCCCGACGAGGGCAACCGCACCCAGCAGCCCACCGACGCCGTCCCGATCACGTTCGCACTGTCCGCCCTCGACGCGCAGCGCATCACCTACGCCGAGTCGTTCGCCAAGCGGGTCCGGCTCGCCCTCGTCGCGCCCGGCAGCGACACCACCGTCCCCGAGCGGGACCGGACGTACGAACTCGCGAAGGACAAGTGAGAGGCTGCCATGCCCACGAGGATCCTCCCGGCAGTCGGTGACACGGACGCGGTCCGGTCGATCACGACACTGCTCAGCCAGCTCCCGGACGCCGAGCCCGTCGCCCCGGTCGTCGACTCCACCCAGCTCATCGACACCCTCGCGCGCCTCGCCGCCGAGTCCGTCGACGAACTGCCCGAGGTCGTGGTGGTGCACGAGCGGATCGGACCGGTCCCCGCCCTGGAGCTGATCCGCGAAGTGGCCCTGCGCTTCCCGGCCGTCGGCGTCATCCTCGTCACCTCCGACGCGAGCCCCGGCCTCTTCCAGGCCGCCATGGACTACGGCGCCCGCGGCCTGGTCGCCCTGCCCCTCAGCTACGAGGAACTCGCCAGCCGCGTCCAGGCGGTCGCCCAGTGGTCCGTCGGAGTGCGACGCCACCTGGGCGCCGGCGGCGACGTGTTCACCGGCGTCGGCGGCACCGTCGTCACGGTCAGCGGCGCCAAGGGCGGCGCCGGGACCACCCTGACCGCCATCCAGCTGGCCCTGGCCGCCCAGGCCTCCGGCCGCAGCACCGCCCTGGTCGACATGGACCTCCAGACCGGCGACATCGCCTCCTACCTGGACGTCCAGTTCCGCCGCTCCCTCGTCGACCTGGCCGCCATCACCGACATCTCCCCACGCGTCCTGGCCGACGCGGTCTTCCGCCACGACACCGGCCTCGCCCTGCTGCTCGCCCCCGCCGAAGGGGAACGCGGCGAGGACGTCACCGACCGCGCCGCCCGCCAGATCGTCAGCGCCCTGCGCTCCCGCTACGAGGTCGTCGTCATCGACTGCGGCGCCCAGCTCGGCGGCGCCGGGGCAGCGGCCGTGGAGATGGCCGACCGGGCCCTGCTGGTCACCACCCCCGACGTGGTCGCCGTACGGGGCGCCAAACGGGCCGTGCGGATGTGGGACCGGCTCCAGATCCGCAAGGCCGAGGAGACGACGGTCGTCGTCAACCGGCACTCGCGCGGTACGGAGATCCAGCCGCCCCTCATCCAGAAGATCACCGGCACGGCGGTCGCCGCCACCGTCGTCCCCGCCAACTTCAAGGAACTGCAGAGCGTCGTCGACGCGGGCCGGATCCACGAACTGGAGAGCAAGAGCTCGGTGAAGCAGGCCCTGTGGGGCCTGGCGGGGGAGCTGGGTCTGGTCAAGGCCGCGGACGGTGCGCAGAAGGGGGGTCGGGGGGCGGTGAGCTTCCGGCGGAGGAGGGAGGGGTGAGGGTGCTCTCGAAGAAGCGGTGGGAGCGGGACAGGGGTCAGGTGACCATCGAGTTCCTCGGGATGACGCCGACGATCATCGTGACGCTGATCGCGTTGTGGCAGGCCGTCCTCGTCGGCTACACCTACATCCTCGCGGGCAATGCCGCGGACGAGGCGGTACGACAGGCGACGGCGGCGGAGCCGGGGGCGCGGCCGGGGGTGTGCGAGGCGGCCGGGCTGAAGCATCTGTCGGATGCGTGGCGATCCGGGGCGAGTGTGACCTGCGAGGGTTCGGGCTCCGGCTACGTGACGGCCGACGCGCGCCTCCAGGTCCCGGTCCTCTTCCCCGGCACGCTGACCTTCGGGTTCACGGTCCACGGCCACGCCGGGGCGGTCGAGGAGGCGAAACCGTGATGAACGGGATCCGCAAGGGCCGCGACCGAGGCCAGGTCGCCATCGAGTACATCGGCTTCCTTCCGATCCTGCTGATCGTCGCCCTGGGGGCCGTGCAGCTCGGCCTCATCGCCTACACGGCCCAGCAGGCCGGCACGGCGGCCAGGACGGGGGCGCGCAGCGCGTCGCTGGAGGGGCCGTACGAGGCGGACTGCCGGGCGGCGGTCAGCAGTTGGCTGGCCGATGGGACCAGTTGCCGGCCGTCGTTCGGCGGCGACGAGGTCACGGTCACCGCCGAGATCACCATCCCGTCGGTCTTCCCGGGCAAGGACGACTTCGGTAAGGCCCGCAAGACCGCGACGATGCCGCTCGACCACTGAGCAACGAGCTAGGAGCACCGCACTCATGAGCCTGCGAGCACGGATCAACACCCCCGAGGAGAACGGCAACCGGGGCGAGGACGGCCACATGGTCGCCTCCTACCGGGCCAAGCTCCTGGAGGAGATCGACCTCGCGGAGATGAGCTCGCTGGCCGCCGCCGAGCGCCGGGCACGGCTGGAGCGGGTGCTCGGGCACATCATCAGCCGCGAGGGCCCGGTCCTGTCGACGGTGGAGCGCGCGCAGCTGATCCGCAGGGTGGTCGACGAGGCGCTGGGCCTCGGCATCCTGGAGCCGCTGCTGGAGGACGCGTCCATCACCGAGATCATGGTCAACGGCCCGGACGCGATCTTCGTGGAGCGCGGGGGACGGGTCGAGCAGCTGCCGTTGCGCTTCGCGTCCAACGACCAGCTCATGCAGACGATCGAGCGGATCGTCTCGACGGTCAACCGCCGCGTCGACGAGTCGAACCCGATGGTGGACGCCCGCCTCCCCTCCGGAGAGCGCGTCAACGTCATCATCCCGCCGCTGTCCCTGACCGGCGCCACTCTCACCATCCGCCGCTTCCCGCGCTCCTTCACGCTCCAGGAGCTGATCGGACTCGGCTCGCTCGACGAGCACATGCTGTACCTGCTGGCGGGCCTGGTGCAGGCGAAGTTCAACGTCATCGTCTCGGGCGCGACGGGCACGGGGAAGACGACCCTGCTCAACGCGCTCTCCGGGCTCATCCCCGACGGCGAACGCATCATCACCATCGAGGACTCCGCCGAACTCCAGCTCCAGCAGGCCCACGTCATCCGCCTGGAGTCACGCCCGGCGAACGTCGAGGGCAAAGGCCAGATCAGCATCCGCGACCTCGTCCGCAACTCCCTGCGCATGCGCCCCGACCGGATCGTCGTCGGCGAGGTCCGTGGCGGCGAGTCCCTCGACATGCTCCAGGCGATGTCGACGGGCCACGACGGCTCGCTGGCCACCGTCCACGCCAACAGCGCCGAGGACGCGCTGATGCGGCTGCAGACCCTGGCCTCCATGTCGGACGTGGAGATCCCCTTCGTGGCGCTGCACGACCAGATCAACAGCGCGGTCGACGTCATCGTGCAGCTGACCCGGTTCGCGGACGGCGCCCGCCGCATCACCGAGATCGCGCTGATGGACAGCCACGGCAGTGACCCCTACCGGCTGGTCACGGTCGCCCGCTTCAACGCACAGCCGATGAGCTCCGACGGCCGTATCCACGGCGCCTTCGAGTACTACCCCCTCCCACGCCGTACCGCCGACCGCCTCTACATGGCGAACCAACCCCTCCCGCAGGCGTTCGGCATCGCCCGGTCCGCGGACCAGCTAGCCACCCGAGAAGCCAGGTAGGACCGACCGATGGAACTGCAATCGCTCATCACGCTCACCACCGGCGTCACGCTGCTGACCTGCGTCCTGGTGGTCGTCGGCCTGCACTCCTACGCCACCGGCAAGGCACAGCGGCAGGCCCTGGTCGACCGCCTGTCCGCCACCGGCCAGGTCCCCGCGGGCGGCCGGCGCCGCAACTTCCGCGGGATCGACCGCCGTCTGCGACGCACCAGGCTCGGCAAGAAGCTGGAGCTGCGGCTCGCGGCGACCGGCCTGGACATCACCCCGGGCGAGTTCTTCGTCTACATGCTCGCCACGGTCGCGAGCCTGTGGCTGATCGGCCAGGCCGCCCTGGCCCCGTTCTTCGGCCCGCTGGCCGGCCTGCTCGGCATCGGCGTGGCGGTCCAGTTCCTCAACTGGCAACGCCAGAAACGCATCGAGAAGTTCATCAACCAGCTCCCCGAGATGGCCCGGATCCTCGCCAACGCGACCCAGGCGGGACTGGCCCTGCGCACGGCGATCGGGATGGCGGCGGAGGAGATGGAGGCCCCGGCGGGCGAGGAGCTCGGCAAGGTCTCCGCCCAGCTGGCCGTCGGCGCCTCGATGGACGACGCGCTGGGCGAACTGGCCGACCGCCTCCCCTCCCGCGAACTGGTCGTCCTCGTCACCACCCTGGTCCTGTCGAACCGGGCCGGCGGCCAGGTCGTCAGCGCGCTGCGCAACCTGACCGAGACGCTCGAGGAACGCAAGGAGACCCGGCGCGAGGTCCGCACCCAGCTCTCCCAGGTCACCATGACGTCGTACGCCGTCCCGGTCCTGGGCGTCGGTTCCCTGTTCCTGATGAACGGGGTGAAGGACGGCGCCCTGGACCGTATGACCGGCTCCCCCTTCGGCCAGGGGGCGGTCATCATCGCCTTCGCTCTCTACGCCGTCGGGTTCGTCCTCATCCGCCGCCTGTCCCGCATCGACGTCTGAGAGCCAGGAGGCAACCATGGGACTGCTTCTCGCCCTGCTGATGGGCATCGGCGTCTGGGGCGCCTTCGCCGGCATCCGCATGTACCGCGCGGAGGCCAAACTGCCCGGCGACCTCGCACTGGCCCTGGAGGTCGGATCCACGCGCACCGGCGCGGTCGACTCGCTCATCGACCGCATGGGCATGCGCTACGCGCCCGCCGTACTGCGCCTGATGGGCCCGAAACAGGTGGCGAAGTACCGCCGCAAGATCGACCTCGCGGGCAACCCCGGCGGCCTGACGATCGACAGGTACGCCGCGCGCCGGGCGGTCTACGGCTGCCTGGGAGCCGTGGGCTTCCTGGTCTTCCTCATGCGGGGCCAACTGCTGGTCGCCCTGCTCCTGCTGGCCTTCGGCGCGTTCTGGACGGAGGTCGGCATCTGGTCGGCGATCCGCATCCGCAAGGACGTCATCGAACGGACCCTGCCGGACTTCCTCGACGTCCTCGCGGTCGTGGTGAGCGCGGGCCTCGGTTTCCGTCAGGCGCTGGACCGGGTCTCGTCCCGGTACGAGGGCCCCTGGGCGGACGAACTGCGCATCACGCTGCGCCAGATGGACCTCGGCATGAGCCGCCGCCAGGCCTTCGCGGAACTGCGCCGCCGCAACGACTCCGAGCAGGTGGCGATGTTCGTGACGGCGCTGCAGCAGGGCGAGGAACTGGGCGCGCCGATCGTCGACACGCTGGTCTCCCTCGCGAAGGACATGCGCCGCACGGACGCGCAGAACGCCCGCCGCAAGGCGGCCCGGGCGGTCCCCAAGGCCACGATGATGATCACGACCTTCATGGTCCCGGCCACCATGCTCCTGCTCGGCGCGGGCCTGATCCTCGGCTCGGGCACGGACTTCGGCTCGGTGACGGGGAAGTAGGGGAGGGGCGACGCCATGTCGATGACAGGGGAGCGGACGGGTCTGCTGGGACGGCGCCGCCGCCGGGCCGAGCAGAACCCGGAGATCACCACGCCCCCGGCGGGGACGGTGCTGCCCCCGCACGTCCGCACGGGCGCGCCGGACGTCCCGGTGACGTCCGTGACGCCCGCGCTGCCGCCCGGGTGGGAGGCGGCCGGGGGGTTCGTCGGCGGGGAGCCGACGCTGCGGATCAAGGGGGGCGGACGTCGGAACGGGGCGTTGCCCCGGGTGGCGGCGGTGGCCGCGCAAGCCCAGCGGGCGATGCCGACGGCACACGGTCCACAGCCCCGTCCGCAGGGCCATGCTCATGCTCACGATCGTTCCGCCGGCGGTGACGGCGGCGGGAGCGGCCCTGCCGAAACCCCGGCTCCTGCCGGAGGTCCGGCCGAGGCCCCGGCTCCTGCCGGAGGTTCGGCAGGTGCCCCGGCCCCCGCCGCAGGTTCGGCAGGTGCCCCGATCCCCGCCGCAGGCCCGGCCCGTGCCGGGAACCCGGCGATCGACATCCAGGTCAACGCCCTGCAAGCCATGTGCCGCCAGGTCTTCGGCTTCCGTCTGGCGATGATCGCCCTGGCCACCCCCACCGCCCTCGTCAACGCGAACGACGGCCTCCCCACCCGCCTCGTCGGCGCGGCCGTGGTCGTCACGTTCATGACCTCCTACGTCCTCTTCAGGGACTGGGAACGCTTCGGCCCCCTCCTCCTGCGCCACCCCTCCCTCCTCGCCGCGGACACCCTCTTCGGCGCCCTGCTCCTCATCGCCGCCGGACCCGACAGCACCCTCGCCTACGTCAGCGTCTGCACCCCCCTCCTGGCAGGCCTGGTCTACGGCTGGCGAGGCGCGGCGGTCTTCGCCTCCCTCCAGGCCCTCCTGCTGCTCCTCATCCACGCGGCACAGGAGAACCCGGCCCCCGGCATCACAGAGTCCGCCCTCCTGCCCGGCATCTGTGTCATCGCCGGAGCCGTCGGCTCCAGCCTCCGCAACCTCATGCTCCGCTTCGGCGCGGCCACGCAGGCCCTCACCACCGTCCAGGCCCGTCTCGCCGTGACGGAGGCGGTCAGTGCCGAGCGCGCCCGCCTGGCCCGCGAGATGCACGACTCCGTCGCCAAGACCCTGCACGGCGTGGCCCTGGCCGCCGACGGCCTCACCACCTCGACCGACGCCGACCGCATGGACCCGGCCCTGGTGAGACAGCAGGCGGCGCTCGTCGCCCGTTCCGCCCGCCGGGCGGCCGCCGAATCCCGCGAACTCCTGGCCGACCTGCGCCGCGAATCGGACCCGGACCAGGCCACGGACGTCCTGGTCGAACTGGCCGCCCGCACCCGCGACTTCAGCACCCGCACGGGCCTCCCGGCGGTCTACCGCCCCACCGGCGCCCACGCCGTGCCACCCGTCCCCCCGGCGGTGGCCCGCCAACTCCTCACCATCGCCTCGGAAGCCATGGAGAACGCCCACCGCCACGCCCGTCCCACTCGCGTCGACGTCAGCGCGGGCGTCCACGGCGACCTCCTCCGCATCAGCGTCTACGACGACGGCCGCGGCCTCCCACCGGGCACCACTCTCGAACAACTGCGCCGCGCGGGCCACTTCGGCCTGGTCGGCATGGTCGAACGCGCCGCCTCGGTCGGCGCCCGCATCCGCATAGGCCGCGGCGGCCACCCCCAGGGCACTGAGGTCCGCCTGGAACTCCCCCTGGCCGCCCTGACCACCCCCACCGCATGACCCCACGAACCGAGAGGAGGCCCCTGATGCCGGACCAGACACCCCACTCCACCGGCGCCCCGCAGCCGCCACCGCACCACAAGTTCACCGACCTCCCGCTCCCGCACCCGGCACCACCGGCCCGCCGCCTCCGGGTCGTGGTGGCGGACGACAACCCCGTGGTCCGCGCAGGCCTCACCGCGCTGCTCTCCGGCCGCCCGGACATCGAGGTCGTGGCGGAGGCCGCCGACGGCCGCCAGGCCTACGAGGCCGCCCACCAGCACCGCCCGGACGTCGTCCTCCTGGACGTCCGCATGCCCGGCGTGGACGGCATCTCGGCCCTCCCGTACCTGGTGCGGATCGCTCCGGTGATGATGCTGACCTACAGCAGGGAGTCGGAGATCGTCCACGAGGCCCTGCGCCGGGGGGCGGGCGGCTACCTCGTCCACGGCGAGTTCACGGCGGACCAGTTGGTCGACGCCGTATGGGACATCAAGGAGGGCCGGGCCCACTTCACCCCGACGGCGACGGGCGCCCTCCTGGCCCAACTCCGCCAGGACCGGACCCCGGCTCCACCCTTGCCGGAGGGCCTGGGCCGGCAATCGAGTGCGACTGCATACGGAACTTCTACTTCCGGACAGTCGTATATGCAACCTCAACAACCCGCTCCACCAGCGGATTTCGGCATCCATCCGGCCTCACCCTCGGTTGCTTATCCAGAAAACCTTTCGCAGATGCAACCGCATGTGGGACAGTCTTCGTCTGAGTGGAAGAGTGGCCGACCGGCCGCTCCCGACAGGTCGCGGTTCCAACTGAGCACGAGGGAGGCGGAGATCATGGACCTCATCGCGTCCGGCATGAACAACCAGCAGATCGCCGCCACGTGCTTCATCAGCGAGAAAACCGTCAAGAACCACATCAACCGCATCTTCGCCAAACTCCACAGCACCAGCCGCTCCGAGGCCGCCGCGAAGTGGATCGGCACGGCGCCGGACGCACACCGGGGACGGGGGTGACCTCCGGTGACGCGATGGGGGGACTGCCGACGGCTGGGCCCGGTCGATTGGGCCCGGAATTGGGCCCAGGGGCCCTCTGGCGGACAGGGTGTTCCGCCGTACGTTCCTCGTGTCGAAAGCGACACAGCCGAAACCGGAGGGGAACACCATGAGCGACCTGATGCTGAAGACCGCCGTCGCGACCAAGGTCCGCATGAACGGCTGGAAGAACACGACGGCCGAGGCGATGCGCCGCCGCGCCGGCGACAGGGGGCAAACGGCGGTCGAGTACCTGGGCATCATCGCGGTGGTGGTGGCTATTGTGCTGGCGATTACGGGTACCGACATCGGTCAGACGATCCTGGACAAGATCAAGGCACAGGTCGCCAAGGTCGCTCCTTGACGCGAATCAGCCGGTACGGCGATACAGGGCAGGCTTTCCCCATCTACATCACTGTGGTGGGGGGCCTGCTCTTTCTCGCGTTCGCGTACTTCGCGGTGGGCCAGGCAGCGGCAAATCGAAACGGTGCCCAGACGGCCGCCGACGCGGCGGCCCTCGCCGCAGCGCAGGACAGGCGGGAGCAGCTCGCCGATGCATGGGTGAAGGACTTGCTCGATCCGGCCAAGTGGCAACGCATTTTCGATGGGAACGCAGAAGGACTTGGTCCCTCGTGTTGGCGTGCACAGCAGCTGGCCGCACAGAACGATGCTCAGGTGACCGGTCAGGGTTGCGTTCCGGATGGGCCTCTAAGCTTCACGGTCGAGGTCGAAACGAACAAGTCCGTAGGTGAATCCATAGTTCCCGGTACGGAGAAGCAGAAGTCGAACGCGACCGCCACAGCGGTGATCGAGCCTCTGTGTACCTTCGACCTCCCGGACGATGGCAGCGATGAGAAACTTCCTGCGCTCACCTGCGACGAGGATAAGAAATGGGACTTGGACGCGGATGATCCCGCACTCATCCCGAAGCCCGAGGACCTCTTCGACGTACACCTGGCCGAACCACAAGCGAACGACGAGTGATGAAGGAAGCGGAGAGATGAGCATTCGGTTCACTGCGAAGGCCCGCAGGGGGATGGTCGCACTGACCGTTGCGACTGGTTTGGCCCTCGGTGCGGCCGGCTGCGGCGGCGGTGGAAGTGACGACAAGAAGCCCGAGAAGTCGGCGTCCCCCTCCAAGGACGATGGATCCAAGCCGAGTGCTCAGGAAGGAACGTCTCAAGATCCGTTGGCCGAAATGAAGGGGCCACAAGGCCTCCTCCTTCAAGTCACGTCGGCCACTCGAGACTCCGGCGGATTCGTCACAGTGAACGGCGATCTGAAGAACGACGGTTCGGAAACGGTGGTCGTCCCCTCCAATCTGAGCGGCAACGAGACAGAGATCATCAAGAACGGCAGTTCACTGGGCGGAGCCACGTTGGTGGACTCCAAGGGCAAGAAGCGCTACTACGTGCTTCGCGACACGGACGGCCGTCCACTCACCACAACAGGCCTTCCGACCCTCAAGGCCGGTGAAACCGTGCCGGTGTTCATGCAGTTCCCGTCCCCGCCGACCAGCACGACCGAAGTCGGCCTGCAACTCCCGGGTTTCCCCACCTCCACCATCACGATCTCCGGGTGAGGCCCACCATGACCGTTGTCCGCACTCCGTCATCGGTGGGAGCACCTCGTCTCGCCCTGACTCTTACGGCAGCCACTGTCATGGTCGCCACCAACTTGTTCGGCGCCGTGTCGGCACATGCCGCCGACGGCCCCAGCGTGCCTCCGGGGACCGAGGCGACTGCCACAGCGCCCGTAGAGGTGGATCCGAACGACCCTGACCTCAAGATCCCGGACGGCGCCACCCTCGCCGAAGCCAAGGTCCTCGACATCAAACAGGTCGTCGAAGATCAAAGCGGCGACGAACGCCGTGAAGACACCAACGCCGACGTCAAGTTCGCCCTCCAGGCCGAGGTCCTCTTCGGCAAGGACAGCGCGAAACTCAGCGGCGAGGCGAAGGCCCGGATCTCCGCGATCGCCGAGGAGATCAAGACGCAGAACGCGACGAAGATCCGCGTCTTCGGCTTCACGGACAACCTCGGCTCCTCAGCCCACGGCGACGTCCTGTCCCGGAAACGAGCCGACGCCGTGCAGAACGTCCTCGATCAGGAACTGACCGACTCCAACGTCACCTACGAGGTCCGCGGCTACGGCGAGCAGTACCCCATCGCCGACAACTCCTCGGAGAGCGGCCGAAAGAAGAACCGCCGGGTCGAGGTCTCCTTTCCGCGCACAGAGAGCTGAGTCACCGAAAGTGGGCCCAGGGTTGGGGCCACGGGCCCACGTGTGACTGATCGACGTTCCTTAGCCTCGGCTCAATGCCCGTCGTGAAAGGCCGTTTTCCCGAGCTGAGCTGAGGTCGCGCATGTCCCCTGCCGGTGACCGGATACCCCCGTACGGAATGGAGGGTGCACAGAACAGCCCGTCCTGGGAACGGCACTCGCCGTTGCCGAGGGAACTGGGCTGGGCGCAGGTACTGCTGTGGGTGCAGTTCGCGCTGACGGCGCTGTACGTGATCACCGTGCTGTCGGTGGTGACGTACTACTCCGGGGAGATCTTCGGGATCCTGGTGTACGACTCGCTCCCCAGCGTGGTCGGTGTCTACCTGGCCCGGCGCCTGTGGCAAGGCGGGGTGTGGACGAGCCGCGCACTGATCGCCGAACAGGCGTGGATCGTGTGGCTGTCGTTCGGCACGCTGATGCACGGCGACCTGCGGGGCATCACGCAGGCGGCGATGCCGGTGGCGGTCATCGTGCTGTTGCGCCGGGCCCGGTCGCGTGAATGGTTCGAGAGTCCTCCCGAGGACAGGGAGGAGCGGCGGGCGTTCAGCCTGGCGAGGATGATCCGCTGGCGGCAGGACGAGGGCCAGACCGCGGTGGAGTACGCGGGGCTCATCGCGGTCGTCGCCGCGATCATCGTCGCGCTGTCGGTCGGCGGCCTCGGCGGACGCATCGCTGACGGCATCCAGTCGGCGATCTGCTCGGTGACAGGCACGGCGTGCCGCGCTCCGCAGGGCGACGGAACGGAGACGGGCGCGGCCGGGGGCAACGACGCCGCGCACCAAGGCGATGCGGACGCAGGTGCCGACGGCGGCAACGGCGCGAACCCGGACGGCGGCACGGCCACGAACGACGATGCGGGCACCGGCGACTCGGGAACCCAGGGCGACTCGAGAACCCAGGGCGGTGCGGGCGGCCAGGGAGACACCGAAGCCGGCGGCGGCACGGCAATCGACGGCGACACGGAATCCCGCGACGGCACGGGCGTCGGTGACACGGGCGGCAGCGGCATCCCCGCGTCGGCCCAGATCATCACCTACGAGGGCGCGGGCCCTGACGACACGATCCCGCTCGCTCCGGGCCCGTTCGAGGACAAGTCCCTATGGGACGACGTTCACGACCAGGAGCGCCACGACAAGACGTTCATGGACCATTTCCGCGGCTTCTTCGTGGCCCCGACCAAGAGCTTCCTGGCCAGCACGATGGACGTCGTCAGCGACCCGGTCGGCTCGATCAAGGACACCTGGAACGGCCTGAAGGGCTACACCACGAACTGGTGGGGCGACAAGGCCGACGAACTGGGTGAGGAGTGGGACAAGGGGAACCACGTCTCCTCCGTATGGGGCTGGGTCAATTCGCCCGAGGACTTCGTGTCCGACCTGGCGGTCGACACGATCGTCGACAAAGGGAACTGGGAGAAGGGCAACTACGGCGCCTCCATCGG
Source organism: Streptomyces sp. AK010 (assembly GCF_014207295.1). Classification (NCBI taxonomy): domain Bacteria; kingdom Bacillati; phylum Actinomycetota; class Actinomycetes; order Kitasatosporales; family Streptomycetaceae; genus Streptomyces; species Streptomyces sp. AK010. The sequence goes on from NZ_JACHCX010000011.1 coordinate 207,583, forward strand.
CAACACCATTGTCGGCGTCATCGGCATCTTCAGCCCGAAGACCATCACGAAGTTCACTAAGTTCAAGAATCTGGCCGAGGTCGGTGAATCCCTCGACAAGGCGGCGGACGCGGCCGAGAAGGCGCGCAAGGCGGCCAGGGCAGGCGACTTCGACGGCGTGAGGAAGGCCGCGGACGCGGCGCAGAAGCACGCCGACGAGGCGCAGAAGAAGGCCGAGAGGAACGGCAGCTGCACGATCGCGATCGGGCGCATTCCGTACGGCGGTGGTGGCGGCCTGCGAGGAGTCCCTGGCACCGGCACAGGCGTCCTGGCGGCTCCGCAGGCCGGCCGGATCGTCGTCGCCGCAGGCGGCAAGGAGTGCACGGGCGACGACGCCGACGACGCACGCCAGGCCCAGCAGGAGGCGCTCGACGCCAGGGCCGAAGCGGCGAAGGCCGCACTGCGGGAGCGGGGCTCTTCGGTGCCTGAGGACCAGATCGACGGGCTCGTCAACCGCGCCAAGGACCCCCCGGAACCCGGTGAGATCAGCAAGAAGGACGCGGCCGACTCGCTCGACGAGATCACCGACCTCGCACGCCGCGAAAACGTCAACGGCGATGCCGCCGCGGCGCTGGAAGGCAAGGTCGCCAATGCCTCCGACGCCAACAAGCTTGCCGAGGCACGCGCGGAGGTGAACGCCGTACGCCGCGCTGCCGACGACGCGGCCCCCGGAACCCACGTAGACGCCGGAGTCGGCGGCAAGATGAACCGCAAGGAGGCTGACCTGGGCAACGGGGAGAAGGTGAATCTCGACGAGATCCCGGACGCGGACGTGGTCTACAAGGACAGGAACGGCACCGTGCACGTCAAGGAGGTCAAGAACGCCGGCTCGGCCACGCGCAAGGCGGAATTCGCCAACCAGGTCGAGAGGCTCAAGAAGTGGGCGAGCAAGGAGCCGGGCCGCAAGGCCACCGTGGAGATCGAGACAGCGGACCGCTGGACGTCGGTCTTCAGCGAGTTCAAGCCCGCCCGGAACGGCAAGCCGGCGAAGGACACCAGGACGGCGGCCGGTGAGATGGCCAAGAACGGTGTGGACGCGAAGGTGGCGGGCCAGGGTCTGTCCGCCGACCAGCTCGGCAGGATGCAGCGTTGCATCGACGAGCGGACGGCGAACGGCACGATGGAGTGGTCGAAGATGAAGGACCCGGACAGCGCAAAGGCGTACCTGGGCATCGAATGAGACGAACGAGTGGACGACAGCCACGAGACATGGCAGGACGGCGGAGATGAGCGAGTCGGACGCGGAGTTGAGTGCCGAGGCGATGTGGGATCCGCAGGTCGCGCGATGGCGTGATCAGGAGGGTGACTACGTTCTGCCCCGCGCCCTTCGGTCCTTGCCACAGCCTTGGGACGAGGGCGACTGGGGTCGGATCGGGGACCTGCCGCGCACCGATGAGCGGGTGGCGGAGGCTCGGCAGGTGGTGACCGAGCTGCTGGAGGACCCGGAGTTGGCGCCGGATGTGCCTCAGCCGCCGTCTCCGGGCCTGTTGTGGCACGTGTGGGAGGAGTTCCACCAGGCGGTGGGGGAGAGGATGCCCTGCACGAGCCAGGTGACGTGGGCCGGTGTGGACGAGCTGGTGCGCGAGTGGCGGGGACGGGAGAGGCTGTACCCGCTTCAGCGGCATGTCGTTGAGCACGTCGAAGCGGCGATACTCGCCATGATCCCGCGGCTGCGGGACGACATCGCCGACTCGGTGTTCCGCTGGCTGGCCCTGGACTCCGACCCCGGCCGTTTCGCCGACTGGGCGGTGGATGCGGCCGAGCGCTGCGTGATCGAGGACATCGGCGCGGACTCTGCCATCGAGCTGCTGGGCGCGATGGGGAGTCCTGAGGCCAGGGCCGCTCTGGATCGCCTGTCGGTGAAGCCGGGCGGTCCGGCGAGTTGGGACAACGCGGAGGCGGCACAGGGGAAGCTCTTCGATCCGGGGACGGAGAGGCGGAGCGGCAGTAGGCGCGGAAGCTGAAGGAAAGGGCGAGTAGCCTCTCCTGCCCCTACCTGTACAAGAGCTTCCCTACACGTGGGGCTCCGGCTTCCGGTGGCCGCAGGAGTTGCCCGAGACCGGCGAAAACCGTGGGTCTTCGAATGGAGCAGGAGCGTCACGACAGGACGTTCATGGAGCCCCAGTTCCAGCTGTCCTTGATCGAGCCCACCGGGTCGTCGACGAAGTCCATCGTGCTGGTTCCTGAAGCCGCAACAATGGCGTCCCGGGGGCGGGCAGGCCTGGCAGGCCCTCGGCGGACGGCTCCGCCGAGGGGCCGACCGACAGGCCACGCCTGCGGTCGGCCTACAGCAGGTGGTCGGCCTTGCCCGCCTTGATGTCCCGGATGAGCGTCCGGAGGGCATCGCGGCTGTCGGTCAGATGGTGCTCCTCCTGCCCGGCGACGGCGATATAGGCGTTGCCTTGCGCGTCGGTGCCTATGCGGAAGCAGTTGTTGCCCTCGCCGCAGAAGGGCTCTTCCCAGGTGATGCCGGCGGTCATGGTGGCTCCTTCAGAGTTCACGGGCGATGTTGCGGATGAGGTCGCGGGAGGCTGCCGAACGCAGCGCCGCGTCGTCCATCCAGTCCAGATGGGCACGGTACTTCGTGAGCTGAGCCTCCGCGCCGGTGAATTCCGGCCCGTGCGCGGAGTCCAGTTGCACGGTGTCCAGCTTGGGTACGGCCCCGTCGGCATACAGCAGTGCGTGCCCCGCCCCTGGAAAGCCGCTCACGCTCGTCGGAACGACCCGCACATCGACGCTGTCGCGCTCGGACTGCGCGGCCAGGTGCTCCAGCTGTCGCCGAGTCGCCTCAGCGTCACCGTAGGGCATGCGCAGCGCGGCTTCGTGGACGTAGGCGACGTACGGAAGCGGCACGGTCCGGTCGAACACCTGCTGCCGCTCCATACGATGGGCCACTCGCAGCTCGACTTCGAGCCGACTCAGCCGGGGGAGTACGGCGACGAAGACGGCGCGGGCGTACTCCTCGGTCTGCAGCAGCCCCGGTACGTGCATGACCTGAGCCGTGCGCACGCGCGTGGCATGCCACTCCAACTCGGCGATGTCCAGCAGCCCGGCGGGCAGCGTGCCCCGGTACTGTTCCCACCATCCCCGCTCCTTGCCCTCGGCCATGGTGACCAGTGCTGAGACGTAAGTCCCGTCCGTACAGGCATAGTTACAGGCAAGGGTGCGAATGCGGTCGGCCGAGAACGGCCGGATTCCCGACTCCATGTTGGACAGCCGTGTCCGGTCAATGCCGAGCAGGCCGGCGGCGTACTCCGTGGTGACACCCGCCGCGAGCCGCATCCTGCGCAGCTCCGCCCCCAGTCGCTTCTGCCGCTCCGTCGGCGTGCTTCTCGTCCCCATATTGCCCCTTCTTCACCGTGTGAGTCTCAGTTTGCCGGTGGGTAGTGCCTTCTACGCCTCATAGGTAGGGGTAATTATCTCTGAATCGTTGGACACGGTGACTCCGCTGTACCTACAGTCAGTGACAGGTCGATCACACCGCCCCGCCCGTCGGAAGCGCATCGCGTGAGCCTGCCCGCAATCTCCTGCCCTGGGAGGGCTGGGCTCGCGTCAGGGAGACAGGCCACCGCTCGGATTCGGAGACGGAGTTCGTTCCTCACCATCCACCTGTACGCCAAGGGAGTTGCCGCCATGCCCGCACCCTTCACGACCTGCCCGCCTCCGTCCGCCACGGACACGGACCTTCCGCCCAACCGCCCCACCCCCGAAACCCTCGCCTACAGCTTCACCCTCCCCGCCGCCCCGCAGAGCCCGTTCATCGCACGCGCCGCAACCAGAACGGTCCTGCGAGCCCACTCCCTCGACGACCTCACGGACGCGGCGGTCCAGGTGGTGAGCGAGCTGGCGGCCTGCGCCTGCCGTTTCACCCCCGCCGCCGAGGTCTACGTGTCGCTCCGCTACCGGGACGGCGACCTGCGCGTGATCCTCTATGACGGCCATCCCCGCCACCTCAACCCCCGCCTCGCCGCGGCCTGCGAGTCCCGTCGCCGGGCCGCCCTGCGGGTCCTGTCCTGCGTGGTGAAGTCCTGCCGCGGAGACTGGGGATTCGGCGAGGCCCGCGAACCGGGGGGCGGCACCAGGATGTGGGTGGTACTGCCGAGGGAAAGCGCGAGGTCGTACCTGTACGGCTGAGTCGTCCTACGTCGCAGCAGAGGGCAAGCAAGCGCGGAGGCACGTCGCTGCCGGTTCTTGAAGCGTGGTGCCTGTGTCAGCCGCAACGGGCCCATACCTTGCAGGAATTGGGCCTGGGGTTGGGTCCCTGGGCCCAGGTGGCCTGCCGTGACCGAAAGTTACGCTCTGGACCTGGATCGACGAGGGGGATCGAGGTCATCCGGAGCAGCTGGGCGCGGCAGCGCCTGCTCGTTCACGGGCCCACGGAAGCGTGGAGCCAGGGCTGTATGACGTACGTGAGCGGGCCCCAGGGCGGATGCCGTCACGACTCGACGCACAAGTCTCTGCAGCCGTAGCCGCCTTCGCACCCACTCCTGGGGCGCGCCCTTACGACCCTCCTTCCCCTGACTCGTCCTCCTGCTCGGCGAGTTGAGGAGTGGCATGTCTGCGTTCGGGGGCGTTCCGGTGTTCGGGGGCGAGGGATGGTCGTCGACGGGGAGTGGGCGGCGCCGGGAGCTGCCTGGATCGCTGTCGGTCGCGTTGGTGCTCGTCCACACGCTGTTCGCGTTCACGGTGCTGGGCGGGATCGGTCTGCTGTTGACGGCGGCGTCGCTGGACGCCGTGGACGTTCGGCTGCTGGCGCAGGTGGCGTTCGCGGCGGCGCCGGGCACGATCGGGTGGGTCCTCGCGCGCAGGTCCTGGTCAGGCGGCGTGTGGGTGTGGCGGGGCCTTCTCGCCCTGCAGGCATGGCTGATCGCCGCTGCGCTGGGCAACGTCGGAGACGGCTCGGGGCGAGGCTTCACGCAACTCTTCCTGCCCGTCCTGATCGTCGTGTTCCTGAGCCGTCGGGAAAGCCGGGAGTGGTTCCGGCTGCCGGATCCGGAGCGAGCGGATCGTCGCCCGTTCTCGATGGCGCGGATGATCCGCTGGCGGCGGGACGAGGGCCAGACGGCGGTGGAGTACGCGGGGCTGGTGGCCGTGGTCGCGGCGATCATCGCCGCGCTGGTGGTCAGCGGGCTGGGGACGCAGATCTTCACCGGACTTCAGTCGGCGGTGTGCAAGGTCACCGGTACGGCGTGCCCGGCGGCGGGATACGGCGGTGGGGAGGTACAGGCCGGGGACGGCGCGGACGGGACTGACGCTGAGGGCCCCGACGGCTCCGGGCCGGTCGGCCAGGACCAGGAGGGCCAAGACCAGGGTGGCCAGGGCGACGGTGATCAGGGCACCGGCGGTCAGGGCCGGGGTGATCAGGGCACCGGCGGTCAGGGCGACGGCGGCCAGGGTGACCAGGACGGTGGAGCCGGTGACGGCGGTACCGGGAGCGGCGGCACCGGAGGAACCGGGCCCGGCGGAGCCGACACCGGAGGAACTGGACCCGGCGGAGCCGACACCGGAGGGACCGGGCCCGGCGGAGCCGACACAGGAGGTCAGGACACCGGCGGATCCGGCTCGGGTGGCCGGACCGGCGGGGACAGCGGAGGGAACGGTTCTGCCTCGCAGGGCGTCGACGGCGGACCCGGCGGCGGATCCGGCGGTGTTACCGGCCAGGACACCGGCGCCTCCTACACCGAGGAGACCGACGAGGAGAAGAACGACGCGGCAGAGGGCGAGCCGGGCTGGGAGGAGGACGAGCAGGCCGCCGAGGACGGCGTCGACGAAGGCGGCGACGAGGGCTGCACCTCAGGCTTCGGGGCCTTCTTCGGATGCGTGGGGGACCAGTTCAAGCAGGTGGGACAGGGTCTCTTCGTCGACGGCATCTGGGGTGACGTCACGGGCATCTGGGACACGGTCACCGACCCGGGCAAGGCGTGGGAGGGCCTGAAGGACTACGGCAGCTCGCTGGGCGATCAGTGGTCCGAGGATGCCGAGGACGCGTCCGGGAAGTGGGCGAACGGCGACTACTTCGACGCGCTCACCGACTGGGGTGGCGCGTCGTGGAACACGGGCGTCACGGTCCTGGACGACATGTTCGTGGGCGACGAGGTCCGCGACCAGTGGAACAACGGCGAGAAGACCCGAGCGGCCACGAACGTCGTCTGGAACGTCGGCTCGCTCTTCATCCCCGGCTATGGCGAAGCCAAGATCGTTCAGAAGCTGGGCAAACTCGGGAAGCTCGGCAAGCTCACCGAGAACGCCGCGGAAGCGGCGGCGGATGCTCGGAAGGCGGCCAAGGCCGGTGACGTCGACGCCGTCGAGAAAGCGGCGAAGGAGACCGACGAGGCGGCGGACGCGGCCGAGGAGAGGGCGAGGCAGTCCGGCTGCACCATCACCTCCGCTCCCGGCCGCCGTGTCCCGTACGGCGGCGGCACCCCGGGCCTGACCGGGTCGGCCGGCGGCGGCACCACCGTCCTCGCCGCCGGAGTGTCCCGTTCCCCGTACGTCGTGCTGGCCGAAGGGGGCTGCGACGAAGAGGCCAAGAAGCAGGCCGAGGAAGCCCGCAAGCAGGCCGAGGAGGCCGAGAAGGCCGAGAAGGAGGCGAAGAAGGAGGAAAGCCGCAAGAAGGTCGCCAAGTGGAAGAGGCCGTCCTGGTACAACGACCTGAAGAACCCGCGGAAGGGCTCCAAGGACGGTGGCGACGGCCACTGGAAGGCCAAGAAGGCGGTGGCGTACTGGCCGAAGTCAGAGGTGTGGATGCGCTACCAGGAGCAGGTCTCCAAGGTGAAGCGCGGCAAGGAATACGCTGTCAAGGACCCGAAGACCGGCAGGGACGTCGACTTCGACGGGTGGGATTCGGCACGGCAGACTTACGTCGAGGCGAAGTTCGGCTACAGCGACAAGGTGCGGGCGGACGGCACACTCGAACCCGCTCAAGCGACCAAGTTCGTCGAACAGGCGCGGCGGCAGCTGAGCGCGGCGAACGGGAAGCCGGTCGAGTGGAACTTCTCCAACAAGGCGGTGGCCGAGGCGGCGGAGGAAGCCTTCGACGATGCCGGTATCGGGGTGGTCGTCAAGTACACGCCGTGGGAGAAGTGAAAGACGGGAGTGCGGATCATGAGTGCGGTGACGGTGGCTGTGCACTGGTGGGCCAGATCCGAGACGCCGCAGGAGCAGGCGGAACGCTGGCTGGTGCTCCTCGCCCGGCTGACGGAGCTGTCCGACGGTGAGCTGACGGAGTGGCGCTGGGACGTGGACGATGACGGCCCCGGTCCCCTGGTGCCCCGGAGCGCGGATGAGTTCGCGACAGCGCTCCAGGCGGCGAACACACATGACGACGTCGACGTCATCGGCTGGACAGCCCACGTGGTCGGACGCCGACAGGACGGCGGCTACGTCCAGGTGTGGATCTCGGCGGGCGGCACGAACGAGCACAGCCCGTTCTTCGTGATCGTGAAGCTCTTCCCCGGGCCCGGAGCGTCGGCCTCGCCGCTCGCGGACCGTCTCGCCGAGACCCTCGCCGCGCTCGCGGGGGCCTGGGACCCGGACACCGGTCTTGCCTACGATCGTGAACTGTTCAAGACCGTCAAGACCACCTATGGTCTGCCGGCCCCCGCCCCCCGCTGCGGCTGGTCGGTCTACCTCTCCGAGAACCGCGCCGCGCGCGTCCCCGGCGACCTCACGGCCCGACGGCTGCCCACCGAGCACGGCGGACTCGTCCTGGACCTCGCGGCGAGCCCCGGCGAGACCCCGGCCACCGAAACGGTCCTTGCCGCCCACAGAGCCCTCGCTGGGAGCGGCGCCTTGGACCCCATGCCCGTACCCGCAGCGAGTGCGAAGCTGTGACGACGAGGGCCTGCGAGCGGTTCGAGGCCTCCCGGAGTGCCGGGCGACGAGAGGCGCCGCTGACGCCACCGGCCGTCGGCCCGGACAGCGGCTGCACCGTCGCCGAGCTTGAGGGCCGGCGGTGAACGACGAAGGAGTGAGCCCCTCGATGAGCGTGCAGCGGCATCTCGCCCGGATCAGCGAACTCCTTGCCCGCCCCCTGACCGGGAGCGACGCCCACCACCTCGTGATCTTGCGCGAGAGCCGTGACTTCGCTCCGCCGAACGACGACTGGGACGAGCTCACGCGGACCAGTGAGGAGTTCGAGGGGGAGCTGATCGCCCTGGCAGCTGCCTTGGACGCCCGATGGGGCCCGCACGCCACCCTGTCGATGGAGGGTTACGTCCAGACCTTCATGGATCCGGACGACGACGACCTCCCGCCCTTCTTCCGGTACCTGTGCGAGAGCGGATACTTCGGCGACCTCCTGTACTGGCGGGTCGGCGACCGTCTGCTCGCCGCGAGCGTCGGCCACGAGGACAAGGAGGAGCCGGTCGTGCTGTTCGCGCGGGTGACCGCTTCCGGGGAGGGATTCCCCACGCCGGAGCGAGCGGGCCCCGGGTAGGCGCCTGGGCCGCTGTCGGCTGATCCCGTGTTCGAAAGGCGGTCCGGGTGGACTGCCACGCGCTGACGCACTCGTGTCCCGGCCGCGCCCGCGCTTCCCATGACACTGGCCGCCGACATACTGCGCGCGGCGCGGCCTTCTCCCCCGACTCGGCCGACCGCCACCCCTGTCACGAGCGGGTTCAACCTGCGCCGGTGTCGTGCGCCTGACTCCGCGCCACGACAACGTCCACCCGAGTCCCTTCCCGCACCCCCCACCCACTCATCGCCCCGGCCTCCGCCTCCACCACATGCCGGGCCCGCGGCCGAGGCATCCCCAGCCGCCCGGGTCGCATGGTGCGCACGGCGACGACGCGAAGGTGCCGATCGAGATAGGCGACGTCGATCGCCATGCGCATCCGAAAGGTGTGCACGCTGTTGGCGGGGGAGAGCAGGATCGCCCCATCGAGGGAGTCACGCCCCAACAGCCCCCTGGTCCGGGCCCGATAGGAGGCGGCGATCTCCAACGGCACCCGGACGGACGCCTCGCCACCACCCCCGTGCACGACCAGCTCCCCACGCCCGTCCCGCCAACGCCGCCCCATCCGGGCCCCCTCCGACCGTGCCGCATGCCAACGGCTCTCCGCCCCGAAGGTATCCGCAGACAGCAGCCCTCACATGGGCCCACGGACCCAGGCCCGACAGCCACTCGTGAGAGGGGCGGCCCCCCCCCGGCCGGTGCGCATCACGTGTCGCTCGCGCCCCGGCCTGGGTAGGAAGAGCGGCATGACCCCACTAGTGCCGCGGCAGGCAACGTTTGCCCGTCAAGGAGCGGCGTCCGGTGCGTGCTCTCGGCGTGCCGGGTGCATGCCCTCGTACTGGATGTACTTGGGTTTGTGCCCGGTGCGGCGAGAGTGCGTGCCGGGCGTCGCGACGGGGCGAACGTTGCCTGCCGCGGCACTAGGTGCCGTGTTCCGTCCCCAACTCGCCCCCGAGCGACTCCGACGTGTGGCCAGGCTGGCCGATGACGCCGGGCTCGATGAGCTCTGGCTCTGGGAAGACTGTTTCAGAGAAGGCGGTATCTCCACCGCCGCCGCTGCCCTGGCGTGGACCGAGCGGGTGCGGGTCGGGGTCGGGCTGTTGCCCGTGCCGCTGCGGAACGTGGCCATCACCGCCATGGAGGCCGCCTCGCTGCACCGGATGTTCCCCGGGCGGGCGATCCTCGGTGTGGGGCACGGCGTGCAGGACTGGATGGGGCAGGTCGGCGCCCGCGTGGAGTCGCCCGTCACCCTGCTGCGAGAGCATCTCCACGCGCTGCGGGCCCTGCTGGCCGGTGAGCGGGTCACGGTCGACGGGCGGTACGTCAAGCTCGACGACGTCGCTCTCGACTGGCCGCCGGACGGCCCGCCCAGCGGCGTGCTGGCCGGGGCCACCGGACCGCGGTCGCTGCGGCTCACCGGCGAGGCCGCCGACGGCACCATCCTCACCGCCTCCACCAACGCCGAGGGCGTGCGCGCGGCACGGCAGCTCGTCGAGGAGGGGCGGGCGGCGGCCGGCCGTGGGGCCGGGCACCACCCCGTCGTCGTCTACCTGCTCACCGCCACCGGGCCCGACGCCGACACCCGGCTGCGTGCGGAACTCGTCGCCGAGGGAGTCGACTCCGTACCGGACCTCGGAGTCGCCGGGGACGCCGGAGCCGTCGCGAAGGCCGTCGAGCGGCTCGTCGAGGCCGGGGCCGACAGTGTCGTCCTGCAACCGACGGCGGACGAACCCGACCCGGAGGGGTTCGTGCGGTTCGCGGCGGAACAGGTGCGTCCGCTCGTTCCCTGAGGCGCGCTCGTTCCCCGAAGCCCGCTCCTCCCTTGAGGCCCGCTCGTTCCCTGCGGCCCGTTGTCAGTGGTCGCTGCCACACTCCGGGCATGAGCGATGACGACGTGGACGTGCGCCTGCGAGACGTGGTGGAAGACGACCTCGAGTTCTTCCTGGCGTACGAGCACGATCCGGAAGCCGTTCGGCGGTCGAGGTTCACCCCTCGGCCGCGCGAGGCGTTCCTGCGGCACTGGAAGACCAAGGTCCTCGGGGACGACACCGTCTTCGTGCAGGCCGTGACCGTCGACGGCGAGGTCGCCGGCAGCGTCGTCGCCTGGTGGGAGGCGGACCGCCGCTTCCTCGGGTACTGGCTCGGCCGCCCGTACTGGGGCCGCGGCATCGGCAGCCGGGCCCTCTCCCTCTTCCTGGAGCGGGAGCGGAACCGGCCTCTGCATGCCGACCCCGTCATCGACAACACCGGCTCCGTACGCCTCCTCGAGAAGCACGGCTTCCAGCGGACCGGCACCGTCCGGCACGGCGAGGACGAGCACGTCATGCTCGTCCTCGCGGGAGCAGAAGGCGCGTGACGTCCCCGTCCGCCCCCTGTCACCATCGGCCCATGCGGCTCGCGCGGCACTTCTTTCACCCACTGCACTTGCGCATCTTCCGACGAGAGTTTTCACATCGTTATCGCTCGCAGCTCGCCTCCGCGTCGCCGCTCACGTAGGTTCGGAGCGGGGTAATTCGCGTGAGCAAAGCTGCGCGGGCGGTACCGCGCAGTGGAGGGGGCTGCGCGGTGCCAGGGCCTCCCGGTCGAGTCGGTCCACCGGCGATGTCGATTCGGCAAAGGGGCGAATCGGAGCCGACCCGGGGGCTGGTGAAGGCCGGGTGGCGGTCAAGGGGGCGTGCGCGGCCGGTTCACCCGTCGGGGGGATGCCGTGACAAGTCACCCGACTGGCCCCCAAGTGGCGTCAAATTCTCCGGATCTCGTCCCGGGGTGCCCGATTCCCCAGCGTATGCACGGTGTTTCAGCCAGAAGCGAGCCCTGGACGAGGGATTCCGTGAGCATCGCCGCGTTGCCGGGCGATTCCGGAGAGTAGTTGTGGCACGCCGATGCACGCAGCATCACTTACGAAGGGTTATGGTGGAACCCCCCCCTCGGGCCGGTCCGTCTCCCCCCCACGGACCGGCCCGTTTTTCTTGCTCCGCCGGGCGGCTCGAACCACCGGCCGGAACCGATCGTTCCGCCCCTGTTGGCGGCCCGGGGCCGCGGCGGGGGTAGGCTTCGCCCCCGGGGACCGCCATACGGGCAGGGACCGCCCGCGGCCAAGACCGGGCCGCACGCCGCGGCCTGTCCGATCCGTACGGAGGGGCTGACAATCACGTGAACCTGCGCGACAAGCTGCGCGGCCTGCTGGTCAGGCTGTACGCACGCCGGGTGGAAGGTCACCTGGACCACGCTCAGGTGCCCAAGCACATCGGCGTCATCATGGACGGCAACCGGCGCTGGGCGAAGGCCGCCGGTTCCAGCACCGTCGACGGTCACCGGGCCGGGGCCGGGAAGATCGAGGAGTTCCTCGGCTGGTGCACCGAGACCGACGTCGAGGTCGTCACCCTCTGGCTGTTGTCCACGGACAACTTCGACCGGCCGCAGGAAGAGCTCGTCCCCCTGCTCGGCATCATCGAGGACGTCGTCCGCACCCTGGCCGCGGACGGCCGCTGGCGCGTGCACCACGTCGGCACGCCCGACCTGCTGCCCTCCGCGATGCAGACGGTCCTCAAGGAGGCCGAGGAGACCACGGCGCACGTCGACGGGATAGTGGTCAACGTCGCCATCGGCTACGGCGGACGGCAGGAGATCGCCGACGCCGTGCGGTCGATGCTGCTCGACGCCCAGGAGAAGGGCACCTCGATGGAGGCGCTCGCCGAGGCCGTCGACACCGACATGATCGGGCGTCACCTCTACACGAGCCATCAGCCCGACCCCGACCTGGTGATCCGCACCAGTGGCGAGCAGCGGCTGTCCGGATTCATGCTCTGGCAGACCGCGCACTCCGAGTACTACTTCTGTGACGTGTTCTGGCCGGCGTTCCGCAAGGTCGACTTCCTGCGCGCCATGCGCGACTACGCGGCCCGCCACCGGCGCTACGGCGGCTGACACCCCCGGAAGCACAGGACGTCCCACGTCGCAACACCTCCCGGTACCCCCTTGAAGACGGGCGTAACACGGAGTTCACCGGGTTGCCGTCATATGCCGTGGCATGGCGACGCTCGTTCGAGGGCATAACCCAGACAGGTCGACGCCCGAACCACGGGTGTCGGATCTCAGCGGACGGCACGGGGCCGTCCGCCCGGGAGGCCCTTTGCACCAGCCCGATCGTGCGGTCACAGCACGGACGAAGAGGCGGAGGGCCGGTTCTCGGCCCGCGCAGGGCGGCCGACGACCGGTCCAGCTCCATACCGTCGCTCCCCGACCTCATCCGAGGGGGTACGTCCTTCCGTGGTGACCAGCACAAAGCGCCACAAGCCCGACCGGCGCACCTATGTTCTCGACACCAGCGTCCTGCTGGCCGACCCGAACGCCCTGAACCGCTTCGACGAGCACGAGGTCGTGCTCCCCATCGTCGTGGTCACGGAACTGGAGGCCAAGAGGCACCATCCCGAACTCGGCTACTTCGCCCGGCAGGCCCTGCGTCTGCTCGACGAGTTCCGCGTCCGGCACGGTCGCCTCGACGCCCCCATCCCGATCGGGGATCTGGGCGGGACCGTCCGTGTCGAGCTCAACCACTCGGACCCCAGCGTGCTGCCCAGCGGCTACCGCCTGGGGGACAACGACTCCCGCATCCTCGCGGTCGCTCGCAATCTGCAGGCCGAGGGGTTCGACGTCACCGTCGTGTCAAAGGACCTCCCGCTCAGGATCAAGGCGTCCTCCGTCGGACTCCTCGCCGAGGAGTACCGCGCGGAACTCGCCATCACGGACTCCTCCGGCTGGACCGGTATGTCCGAACTGACCCTGCCCGGCGAGCAGGTGGACATCCTCTTCGAGGAAGGGCACGTCCACGTCCCCGAGGCCGCCGGCCTGCCGGTGCACACGGGCCTGATGATCCAGTCGGAGCGCGGCAAGGCACTCGGCCGGGTCACCCCCGACGGCGACATCCGTGTCGTGCGCGGGGATCGTGAGGTGTTCGGCATCAAGGGCCGCAGTGCCGAGCAGCGGATCGCGCTCGACCTGCTGCTCGACCCGGACGTCGGGATCGTGTCGATGGGAGGCCGGGCCGGCACCGGCAAGTCGGCGCTGGCGCTGTGCGCGGGTCTGGAGGCGGTGCTGGAGCGCCGTCAGCACCAGAAGGTGATGGTCTTCCGTCCGCTGTACGCGGTCGGCGGGCAGGAGCTGGGTTATCTGCCGGGCTCCGAGGCCGAGAAGATGAGCCCCTGGGCGCAGGCCGTGTTCGACACGCTGTCGGCGGTCACCAGCCGTGAGGTCATCGAGGAGGTCACCGCGCGCGGGATGCTGGAGGTCCTGCCGCTCACCCATATCCGCGGCCGCTCGCTGCACGACGCGTTCGTGATCGTGGACGAGGCCCAGTCGCTGGAAAGGAACGTACTTCTTACCGTTCTGTCCCGGATCGGGTCCAATTCACGGGTGGTTCTCACCCATGACGTGGCCCAGCGGGACAACCTCAGGGTCGGCCGGTACGACGGTGTCGTCGCCGTCGTCGAGAAGCTGAAGGGTCATCCACTCTTCGCGCACGTGACCCTGACGCGGTCCGAGAGGTCCCAGATCGCCGCGCTTGTGACCGAAATGCTCGAAGACGGGCAGATCTGACCGACTGCACCAAGTCGTGGCGGTTATCCGATAGTTGGCGCCGTCCGGAAAAGGCCAAGAGCCTAGCCGGGCGGCGCCTTCGCATGTAGGCGTTTGTGTGAATCCCCCGCGTCAAAAGGGATGTGAGCTTTCACACGCAACTCGGAATTGCCTTGCCCCGTCCGGTTACGGCAGAGTCTCACTCCTGTCAGGCCCCGCATACGACACACCTGTACCCCTGGGGGTACCGCCCACGGCCTTAAGGCAGTGGGGGAGGTACGGCACCATAAAAGCATCAGCATCAACTGCATAGCGATGTCGTATGCCGCCCGAGCTACACACGGCGCTCCCTCCGGGGGAGTTGCCCACCGGGCCCGCGCCTCCCGTGACCCCGCAGTTGGGGAGGTCAGTGCCAGGGGCACGATTGCGTCCGCGAGGGTCACCGAAGCGGGCGATGCTGGAAGGAAAACCGTGTGAGCCGGATCTCGGTCCGGGGATTCGCAGTGGCTTCGGCCACGGCGGTCACCGCTGTCGGAAGCGTCGTCGGCGTTGCCTCGGGCAGCACCGCGCAGAACAACGACGCGGAGGCGACGGCAACCGGCGCCACGCTGCTCGCGGACATCCCCGCGGGCCAGCAGGCCCAGGTACAGACCGCGTCGCTGACGCAGCAGGCCGACGCACAGGCCATCCAGGCGGACGCGAGCGCGAAGAAGGACGCCGAGGAGGCTGCCCGCAAGGCCGCCGCCGAGACGGCCATCGCGAAGAAGGAAGCCGCGGAGAAGGCCGCCGAGGCAGCGGCCAAGGAGCGCGCGGAGGCCAAGGCCGCCGCCAGCCGCTCCAAGGACATCGCCGACTTCCCCGTCGCGAGCTCCTACAGCATCGCCCAGATCCAGGCGATGGCACGGCAGCTGGTGCCGTCGGGTCAGTTCCAGTGCTTCAGCAACATCGTGGACCACGAGTCCGACTGGAACTACAAGGCGGTCAACCCCTCCTCGGGGGCCTACGGCATGTTCCAGGCGCTGCCCGGTTCCAAGATGTCGTCCGTGGGCGCCGACTGGCGGACCAACCCGGCCACCCAGATCAAGTGGGGCCTGAACTACATGAACGACCGCTACGGCAGCCCCTGTGAGGCTTGGTCGTTCTGGCAGGCCAACAACTGGTACTGAGCCGGCCGGCCCACGGCCGAACCCGTCCTTCGCGCGAGCCCCGCACCGTCGTCCGGTGCGGGGCTCGCGCCATGTACGGTCGGACGGACGGCTCCCCGGGGGAGTGGTGCGCCAAGACGGGGGAAGAGGACGGATCATGTCGCGAGTGCCAGGGTGGCTCGGCCGGCTCGGTGCCGGGCTGAGCGAGATGAGCGAGCGGTACAACGAACGCCGCGCCGAGGCCGAACGGGAGCGGGACGACGCCGACTCCCCGACGCTCGCCGACGAACACGTGCCGCCGCCCCCGGACTACGCACCCGACGTCCCCGCCCGCCCCGATCCCGCGCTGGCCGTGCCGTGGGGCGTGCGGGTCGCGGCCGAGGCGGGCTGGCGGCTCCTCGTCCTCGCGGGCACCCTGTGGGTGCTGATGCGCGTCATCAGCGCCGTCCAGCTCGTGGTGCTCTCGTTCGTCATCGCGCTGCTCATCACCGCGATGCTGCAGCCGACCGTGGCGCGGCTGCGGCACCACGGCGTGCCGCGCGGGCCGGCGACCGCCCTGACGGCCATCCTCGGCTTCGTCGTCATCGGCCTCATCGGCTGGTTCGTGACCTGGCAGGTCATGGAGAACATCGACGACCTCTCGAACCAGATCCAGGACGGCATCGACGAGTTGCGGAACTGGCTGCTGAACAGCCCCTTCCACGTCACCGACAAGCAGATCAACGAGATCGCCAAGAACCTGCGTGAGGCGGTCGGGGCCAACACCGACCAGATCACCTCGGCGGGCCTGGAAGGCGTGACCGTCGTCGTCGAAACGCTCACCGGGATCCTGCTGGCGGTCTTCTCCACCCTGTTCCTGCTCTACGACGGCAAGCGGATCTGGGAGTGGACGCTGAAGCTGGTCCCCGCGGCGGCGCGGCCGGGAGTGGCCGGGGCCGGTCCGGCGGCGTGGCGGACGCTGACGGCGTACGTGCGGGGCACGGTGATCGTCGCGCTGATCGACGCGATCTTCATCGGTCTCGGCATCTACTTCCTCGATGTGCCGATGGCCGTGCCGCTGGCGGTGTTCATCTTCCTGTTCGCGTTCATCCCGCTGGTGGGCGCGGTGGTGTCCGGGGCGCTGGCGGTCGTCGTCGCGCTGGTCACCCAGGGGGTGTTCACGGCGGTCATGACGCTGGTGGTGGTGCTCGCGGTGCAGCAGATCGAGGGGCACATCCTGCAGCCGTTCATCCTGGGGCGCGCCGTCCGGGTGCACCCGCTGGCGGTGGTGCTGGCGGTCGCGACGGGCGGGATGGTCGCCGGCATCGGGGGTGCGGTGGTCGCCGTGCCGCTGGTGGCGGTGACGAACACGGTCGCCGGGTATCTGCGGTCGTACTCGCAGAACTCGGCACTACGGCATTCGGTGCGCCCGCGCGGGGCCACGGCGGTGAGCGCGGAGCCCGGCCCCAAGACGCCGCCCCAGTAGCCGGGCGTCGAAACGCCGGCAGGGCCCCGTCCACCGGTCAGGTGGGCGGGGCCCTGTGATGCGAGGCGTGCGGCCGGGGTTTACTCGGTCAGGACCGCCTCGGCGTCCAGCGTGACGCCGACCGCCTGGATCACGGAGGCGATCTTGAAGGCCTCCTGGACGACCTCGCGGTCGAGGCCCGCCTTGCGCAGGACCTGCTCGTGGGAGTCCAGGCACATGCCGCAGCCGTTGATGGCGGAGACGGCGAAGGACCACAGCTCGAAGTCGACCTTGTCGACGCCCGGGTTGCCGATGACGTTCATCCGCAGACCCGCGCGCAGGGTGCCGTACTCGTGGTCCGACAGCAGGTGACGGGTGCGGTAGAAGACGTTGTTCATCGCCATCACCGCGGCGGCGGCCTTGGCGGCCGTGTACGCCTCCGGCGACAGGTTCGCCTTCGCCTCCGGCTCCAGCTCGCGCAGCACGATCGGGGAGCGCGAGGCGATGGCCGTCGACAGCACCGTGCCCCACAGCTGCTGGGCCGGCAGGTCGGAGTTGCCGATGACCGAGCCCAGGTTGAGCTTCAGGTCCTTGGCGTAGTCCGGTATGGCGGACTTCAGGGCGTCCAGCGACATGTCAGATCACTCCCCGGAGAGCAGCGCGACGGGGTCGAGGGTCTCGTCGCCCTTCGACCAGTTGCAGGGGCAGAGCTCGTCCGTCTGGAGCGCGTCCAGGACCCGGAGGACCTCCTTCGGGTTACGGCCGACGGAGCCCGCGGTCACCATGGAGAACTGGATCTCGTTGTTCTGGTCCACGATGAACACCGCGCGCTTGGCGAAGCCGTCCTCGCCCTCGATGCCGAGGTCGCGCATCAGCTCGTGCTTGGAGTCGGCCATCATCGGGAACGGCAGGTCGCGCAGGTCGTCGTGGTCCTTGCGCCAGGCGTGGTGGACGAACTCGGAGTCACCGGAGAAGCCGAGGACCTGCGCGTCGCGGTCCGCGAACTCCTCGTTCAGCTTGCCGAAGGCGGCGATCTCGGTCGGGCACACGAAGGTGAAGTCCTTGGGCCACGCGAAGATGACCTTCCACTGACCCTCGTAGGTCTTGTGGTCGATCTGCTGGAACTCCTTGCCCTTCTCCAGCGAGACGCAGGCGGTCAGGTCGAACTCGGGGAACTTGTCACCGACGGTGAGCACACACACTCCTTGTAGCGAAGAAACTCCCGGATCGCGGGGGTTTCCCATGGGTTGGACTGTGTTGATGTTGACACAGGCTCGATTGATTACAGAAATAGCTACACTCGGTCGGGTTGATCGGAGGTAGTTATCAGTGACTGTCGGTAATAAGCGCAGGCAGCCCAGCCTGGCCCAGTTTCGGGCGTTCGCCGCGGTGGCCGAACACCTTCATTTCCGTGACGCGGCAGCGGCGATCGGCATGAGCCAGCCCGCCCTCTCGGGGGCGGTGTCGGCCCTGGAGGAGACACTCGGAGTGACGCTCCTCGAGCGTACGACGCGCAAGGTGCTGCTCTCACCCGAGGGTGAGCGGATCGCCGCTCGGGCCAAGGCGGTTCTCGGGGAGGTGGAGGCGCTCATGGAGGAGGCCGAGGCGGTCCGGGCGCCCTTCACCGGGGCGCTGCGGCTCGGCGTGATCCCGACGGTCGCGCCCTATCTGCTGCCGACGGTCCTGCGCCTCGTCCACGAGCGGTATCCGCACCTCGACCTCCAGGTGCACGAGGAGCAGACCGCCAGCCTGCTCGACGGCCTCGCCCGCGGGCGGCTCGACCTGCTGCTGCTCGCCGTGCCGCTGGGCGTCCCGGGCGTCAGCGAACTGCCGCTGTTCGACGAGGACTTCGTGCTGGTCACGCCGCTGGACCACGGGCTCGGCGGGCGGGAGGGCATCCCGCGCCAGGCGCTGCGCGAGCTGAACCTGCTGCTGCTCGACGAGGGCCACTGCCTGCGCGACCAGGCCCTCGACATCTGCCGGGAGGCCGGCCGCGACGACGTACCGGTCACCACGACCGCCGCCGGCCTGTCCACGCTGGTGCAGCTCGTCGCGGGCGGGCTCGGCGTCACACTGCTGCCGCGCACCGCCCTGAAGGTCGAGACCTCCCGCAGCAACCAGCTCCTCACCGGGTACTTCGCCGACCCGGCCCCCACCCGCCGGATCGCACTGGCGATGCGGGTGGGGGCCGCGCGCGGCGCGGAGTACGAGGAACTGGCGGCCGCCCTGCGGCAGTCGCTGCGCCCGCTGCCCGTACGGGTCCTGGAGCAGGACACCTGACGACCCGTACGTCCGGCGCGTACCGCCGCTACTCGGTGCGCAGCCCGTTGGGCCGCATCAGCCTCAGCAGCAAAGGCAGGCTCAGCAGCGTCACCACGAGGACGACTCCGGCGCCGATGCCGGTCATCGACAGCACGCTCGGCCAGTCCACCCGGACCGCGGTGTTGGTCATCCGCAGCAGGACCGCGCCCAGGGCGATGCCCACCGTCGCGGCGAGCAGCAGGCCCAGCCCGATGGGGATCGCCGTCTGCCACAGCACCGACAGGCTGAGGGTGCGGCGCCTGGTGCCGAAGGCGACCAGGGACGACAGCAGCTTGCGGCGTTCGCGCAGCTGCTCCAGTTGCGAGACGAGCAGGCTCGCCCCGATCAGCGCCAGTACGCAGGCGGAGCCGACGGACAGGCCCGTGCGGATGGCGGCGTAACGGTCGTTGCTCTCGATGCTGCGCCAGGTCATGGGCTGGACCGCGGGGTCGAGCCGCGCGGCCGTGTTGCGCACCTGGTCGTAGGCGTCCGGCACCGAGAGGTCCAGGCTCAGGAAGAGCCGCGCGGACGTGAACGCCGCCAGCTTCTCGGGGAGCGCGCCGGGCGTGACCAGGATGCCGCCGCGCTCGTACCCCGTGGGGTCCTCGCGGGACTGGGCCTGGCGGATGTCCTGCGGCACGGTCCAGGAGACCGGGCGCTCGCCCGAGCGTGCGGTGTCGTCGTCCGGTTCGGGTGTCCACAGGGTCGTGCCGGGCTCGGCCAGGTGGTCGCTCGCGCTGTCGTACTCCGAGCCCTTGGCCGCGAAGACGTCCCCGTCGTGGCAGGAGGGGAGGGCAGCCACCTCCCGTAGTGACGCGCAGTCGGCCAGGGTGATCTGGACGGAGGAGTTCTCGCTGCCCCGGTCGAAGAGGTAGACGTCGGACAGTGCGGTGATCTTGCGCACGCCCTCGGTCTCGCGGTACGTGCCGATGATGGCCGAGAGGTCGGAGCCGCCCGGTACGTCGACGCTCATCTGGGCACGGGAGACGTCGTACTGCGACGCCCGGGTGTAGTTGCCGTCCACTCCGGCGAACAGCATCTGCAGGGCGATCGCCCCGGCCACCGCGACCGCGATGCCGTTGACCATCCGGGCCGCCGCTCCACTGCTCAACTGGAGGCGGCGAACGGCCAGTTGCCAGGCGACCCCGCCCGAGCCGAGCCGGGACACGACCGTCTCCACCACCCAGGGGAGCAGTGCCGTGACGCCGACCAGCAGGAGCATCACGCCGCCGACGACGAGGTACTGGTTGAAGTTCCCGCCGGCGTCGCCCTGCCCGATCATCGGGTAGAGCAGCGCGATGCCGCCCAGCGGCAGCAGCAGCCGCCACCACAGCCGGCGCCGTGAGGGCTTGGCCGTGCGCACCACGCCGAGGGGCTCGATGACCACCCCGCGCAGGGCGAGGATCGTCACCAGGACCGCCGCCGCCGGCACCGCCAGCGCGACCAGGACGGCCAGTACCGGAGAGGGGTTCAGATAGCTCGGGAACACGCTGACGTGGAACACCTCGGCGGAGGCGGCCAGTTCGCGCCCGAGCAGGAAGAACCCGGTGCCGAGGACGAGCCCCAGCACCGAACCGGCGAGCGCCTCGCCGGCGGCGATCCGCCGGGTCATCCGGCTGTCGGAGCCGACCAGGCGCAGTGCCGCCAGCCTGCGGTCACGCCGCTCGCCGCCGAACCGCACGGCCGCGGCGATGAACACGGCGACCGGCATCAGCAGCACCACGAAGACGACCAGGACCAGCAGGAGCAGCACCGGGTCCCAGGCGTCGGACGATCCCAGGTCCTCGTTGCCGAAGCGGTCGATCCGGGCGCCGCTCGCGGGGCCCTCCAGCAGCTCGGCCAGCCCCTTGCCGCCCGCGAAGTAGGCGAGTTCCTGCGAGCCGACCAGCCCCTGCTCGCCGATGGTGCCGGCGATGCGGTAGTCCAGCCGCTCCCGCAGCAGCCTGCCGTCGTCGGAGGCGAGCAGCTCCTTCAGCGCCGGGGAGACGACCATCTCGCCCGTCGCCGGGAACTGTGCGACCCCCGGCGGCAGCGGAGCCCGCGGACCCTCCGGCTCCAGCAGCCTGCCGCGCACGTCCAGGTCCCGGAACGTGGTGTCCGCGTCCACGACCATCAGCGTGTCGTCGGCCTTCGGTATCTCGCGCTGGCTGAACGTGTGGTCGCTGCGCGCCTGCTCGCGCCGGTCCCGTTCCGCCAGCGCGCCCGGGATGGCGGTGGTGAGCAGCAGCAGCGCCACCCCGAGCCCGACACCGACGGCCGTGAGCAGCGACCGTGTCCACCCCTCGCGCCCGCCGGCGAGGGCGAACCGGGCTCCCATGGCGAGGTCCCGGCTCCACTGCCCGATGCTCATACGACGCGCTCCATGTCGCGGGACCTGCCGTCCCGTACGACGATCTCGCGGTCGGAGTACGCGGCCACCCGCGCTTCGTGCGTGACGAGCACCACGGCCGCGCCGGCGGACCGGGCGGCGTCCGTCAGCAGCTCCATCACCCGCTCGCCGTTGTACGAGTCGAGCGCCCCGGTCGGCTCGTCGGCGAAGACGACCCGCGGGTCGGTCACCAGCGACCGCGCGACGGCGACCCGCTGACCCTGACCGCCGGACACCTCGCCGGGCCGCTTCTTGCGGAGGTCGTCGACCTCCAGCCGTTCCATCCAGGCCAGCGCGGCCCGCTCGGCCTCCTTGCGGGAGGAGCCGTTCAGCCGGAGCGGCAGCGCGACGTTCTCCACACAGGTCAGTTCCGGTACGAGCTGCCCGAACTGGAACACGAACCCGAACTCCGAGCGTCGCAGCGCACTGCGCTCGGCGTCGCTCATCGAGGTCACCTCGCGCCCGTTGTACGTGATCGAGCCCGAGTCGGGCATGACGATCCCGGCGAGGCAGTGCAGCAGCGTCGACTTGCCCGACCCGGACGGGCCCATCACGGCGACGACCTCGCCCGGGTGGATGGAGAACTCGGCGCCGTCGAGCGCGGCCGTCGGCCCGTAGGCCTTGCGCAGATCCTGGGCGGTGAGGAGCGAACCAGCGGGAATCGTCACCGGGTCACCGCCTCACGGAGCTTCTCCAGACGCGCCGCGGTCAGCTCCAGCCAGCGCAGGTCCGCCTCCAGGTGGAACAGCGCGTGGTCGCAGATGAGCTGGTCGGCCAGGTCGCCCTTGCGCTTGCGGTCGGTGAGGATCCGCATGCTGCGCAGGTGCTCCGAGCGCTGGGTGTCGAGGATGTCACCGGCGTCGCGGTGGGTGAGCAGCGCGAGGACGATCTTGGTGTAGAGGGTCGACTGGAGGTACGGCTCCGGCTTCTCGGGCGTGGCGAGCCAGCGCGCGACGTCGGTGATGCCGGCCTCGGTGATCGCGTACCGCTTGCGCTCGGGACCGCCGCCCGCCTCGATGCCGTCGACTTCGACGAGCCCGTTCTTCAGCAGCCGGGACATCGTCGAGTAGACCTGGCCGTAGTGGAGGGGCCGGTCATGACCGAACTTCTCGTCGAAGGCCCGCTTCAGGTCGTAACCGTGGCGCGGGCCGGACTCCAGGAGCCCCAGGAGAGTGTGACCGATGGACATGAGCAGGACTGTACATGGGGTGTATACGCGATGTGTATACGCCGGGTGTGCAGCTCATGGCGGGCGGTACGGCTGTGCAGGTCGGGACCGGTTGTCACGGTTCCGCAACAGCCGTGGAGCCCGTGCGCTCAGGGCGGGGGCGAACCGGGGGCGGACCCTCCGGAAGGGCCGGGAGGCCGCCCGCGCCGGGGCAGCGGTCCCGTGTCCCGCGGCAGGCGACCCGCCTCCGCCAGCGCCTTGCGCAACAGGAACTCGATCTGCGCGTTGGCCGACCGCAGTTCGTCCCCGGCCCACCGCGCGAGCGCCTCGTAGACCGCCGGGTCCAGCCGCAGCAGCACCTGCTTGCGCTGCTGCGGCCGGCGCTGCGGGCCCGGACCTTCGCCGGGGACCGTCACTGGTAGAGGGACCCGGTGTTGAGGACCGGCTGCGCGGCCCGGTCACCGCACAGCACCACCATCAGGTTGGAGACCATGGCCGCCTTCCGCTCGGAGTCCAGCTCCACGATGTCCCGCTCGGTGATCCGGGCGATCGCGGCCTCCACCATGCCCACCGCGCCGTCCACGATCTGCCGACGCGCCGCGACCACTGCTCCGGCCTGCTGCCGCTGGAGCATCGCCGAGGCGATCTCGGGGGCGTAGGCGAGGTGCGTGAAGCGGGACTCGATGATCTGCACCCCGGCCGCCTCCACGCGCGCGTGCAGTTCGACGGCGAGCTTCTCGGTGATCTCCTCGGCGTTGCCGCGCAGCGAGAGGCCGTCCTCCTCGTGGGCGTCGTAGGGGTACTCGATGGCGATGTGCCGCACGGCCGCCTCGGTCTGGGTGGAGACGAACTCGACGTAGTCGTCGACCTCGAAGGTGGCCTGGGCGGTGTCCTCGACGCGCCACACCACGACCGCGGCGAGCTCGATCGGGTTGCCGTAGGCGTCGTTGACCTTGAGGACGGCGGTCTCGTGGTTGCGCACGCGGGTCGAGATCTTCGTGCGGGAGGTGAAGGGGTTCACCCAGCGCAGGCCGTCCTGCCGGATCGTGCCGCGGTAGCGGCCGAAGAGCTGGACGACGCGGGCCTCGCCCGGCGCCACCATGTTCAGCCCGCACATGGCGAGGAACGCCGCGAGGGCGACCAGGATGCCGCCGATGATCAGCCCGGCCTTCGCGCCGGTCGCGTCCACCGAGGTGGCGGCCGCGATCATCCCGGCGCCGGCCAGCAGTCCGAGCAGTCCGAGCAGCAGGGCGAGTCCGCCGCCGATGCTGTGCGCGGTGAACTCCCGCACGCGTGGCTCCGGCATCTCCGGCACGTCGGCGGTGGCCTGCGTGTCGTGTGTGGACATGGGTGGTCCCCCGTTCTTCTGTCGAAGCCACTCCTGCATAGCTTCTGTCTATCTAAGTGTTATCACTTTTCCGGGCCCTGGCAACCCTGTGGGTGTCTCGTACGTCGGTTCCGTTGGGATGGGTGCTGATTGTCACGTCCGCAAAGGACCGGATCGGCAGCCCTATCTCTTATCTCCCGGTGTTAGCTTTCTGAGCTGACCTGAGCGGCGAACCTGTGTGACATGTGAGCACACATGAACGAAGCGGAGCAGATCGGACTCATGGGACGAGCGGAAGAAAGACGCGCCCGACAGCGCGGTGGGCGCCGGGCGGCACCCAAGAGCCACCGTTCGTCGGCCGCGGCCGGGAAGAGCGGCATACGCAGGCTCTTCACCTGGAAGAAGATCCTCGGCACCTTCCTCGGCCTGTGCCTGCTGGGCATGGGCGCCTTCATCGTGCTGTACATGGTGATCGACATCCCCGAGGGGAACGCCGACGCCAAGCGGCAGAGCAACATCTACAAGTACAGCGACGGTTCGATCATGGCCCGCGACGGCAAGGTCAACCGCGAGAACGTCGATCTGTCCCGCGTCCCGAAGGAGGTGCGGATGACGTTCGTCGCGGCCGAGAACAAGACCTTCTACAAGGACGTCGGCGTCGACTTCAAGGGCACCGCCCGGGGCCTGTTCAACACGGTCTCCGGCCGGGGCGCGCAGGGCGGTTCGACGATCACCCAGCAGTACGTCAAGAACTACTACCTGACGCAGGAACAGACCGTCTCGCGCAAGCTCAAGGAACTGGTCATCTCGCTGAAGCTGGACCGGGAGAAGTCCAAGGACTACATCCTCGCCGGCTACATCAACACCAGCTACTACGGCCGCAACGCCTACGGCATCCAGGCCGCCGCCCAGGCCTACTACGGCAAGGACGCCGAGAAGCTCACCGTCGCGCAGGGCGCCTACCTCGCCGCGCTGCTCCAGGCCCCCAGCCAGTACGACTGGGCCGTCGCCTCGGAGAACGGTAAGAAGCTGGTGAAGGCGCGCTGGAACTACGTCCTGGACAACATGGTCGAAGAGGGCTGGCTGAGCGCGTCCGAGCGGGCCGGGGCGAAGTTCCCGGTGCCCGAGGAGCCCAAGCCCGCCCCCGGCATGGAGGGCCAGAAGGGCTACCTGGTCAACGCGGCCAACTCGGCGCTGGAGAAGCAGCTCGTCGCCGACGGCACCGCCGACAGCGCCAAGGAGGCCGAGGCACTGGTCAACGCCGGCGGCTGGACCCTGACGCTCAACATCGACAAGAAGAAGCAGGCGGCGCTGGAGAAGTCCGTCCAGCGGCAGCTGAACAGCAAGCTCGACCCCGGCAAGCGCAAGGTCGACGGAGACGTCCAGGCCGGTGCCGCGTCCGTGAACCCCAAGACCGGCGCGGTGGTCGCGATGTACGGCGGCGAGGACTACTTCAAGCACTACATGAACAACGCGACCCGCGCCGACTACCAGCCCGCCTCCACCTTCAAGCCGGTCATCCTGGCCGCGGCCCTGGAGGCGCGGGCGAAGACGCAGAGCGGCAAGCCGATCACCGCGAACACGGTCTACGACGGCACCAGCAAGCGCCAGGTCGTGGAGAACGGCACCAAGGTCGGCTTCGCCCCCGAGAACGAGGACGACCGCGACTACGGCCCGATCTCCGTCCAGACGGCGATGAACAAGTCCGTCAACTCCGTCTTCGCGCAGATGGGCGTCGACGTCGGCATGTCCGAGGTGGTCAAGGTCGCCGGCAAGCTCGGCATGGACACCGAGAACATGGAGGCCGTGCCCGCGCAGACCCTGGGCAGCATGGGCGCGAGCCCCCTGCAGATGGCCGGTGTCTACGCGACCCTCGACAACCACGGCAAGAAGGTCACCCCGGCCCTCGTGAAGTCGGCGGAGCGCCTCAACCAGAACGTCACCATGCCCGACCCGGTCGGCGACCAGGTCATCAGCCGCGAGGCCGCCGACTCGGTCACCTCGGTGCTGACCGGCGTGGTCGACGACGGCACCGCCCAGACGTCCGTGGCCAACAACCCCCGCCGCAACGGCCAGCAGGTCGCGGGCAAGACGGGTACGTCCGACAACAACAAGTCGGCCTGGTTCACCGGCTACACGCCCGGCCTTGTCACCTCGGTCGGTCTGTTCGGCGAGGACGCCAAGACCCACGCCCAGGTCCCGATGTACAAGGCGGGCGGCGAGCCCCGCGTCAACGGCGGCGGGTTCCCGGCGCAGATCTGGGCGGCGTACACCTTCGGTGTGATGGGCGACGTCGACGAGTTCGACCTGGACACCCAGCAGGGCGCAGCCGTCCAGCCGACCTGGACGCCGACGCCCTCGCAGACGCCGACCGAGGAGCCGACCGAGGAGCCGACGACCGAGGAGCCGTCGTCGTCCCCGCCGCCGACGACGGAGAAGCCCTCGTCGTCTCCGCCGCCGTCCCCGTCTACGACACCGCCCACCCTCACCCCGCCGACGTCGCCGCAGACGACACCGCCGGGTGACGGAGGCGACCCGTTCGAGCCGGTCAGGCCGGGCGACGACGAGTAGCCGAACCAGAGACGCGCAAGGGCGCCCGGTGCACACCGGGCGCCCTTCGCCTCGTCCGTACGGCCTCGTCAGCCGCGGTTCAGCTCGAACCACACCACCTTGCCCGTGCTGAGCCGGGTCGCGCCCCAGCGCCGGGCCATCCGGTTCACCAGGTACAGCCCGCGCCCGCCCTCGTCGGTGGCGCGTGCCTGGCGCAGCCGCGGCAGCTGCGGCACGTCGTCGCCGACCTCGCAGCGCAGCACGTCCGTACGCAGCAGACGCAGCGTCACCGGCCGCGAGGCGTACCGCACGGCGTTGGTGACGACCTCACTGACGAGCAGCTCGACGGAGTCGCTGAGCTCCTCCAGGCCCCAGCGCTGCAACGCACGCCGGGCCAGCCGGCGGGCACGGCCCGGGGCGGCGTCCTCCGGCTCCAGGAACCAGTACGCCACGTCGCTGGGGGCGATCCCGTCGAAACGGGCGGCGAGCAGCGCGATGTCGTCGTCCCGGTCACCCGGGCCGAGCATGTCGAGCACCTCGTCGCACAGCGCTTCCAGGGGCGGCGGATGGTCCGGCCCGGTGAGCTGGGCGACCGCGGCGAGCTTCTCCCGCAGCTGCTCGATGCCGGTCCACACATCGCGCAGCCGCGACTCGACCAGGCCGTCGGTGTAGAGCAGCAGGGTCGCACCGGCGGGCGCGTCCAGCTCCACGGCCTCGAAGTCCACGCCGCCGACCCCGATCGGGGCACCGGCGGGCACGCGCAGCACCTCGGCCCGGCCGCCCAGGTGGAGCAGGACGGGCGGCGGATGACCGGCGTTGGCGATGGTGATGCGGTGCGACACCGGGTCGTACACGGCGTAGAGGCAGGTCGCCATGCGGTCCACGCCGAGGCGCTGGGCCTGTTCGTCGAGGTGGTGCAGGACCTCCTGCGGCGGCAGGTCGAGGCCGGCGAGGGTCTGGGCCGTGGTGCGCAGCTGGCCCATGATGGCGGCCGACGTCATGGAGTGGCCCATGACGTCACCGACGACCAGGGCGACCCGGCTGCCGGGCAGCGGGATCGCGTCGTACCAGTCGCCGCCGACCCGGGCCGTCTCGGCGGCCGGCAGATAGCGGGAGGCCAGCCGCACGCCCGTGGGGCGGGGCAGCGTCTCGGGCAGCATGGTGCGCTGCAGCTCGTCCGCGATGTAGGCCTCGCGGCCGTACAGCACGGCCTTGTCGATGCCGAGGGCGCTGTGCGTGGCGAGCTGGGCGGCCACCAGGAGGTCGTCGGCCTCGAACGCGATGCGTTCGGGGCGGCGCAGGAACAGAGCGGCACCGATGACCCGGCGCCGGCCGCGCAGCGGGGCGAGGATCGCGCGCTGTCCGTCCGGCACGGCGAACGCGCCGCCGTCACCCAGCAGCTCCGGCAGCGCGGCGCGGGCCGCGGGGGCGTCGGTGAAGACCGGGCGTACTCCGCGCAGCACCTCGGCGAGCGCGCTGCCGGGCCGCACCTCGCACAGCTCCGCCCCGACCGTGTCCAGCTCGTTCGGTTCGGGCTGCGCGGCCGGCTGGAAACCGTTCTCGGTGTCGCGCTCCGCCGGTATCCGGTCGGTGCGGCGCAGCCGCAGCACCAGCGGGCCGGTGGGCCGCTCGTCGCCGACGGGCAGCGGGTCGCGCAGATAGACCAGGATCGCGTCGGAGAAGGTGGGCACGGTCGCCCGGCACAGCCCCATCACGATCTCGTCGAGGTCGATGCCGCGGGCGATCCGCCTCGTCGCGGCCCCCACGAACCTCAGCCGGTCGCCGTCCCGCCGCATGGGCGTGGGCCGGCCGGGCGGCAGGCCCTGGCCGCTGCGGCGCTCCTGCCCGTCGGTGCTCATCCCGGGCCGGTCCTGTTCGTCCGCCGGCTGGACCGGAATGCCCTCGGGGGCGGGGCGCGGCCGAGGCGTGTCGCGCTCGGCGGTCTGCTCGGCACCCGGCTGGGCGTGCTCGAAGGCGGGGTCGCTCACGGTGTCCTTGCCCTTGCCGAACGGCGTGGAGGTGCCCGGCTCCGACGTGCCCGGCGTGCTGTGTGCCGTCGTGACCGGAACGGTGACATCGCCGCCGGGGCGGCCCTGTACCGGTAAGGCGCCGGCGCCGGGCGCACGCGCCGGTGTCGGGGTATGCACGAACGCCCCGCGGGGATCCACGGGGTCCACGCCCGCCTGGGGGCGTTCGAACGAGGTCGGCTGCTCCGTCACGCGTGTCGAATCCATCCGTCCGGGGCTGCGCGCCGCGCGCGCAGGTGGTCCCGCCGAAACTCCGATACCCGGATTACGTGCCCCAGGAACGGAATTCCCGCGTGGTCAGAGGTTGTTCCTGTGCCACCGGCGGACCGTCTGCGGCCCCCAGGGGCCGTCCGACGGCCCCTGGGGCCCGTGGCGCAGGCCCCGCCGGTGTTGCCCTCGTACCCCTCGCTCACGTCCTGCCGCCCCTCGGTGACGATCGGTCAAGCCCAGCGCGTGTTCGGGTAGTTGCCGCCGCGCGCCCTTGCGGAGGACGATCCTACGTTTCTTGCCCGGGGGCGCATCAAGGGTCTCATGAGGACACATGCGCGGACGTACGATCCCAGTCCTCCGGCAGTGACGGTACCGCCCAGGACGGATCCGGGCGCCAGTGCTGCCAGCCTTCCGAGAACGGCGGCCCCCAGGTGCGGATCACCTCCACCGCGTCCCGCCCCGCCGCCCGTACCCTTTCCGCCTGTCGATCGTCCATCAGCCCGTCCCGCCGGGCCTGGGCGAACTCGTCCTCGTCCCGCCAGTGCCACCTGCGGTCGGGATGGACGGAGATGTCCAGGAAGTGGTCGACGGAGTCGACGCCGCCCGCCCAACGGGTGAGCGGCTCCTCCAGGTTCACGTACCAGTTCTTGAACTGCCAGCCCGGCTCCCAGAACAGCCACACCGACCAGGGCTCGCCGGGCCGGGCCAGCTTCAGCACACCCGTGCCGAACCACCGGTCGCGCTGCACGGTCCGCGGTCGGGTGTAGCGCGACTCCAGCGGTTCCAGATGCACGGGCGTACCGTCGGCGAGCACGGGTTTCACACACTCGGTGCCGGGCGCCAGCCACACGGCGAGCAGGTCGGCGTCGTCCCGGACGACGGTCACGGGGCGTGCGATGTGCACATGCGTGCCGCCGTTCTCCCGGTACCGCCACAGGATCCGGCTCCCGGGCTCCCAGAAGCCTGCCGCACCACCCGTTTCCACGCGTCTCATCGCTCCACCGTCTGCCATGAACAGATATTAGGTGCCGTAGGCATACGACGCTGCGGCGCGTGTCACGGTTCACGCGCCGGGCACACGAACGCGTCCCTTCGTCACGGGTGTGTCATCCGCAGGACATCCAGGGCCTCGTCGAGCTGCTCCGCGGTCAGATCGCCGCGTTCCACGTATCCGCCGGCCAGCACGACCTGACGGATCGTCTTCCGCTCGGCCAGGGCCTTCTTGGCGACCTTCGCGGCCTCCTCGTAGCCGATGTACTTGTTGAGCGGCGTGACGACAGAGGGGGACGACTCGGCGTACTCCCGCGCCCGCTCGCGGTTCGCGGTGATGCCGTCGACGGTCCGGTCGGCGAGCAGCCGGGTCACGTTGGCGAGCAGCCGGACCGACTCCAGCACGTTCTTCGCGATGACGGGCAGCATCACGTTGAGCTCGAAGTTCCCGGCGGCGCCCGCCGCGGCGACGGTGGCGTCGTTGCCGACGACCTGGGCGGCGACCATCAGCACGGCCTCCGGGATGACCGGGTTCACCTTGCCCGGCATGATCGACGAGCCGGGCTGGAGGTCGGGCAGGGCGATCTCGGCCAGGCCCGTGCGCGGCCCGGAGGACATCCAGCGCAGGTCGTTGGCGATCTTCGTCAGCCCGACCGCGATGGTGCGCAGCTGCCCGCTGGTCTCGACGATGCCGTCCCGGGCGCCCTGCGCCTCGAAGTGGTTCCGCGCCTCGGTGAGGGGCAGCCCGGTCGTGCGGGCGACCTCCTCGATCACGGCGGCGGAGAAGCCGGGCGGGGTGTTGATGCCGGTGCCGACGGCCGTGCCGCCGAGGGGCAGTTCGGCGAGCCGGGGGAGGGAGGCCTCGAGCCGCTCGATGCCGTACCGCACCTGGGCGGCGTACCCGCCGAACTCCTGGCCCAGCGTCACCGGCGTGGCGTCCATGAGGTGCGTCCGGCCGGACTTCACGACGTCGGCGAACTCCGCTGCCTTGCGCTCCAGCGAGGCGGCGAGGTGCGCCAGCGCCGGGACGAGGTCGCGCGTCACGGCGGCCGTGGCGGCGATGTGGATCGAGGAGGGGAAGACGTCGTTGGACGACTGGGAGGCGTTGACGTGGTCGTTCGGGTGCACGCCGCTGCCCAGGCGCTCGCTCGCGAGGGTGGCGATGACCTCGTTGGTGTTCATGTTGGACGAGGTGCCGGACCCGGTCTGGAACACGTCGACCGGGAAGTGCTCGTCCCACTTCCCCTCGGCGACCTCCCCGGCGGCCTCCTGGATCGCCCCGGCGATGTCCTTGTCCAGGACCCCCAGCTCGGCGTTGACCTTGGCCGCCGCCCCCTTGATCCGGGCCAGCGCCTCGATGTGCGCGCGCTCGATGCGCTGCCCGGAGACGGGGAAGTTCTCCACGGCCCGCTGGGTCTGCGCCCGCCACTTGGCGTGCGCGGGCACCCGCACCTCGCCCATGGAGTCGTGCTCGGTGCGGTACTCGGTCCTGTCCTGCTCGTCGGTCATCGACGATCACCTCCACGTGTCACAGCGTCCGCGCCGCGACCACTGTTCCCCGTGGAGGCGAATCATCACCGCCGTCGCCAGGCGAGTACGGGACCGAGTACCGGAATGGAGGTGAACGTAGGGGCCGGCGCCAAGCCCGTGAGGCGTTCGAGGATGAGGCCCATCAGGGGCCGATGGCGGACCTGGGGCCTCCGGCCCCTGGGAACGGGGCCGAAGGGGCGGCAGTCCCTGGGGATGGGATGGGACGGGATAGGACGGGATGGGATGGGACGGGTAGGGGCGGCGGGGGCGAAATCCCTCTCCCGCCGCCCCGAGGTACTACGCCAGCCCGGGGCCCCGCACCGGGATCGAGGTGAAGGTCGGCGCCGGCGCCGGGTCCTGGAAGAAGTCGTTGCCCTTGTCGTCGACCACGATGAAGGCCGGGAAGTCCTCCACCTCGATCTTCCACACGGCCTCCATGCCGAGCTCCTCGTACTCGACGACCTCGACCTTCTTGATGCAGTCCTGGGCGAGGCGGGCGGCCGGGCCGCCGATGGAGCCGAGGTAGAAGCCGCCGTGGGCGTCGCACGCGGCCGTGACCTGCTTGCTGCGGTTGCCCTTGGCCAGCATCACCTTGGAGCCGCCCGCCGCCTGGAACTGCTCCACGTAGGAGTCCATCCGGCCGGCCGTGGTCGGGCCGAAGGAGCCCGACGCGTAGCCCTCGGGCGTCTTGGCCGGACCGGCGTAGTACACCGGGTGGTCCTTCAGGTACTGCGGCATCTCCTCGCCCGCGTCCAGCCGCTCCTTGATCTTGGCGTGCGCGATGTCGCGGGCCACGACCAGCGGGCCGGTGAGGGACAGGCGGGTCTTCACCGGGTACTTGGTGAGCTCGGCGAGGATCGTGTCCATCGGCTGGTTGAGGTCGATCTTGACCACGTCGGAGGACTCGTCGAGGTGCTCGTCGGTCGTCTCCGGCAGGAAGCGCGCCGGGTCCGTCTCCAGCTGCTCCAGGAAGACGCCCTCGGCGGTGATCTTCGCGACGGCCTGGCGGTCGGCGGAGCAGGACACGGCGATGGCGACCGGGCAGGACGCGCCGTGCCGCGGCAGGCGCACCACGCGCACGTCGTGGCAGAAGTACTTGCCGCCGAACTGCGCGCCGATGCCGATCTTCTGCGTCAGCTCGAAGACCTTCTCCTCCAGCTCCTTGTCCCGGAACCCGTGCCCGAGCTCGGAACCCTCGGCCGGGATCTCGTCCAGGTAGTGCGCGGAGGCGTACTTGGCGGTCTTCAGCGCGTACTCGGCGGACGTGCCGCCGACCACGATCGCCAGGTGGTACGGCGGGCAGGCCGCCGTCCCCAGCGAACGGATCTTCTCCTCCAGGAACTTCATCATGGAGGACTCGTTCAGGACGGCCTTCGTCTCCTGGTACAGGAACGACTTGTTGGCCGAGCCGCCGCCCTTCGCCATGAAGAGGAACTTGTAGGCGCCGCCGTCGGCCGCGTACAGCTCGATCTGCGCGGGCAGGTTGGAGCCGGTGTTCTTCTCGTCCCACATGGTGAGCGGGGCCATCTGCGAGTAGCGCAGGTTCAGGTTCTTGTACGCGTCGTAGACGCCGCGGCTCAGGGCCTCCTCGTCACCGCCCCGCGTCAGCACGTTCTGCCCGCGCTTGCCCATCACGATCGCGGTTCCGGTGTCCTGGCACATCGGCAGCACGCCGGCAGCGGCGATGTTCGCGTTCTTCAGCAGGTCCAGCGCCACGAACTTGTCGTTGGACGACGCCTCGGGGTCGTCGATGATGCGGCGCAGCTGCGCGAGGTGGGCCGGGCGCAGGTAGTGCTGGATGTCGTGGATGGCCTCCTCGGCGAGCTTGCGCAGCGCCTCCGGCTCCACCTGGAGGAAGGTCCGCCCGTCCGGCCCCTCGACCGTGGAGACACCCTCGGAGGTCACCAGCCGGTACGGGGTGGTGTCCTCTCCCTGGGGGAGCAGATCGGTGTACGCGAACTCAGGCATCTCGCCCATTCCTCACTCGACAGACGCGGCCCGCCTCCGTTGGCGGGCGCCAACCAGCGTAGAACCTGCCGCTGACGGCGAGCTTGTGAGGTAAGGCTCAGTTCGTCACACTCGGCCGCGAACCAGGGGTGTCGCGATCTATCGTGTTTCGGTACGCTGCTGCCGTGGACCTCTCGAAGCAGGACCTTCAGAAGCAGGAGCCCGCCGGCGCCGCGCTCCGCGCCTCCGATGCAGCGCTCCGCGCCTCCGACGCCGAGCGCGACCGCATCGCCGACATCCTGCACGACGCCCTGGCCGAGGGCCGCCTCACCGCGGACGAGCATGCCGAGCGCGTCGAGGGGGTGCTGCGCGCCAAGACCGTCGGCGAGCTGGAGGTCTTCATCCGGGATCTGCCCGCGGCCCACCGCCAGGGTCCCGGCCCCGTCCACGCCCCGGCCCCCCTGCGCCCCACGGCCGGCGCCATCCCGATCGACGCGGACGACAACGTGGTCGCGGTCTTCAGCAGCGCCGTCCGCAAGGGCCGCTGGCGCGCGGGCCGCCGGATCCACGCGTACGCGATCTTCGGCAGTGTCGAGATAGACCTCAGCGAGGCCCTCTTCGACCACCAGCAGGTCGTCGTCAAGTCGTTCGCGATCTTCGGCAACGTCGACATCCGCGTCCCGGAGAACGTGTCGCTGCGCGGCACGGGAGGCGGCGTCCTCGGCAGCTTCGAGGTGGCCACCCTCGACTCGGGCGAACCGCAGGCCCCCATCGTCTACGTCGACGGCTGGGCCGTCCTCGGCAGCGTCGAGGCGCGGCCGAAGCGGGGCAAGGTCGTGGCGGACATCCTGGACCGGGTGCACCGCAAGGTCGACAGGAGTTTGCGCAGACACCTGGGGCATTGACAGTCGCGAATCCCCCGGATCCGGCGGTTCGGAACTCAGTGCATAGGCGCGCGCACAGCGGGTAGGCCTTGCTGCATCGTCTCTCGCTCGCGAAGCCGTCGTCAGGAGTAGACCGTGCTGCAACCGCCGCATTCGTCCGTGCAGGTAGCTGCCGTTCCGGCCCCGCGGGTGCCAGCGCGAGACAGGGACCAAGACGCCCCGTGGCACACCGAGGCGGTGTGCCGGCGTGACGAGGCCGGACTGTTCTTCGCCCCCTCCAAGGAGCCGACCGCCGCGCGGCTGTCCCGGGAGGAGGCCGCGAAACGGGTCTGTGCCCGCTGCCCGGTGATGGTCGAGTGCCGCGAACACGCCCTGCTCCAGCCCGAGCCCTACGGCGTCTGGGGCGGCCTCACCGCCGCCGAGCGCCGCGTGGTCCTGGCCCGGCGCCGCCGCCGCGACATGGAGCTGAAGAAGACGGCCCGCCCGGCGGACCAGATAGCGGCGGCAGGCTGACGGCCCAGCACTGCGCAACGAGCACCACCGAGCGCGCCACGAAAGGGCGTCCCCACCGCACCGGGGACGCCCTTTCGTGGCGCCGGCGCCCCGCTCGGGTGCCGGCCTGCTTCGCCCGGGGGCTACTTGCCCTTGTCGAAGTCGATCGCGCTGTAGGCACGCAGCTTGCTCAGGCGGTGCTCGGAGGAGATCCGGCGGACCGTGCCCGACCGCGACCGCATCACGATCGAGTCGGTCGTGGCGGTCTCCGCCCGGTAGCGAACCCCCCGCAGCAGCTCCCCGTCGGTGATGCCCGTGGCCACGAAGAACACGTTCTCGCCGGTGACGAGGTCCTCGGTCGTCAGCACGCGGTCGAGGTCGTGCCCCGCGTCGATCGCCCGCTGCCGCTCCTCGTCGTCCTTGGGCCACAGCTTGCCCTGGATGGTGCCGCCCAGGCACTTCACGGCGCATGCCGAGATGATGCCCTCCGGCGTACCGCCGATGCCGAGCAGCAGGTCGACACCCGTGCCCTCGCGCAGCGCCAGGATCGAGCCGGCCACGTCGCCGTCGGAGATGAGCCTGATGCGCGCCCCGGTCTCCCGGATCTCCTTGATGATGCCCTCGTGCCGCGGCCGGTCGAGGATCACCACCGTCACGTCCTCCGGCGCCGACCGCTTCGCCTTGGCGACCCGGCGGATGTTCACCGACACCGGGGCGTTGATGTCGACGAAGTCGGCCGCCTCCGGCCCGGTGACGAGCTTGTCCATGTAGAAGACGGCGGACGGGTCGAACATGGACCCGCGCTCGGCGGCGGCCAGCACCGCGATCGCGTTCGTCATGCCCTTCGCCGTCAGCGTGGTGCCGTCGATCGGGTCGACGGCGATGTCGCACTCGGGCCCGGTGCCGTCGCCCACGCGCTCCCCGTTGAACAGCATCGGGGCTTCGTCCTTCTCGCCCTCGCCGATGACGACGACGCCGTTCATCGAGACGGTGGAGACGAGGGTGCGCATGGCGCGCACCGCGGCACCGTCGGCGCCGTTCTTGTCACCCCGCCCGACCCAACGGCCCGCGGCCATCGCCGCCGCCTCGGTGACCCGGACGAGCTCCAGGGCGAGGTTGCGGTCGGGGGCCTCGGAGGGCACATCGAGTTCGGACGGCAAGTGATGGTGCTCGGTCATCGGAGCGCACCTTTCTGTACGACGACGGCCGGATGAGGGTGTGTCGCCCGAATATATCTCCGAACCCGCAAAATGAGCAGGGGCCCCCACGGATGAGCGCGGCAGGGACCTGCGACGATAGGGGGCGTGGCAGGCGAGAACGGCAAGCAGAAGACGGCGCGGGACATGGTCCTCTCCATGGGAGTCATCATCCTCGTAGCGGGCTTCGTGTACCTCTTCATCCCGCACGACGACAGTGCGCCCGACGTGAAGGCCGTCGACTACCGCGTCGAACTGCTCACGGCACGCCGCGCGGCCTCCTACCCCGTGGCCGCGCCCCAGGGCCTGTCCGAGGCATGGAAGGCCACCTCCGTCCGCTTCCGGGGTGACAAGTTCGACGCCTGGCACCTCGGCTTCCACGATCCCGAGGGGGAGTACGTGGCGGTCGAACAGTCCACTCAGCGGCGGCCCGTCTTCCTCGACGAGGCGACGCAGGGTGCTCAGAAGACCGGGAGGACCGAGAAGATCGGCGACGGCACCTGGACCCGCTACGAGGGCGGCCGGTACGACGCGCTGGTCCTGGAGGGCACCAAGGGCTCGACGACGGTCGTGACGGGCACCGCGTCGTTCGCACAGCTGGCGAAGATGGCCGAGGCGCTGCAGACGAAGTGAACACACGCGAGGAAGGCCCCCGGTGCCGGGGGCCTTCCAAATGTGCGCGGGGGCGGCTCAGACCGTCGTGATGACCTGGTCGAACTCCAGGCGCGGGGAGCGCGGGTGCCAGGCGTCCGGGCCGGGGCGGCCGATGTTGACGACCATCAGCGGGGTGTGGTCGTCGTCCAGGAACTCCTTGCGGACGCCCTCGAAGTCGAAGCCGGTCATCGGGCCGGCGGCGAGACCGGCGGCACGGACACCGACAATGAAGTACGCGGCCTGGAGGGCGGCGTTCAGCGCGGCGGCGTTCTCGCGGACCGGGCGCTCGGTGAAGAAGACGTCCTTGATCTGCGGGGCGGCCGGGAACAGCTGCGGCAGCTCCTCGTGGAACTCGTTGTCCGCGGAGAGGATCGCCACCAGCGGGGCGCTCGCCGTCTTGGGCCGGTTGCCCTCGGCCATGTGCGCCACCAGGCGCTCGCGGGCCTCGGGGGAGCGGACCAGGGTGATGCGCAGCGGGGTCTGGTTGAAGGCGGTCGGGCCGTACTTGACCAGGTCGTAGATCGCCTGCACCTGCTCGTCGGTCACCGGCTCGTCGGTGAAGGTGTTGGCGGATCGGGCCTCGCGGAACAGCAGGTCCTGGGCGGCGGGGTCAAGAACGAGAGACATGAATGCACTTTCTCGCGACGGTCGGTCCGGAAGATCGGCTGACGTCTTCGACCGTACGCGAATGAAGTTCAACGTTCAATCAAGCTCGGGGTGTGGTGATTCGCTTCACAGCGGGCTTCCGTGGATCACACAGGGTGCGCCGGAGGGCTACTCGGCGTCCCCGTCCCCCGCGGCCTCCTCCGCCAGCGCCGCGTCCAGCCGCGCCCGGGCCCCGTCCAGCCAGCGCCGGCACACCTTGGCGAGCTCCTCGCCGCGCTCCCAGAGCGCGAGGGACTCCTCCAGCGTCGTACCGCCCGCCTCCAGGCGCCGGACGACCTCGATCAGCTCGTCCCGCGCCTGCTCGTACCCGAGCGCCTCGCCGGTGCCCGGTGTCTCATCAACCTCGCTGGTCATCCACCCACCTTATGTGTCCACTCGTACGGAGAACTCACCCTCGGAGACCCGCGCGCGCAGGGCCTCGCCGGCCCCCACCTCGCCCGGGGCGCGGACCACGTGCCCGTCCGCCTTCTGCAGCACGGCGTACCCGCGCTTCAGGGTCGCGGCAGGGGAGAGGGCCACCACGCGCGCGTGCGTGTGCGTCAGCTCCGAGTCGGCGCGGTCGAGCTGATGCCGCAGACAGCGCCGGCCCCGGTCGAGCAGGTCCGCCACCTGGCCGGCCCGCACGTCGATCATCCGGTGCGGATCCTCTATCGACGGCCGCGCGAGCGCGTGCGCCAGCCCGCGCTCCTCTCGCTCCACCAGCGCCGCCACACACCGCCGCGCCCGGTCCCGCAGCAGCCGCACCCGCTCGTACTCCTCGCCGACGTCCGGCACGACCTTCTTCGCGGCGTCGGTGGGGGTGGAGGCGCGCAGGTCGGCGACCTGGTCCAGCAGCGGGCTGTCCGGCTCGTGCCCGATCGCGGACACCAGGGGCGTACGGCACTGCGCGACCGTCCGGATCAGCTGCTCGTCGGAGAACGGCAGCAGGTCCTCCACGCTGCCGCCGCCCCGGGCGACGATGATCACGTCCACGTCGTCGATCGCGTCGAGCTCCTTCACGGCCTGCACGAGCTGAGGCACGGCGTGCACACCCTGCACGGCGACGTTGCGCACCTCGAAGCGGACGGCGGGCCAGCGGTGCCGGGCGTTCTCCAGGACGTCCCGCTCGGCGGCCGAGGCCCGTCCGCAGACCAGCCCGATCAACTGCGGCAGGAACGGCAGCGGCTTCTTGCGCTCCGCCGCGAACAGCCCCTCGCGCGCGAGGGCCTTCTTCAGCTGCTCCAGGCGCGCGAGCAGCTCACCGACCCCGACGGGCCGTATCTCGGCGGCCCGAAGCGACAGCTGGCCGCGCGGGGCGTACCACTCGGGCTTCGCGAGGACGACGACCCGGGCGCCCTCGCTCACCACGTCCGCGACGGCGTCGAACACCTGCCGGTAGCAGGTGACGCCGACGGAGATGTCGTACGACGGGTCCCGCAGCGTCAGGAACACCACACCCGCGCCCGGCCGCCGCGACAACTGCGTGATCTGCCCCTCGACCCACACCGCCCCGAGCCGGTCGATCCAGCCCCCGATGAGCCGCGACACCTCGCCGACGGGCAGCGGTGCTTCCGGAGTCGTGTTCACAGCCATGCGGCGAGGGTAGTGGGCGGCACCGACAACCCGGCTCAACCACCCTGCCGGCACCGGCACCTCACGGGGGCGGCGGCACCGCCCGCCGGCTTCCCTGCACCGCCGGCACCGCCAACCCCACCACCAGCCACACCGCACCCACCACCTGGGCCGTTCCCGACGCCTCCACGATCACGGCGATCGTGATCGCCGCTCCCGCCGCCGGAGCCAGCACATGGCGCCACCAGATCACCGGGCCGCCCCGGCGCTTGACCGCGAACCAGCCCACCACGCTCGCGTGCGGCATCGTGAACGCCGTCAGCGCGCCCACGTCGACCACCGGCACCAGCTGGTCCATGCCGTCGTCGTGGCGGGCCGCCCACACCGCCGCCACCAGGGTCACCACGGCCGCGCACAGCAGTGCCCCCCGGGGCACCCCGTCGCTCGTCCGGGACAGCAGGTGCGGCAGCCGCCGGTCACGTCCCACGGCGAACAGCAGCCGGCCCGCGGCGGCCTGCCCCGCCAGCGCCGCGAACGCCGCACCATCGCCTCGCTGTCGCGGCCCCGGAGAACAGAAAGGCGACCGCCGGGATCAGGACGTAGTCGAGCATCGTCATCCGGCCGGCCGCGAACCCGGCCCCCGTTCCCGAGCCCGGCACGCGCGTAGGCGAACACCGAACCCGCCCGGGGGACCACCCGGACCATCTGCGCGTAGCTGAACGCGGTGAACGCCATCGCGTCCGTGGCGACGACGGAGACCAGCGCGACCGCGCCGTGCGACTTGGCGTCCAGCGTGCCGAAAACCCCCACCGGGGCCATCGGCGCGGTGAACAGCAGTCCGTGGACGACCAGGTCGCGAAAGCCGAGACTGCGCCGCAGCGCGGGCTCCCGCTCGGCCGTACGGGCCTGCGTGCCGGACTCGGACATCACGCCTCCGCTCCCGCTGTACGTCACTCGCGCCGCGCGATGTCAGTCTTCCCGGGGGGCTCCACACGGACGCGATCTTTGACCCGCCGAACGCGGCCTTACGATGGGACGCATGTCTGCTTCGCCTGGCCGCCGTGTCCTGCTCGCCGCCCCCCGTGGCTACTGCGCGGGTGTGGACCGCGCCGTGATCGCCGTCGAGAAAGCCCTGGAGCAGTACGGCGCTCCGGTGTACGTCCGGCACGAGATCGTCCACAACAAGTACGTCGTGCAGACCCTGGAGAAGAAGGGAGCGATCTTCGTCGAGCAGACGGAGGAAGTGCCCCCGGGGAACATCGTCATGTTCTCCGCGCACGGCGTGGCCCCCGTCGTCCACGAGGAGGCCGAGCGCGGCAAGCTCGCCACCATCGACGCAACCTGCCCCCTGGTCACCAAGGTCCACAAGGAAGCCGTCCGCTTCGCCGGCGAGGACTACGACATCCTCCTGATCGGCCACGAGGGCCACGAGGAGGTCATCGGCACCTCCGGCGAGGCCCCCGACCACATCCAGCTCGTCGACGGCCCGGGCGATGTGGCGAAGGTCGAGGTCCGCGACCCCTCCAAGGTCGTCTGGCTCTCCCAGACCACCCTGTCCGTCGACGAGACGATGGAGACCGTCGACGCCCTGAAGGACAAGTTCCCGCAGCTCATCTCCCCGCCCAGCGACGACATCTGCTACGCCACGCAGAACCGCCAGCTGGCCGTGAAGCAGATGGGCGCCGAGTCGGAGCTGGTCATCGTCGTCGGCTCGCGCAACTCCTCCAACTCCAAGCGGCTCGTCGAGGTCGCCAAGATCGCCGGCGCCCGCGAGGCCTACCTCGTGGACTTCGCCGACGAGATCGACGAGGCCTGGCTGGAGGGCGTGACCACGGTCGGCGTCACCTCCGGCGCCTCCGTCCCGGAGATCCTGGTCGAGCAGGTCCTGGAGTACCTCTCCACGCGCGGCTTCGAGGACGTCGAGATCGTCAAGGCGGCCGAGGAGTCCATCACGTTCTCCCTGCCCAAGGAGCTCCGCCGCGACCTGCGCGAGGAGGCCGCGATCCTGGCCGCCGAGCGCGGTGGCGCCGGGACCGGTGAACATTCCGGGGAGTGATCGGGGACAGGCCGGGCAGCACCGCTGTCCGGCCTGTGACTGTCAGTCGTTCGTCGTAACGTAGGGCCATGCAGATCTTCGGAGTGGACATCGGCGGATCCGGGATCAAGGGTGCCCCGGTGGACCTGGACAAGGGCGACCTCGCGCAGGAGCGCCACAAGGTCCTCACCCCGCATCCGGCCACGCCCGACGCGGTGGCCGACGGCGTCAAGCAGGTCGTCGACCACTTCGGCTGGACGGGCCCGATCGGGGTCACCTTCCCCGGCGTGGTCACCGACGGAGCCACGATCCGCACGGCGGCCAACGTCGACGACAGCTGGATCGACACCGACGCCCGCGCGCTGCTCGGCGAGCGGCTGGGCGGACTGCCGGTGACAGTGGTCAACGACGCGGACGCGGCGGGCGTCGCCGAGATGCACTTCGGCGCCGGCCGCGACCACCGGGGCACGGTCATCCTGCTGACCCTCGGCACCGGCATCGGCAGCGCGGTCTTCGTCGACGGCGTGCTCGTCCCCAACACCGAGCTGGGCCACCTGGAGCTCGACGGGCACGACGCCGAGAAGCGGGCCTCCAGCAAGGCCCGCGAGGACCACGACATGACGTGGGAGCACTGGGCGGTGCACCGTGTGACCAAGTACCTCGCCCATGTCGAGATGCTGTTCTCGCCGGAGCTGTTCATCATCGGCGGCGGCGTCAGCCGCAAGGCCCACAAGTTCCTGCCCTCCATCGAGGGCATCAAGGCGGAGATCGTCCCGGCGCAGCTGCAGAACAACGCGGGGATCGTGGGCGCGGCGATGCGGGCGGCCGGACACTAGCCGCATCCGCAGGTGCCGCCCGCCCCGGGGACGGAGCCTGGGGCCGGCGCCCCCCTCGAACCGCGAGAGGTCAGACCGGCGGCCGGACCCCTGCCGTCCGTCGCCGGTGCACCAGCCGGATCCGCCGCACGATCACGAGCAGCCCGGCGACGAGAGTGCCTCCGTACAGCCAGCCTGCCTGCGTGGCGAGTGCCGTCACCAGGCCCATCAGCGTGCCGCCGGTCCCGTCCTCGCCGTCGGCCATGGGCAGCAGCCCCACGGCGAACGCGATCGGCACCACGACGGGCGCGGTCATCAGGTCCCTCCGGCGCACCCAGAGGGCGGTCAGCGCACTCACCGGCAGGAACAGCACGCCGTACGCCGTCAGGGACGCCCCGAACAGCGCCGAGCAGAGCGCGCCGAGCAGGAACATCACCACCGCGCAGAACAGCCCGCTGCCCAGGCCGGTCAGCCGTGGGTTCGGCAGCCCTCGCGCGGCGGGTGCCGGAGCGGGCGTGGGCCGTCGTACCGGCACCGGACGGCGCCGCGGCCCCGGCGGCCGGGCCGCACGCACGGGCTCGCCCCCCGCTCCCCGTCCCGCCTGTGACGGCACGGGTTGCCGGGGCGGCCTGGGCCGGTCCCGTCGCGGTCCGTACTGGGGAGATCGCGTCCTGTATTGCTCCACCGCACCAACTTAGGTCGTTCAATATGCCGAATAGGCCTTCAGACACGCCGTCGGCCGCGGCTTGGCCAAGCGTTCGATACGTCGCCCGGGTGGTTCCGGACACGCCGTAGACTGGTGGATCGGCCGGTCCTCTGGCCCTCTGGCCCTCCACTCACGGGAAGTCGCAACGTGTCGCTCACGATCGGAATCGTCGGTCTGCCGAATGTCGGCAAGTCGACCCTGTTCAACGCCCTGACCAAGAACGACGTGCTGGCGGCCAACTACCCGTTCGCCACGATCGAGCCCAACGTGGGCGTGGTCGGTGTCCCCGACCCCCGCCTGACGAAACTGGCGGAGATCTTC
Organism: Streptomyces sp. AK010; assembly: GCF_014207295.1. Lineage (NCBI taxonomy): Bacteria > Bacillati > Actinomycetota > Actinomycetes > Kitasatosporales > Streptomycetaceae > Streptomyces > Streptomyces sp. AK010. The sequence goes on from NZ_JACHCX010000011.1 coordinate 249,978, forward strand.
TCCTCACAGCGGGTCCTTCCGGCCACGGTCGACTTCGTCGACATCGCCGGCATCGTGCGCGGCGCCTCCGAGGGTGAGGGCCTGGGCAACAAGTTCCTCGCGAACATCCGCGAGTCCGACGCGATCTGCCAGGTCATCCGGGCCTTCAAGGACGAGAACGTCGTGCACGTGGACGGCAAGGTCTCGCCGAAGGACGACATCGAGACGATCAACACCGAGCTGATCCTCGCGGACCTGCAGACCATCGAGAAGGTCCTGCCGCGCCTCCAGAAGGAGTCGCGCATCAAGAAGGACATCGCGCCGAAGGTCAAGGCCGTCGAGGAGGCCAAGGAGATCCTGGAGAAGGGCGACACGCTGTTCTCCGCGGGCATCGTCCAGGGCTCCGGCAACGAGGAGCTCCTGCACGACCTGCACCTGCTCACCACCAAGCCGTTCCTCTACGTCTTCAACGTCGATGAGGACGAGCTGACCGACGAGGACTTCAAGAACGAGCAGCGGGCCCTGGTCGCCCCGGCCGAGGCGATCTTCCTCAACGCCAAGCTGGAGGCGGACCTCGCCGAGCTCGACGAGGACGAGGCGCTGGAACTCCTCCAGTCCGTCGGCCAGGAGGAGCCGGGCCTCGCGACCCTGGCCCACGTCGGCTTCCGTACGCTGGGCCTCCAGACGTACCTGACCGCAGGCCCCAAGGAATCCCGCGCCTGGACCATCAAGAAGGGCGCCACGGCCCCCGAGGCCGCCGGCGTCATCCACACCGACTTCCAGAAGGGCTTCATCAAGGCGGAGGTCATCTCCTTCGGCGACCTGGTGGAGACGGGTTCGGTGGCGGAGGCCCGCGCGAAGGGGAAGGCGCGGATGGAGGGCAAGGAGTATGTGATGCAGGACGGGGATGTGGTGGAGTTCCGCTTCAACGTGTGAGCGGATGAAGTAGCAGCACGTTGACGACCGGACAACCATGCAAATCAAGTGAGGTCGACTCCTCCGAGTGCCGACCCCTCACTGTGTCCCGTGGTGGGATGGTGCTGTGTTTTCTGGTGGTCCGTCACCTGATTGGCTCTGTGTGAGGCGACCATGAGTGGTACGTTATTCGGTACCACTTGATGTAGGGAGTCAGCTCATGTCGATAACTGCGAGCGAAGCGCGCAAGGCTCTCTTTCCGCTGATCAAGAAGGTCAACGACGACCACGAGGCCATCGAGATCGTCTCCAAGCATGGCAACGCCGTGCTTGTCTCGGCCGAGGACTACGCGGCGCTGCGCGAGGGCTCGTACCTGCTGCGCTCGCCTGCGAATGCGCGGCGACTGCTCAAGGCTTACGAGAATGCCCTGAGCAACGTCGATGTGTCGGAGCGCGCGCTGATCGATCCCGATGTGGCGGATGTTGCTGAGAGTGGCGCGTGAGGCTTGTCTTCGAGGACCAGGGCTGGGAGGACTACACGTCCTGGCTCAAGAACGACCGCAAGATGCTCGCTCGGATCAACAAGCTCATCGAGGACGTCAAGCGTGACCCCTTCACGGGGATCGGCAAGCCCGAGCCGTTGAAGTACCACTTGCCGGGGGCGTGGTCGAGACGGATCGACGATGAGCATCGCCTTGTGTACCTGGTCACGGACAAGGAGATCGTGACCCTCGCCGCCCGCTACCACTACTGACCCCTAAGGGGTCCTTTCACTATGAGCGTCCGGGTCGCGCGGCCTGGCACCGCACCTCGCCGCGTTGCCGAAAAGCCCTATTGATCCGAAACGGTAGGTGTTCTGGGTCGTTGATCCCTGCGTGAGTGAACTGGTGGGGGACGCGCGGCAGTTGTCGCCGTCGGCGCAGGAGG
>NZ_JACHCX010000012.1:0-196727 GCF_014207295.1 Streptomyces sp. AK010
CAACCTCGCCAAGCGCATAACGGACGAGACCACGCCAACCTGGCGAGGAACTTACTAGAACTTAAAGGGCAATTCGGCTACATCAAACGCCCTCTCAGGGCGTGCCGGTCTGCTTGCGCATCAGGTCCTCGAAGTCCCCGGTGTCGGACCGCGGGGGGCGCTCGGCCCGGACCTTCGCACCGTAGTCGGCGTAGTGCGCCGTCTGGGTCATCACGCCCGTGGCCGTCCGTGCCTTCTCGACCTTCTTCACCAGCAGGTTCCGCTCGTCGATCCAGATGTCGACGGTCTCGGTGGTCACACCGGCCTCGCTGAGCTGCTTGCGCAGGCCGGCGTCGGCGATGTCGGCCGCCGCCACGGTGCCGGACCAGTGCATGGCCGACCGGCCGCGCACGGTCTCCTCGCCGACCTTCCTGACATCGCCGGAGGACAGCAGGAGCTTCACGGACTGGTTGGGCGTGGTGCTGCGCATCCGGTCACCGAGGTGGCCGCCCGAGCCGCCGGCCAGGGCTTCGAGGTCGTCGTAGGCGTACCGGATCCACCGCTTGCCGCCCGCCTTCTCGGCGAACTTCTCGCCCATGCGCGCGTAGTACGCGTCGGGCAGATAGCGGGCCTCCATCGAGGTGGTGCCGAGCCGGCGCATGGTGTCGGCCACGGTGCCGCCGGTGTACGTGATGGTGAGGGTGCCGGTGATGCCGTCCTTCCAGCCGAGGGTGCCGTCGGCGGTCATGGACATCAGCGAGCCCATGGTGGTCGTGGACTCGACCCGGGCGGACTCGGCGTGCTCGGTGGCGCGCTCGGCTGAGCGCAGGGCCGCGAGGGTGCGCCCGTGCGGGGCCCGGTCGTCCTGGCCGGCGCCGTCCGGGGAGTCCTGGGACGTGCAGGCGGCCACCCCCGTCAGCGCGGTCGCCACCGCGAGCACCAGGCCCACGCGGCGCACGGTCGAGCCCTGCATACGTCCCCCCGTTCGCATCCGGTTCCCGCACGTTAACCCAGGCCACCGGCGTCCGTACCGGAAAAGGGAACGGGCCCCGCACCTGTAAGAGGTGCGGGGCCCGTGACCGGTTGGGTGAGCCGTCAGGCTCAGACCGCAGCCGGGTCCTCCTCGACGAGGAGGTTGCGGGTGCGGTTGGAGTCGACCGGAATGCCGGGGCCCATCGTGGTGCTGATGGCGGCCTTCTTGATGTAGCGCCCCTTGGCGGCGGACGGCTTCAGGCGGAGGATCTCCTCCAGGGCCGCGCCGTAGTTCTCCACCAGCTTGGTGTCGTCGAACGACGTCTTGCCGATGATGAAGTGCAGGTTCGCGTGCTTGTCGACGCGGAACTCGATCTTGCCGCCCTTGATCTCGGTGACGGCCTTGGTGACGTCGGGGGTGACGGTACCGGTCTTCGGGTTCGGCATCAGACCACGCGGACCGAGCACCCGGCCGAGGCGGCCGACCTTGCCCATGAGGTCCGGGGTGGCGACGACGGCGTCGAAGTCCAGACGGCCCTTCGACACCTCGTCGATCAGCTCGTCGGCGCCGACGATGTCGGCGCCCGCGGCACGTGCGGCCTCGGCACGGTCACCGGTCGCGAAGACCAGGACCCGGGCGGTCTTACCGGTGCCGTGCGGAAGGTTCACGGTGCCACGGACCATCTGGTCGGCCTTGCGCGGGTCGACACCCAGGCGGAAGGCGACCTCGACGGTGCCGTCGAACTTGGTCGTGGAGGTCTCCTTGGCGAGACGGACGGCCTCGAGCGGGGCGTAGAGCTTCTCCCGGTCGACCTTGGCGTCCGCAGCGCGAAGGGACTTGCTGCGCTTGCTCACTACTGCTCCTGTGGATTCTTAGGAGTCGTGGTCCGGGCCGAGCAGGCCCCGCCACTACTGCTGGTGGTGGTTGGGGCTCAGCCCTCGACCGTGACGCCCATGGAGCGGGCGGTGCCGGCGATGATCTTCTCGGCGGCGTCCAGGTCGTTGGCGTTGAGGTCGGGCATCTTGGTCGTGGCGATCTCACGGACCTGGTCACGCGTGATCTTCGCGACCTTGGTCTTGTGCGGCTCGCCGGAGCCCTTCTCGATGCCCGCGGCCTTCAGGATCATCTTCGCGGCCGGCGGCGTCTTGGTGATGAAGGTGAAGGAACGGTCCTCGTAGACCGTGATCTCCACCGGGATCACCCAGCCACGCTGCGACTCGGTCGCGGCGTTGTAGGCCTTGCAGAACTCCATGATGTTCACGCCGTGCTGGCCCAGCGCGGGGCCGACCGGCGGGGCCGGGTTGGCGGCACCGGCCTGGATCTGGAGCTTGATGAGCCCCGTGACCTTCTTCTTCTTGGGAGGCATAGCTCTCCGGGTCCTTTCGATTCGGGTCCTGCCTGCGTACGGGGACCACCCGGACGCAGGCATACCGCACAACGATAACGGGTATAGATGCGCGGCCAAAAACCGTGCAGGTCAGGCAAGCGCCGGAGCGATCGCCTGACCTGCACGGAAGCGGTGAGTCCGGAAGTCAGTTCTTCTGGATCTGGTCGAAGGAGAGCTCGACCGGCGTCTCGCGGCCGAAGATCTCCACGAGCCCCTTGACCTTCTTCGAGTCCGGGTTGATCTCGTTGATGGTCGCCTGCAGCGTGGCGAACGGACCGTCGGTGACGGTGACCGAGTCGCCGACCTCGAAGTCCAGCACCTGGACCTCGACCTTGCGCTGCGGAGCCGGCTTGCCCTCGGCCTCGGCGGCCTCGCGGGCGGCCTTCTCCTCGGCCTCGGGGGCGAGCATCTTGACGATCTCGTCCAGGGTCAGCGGGTACGGGTCGTAGGCGTTGCCCACGAAGCCGGTGACGCCGGGGGTGTTGCGGACGACACCCCAGGACTCGTTCGTCAGGTCCATACGGACGAGGACGTAGCCCGGAAGCTTGTTCTGCTTGATCGTCTTGCGGTCGCCGTTCTTGATCTGGACGACCTCTTCCTGCGGCACCTCGGCCTGGAAGATGTAGTCCTCGACGTTCAGCGAGACGGCGCGCTGCTCCAGGTTGGTCTTCACGCGGTTCTCGTAGCCGGCGTAGGTGTGGATGACGTACCACTCGCCGGGCAGGACCCGCAGTTCCTCGCGGAGCTTCTCGATCGGGTCGCGGTCGTCCTCGGGCTCTTCCTCGAGTTCTTCCGCGGCCTCTTCGGCGTCCTCGGTCTCCGCCTCGGCGGCGTCGTCCGCGACGGCGTCGGCAGCCTCGACCTCGGCGGAGGCCTCGGTGTCCTCGCTGTCCGCACCCTCGACGATGTCGAGCTCGTCCTCGACGGACTCGACAGGCTCGATGGCGTCGTTCACGTTCGGGTCAGACACGGTGGCTGCTTCTTCCTGGATACATGGGGGTGGAACATGCGAAAGGAGCGCCGGGTACCTCGGCGCTCTTCGCGGACTGCTCAGCCGAACACGTACTTGGCGGCGTTGCTGAGCCCATAGTCAATCACGGTGACCAGGCCGATCATGATGACGACGAAGACGATCACCACGGTCGTGTAGGTCGTCAGCTGATTGCGCGTCGGCCAGACGACCTTGCGCAGTTCCGCGACGATCTGACGGTAGAAGAGGGCGAGCCGCTTCAGCGGGCCCTTCTTGCCGCGCTTGCCGCCCTTGCGAGTCTTCTTGGACTCCGGCGCCTCGTCCTGGGCATCAGGCATGTCGATGGAGCCCACGGCGTCCGTCACTCGTCCTCACCTGATTCCGGGTCGTGGCCGTGCCGCGCCCGGTCTGAGCCGCACGGCGGTGCATTGCTGTACGTACATGCGCACACATCCTGGCGAAGGTGTGTGTAGCAGGGCCGGAGGGACTTGAACCCCCAACCGCTGGTTTTGGAGACCAGTGCTCTACCAATTGAGCTACGACCCTTTGTGTGTCCCCCAACGTACCGCATCCATCCGGATGCGTGGTGTGCACCGAACGGGCGCGGCCTGCTGAAGGCCAACGAGGTGAGAGTGTACGTGCTCGGCGGCCGGTCGTCGAACAGAAAGGGCCCGCGGCAGGGCTCGTTGGCGCAAGATCGCGTCCGGAACCGGGGGCGGGATGACGCGAATGCGCTGAAGATCGCCCAGGCCGTGCGGGTGATCCGCACTGTTGTTCAAGGGTTTGCCCGACGTTGTTCAGTCTGTGAAACCCCCGTGCCGCGCGCGTTTCCGGTCTGAAACGATGGGGCCCATGAGCGCTGCAACCCCTCCCACCGAGCGCCGGGTCTCCGCCCGAGTCGGCGCGATCTCCGAGTCCGCCACCCTCGCCGTGGACGCCAAGGCCAAGGCCCTCAAGGCCGCGGGGCGGCCGGTGATCGGCTTCGGCGCCGGTGAACCGGACTTCCCCACCCCGGACTACATCGTCGAGGCCGCGATCGAGGCCTGCAAGAACCCGAAGTTCCACCGCTACACGCCGGCCGGCGGCCTGCCCGAGCTGAAGGCCGCCATCGCCGCGAAGACCCTGCGGGACTCCGGCTACGAGCCCGACGTGTCGCAGATCCTGGTCACCAACGGTGGCAAGCAGGCCATCTACGAGGCCTTCGCCGCGATCCTCGACCCGGGCGACGAGGTCATCGTGCCCGCGCCGTACTGGACGACGTACCCGGAGTCGATCCGGCTGGCCGGGGGTGTCCCGGTGGAGGTCGTCGCCGACGAGACGACCGGCTACCGGGTGTCCGTCGAGCAGCTGGAGGCGGCGCGCACGGAGAAGACGAAGGTCGTCCTCTTCGTCTCCCCGTCCAACCCGACCGGCGCGGTCTACAGCGAGCAGGAGACCGAGGCCATCGGCCGCTGGGCCGTCGAGCACGGCCTGTGGGTGATGACCGACGAGATCTACGAGCACCTCGTCTACGGCGGCGCCTCCGCCGTGTCGCTGCCGGCGGTGCTGCCGGAGCTGCGCGACAAGTGCGTCGTCGTCAACGGTGTCGCGAAGACGTACGCGATGACCGGCTGGCGTGTCGGGTGGATCATCGGCCCGAAGGACGTCGTCAAGGCGGCGACCAACCTGCAGTCGCACGCCACGTCGAACGTGTCTAACGTCGCCCAGGCGGCCGCGCTGGCCGCCGTCTCCGGTGAGCTGGACGCCGTCGCGAAGATGCGTGAGGCGTTCGACCGGCGGCGCAAGACCATCGTGCGGATGCTGAACGAGATCGACGGCGTGGTGTGCCCGGAGCCGGAGGGTGCGTTCTACGCCTACCCGTCGGTGAAGGCCCTGGTCGGCAAGGAGATCCGGGGGCGTCGGCCCAAGGACACGGTCGAGCTCGCCGCGCTGATCCTGGAGGAGTCCGAGGTCGCGGTGGTGCCGGGTGAGGCGTTCGGTACGCCCGGGTACCTGCGGCTGTCGTACGCGCTGGGTGACGAGGATCTGGTCGAGGGTGTGAGCCGGATCCAGAAGCTGCTGGCGGAGGCGCGGGACTGACCTGCACCTCACGTGAGGTGGTGGGCGGGCCGTTCCCCTTGCGGGGAGCGGCCCGCTTTGTCGTGTGCGCGTGTTGTCGTGTGCGCGTGCGAGCAAGACCACGTTCGGGGAAAACGCTGTCGGGACTGCTGAGGCATACGGCAGGATCCTGGGATGGAGCGTGAACGTGATGTCTCTGAACTGCCGAAAGCCCATCTGCACCTGCACTTCACCGGGTCGATGCGCCCCTCGACCGTGCTGGAACTGGCCGACAAGCACGGGGTGCGGTTGCCCGACGCGCTGACCGAGGCCCTGGTCGGCGGGGAGCCACCGAGTCTGCGGGCGACGGACGAGCGGGGTTGGTTCCGCTTCCAGCGGCTGTACGACGCGGCGCGCTCGTGCCTGCGGGAGCCGGAGGACATCCAGCGGCTGGTGCGGGAGGCCGCGGAGGAGGACGTGCGGGACGGGTCGGGGTGGCTGGAGATCCAGGTCGACCCGACGTCGTACGCGCCGCGGCTGGGCGGGCTGATCCCGGCGCTGGAGATCATCCTGGACGCGGTGGAGACGACGTCGCGGGAGACCGGGCTCGGGATGCGGGTGCTCGTCGCGGCGAACCGGATGAAGCATCCGCTGGACGCGCGGACGCTGGCGCGGCTGGCGACGAGATACGCGGACCGGGGGGTCGTCGGGTTCGGGCTGTCGAACGACGAGCGTCGGGGGATGGCGCGGGACTTCGACCGGGCGTTCGGGATCGCGCGTGAGGCCGGGTTGCTGTCGGCGCCGCACGGGGGTGAGCTCGCGGGGCCGTCGTCGGTGCGGGACTGCCTGGACGACCTGGGGGCGAACCGGGTGGGGCACGGGGTGCGGGCGGCGGAGGATCCGCGGCTGATGAAGCGGCTGGCGGACCGGCAGGTGACGTGCGAGGTGTGTCCGGCGTCGAACGTGGCGCTGGGGGTGTACGAGAAGCCGGAGGACGTGCCGCTGCGGACGCTGTTCGAGGCGGGGGTGCCGTTGGCGCTGGGCGCGGACGATCCGTTGCTGTTCGGGTCGCGTCTTGCCGCGCAGTACGAGATCGCGCGGCGGTATCACGGGTTCACGGATGCGGAGCTGGCGGAGGTGGCTCGGCAGTCGGTGCGGGGGTCGGCGGCGCCGGAGGATGTGAAGACGAAGCTGCTGGCGGGGGTGGACGACTGGTTGGCGTCGTAGCTCGTGTCCTCGCCTGCGCCGGGTGGTGGGTCGGGGCCGCGCCGGGGGGTGTCCGTCCTCGGAACGGCGCGATGGGGTGTCATACCGACTGACTGTCCGTCGACGCGCCAACCGCTGCGGGCGGACACCCCCCGACACGGCCCCTTACGTGGTCCGGCGGGTGCGGGAGCGCTTAGCTGCGGGCATGCGTGCCGCTGGGGGCGATGGGGGTCCCCCTGCTCGAGCGGAGCCGAGAGCTTGGGGGAGGGTGGGCGCAGCGGCACCCCGCTACGCCGGGCTGCGGACCCACCCGCCCCCAGCACCGACGCAGCGGCACCTTGGGACGCCGGGGCGCGGACCCACCCGGCCCCGGCAGCGGCGCCGGGTGCCTACAGGCTGACTCCGACCGTCACCGGCTCGTTGACCAGGGTGATTCCGAAGGCCTCGCGGACTCCGGCCACGACCTCGCGGGCCAGGGCGAGGAGATCCTCGGTGGTCGCACTCCCCCGGTTCGTGAGCGCCAACGTGTGCTTCGTGGAGATGCGGGCCGGACCGTCGCCGTAGCCCTTGGTGAAGCCGGACTTGTCGATCAGCCAGGCCGCGGAGGTCTTGGTGCGGCCCTCACCGGCCGGGTACGCGGGAGGCTCCACCCCGTCGCCGAGCCGCTCACGCACGCGGGCGCGGAACGCCGCGAAGTCCGTGTCCGTGAGGATCGGGTTGGTGAAGAAGGAGCCGGCCGACCAGGTGTCGTGGTCCTCGGGGTCGAGGACCATGCCCTTGCCGGCACGCAGCTTGAGCACCGTCTCGCGGGCCGAGGCGAGGGGGACGCGGTCGCCCGCTTCCACCCCGAGGGCCCGGGCCGTCTCGGCGTAGCGGAGGGGCGCGGAGAGTCCCTCGGCGTCCTCGAGGGAGAAGCGCACGCGCAGGACCACGTAGCGCTCGGGGTCGGACTTGAAGCGGCTGTGGCGGTAGGAGAAGGCGCAGTCCTCGTTGGCCAGGGTGACCGTGTCGCCGGTGCGGCGGTCGTAGGCGACGACCTCGGTGATCGTCGAAGAGACCTCCTGGCCGTACGCCCCGACGTTCTGGATGGGGGTCGCGCCCGCCGAGCCGGGGATGCCGGCCAGGCACTCGATGCCGGCCAGGCCCGCCTCGACCGTGCGGGCGACGGCGTCGGTCCAGACCTCGCCGGCCGCGAGCTCCAGGTTCGTGCCGTCGAGGGAGTAGCCCTTGGTGGCGAGGACGAGGGCGGTGCCCTCGAAGCCCTTGTCGCCGATGACCAGGTTCGAGCCGCCGCCGATGAGCAGCAGCGGGGTGCCCGCCTCGTCGGCTTCCCGGACGGCGGCGATCACCTCGTCGTCCGTCGTCGCGGTGACCAGCCGGGTCGCGGGGCCGCCCAGCCGGAAGGTCGTCAGCGGGGCGAGGGGGGCGTCGTGGAGTTCCTGCACGGGCTCAAGAGTACGAGACGGCACCGACAGGGCCGGGCACACGTGTGTGCGGCCCCGCTCCCCAAGGGAAGTGGGGCCGCACGCGCGCGTGGTGGGCTGTCAGGGCAGCCGGCGGAGTGCCTCGGACCAGGAGATCGGGAGGTCCTCGCTGCTCGCCTGCCAGGTGGTGAAGGCCGAGTCCTTCATCTGCGGGGCGAGGCCCCGTGAGGAGGGGCCGTGGGCGCCCGCGCGGACGAAGGCGTGGAGCGCGTCCTTGGACTCCCAGGCGGACAGGGTCCAGAAGGTCCGCTTCAACGGCTTCGCCTTCAGGGTCGCTCCGTAGGCGCCGGGGCTGCGGCGGACCTGCCGCCAGACGGCGGGCGTCCCGGCGAGGAACTTCAGGGCTCCCCACAGCGTGCGGGTCTCGAAGCGGGAGGCGAAGACGTGCACCTCGGTGTCGCGGGGCGGGGTGTTCGGGACGGTCCAGGGAAGGGTGGGCATGCCGCTTCTCCTTGTTCGGGTCCTTCGGGGTCAGTGGGCGGCCGTCTCCAGCACCGGCGCCTGTTCGGCCGGGTCCTCCTGCCGTTCCGTGCGCCGCCGGGTCGGTATCAGCAGGGCGGCGATGCCGGCGAGGGCGACCACCGCGGAGCCCGTCACCAGCGCGGGCCGCATGCCGTCGACGAAGGTCTGGCCGGTCTCGTAGCCGCCCTGGGCGGCGAAGATCGACGCCATGACGGCGATGCCGAGCGCCCCGCCCACCTCGCGCAGCGCGTTGTTGGCCCCGGAGGCGATGCCCTGCTCCGACGGCCGCACGCTGGACATCACCAGGTGCGAGGCGGGGGCGAAGTACAGCGCCATGCCGATGCCGCTGACGATCAGGGCGGGCAGCTGCGAGCCGTAGGAGGCGTCGGTCGTGGCCACCACCGCCATGTAGCCGAGGCCCAGGGCCTGCAGGAAGAGGCCCGTGGCGACGACCGGACGGCCGCCGATGCGGTCGGCCAGAGTGCCGGCGATCGGGGCGACCAGCATCGGCATGCCGGTCCAGGGCAGCATCCTGAGGCCCGCCTCGGTGGGCGAGTAGCCGAGGACGCCCTGCATGTACTGGCTGAGCAGGAAGATCGAGCCGAACATGCCGAGGAACATCAGCAGGCTCGCCGCGTTGATGCCGGCGAAGGCACGGGAGCGGAACAGCCGCATCGGGAGCATGGGGTTCTTGGCGCGGGTGCTGTAGAGGATGAAGCCGGCGAGCAGCGCGGAGCCCGCGAACAGGCCCGTCAGCACGAGGGATCCGGTCCAGCCGTCGGCCGGGCCGCGGACCAGGCCGTAGACGATGCCGAACAGGCCGCCGCTGGCGAGCAGGGTGCCGGGGACGTCGAGCGGGGCTCCGGTGCCGTGGGACTCGGTGAGGCGCAGCCGGGCGAGCGGCAGCAGGGCCAGACCCAGCGGGACGTTCAGCCAGAAGATCCACTGCCAGGAGATGTGTTCGGTGAGGGTGCCGCCGACGAGCGGCCCGGAGGCGACGGCGAGTCCGTTGACGGCGCCCCAGATGCCGTACGCCATGCCGCGCTTGGCGACGGGCACGGCGGCGGTCAGCAGAGTGAGCGTCAGCGGCATCATCACGGCCGCGCCGACGCCCTGGATCGCGCGGGCGGCGATGAGGGGGTCGATGCCGGGCGCCATGGCCGCGGCGGCGGAGGCTCCGGTGAAGACGGCGAGTCCGACGATGAACAGCCGGCGGCGGCCGAAGCGGTCGCCGAGGGCCGCGCCGAACATGAGCAGGACGGCGAAAGTGAGCGTGTAGGCGCTCACGGTCCATTCCAGGTCGTGCAGTCCGCCGCCGAGGTCCTCGCGGATGGAGGGCAGGGCGGTGGTGACGACGAGGTTGTCCAGGGCCGCCATGAATCCGGCGACGCTGGTGATGACGAGGGCCCAGGCGGCTCCCCCGCGACGTGCGGTCCGCTGTGACATCGCTCCCCCATGGAGTGTGCCGTAATCAATTGGTTATTGATTACTAACTTTCGAGGACATGAAAAGGCCTGCCTGCTTGCCGTGACGTGTCAGCTGTCGGACTCCGACGGGTTCAGTCCCGCCCAGACCCGGTGATCGTCCGGGAAGCCCATGGCCACCAGACAGTTGATGAGCATGCCCTGGGCGAGGAAGGCCGTCGTCTCGCGGGCGTCGGCACCGAGTGGCAGGTGGATGGTGTCCCACAGCCGCATCCAGCCCGTGCGTACGGCTTCGCCGAACTCGCGGTCCCCTTCCTCCTCAGCGGCCGCCACGGCGAGGTACATCTGCATCTGCATCATCAGCCGCTCGGGCTGCTCGGAGATGGTCTCGACGTACGCACCGCCCATGGCACGGCGGGCCTCTTCACCCTCCAGCCCCTCGGCCGCCTCCGCGAACGTCCTGACGGTGTCCTCGACGCACCGCTCGGCCGCCGCCAGGAAGATCGCCTTCTTGCCCGGGAAGAGGCGGAAGAGATACGGCTGCGAGACGCCCACCCGGCGGGCGATCGCCTCGGTCGACGTGCCGTGGTAGCCGCCACGGGCGAACTCCGTCGTCGCGGCCCGGATGACGCTCTCGCGCCGCTCTTCCGCACTCATCCTTGCCATGCATTCGAAGTTAGTGCTCAATCACTAACTATGTCAAACGAGCGATCGGCCCGCGCACGCCACGCACAGAGGGAGTCACTCCACACGTAAGGGGCGCCCCTCAGCAGAGAGCGCCCCTTACATCGTGTCGCGGCCGTGTCAGGCCAGTCGTACGACGGCCCTGGACATGCCCAGCACCTTCTGCCCGGCGCAGGTCGCGGTCAGGTCCACGCGGACGGTGTTGTCGTCGAGCAGGGCGGCGACCTTGCCGGCCACCTCGATCACGGCACCCTCCCCGTCGTTCGGGACGACGACGGGCTTGGTGAAGCGGACGCCGTACTCGACGACCGCGCCCGGGTCGCCCGTCCAGTCGGTGACGACGCGGATCGCTTCGGCCATGGTGAACATGCCGTGCGCGATGACGTCGGGCAGGCCGACCTCCTTGGCGAACTTCTCGTTCCAGTGGATCGGGTTGAAGTCGCCGGAGGCTCCCGCGTACCGGACGAGGGTGTCGCGGGTCACGGGGAAGGTCTGCGCGGGCAGTTCGGTGCCGACCTCGACGTCGGTGGAGGAGATCTTCGCGGTCATGGGGTCGCTCACGCCTCCTCGGCCGCGCGGGCCACGAGCTTGGTCCAGGCGGTCACGACGTGCTCGCCGGCCTCGTCGTGGACCTCGCCGCGGATGTCCACGATGTCGTTGCCCGCGAGGGACTTGATCGCCTCGATCGTCGAGGTGACCGTGAGCCGGTCACCGGCGCGGACCGGGCGGCGGTAGGCGAACTTCTGGTCGCCGTGCACCACGCGGCTGTAGTCCAGGCCGAGCTGCGGGTCCTGGACGACCTCACCGGCGGCCTTGAAGGTGATCGCGAACACGAAGGTCGGCGGGGCGATCACATCGGGGTGACCGAGTGCCTTGGCGGCCTCCGCGTCCGTGTACGCCGGGTTGGCGTCCCCGACCGCCTCGGCGAACTCACGGATCTTCTCCCGGCCCACCTCGTAGGGCGCGGTGGGCGGGTACGTCCGCCCCACGAAGGACTGGTCGAGCGCCATGGCTCGGTACCTCCTGGTAGCTCTACTGACCGGTACGGGTCCCTCAACGACGCGAGGCCGCCCCCGATCTCTCGGGAACGGCCTCGTGTACGAGCCTGAATTATCGCGTTTCGCGGTGCGCGGTGTGCGCGTTGCAACGCGGGCAGTGCTTCTTCATCTCAAGGCGATCCGGGTTGTTACGCCGGTTCTTCTTGGTGATGTAGTTCCGCTCCTTGCACTCCACGCAGGCCAGCGTGATCTTCGGGCGGACGTCGGTGGCAGCCACGTGAGTGCTCCTAAGACGAACGGATGGACTTGTTCAACGCAAGAAAGAGTAGCCGATCGAAGGACCGACCCCGCAATCGGCTACTGTCAGTAGCGGTGACCGGACTTGAACCGGTGACACAGCGATTATGAGCCGCTTGCTCTACCGACTGAGCTACACCGCTTTGATGTGGTCCGGACCCCGTCTCGCGACGGGAGCCAGTCACACCAGAGCCCCAAAACGGAATCGAACCGTTGACCTTCTCCTTACCATGGAGACGCTCTGCCGACTGAGCTATTGGGGCGAGCGATGAAGACATTACACGCTCCGCCGCCGTTCACCCAAATCCGTTTCGAGGCACCCACCCCGGACGCCCGGACCGTCCTCCCGGCAGCCCCGTAGGGCGCCTCCCACCCCGCGAGCGGACCACGCCGGTACGACTATTGCGCTCCTCCCGGCCACGGACGGGAGGCCGTCCTAGGCTCGTCTCACTCTGCGTGATCACGCGCCCTCCCGCGCCAGCCCGAGCCCCTGGAGTGCGATGCCCGACAGCCGGCCGCAGCCACCACCGCCCCCGTCGTCCTCGCCCGGCCCGGCCGACCCGTCCTCGCTGCTGCTGTGCGGAGCGCGGCTCACCGACGGCCGGACCGTGGACGTACGGCTGGGCGGCGGGCGCATCGAGGCGGTCGGCACGGCCGGCAGCCTGGGAGCGGGCGGCACGCGCACGTGCCGGGCACGGGTGGACCTCAGCGGCTATCTGCTGCTGCCGGCCCCCGCCGAGCCGCACGCCCACGCCGACACGGCCCTGTCGGCCGACGCCGAAGGCCCTGTCTCCTACGAACCACAGGACGTGCAGCGCCGGGCGACGGAGGCCGCGCTGCTCCAGCTCGGGCACGGGGCGACGGCGATGCGGGCGCACGTACGCGTGGGGGACGTCCAGGGGCTGGGCGCGCTGACGGCCGTGCTGCAGGCGCGGCGGTCGCTGCGCGGACTGGCGGAGCTGACGACGGTGGCGATGCCCCGGGTGCTGACCGGGGTCGCCGGCGCCGACGGACTGGCGATGCTGCGGGACGCGGTGAAGATGGGCGCCTCGGTGGTGGGCGGGCGGCCGGACCTCGACCCGGATCCGACGGGGTACGTGGAGGCCATCCTGGAGATGGCCTCGGAGCACGGCTGCCCGGTCGACCTGCACACGGACGCCGGCGACCCGGCCCGGCTGGCCCGGCTCGCGGCGATGGCGGGCGGACTGCGTCCCGGCGTGACCCTCAGCCCGTGCGGCGACCTCGGCCGGCTGCCCACCGAGGTGGCCTCGCGGACGGCCGACCAACTCGCGGCGGCCGGAGTGGCGGTGGTGTGCCTGCCGCAGGGCGGCTGCGGCGGCGTCGACCGCCGGGGGGCGGCTCCGGTACGGCTGCTGCGCGCGGCCGGGGTGCGGGTGGCCGCCGGGAGCGGTGCACTGCGGGACGTGTCCAACCCGGTGGGGCGTGGCGACCCGCTGGAGGCGGCCTTCTTGCTGGCCTCGCGCTACGGCTTGCCGCCCGAGGAGGCGTACGACGCGGTCAGCGTGTCGGCGCGGGCGGTGCTGGGGCTGCCCGAGGTGCGGGTGGAGGCGGGATTCCCGGCCGAGTTGCTCGCGGTGCGCGGGGAGCGGCTCGCGGGGGTGCTGTCACTGGCGTACAGCCGGATCGTGGTGCACCAGGGGCGCGTGGTGGCGCGGACCAGCGCGGTGCGGGAGTACTGCAGTTCGGCGGCTTCGCCGGAGCTGGGGCTGCCGCGGCAGGGGCGGGGTGACGTGCCGTAGGGGCGGGGGTACGGCGGGGGCGGGGGCGGGCGGAGCGCTGTAGGGCATGCGGCGGGAGCGGGCCTGGGAGCAGGCGGAGCGCTGTAGGGCATGCGGCGGGAACGGGGCCGGAGTGCCGAGGGCCTGCGGCGTTTTGGGCAGAGAGCCGTAGCGCCTGCGGCGGGGTGGGGCGGGGTGACGTGCCGTAGGGGCGGGGGTACGGCGGGCGTGGGAGCGGGCGGAGTGCCGTAACGCCTGCGGCGTGGTGTGGGTGAAGTCGTGCGGCGAGTGGTGCTGTCCAGGCGTACGGTCGAAGGCATGCGCATTGTCATCGCTGGTGGTCATGGTCAGATCGCGTTGCGGCTGGAGCGGCTGCTCGCCGCGCGCGGGGACGAGGTTGCGGGGATCATCCGCAAGGCCGAACAGGCCGCCGATCTGCGGGAGGCCGGTGCCGAACCGATCGTGCTCGACCTCGAGTCGGCGTCCGTGGACGAGGTCGCGGAGCGGCTCAGGGGCGCCGACGCGGCGGTCTTCGCGGCGGGCGCGGGCCCGGGCAGCGGGGTGACCCGCAAGGACACGGTGGACAAGGCCGCGGCGATCCTCTTCGCGGACGCGGCGGTGGAGGCGGGCGTACGGCGGTTCGTGATCGTGTCGTCCATGGGCGCCGACCCGCGCCACCAGGGGGACGAGATCTTCGACGTCTATCTGCGCGCCAAGGGCGAGGCGGACGCGTATGTGCGCGGCCTGGATGCCCTGGACTGGACGGTCCTGCGCCCCGGCCAGCTCACCGACGACGCCGGCACCGGTCTCGTCCGCCTGGAGGCTCGTACGGGCCGAGGCCCGATCCCGCGCGACGACGTGGCCGCCGTACTGGCGGAACTGGTGGACACCTCCGCGACGGCCGGGCTCACTCTGGAGCTGATCAGCGGGTCGGCGCCGGTGTCGGTGGCGGTGAAGTCGGTGGCGGGGAACTGACGCCGGTGGCCGGCCGCCTGGTCGGGGCCGGCCTAGAACAGGGGCAGTTGACCGGGGAAGTCCGGCACCGTGTAGCCGTCCAACGAGGGTTGCTCAGGGCCCGGGCGGGCCTGGCGGCGGGAGCCCGGGCATGAGGTGAGTTCGCCGTGCTCGCGGGCGCCGGGCGGGTCGTGGCGCGCGTACCGCCCGGCGACGACGGCGATCTCGCGGCGGCACTCGGGGCAGACTCTGCGGCGGGAGGACATGGGGCAAGTGTGCCGCGCGGGTGGGCCGGACATGCCTCTCCCCTGCGGGGCGGCCTCGGAGACGGGTGTGGCGAACAGCCTCAACACGCTGATGCGGTCCATCGGTACGTCGACCGCCAGCGCGGTGGCCGGGGTGATCCTGGCGCAGATGACGACGGACTTCGGGGGGACGCCCCTGCCGTCCCAGGACGGGTTCAAGATCGTCCTGGCCATCGGGGCCGGGGCCGTGCTGCTCGTCTTCGTGGTCGCCTCGTTCATTCCGCGGCAGCGGGGGGTGGGGGCTGAGGTGGCCGAGGCGACGGAGGCCAGGGGGCGGAAGTGGGGGTGGCCGAGCGACGCAAGGCAAGAGCGCGGAAGCCGGGGTGGCCGAGGCGTCGCTGTGGTTGCTGTGCCCGCGGCCGCCGACGGGTGCGGGATTCCCGTGCGGGCCCCTGGCCCAGGTCGTCGAGGTCGGCGCGGCCGGGACCACCCGGTGCGGGCTCGAACCGCGGCCCGGCGCGCAGGTGCGGGGCACAGTACGCGGAGGCGGCGTGCCGCTGAGCGACGCGCGGGTGACGCTGGTGGACGCGGTGGGCAACGCGGTCGCCACACACGGACCGGTCCCGACGGGGCGTACGCCTTCTCCGACCTGGACAACGGCGCGTTCACGGTCATCGCGACCGGCTACCCGCCCCGGGCGGCGTCGCTGGCGGTCCCCGGCGCCGGTGTGGACGACCACGACATCGAACTCGCCCACGACGGGGGATAGGCGCGGGCGGGGTGGGCGGCGGGTCTGACCGCCCCCGCGCCGTCGGCCTTTCAAGGCCCCCGCCCGGTCGGCGTGTCCGGGCAGGCTGTTCAAGGGCCCCCACTGCATCGACCGTTCAACGGTCCCCACCCCATCGGCCGTTGAAGGCTCGCTCAGCCGGCTGCCGCTCCGAACCACCGCGGCAGCCGGTGGAGCAGGCCCGGCTGGTCCTCGCCGGCCCAGGCCACGTGGCCGTCCGGTCGTAGCAGCACGGTGGGAACGTCGAGTTCTTCGCTGGCGTCCACGACGTGGTCGACCCGGTCCGCCCAGCCCGCCACCGACAGCCCGCCGTCGGTCTGGTCGAGCAGCAGTCGGAGTGATCATGCTCACCCCCCGGGGGGGGACGCCTGGGGGACACGCACTGATCAACGGTGGGATTCGGGCGGTACGAGGTGAGACACGTCCATGCCCCGTCCACAACGAATCGAACGGGGAGGGCAAACGAAAAACCCCCTCCGACCAGGCACAGAACCTGATCAGAGGGGGTCTTCCCCAGTGTGGCGGCGCCAGGATTCGAACCTGGGAAGGCTGAGCCGGCAGATTTACAGTCTGCTCCCTTTGGCCGCTCGGGCACACCGCCGGGGTTTGCTGCCCGTCGAGCCGCTTTCCGCGGCGCTCCGTGGCAACGACGTAAACAATACCTGATGCGGAGGGGTGCTCCGCCACCCGATTGATCGGCGCTCGGAGGGCCACGGGTGGCTAGGCTTGCCGGATGCGGCCCGGGACCTGAACGGGCCCTGCGACCGCCCACATACGCCGGTACGCACGATACGCACCCCGATACAAGGAGCCACAGGACATGGCCGACTCCAGTTTCGACATCGTCTCGAAGGTCGAGCGGCAGGAGGTCGACAACGCACTCAACCAGGCCGCCAAGGAGATCTCGCAGCGCTACGACTTCAAGGGCGTGGGTGCCTCGATCTCGTGGTCCGGTGAGCAGATCCTCATGGAGGCGAACTCCGAGGACCGGGTGAAGGCCATCCTCGACGTCTTCCAGTCCAAGCTGATCAAGCGGGGCATCTCGCTGAAGGCTCTGGAGGCGGGCGAGCCCCAGCTCTCCGGCAAGGAGTACAAGATCTTCTCGTCGATCAAGGAGGGCATCTCCCAGGAGAACGCCAAGAAGGTCGCGAAGACCATCCGCGACGAGGGCCCCAAGGGCGTGAAGGCGCAGGTGCAGGGCGAGGAGCTGCGCGTCAGCTCCAAGAACCGTGACGATCTGCAGGCCGTCATCGCCCTGCTGAAGGGCAAGGACTTCGACTTCGCCCTGCAGTTCGTGAACTACCGGTAGGTCCGGCCCTCGGGCTTACGCCCGCACGGATACACGGATACGAGGAAGGGTGGGCGCCGCCGGTGCCCACCCTTCTCGACTGCCGCTGACGGCTTTCGGCTTTCGGGTGCCGGCTCTCGGGTGCCGGCTGTCGTCGGTGGCGCGGTCAGTCGATTGCGTGGCAGGGGCGGCACGGTTGGCCGGTGGCGCGGTCAGCCAGTGGCACGGCCGGCCGGTGGCACGACCCGTCGGTGGCGCGGTCAGTCGCGGGAGTTCCCGAACAGGAGCCGGTAGGCGATCAGCAGGACCAGCGATCCGCCGATCGCCGCTGCCCAGGTCGCACCGTCGTAGAAGCCCTTGGTGATCGGGTGGTCCATCCAGCGAGCCGATATCCAGCCGCCGATGAACGCGCCCGCGATGCCGATCAGGGTCGTGCCGATGAGGCCGCCGGGGTCGCGCCCCGGCAGCAGGAACTTCGCGATGGCTCCGGCCAACAGTCCGAGGATGATCCAGCTGATGATGGTCATGCCGTGAACCTGCCCTTTCACGCTGTGCCCGCACTGTCCCGGCCATGTGATCTTACTTTCGGCCAGGCCCCAGGCAGGGCCAGGCCGGGCTCGTGCGTCGTACGTCGGGCGCCCCGAGCGCGGCCTCTTTGCCCCGCACCTTCACGCCGTCTTGGTGGGGAGGACGTGCGGGGCACATCCCCCGGTTGCACTGATCAGTAGGGTGCGAGGCATGACAGCCTCCGGTCCCGGACTGCGCCGAACTCTCGGCGTGGGCGACGCCGTCGTCATCGGACTCGGCTCGATGGTGGGGGCCGGGATCTTCGCCGCTCTCGCACCGGCCGCCCACGCGGCCGGCTCCGGGCTGCTCCTCGGGCTCGCCGTCGCCGCTGTGGTCGCATACTGCAACGCCATGTCGTCGGCTCGCCTCGCCGCCCTGTATCCGGCCTCGGGCGGCACCTATGTGTACGGGCGGGAGCGGCTCGGGGAGTTCTGGGGGTACCTCGCCGGCTGGTCGTTCGTGGTCGGTAAGACGGCCTCCTGTGCGGCGATGGCGCTCACCGTGGGCACGTACCTCTGGCCTGAGCAAGCGCACGCGGTGGCGGTCGCGGCCGTGGTGGCGCTGACCGCGGTGAACTACGGCGGTGTCCAGAAGTCCGCGTGGCTGACGCGGGTGATCGTGGCGCTGGTCCTGGCTCTCCTCGCTTCCGTGGTGGTTGCGTGTCTGGTGTCGGGTGAGGCCGAGGCCAGGCGGCTGGACATCGGGGCCTCAGGCGGGGCGGGTGGGGTGCTGCAGGCGGCCGGTCTGCTGTTCTTCGCCTTCGCCGGGTACGCCCGGATCGCGACGCTCGGCGAGGAGGTGCGGGATCCGGCGCGCACCATTCCGCGCGCGATCCCGCTGGCGCTGGGCATCACGCTGGTGGTGTACGCGTGTGTGGCGGTGGCTGTCCTTTCGGTACTCGGGTCGGACGGTCTCGGGAATGCGACGGCGCCGCTGGCCGACGCGGTGCGGGCAACTGGCGTGCCCTCGCTGGTGCCGGTGGTGCGGCTCGGTGCGGCCGTGGCCGCGATGGGCTCGCTGCTCGCGCTGATCCTCGGGGTGTCGCGGACGACGCTGGCCATGGCGCGGGACCGGCATCTGCCGGGGACGCTGGCCGCCGTGCATCCGCGGTTCCAGGTGCCGCACCGGGCGGAGCTGGCCGTGGGTGTGGTGGTCGCGCTCCTGGCCGCCACGGTGGACGTGCGGGGCGCGATCGGGTTCTCCTCCTTCGGTGTGCTGGCGTACTACGCCGTGGCCAACGCATCGGCCTGGACGCTGTCTTCGGCGTCGACGGCGCGGGTGATGCCGGTGGTGGGGCTGGTCGGGTGTGTGGTGCTGGCGTTCTCGCTGCCCGGGGTATCGGTGGTGGTGGGCGCGGGGGTGCTGGTGGTGGGGGCGGTTGCGTACGTCGTGCGGAAGTGGATGAGGGCCGGGGCGGGGCGGGGGTAGAGGCGGTGGCCCCTCCGCTACGGGCCGTGGTGGGTCGGGCGGGCCGAGCCGGGAGGGAGCCAGCCTGGCCTGGCTGTCCCCGGGCCGGGCCGGGCCGGGGACAGCCAGGCCAGGCCAGGCCTTCAGCAAGGCCTCTCGAACCAGGTGAACCGGGTTCCTCCAAGCCGCATGGCCTGCGTCTCTTGGCGCCTTTCACCGACGCAGCCGACGCGGAGCGCGAAGGGGTGGCCTGCGGGTGAGGATTGTGGGGCTTGGCCGTCCTACGGGTCGGCAACTGCTCGATCGCGGTCATGGGTTCATCATGCGGGTCGCCGCCGACAACCGGGCGGGCCTGTGGATAACCCTGGGCCTGTGGAAAGCGGGGACGTCGTCGGCGGGTCGGCGGCCCCTCCGTCAGCGCACCGCGAACGGCTCGTCCGTCCGTACGATGTCGCGACCGAGCGGGAGCAACGAGACGGGGATGAGCTTGAAGTTGGCGATGCCCAGCGGGATGCCGATGATGGTGACGCACAGGGCGATGCCGGTGGCGATGTGGCCGAGGGCGAGCCACCAGCCCGCGAGCACCAGCCACAGCACGTTGCCCACGCAGGACGGCGCGCCCGCGTCACGTCGCTCGATCGTCGTGTACCCGAAGGGCCACAGGGCATAGACGCCGATGCGGAAGGCCGCGACACCGAACGGAATGCCGATGATCGTGATGCAGAGCAGCAGGCCCGCGAGCATGTAGGCGAGGAACAGCCAGAAGCCGCTCAGCACGAGCCATATGACGTTGAGTATGGTCCTCACTGGTTACCACCTGCCATCTTCTCGAGCCGGGCGATGCGTTCCGCCATCGGCGGGTGTGTGGAGAACATCTTCGAGAGGCCCTGACCGGGCCGAAACGGGTTGGCGATCATCATGTGGCTGGCGGTCTCGATGCGCGGCTCGGGCGGCAGCGGGAGCTGTTTCGTGCCCAGTTCGAGCTTGCGCAGAGCGCTGGCGAGGGCGAGCGGGTCGCCGGTGAGCTGGGCGCCGGAGGCATCCGCCTGGTATTCCCGGGAGCGGCTGATGGCCAGTTGGATGACCGAGGCGGCAAGCGGGCCCAAGATCATGATCAGCAGCATGCCGAGCAGGCCGGGGCCGTCATCGTCGTCCGAGCGTCCGATGGGGATCAGCCAGGCGAAGTTGACCAGGAACATGATGACGGAGGCGAGGGCGCCTGCGACGGACGAGATGAGGATGTCCCGGTTGTAGACGTGGCTGAGTTCGTGACCGATGACGCCGCGCAGCTCGCGCTCGTCCAGCAGGCGCAGGATGCCGTCGGTGCAGCACACGGCGGCGTTGCGCGGGTTGCGTCCCGTGGCGAAGGCGTTGGGTGCCTCGGTCGGGGAGATGTACAGGCGCGGCATGGGCTGGCGTGCCTGGATGGAGAGCTCGCGGACCATGCGATAGAGCGCCGGGGCCTCGAACTCGCTCACCGGACGGGCGCGCATGGCGCGCAGTGCCAGCTTGTCACTGTTCCAGTACGCGTACGCGTTGGTGGCCAGTGCTACCAGAACGGCGATGACGAGCCCCATGCGGCCGAAGAAGCTGCCGATGACGATGATGAGTGCGGACAGTCCTCCCAGGAGGATCGCTGTCCTGAGCCCGTTGTGCCGGCGGTGCACGGTACGTCCTCCTAGTGGTGCGGCAGGGGGACCCTTACTTGCTGTGTATGCGGTGCCACTGGTGCCGCGTCTCACGTCCAGTGGACCTTCCCGTACTGGTCAACGCCAGGCGGGAAGCACTAGTTCCCTTGCGCGTGCGGCGGCGGGTGTGGACCGTCCGGGTGACGGCGCCGGGAAGCGGCACGCGCGCGTGAGGGCGAGTGCCCTACGCGCGCGGGGTGTAAGCGGCCGGTTTTTGCAGAGCCCGGTCTGTTGCAGAAGGCCCGGTGTCGGGCTGTTGCAGAAAGACCGGTGTCGTCTGTCGCAGGAGAGCTCGGTGTCGGTCCGTCGCAGAAGAGCCCCGTGTCGGACCGTTCAGAAGAGCCCGGTGTCGGTGAAGCGCAGGACCAGCTGGGGTGCGCCGGACAGGGCGATGCCGAGGACTCCGGTCACGGCGATCGCGGCGGTGACCGGGCCGGGAACGCGGTGCTTCTCGGGTTCACCCTCAGGGGCGCGGAAGAGCAGGGCCGTCCACTGGAGGTAGTAGAAGAGCGCGATGACGACGTTGACGGCCATGACCACGGCCAGCCAGCCGAGGCCGGCGTCGACGGCCGCCGAGAAGACGGTGACCTTGGCGAAGAGGCCGATGATGCCCGGTGGCAGCCCTGCGAGGCACAGGAGGAAGAATGCCAGGAGCAGCGCGGACAGGGGGCTGGAGGCGTAAAGGCCGCGGTAGTCGGCGACCCGGTTGAGGACCTTCGTCCTGCCGACGAGCGCGGCCACGGCGAAGGCGCCGAGGTTCACGGCGCCGTACATCAGGGCGTAGGCGACGGTGGAACCGATCGACTTCTCGGCGTCCCCTGAGTACGCGGCCGCGGCGATCGGCACCAGGAGGTAGCCGGCCTGGCCGACGGAGGACCAGGCGAGCAGGCGTACCGCGCTGTACGCGCGCGTGGCCTGCTGGCGCAGGGCTCCGGCGTTGCCCACGGTCATGGTGAGCGCGGCCAGGGCCGCCAGTGCGGGGCCCCACACGTCGGCGTACGACGGGAGGGCCACGACGGTGACGAGGATCAGGCCGCTGAAGCCGACCGCTTTGCCGATGACCGACAGGTAGGCCGCGATCGGCAGGGGCGCGCCCACATAGGTGTCGGGCACCCAGAAGTGGAAGGGCACGGCGGCGGTCTTGAAGGCGAATCCGACCAGGGTGAGGACGACTCCGGTCTGGGCGAGCGTGTGGAACTGCCCGTCGACGTCCTGGATACGCTCGGCGACCTGGGTGAGGTAGAGGGTCCCCGTGGTGGCGTACACGAAGCTGATGCCCATGAGACTGACCGCGGTCGCGGTGACCGAGGACAGGAAGAACTTCAGGGCCGCTTCGGAGGACTTCCGGTCGCCGTACTTGAGGCCGACCAGCGCGAAGGCGGGCAGGGAGGCGACCTCCAGGGCGACGATCAGGGTCGCGAGGTCGCGGGAGGCGGGCAGGAGCGCGGCGCCGGCCGCGGAGGACAGCAGCAGGAACCAGTACTCGCCTTCGGGGAGCTCCTTGCGGGCGTCCTTCAGGGCGGTGACCGACAGGAGGGCGGCGAGGAGGGCGCCGCCGAGGACCAGGAACTGGATGACCAGGGTGAAGCGGTCGGCCGTGTAGCTGCACACGGCGGCGTCGCCGGTCAGGCAGAAGGTGCTGCGGTCGCCGTCCAGGAGGGGCAGGAGCATCGCCGTGGCGGCGGCCAGGCCCACCACCGACGTCCAGCCGAGCAGTGTCTTGCGGTGCTCGGCGACGAACAGGTCGGCGACCAGGACGACGAGTCCGACGACCGCCACGATGGTGGGCGTGGCGATCGCGAGCCAGTCGACGGACTGGACCAGCGAGGCGGCCAGGGGCTGGGCCGGGGAACTCATCGGGTGCCTCCTGCGAGGAGCTGCTGGACGGCCGGGTCGCTCAGGCCGAGGAGTGCCTTGGGCCACAGGCCCGCGACGACGGTGAGGGCGACGAGCGGGGTCCACGCCGCGAACTCGTAGGAGCGCACGTCGGTGAGTTTCGGGGCGTCCTGGGGCAGGGCGCCCATGCAGACGCGGCGGACCACGATCAGCAGGTACGCGGCTGTCAGCAGGGTGCCGAACGCGCCGATCGCCATGAAGGTGAGGAAGGCGGGGCGGCTGAGGCCCTCCGCCGGCTGGAACGCGCCGAACAGGGCCAGCATCTCGCCCCAGAAACCGGCCAGGCCGGGCAGGCCGAGCGAGGCGACGGCGGCGAAGGCGAGCAGACCGCCGAGGCGCGGGGCCTTGCCGTAGAGGGCGGCTCCGGTCTCCTCGGCGAGGGTGTCGAGGTCGGTGGTGCCGGTGCGGTCCTTCAGGGCGCCGACCAGGAAGAAGAGCAGGCCGGTGATGAGGCCGTGGGCGATGTTGGCGAACAGGGCGCCGTTCACGCCGGTCGGGGTCATCGTGGCGATGCCGAGCAGGACGAAGCCCATGTGGCCGACGGAGGAGTAGGCGATGAGGCGCTTGAGGTCGCCCTTCGCGCCCTGCTTGGCGAGGGCCAGGCAGGCCAGCGATCCGTAGATGATGCCGACGACGGCCAAGGCGGCGAGGTAGGGCGCGAAGATGCGGAACCCGTCCGGTGCGATGGGCAGCAGGATCCGGACGAATCCGTACGTGCCCATCTTCAGCAGGACGCCGGCCAGGAGGACCGAGCCGACGGTCGGTGCTGCGGTGTGGGCGTCGGGCAGCCAGCTGTGCAACGGCCACATCGGCGTCTTCACGGCGAGCCCGATGCCGATCGACAGAACGGCGATGACCTGCACGGATGTGGTCAGCGACCGGCCGTTGTCAGTGGCGAGTGCCACCATGTCGAACGTGCCCGCCTTGATTCCGGTCAGGAGCAGGCCGAGCAGCATGACCACGGAGCCGAGCAGCGTGTAGAGGATGAATCGCCAGGCTGCCTGGCTCCGGCCCTCACCGCCCCAGCGGGCGATGAGGAAGTACATCGGGATGAGGACCATCTCGAAGGCGAGGAAGAACAGCACCAGGTCGAGGACGGCGAAGGTGGCGAGTGTGCCGGACTCGAGCACGAGCAGCAGGGCGACGAAGGCCTTCGGGGTCGGGCCCTCAGGCATCTTGAAGTACGAGTAGAGCGCGCAGAGGAAGGTCAGCAGCGCGGTCAGGACCAGGAGGGGGAGGGAGATGCCGTCGATGCCGAGGTGGATGCGCACGTCGAGTGCGGGGATCCAGCTGATGTCCGTGCTGGCCTGCATCTTCGACGGCTGGTCGTGGTCGAAGCCGAGCGCGAGGGCGATCGCTGCGATGAGGACCGCGCCGGTGACGGTGACGCCGTGCCGGAGCACGGCCTGCTCGGGTGACTTCCCCTTCAGTCCGGGTGGGGCCGGCAGGAGAGCGGCGGCGGCGCCGAGGAGCGGCCCGACGACGACGAACGCCAGAAGGAACTGCATCACGGACTCGTTGATATCGATCACGCCTGCTCACGCTCCCGTGGTGGCGAGGACGACGGCGACCGCGAGGACGACGGTGCCGGCGAGCAGCGCGCTCACATAGGTCTGGACGTTGCCGGTCTGGGCGCGTCGTACGGCGGCGCCGAGCCAGCGGGGCAGCGCACCCGCGCCGCGGACGTAGGTCTCGACGACCTCGCGGTCGAGGAACCGGACGAGGCTCGCTCCGGCCTGCACCGGCCGGACGAAGAGGGCCGTGTACACGGCGTCCAGGTGGAAGCCGGCGGCCGCGGGCCGGTGCAGGGGGCCGAGCAGCAGACGCCCCGGGTCGGCGGGGTCCGGCGCGTAGGCGATGTCCCCGTAGGCCGGCTCGTGCGTGGCGATGGCCTCCGCCTCGACCTGGGCGGCGTCGGCCTCCGGGTGGGCCGCGACCGCGCCGAGCGGGACACGGGCGGTGAGCGCGGTGGTGTGCCGCCAGGCGGCGTAGGTGACGATGCCGCCGACCAGGGCCACGCCCGTGCCGAGCACGGAGGTGGTCAGGGTCGGGCCGAGGTCGCGGCCGTCGAACCAGTCGGGCAGCAGGCGGAACGCGAACCCGCCGAGGGCCAGGGAGGGGATGGCCAGCACCCACAGCACGACGGTCATTGTCAGCGGCTGCCGGCCGTGGTCGGGGGCTTCGATGCCCCGGCCGCGGAAGGCCAGCAGCCACAGGCGCATCGCGTAGGCGGCGGTGAGCACGGCCGCGACGAGTCCGGCGACGAGGACGATCCAGCCCGCCGCCGCGGGGGCGTGTTCCGTGTGGCCGGTGACGACGTGCTCGGCGACGCCGAGGACGGCCTCCTTGGAGAAGAAGCCGCTGAACGGCGGGATCGCGGCGAGCGCGAGCAGCGCCACGGTCATCGTCCAGTAGGCGTCTGGGACGCGGTCGCGCAGGTTCCGCATGCGGGACATGGCGGCGAGTGAATTGGTCCCGGCCGCGTGGATGATCACGCCGGCCGCGAGGAACAGCAGCGCCTTGAAGGCGCCGTGGGACAGGAGGTGGAAGACGGCGGCCCCGCGGTCGCCGACGGCGAGGGCGCCGGTCATGTAGCCGAGCTGCCCGATCGTCGAGTAGGCGAGGACGCGCTTGATGTCGTCCTGGGCGAGCGCGGCGAGTGCCGAGCCGGTCATCGTCACGGCGGCCATGACGGCGAGGACGACCATCGCGGCCTGGGATGCCTCGAAGACCGGAAGGAGCCGGGCGATGAAGTAGACACCGGCGGCGACCATCGTCGCGGCGTGGATCAGCGCGGAGACGGGGGTCGGGCCCGCCATCGCGTCGGGGAGCCAGGTGTGCAGCGGGAACTGCGCCGACTTGCCCGCCACACCGGCGAGGAGCAGCAGGGCGATCAGCGTCGGGTGGTCGAGTCCGCCGCTCGCGACGGTGCCGAGGATCCGGGCGATGCGGAACGAACCGGCGTCGGTGGCCAGGGCGAACAGGCCGATGAGGAAGGGGACGTCGCCGAGCTTGGTCACCAGGAAGGCCTTGAGGGAGGCGGCGCGGGCCTCCGGGGTCTCCCAGTAGTGGCCGACCAGGAAGTAGGAGCAGATGCCCATGACTTCCCAGCCGACCAGCAGCACGATCAGGTCGCCGGAGTAGACGACCAGGAACATCGCGGAGGTGAACAGGGAGACGAGGGCGGCGTAGGAGGGGTAGCGCGGGTCGTCGCGCAGATAGCCCGTCGAGTAGATCTGCACGCAGGAGGCGACCAGGCCGACCAGGACGGCGACGAGCGCGGCGAAGCCGTCGATGTGCAGGGCGAGCTCGATCGGCACCGAGCCGGTGGGGGTGAGTTCCGTGGCCGAGTCGACGGCCGCGCCGCCACCCTGGCGCACGGCGACCAGTGCGGCGAGCACGAGGGAGGTGAGCGTCGGCAGGACGGCGAGTGGGCGGACGAAGCCCGGTGCCGTGCGGCCGAGGAGCAGGCCGGCGACGGCGCCGAGGAACGGAAGGAGGGGGACGAGGACGGCGAGGGTGGTCGTGGTCACGCGGTGGCCTCAGCCTTCTGGGCCTCGTCGGACTGCCCGGCCGTGCGGGCGTCGTGGTCGGGGTCGTCGGGGTCGTGCCGCTCGGAGGTGTCGCGGAGTTTGTCGATGTCCGCGGTGCCGCGGTTGCGGTGGACGGCGAGGACGATCGCCAGGCCGATGCCGATCTCGGCTGCGGCGATGGCGATGGTGAACAGGGTGAGGGCCTGGCCGGAGTGGAGGGTCTCCTCGGCGGTCCTGCTGAGCCAGACGTCGAAGGCGACCAGGTTGAGGTTGACGGCGTTGAGCATCAGCTCGACCGACATCAGGACCAGGATTGCGTTACGGCGGGCGAGGACGCCGTACAGGCCAGTGCAGAAGAGGAGCGCGGAGAGCACGGCGGGATAGGCGAGGTGCATCAGCGGGCACCTTCCTGCTCAGAACTCCCCGAACTTTCTGTGACCGTTCGGGAACTCTTGGTGACAGGCGGGGCGTTCATGGGAGGAGAGCTCGAATCCGGCTTCGCCTTGCGGGACAGGACGATCGCGCCGACCAGGGCGGCGAGGAGGAGGACGGAGAGGGCCTCGAAGGGCAGGACCCAGTTCTGGAAGAGGCTGGCGCCGGTGGCCTCGGTGGAGCCGGCGGCGGGGCCGTCCAGGTCGATCCAGGTCGTGCGGAACGCGTCGACGACGACCCAGACCAGGGCGGCGGCCGCGGCGACGGCCACGGTGAGGGCGGCCCACCGGTTGCCGGAGTCGGCGTCCGGGGAGCGGCCGATGGGGGCTCTGGTGAGCATCAGACCGAACAGGAGGAGGACGACGACGGAACCGACATAGATGAGGACCTGCACCCACGCGATGAACTCGGCGGTGAGCAGGAGGTATTCGACGGCGAGGCCGCCGAGGGTGACCACCAGCCACAGGGCGGCGTGCACCAGCTGCCGGGTGGTGACGGTGACGAGCGCGGCGCCGAAGGTCACCAGGCCGACCAGGAGGAAGGCGATCTCGACGCCGGTCGGGGAGAGGAAGCCGTGCGTTCCGGCGGCGGCACCGGGGGTCGGGCCCGTCGCGAGAAGCGCGGCGCTTATGGCGAGGGTCATTCCGAGCCCTCCTGCCCAGGCTTCGGCTGGTCGGTCTGCTGCTTGGAGTCGCCCTGCGGCCGGGTGGGCTGCTCGGCGGCGCGGGCCTGCTCGTCGGCGTGGGGTTCGGTGGCCGGCGGGGCTTGCTGGGCGGCGAGTTTGTCGGCGGTCTTGCGAGCGGTGGCGACTTCCTTCGGTTCCTCCGCGCCGGGGTCGAGGGCCGGCGGGGCGGGGACGGTCCACATCCACTCGCGGAGCTTGTCGCGCTCGTGGGTGAGCTCGCGGATGTCGGTCTCGGCGTACTCGAACTCGGGGGACCAGAACAGGGCGTCGAAAGGACAGACCTCGATGCAGATACCGCAGTACATGCACAGGGAGAAGTCGATGGCGAAGCGGTCGAGGACGTTGCGGCTGCGCTCGCGGCCACCCGGGGTCGCCGCCGGGACCGTCTCCTTGTGGGAGTCGATGTAGATGCACCAGTCGGGACACTCGCGGGCGCACAGCATGCAGACCGTGCAGTTCTCCTCGAACAGGCCGATCACACCGCGGGTGCGGGGCGGGAGGTCGGGCTGGGCGTCCGGGTACTGCGCGGTGACGGACTTCTTCGTCATCGTGCGGAGGGTGACGGCCAGGCCCTTGGCGAGGCCACTGCCGGGAATGGGGGCCATGGTTACTGGATCACCACCTTGACGATGCCGGTGAGGGCGATCTGGGCGAGGGAGAGGGGGACGAGGAGGGTCCAGGCCAGCTTCTGGAGCTGGTCCTCGCGCAGGCGGGGGTAGGTGACGCGCAGCCAGATCACGAGGAAGGCGAGGACGGCGGTCTTCAGCAGGGTCCAGACCCAGCCGAGTCCGTCGGCGCCCCAGGGGCCGTGCCAGCCGCCCAGGAACAGGACGGTGGTGAGGCCGCACAGGACGACGATTCCGGCGTACTCGGCGAGGAGGAAGAGAGCGAAGCGAAGGCCGGTGTACTCCGTGTACGCGCCGAAGATGATCTCCGAGTCGGCGACGGGCATGTCGAAGGGCGGGCGCTGGAGTTCGGCGAGGCCGGCCACGAAGAAGACGATCGCGCCGACGATCTGCCAGGGCAGCCACCACCACTCGAAGGCGTCGAGGATGCCGGGGAGGGAGACGGTGCCGGCCGCCATCGCCACCGAGGCGGCGGTCAGCAGCATCGGCAGCTCGTAGGCGAGGAGCTGGGCGGCGGTGCGCAGGCCTCCGAGGAGGGAGAACTTGTTCGCGGACGCCCAGCCGGCCATGAGCGAACCGAGGACGCCGACGCCCATGACGGCCAGGACGAAGAAGACACCCGCGTCGATGACCTGGCCGACGGCGCCCTCACCGGGGCCGATGGGAATGGCGAGCAGGACGAGGAGGTACGGCAGGAGGGCGACGGCGGGAGCGAGTTGGAAGATGCGGCGGTCGGCGCCCGCGGGGACGACGTCCTCCTTCTGCGCGAACTTCACGCCGTCGGCGATCAGCTGGGCCCAGCCGTGGAACCCGCCGGCGTACATGGGGCCGAGGCGGCCCTGCATGTGGGCCATGACCTTGTGCTCGGTCTGGCCGATGACCAGAGGGAGGGTGAGGAAGACGACGAAGACGACCAGGAGTCGCAGGGCGACGTCGAGCACGTCGTTCACCGCGGGCCTCCTGCGGGATCCTCGGGGATATCTGGGTTACCTGGGTTACCTGGGTTCTCGGGGCCCCCAGGGTTCTCAAAGTTCTCGGGCTTGCTCGGGCCGGCGGCGGGCTTCACGTCGTCGTCCGTGGGCTGCGGCTCCGTCGCCGAGTCCTGGGCATCCGCGGCGTCCTTGGAGTCCGGGCTCTCGGGTGTGCCCGAGGACTCCGGTGTGGCCGGACTGTCGGGTGTGCCCGAGGACTCCGGTGTGGCCGGACTGTCGGGTGTGCCCGAGGACTCCGGTGTGGTCGGACTGTCGGACGTGGCCGACGATTCCGGTGTGGCCGGACTGTCGGACGTGGCCGACGATTCCGGTGTGGCCGGACTGTCGGGCGTGGCCGACGATTCCGGTGTGGCCGGACTGTCGGGCGTGGCTGACGATTCCGGTGTGGCCGGACTGTCGGGCGTGGCTGACGATTCCGGTGTGGCCGGACTGTCGGGCGTCTTCGACGACTGTTCGTCGAAGGCCGGGCGGGCGTGGTGCCAGGGGGCGTCGGAGGTCGGGGATGCGGAGCGTGGCGTCGCGGACCCGGCGCCGGCAGCCGGGGACGCGGAGCCGGGCTCGGGGGATGCGGAACCGCCGCGCTGCCGGCTCGCCGACCCCTGCGACGCCGAGCGGTTGCGCCGGGGACCCGCCGATGCCGGAGGGGTCGACTCGCCTGGCGTGGACTGGCTCGCCGAGCCCTCAGCGGCAGAGCGCGTCCGACGCGGACCAGCCGAAGCCCCGCCGCCCGAAGCCCCCGCCCCACCGGTCGGCGGCTCCGCACCGGCCGCAGCCTGACTCGCCGAGCCCTCCCACACCGACCGCGTCCGACGCGGACCAGCCGAAGCCCCCGCCCCACCAGCCGGGATCCCGCCGCCCGAAGCCCCCGCCCCGCCGGTCGGCGTCTCCGCCCCGCCGGTCGGCGGCTCCGCCCCACCGGTCGGCGTCTCCGCACCGGTCGCGGACTGGCTCGCCGAGCCCTCCGACACCGAGCGGGCGCGTCGCGCCGGGCGTTCCCCCGCGGGGCGGGCTGCGCCTCGGGTGGGGCGGTCGCCCGCTGCGCGGCCTGCGCCTCGGGTGGGGGCGGGAGGGAGTTGGCCCTTGAGGGGGCCCCATTCGTTGGGGTCGGGGACGCCGGGTGGGAGCATCTGGCGGCGCTTGGGGCCGCCGTGTTCCGACTCGCCCGGTTCCTTCGCGCCGGGCCAGGCCTTGGCGACGCGGGCAGCCAGGACGAAGTCCTTGCGCAGGGGGTGGCCCTCGAAGTTCTCGGGCAGGAGGAGGTGGTCCATCGCCGGGTGGCCTTCGAAGGTGACGCCGAACATCTCGTGCGTCTCGCGTTCGTGCCAGGCGGCACCCGCGTAGACACCGACGGCGGTGGGCAGGGCGGGAGCCTCGTGCGGGACCGTCGTACGGAGAAGGAGGCGTCGCAGGGGGGACAGGGCCGCGACGTGCGCGGTGACGCGGAAGCCCGTGCCCGGTTCGTCGACCGCGCTCAGCCAGTCGAAGTAGGTGCAGCCGAGCCGGTCGCGGGCGGTCTCCAGGGCGGTGATCCAGGCGGCCGGGGGGACGTCGACGGTCAGGACGTCGTAGGACTCCTCGGCCGTGGCGTCCGGGCCGAAGAGCTCTTCTGCGTCGGCGGGCAGCCAGCCGACCGCGGTCATCGATCCTCCCCCGGCGTCGAGTCGGAGCCCGGGTCGGAACCCGGCGCGGGGGCCGGGGGCCGCACGAGAGCGCTCTGCAGCGCGGCGGCCGAGGGGCGCCCGGCCTCGCTGCCGTAGCGCTCCCCCAGCGACTCGCGGGCGATCTTCTCCTGGAGCTTGAGGATGCCCTGAAGCAGCGCCTCGGGCCGGGGCGGGCAGCCGGGGACGTAGACGTCGACGGGGATGATCTGGTCGACGCCCTTGGTGACGGAGTAGGAGTCCCAGTAGGGGCCGCCGCAGTTGCTGCACGCGCCGAAGGAGATGACGTACTTCGGCTCGGGCATCTGCTCGTAGAGGCGCTTGACGGCCGGGGCCATCTTGTCCGTGACGGTGCCGGAGACGACCATCAGGTCGGCCTGGCGCGGGCCCGGGGCGAACGGGATGACGCCGAGACGGATGAAGTCGTGGCGTGCCATCGACGCCGCGATGAACTCGATCGCGCAGCAGGCGAGGCCGAAGTTGAAGACCCAGAGCGAGTAGCGGCGACCCCAGTTGAGGATGACCTTCATCGGTTCGGGGGCGAGGCGGGCCAGGGCACCCAGCCGCTTGGGCTCGGGCAGCAGGACAGGCTCGGACACCGAGGGGTTCACGTCCATGCCAGGACGCCCTTCTTGTATGCGTAGAGCAGGCCGACGGCCAGGAAGCCGAGGAAGATGAACATCTCGACCAGGGTCGCCGCGCCGTAGCCGGGGGCGGCGAAGACGGTCGCCCAGGGGAACAGGAAGATCGAGTCGACGGCGAAGATCACGTAGAGGAAGGCGTAGACGTAGTAGCGGACCTGGGTGTGGGCCCAGCCCTCGCCGACGGGGTCGACGCCGCACTCGTACGTCAGGAGCTTCTCGGGGGTGGGGACCACGGGCCGCAGCAGGCGGCCGGCCCCGAAGGCGACGGCGACGAACAGCACACCGACGACGGCTAGCAGTCCGACGACCGAGTAGGACTGGAAGTAGTCCGCCGCGACGACGGTCGTGGTGACGACGGTCGGTTCCGGCACGTCCGTCCCTCGCTCCCTGAAACTCGGACCTGGATCCTGCGACGATGCTGCGGCTCACGGGGACGCCGCCGTTCGACGATCTGTACGCACGGGAGTCTAGGCCCTGATAAAGGCAGGGTAAGCAGCCCGTCACGGGCCCGGCACGCGAGGGTGGGGTTTTCCTCAGTTGATCCTGGCGGTCCACCTCATGGCGCCGCCGCCCGCCGCCGGGCACGCTGACGCATATGACCCAACGCATTCCGTCCCCGGGGACGACGGCGGCCCGGGGGGCCGCCGGGCAGGACGACCGTCCGCCGCCGGCCCGGCTCGCCTACGACTGGCACACCTGGAAGGAGATCGCGCACCTGCTGGCCAACCTTCCGGTCGCGCTGCTCGGTTTCACCTATGTGGTGACGGTGTTCTCCACCGGTTTCGGGCTGACCGTCACGGTGATCGGGTTCCCGCTCCTCGCGGCCGGACTCATGGGAGCGCGGCAGTTGGGGAGGCTGGAGCGGGCGCGGGCCCGGGCGCTGCTCGGGGTGCGGATCGAGGAGCCGAGCCGGCTGCGGATGCGGGGCGGGGGCGGCTTCGTCCAGCGGTTGTGGATGCAGCTGAAGGACCCGGTGGGCTGGCGTACGGCGCTGTACGAGTTCATCCGGCTGCCGTGGGGGGTGCTCACCTTCACGGTCACGCTGGCCTCGTTGTTCGTGCTGTGGCCGGTGCTGCCGTTCATCGCGCGGGGGCTGACCAACGCCGACCGGGCCATGGTGCGGGCGCTGCTGTCGCCCTCCGACGAGCTGGAGCGGCGGATCGCCGAGCTGGAGTCGGACCGGGGGGTCGTGGTGGACACGGCCGCGGCGGATCTGCGGCGCATCGAGCGGGATCTGCACGACGGGGCACAGGCGCGGCTGGTGAATCTGGCCATGGGGCTGGGCCTGGCCAAGGAGAAGGTGCTGGAGGATCCCGACGCCGCGGCGGCGATGGTCGAGGAGGCGCACGGCGAGGTGAAGCTGGCGCTCCAGGAGTTGCGGGATCTGGCGCGCGGCATCCATCCGGCCGTCCTGACCGACCGCGGTCTGGACGCGGCCCTGTCCTCGGTCGCCTCGCGCTGCACGGTCCCGGTGAAGGTGACGGCCGATCTGCCGGAGCGGCCGGCCGCGGCCATCGAGGGCATCGCCTACTTCACCGTCTCGGAGCTGCTGCAGAACGTCAGCAAGCACAGTCGCGCGAGGTCGGCCTCGGTGGATGTGTGGCGGACCGACACCCGACTGCTCATTCAGGTGTGGGACGACGGGCAGGGGGGCGCGAGCCTCGACGGCGGTACGGGGATGAAGGGCCTGGCGGAGCGGCTGGACGCCGTCGACGGGCTGTTCGTCCTGGAGTCGCCCGAGGGCGGCCCGACGACGGTCACGGCGGAACTGCCGTGGCGTGACCGGTCCGGGGCCGCGGAATAGGGGCCTGGTACAGGAGTCCCGGGATAGGGGCCCCGGGACTGGCGCCCCGGCATAGGAGCCCCGAGACCGGGCCCCCGGGGGTAGGGAAAACCCCCCGTCCAAGACGCCGACGGACTCCATGGTCCGCCGACCTGCGGCGGAGCAGGGTGGAGGTACATGAGCACAGCCGCGGGACGAGGAGAAGGACGGCGCCGATGGCCACGGAGTACGGACAGGGGTACGGGCTCGACAGCGGCTCGGGCTTCCCGGGGAGCACCGAACGGCGCCACCGGCTGCCGGCCGTGCTGCGGGCGCCGGTCGAGGGCCGCACCTGGCTGGAGCTCACCCATGTGCTGCTCAGCCTGCCGATCAGCATCCTGCTGTTCACCTACGCGGTCACGATGGCGTCGCTGGGCGCGGGACTGCTGATCACGTTCCTCGGTGTGCCGGTGCTGGCGGCGGCGCTCGCCGGGTGCCGCGGCTTCGGGGCGCTGGAGCGGATGCGGGCGCGGGGGCTGCTGGGCCTTGAGGTGGCCGAGCCGGAGCCGCTGCGGATGAGGAAGCCGGGCGCGATGGCGTGGATGGGGGCCGTCCTCAAGAGCGGCGCCTCGTGGCGGGCGCTGCTGTACGCGGTGCTGCACCTGCCCTGGGCGGTGTTCTCGTTCGTCGTGGCCGTGAACGTGTGGGCGCTGGGCTGGGCGCTGCTGACGTATCCGCTGTGGTTCTGGGTGTTCCCGGTGTACGCGGGGCAGGACGGGGTGCAGCTGTACGGCGACGGGGCGCACCGGATCTACCTGGACAACCCGTTCGAGATCACGGTGACCGCGCTGGTGGGGCTGCTGTTCACGATCGCCACGCCGTGGATCGTGCGGGCCCTGACGATGGTGGACCGGCTGATGGTGCACGGGCTCCTCGGGCCGTCGCGGCTGGTCTCGCGGGTGGTGGAGCTGGAGTCGGACCGGGGGGTCGTGGTGGACAGGGCCGCGGCCGACCTTCGGCGCATCGAGCGGGATCTGCACGACGGGGCGCAGGCCCGGCTGGTGGCGCTGGCCATGGACCTGGGTCTGGCGAAGGAGAAGCTCCAGGAGGACCCGCGGGCGGCCGCGCGGATGGTGGACGAGGCGCACGGCGAGGTGAAGACGGCGCTTCAGGAGCTGCGGGACCTGGCCCGGGGGATCCATCCGGCGGTGCTGACGGACCGGGGGCTGGACGCGGCGCTGTCGGCGGTGGCGTCGCGGTGCACGGTGCCGGTGCAGGTCGAGGTCGACCTGGCGGAGCGGCCGGCGCCGGCGATCGAGGGGATCGCGTACTTCACGGTGTCGGAGCTGCTGCAGAACGTCAGCAAGCACGCGCGGGCGACGTGGGCGGGCGTCGAGGTGTGGCGGACGGAGAACCGGCTGATGCTGCTGGTCGTGGACAACGGCGTGGGCGGGGCAGACGTGTCCCAGGGGTCCGGTCTCGCGGGGCTTGCGGACCGGCTCGACGCCGTGGACGGGATTCTGGTGGTGGACTCGCCGGTGGGCGGGCCGACCCGGGTGACCGCCGAGCTGCCGTGGCGGGGAGCGCACGTGCGGTGACCGTCGCGGGGGTTCGGCCCCCGCGCGCCGTGACAGGGCCGGGGGCGGTCGCCCCTGGCCCCCCAACTTTCCCTCACCACCCGACCTCACCACCCGATCGGCCAGTCAGGAAGCCGGTCCCGCCCCCATGCACTTCCGGACCCTGAAATGCTGGACCCGTCGCACGGGTGGGCGGAGCCGTCGTGGGCTGCGGACGGGCGGCATCGGGCTGTGGGGGGCCGAACATCGTGGAGGACAGGGTGCGGGTGGTCATCGCCGAGGATTCGGTGCTGCTCAGAGAGGGCCTGACCCGGTTGCTGACCGACCGCGGGCACGAGGTGGTCGCCGGTGTGGGTGACGGCGAGGCTCTGATCAAGACCATCACGGAGCTGGACGCGCAGGGCGAGCTGCCGGACGTGGTCGTGGCGGACGTGCGGATGCCGCCGACTCACACGGACGAGGGAGTGCGGGCGGCGGTGCAGCTGCGCAAGGCGCACCCGGGACTCGGGGTGCTGGTGCTGTCGCAGTACGTGGAGGAGCGCTACGCCACGGAGCTGCTCGCCGGGTCGAGCCGGGGGGTCGGCTATCTGCTGAAGGACCGGGTGGCCGAGGTACGGGAGTTCGTGGACGCGGTGGTGCGGGTGGCCGAGGGCGGTACGGCGCTCGACCCCGAGGTGGTCGCGCAGTTGCTGGGCCGCAGCCGTAAGCAGGACGTGCTGGCGGGGCTCACCCCCAGGGAGCGCGAGGTGCTGGGGCTGATGGCCGAGGGGCGGACGAACTCGGCGATCGCGCGGCAGCTCGTGGTCAGCGACGGGGCGGTCGAGAAGCACGTCAGCAACATCTTCCTGAAGCTGGGGCTCTCCCCGAGCGAGGGCGACCACCGCAGGGTGCTGGCCGTGCTGACCTACCTCAACTCGTGATGCACCTCGACTCCTCACTTGCCTCGACTCCTCATGCACCGCGACTCCTCATGCACCCAGACGTGAGACTCACGGAAAATCCGGACAAGTCAGGGTGCGCGATCATCCCAAAGTCGTGTCCAAGATGCGAATGACCCGAAGAAGGCGACCCTTGCGGTCGTAGGGTTGATCCTGGGAGGGCCTGCGGGAAGGCCTGTCCCGGACAGCGTCCTCGAGGGAGGTCCAGTTCAGTGACCAACCAGGTCAGTAGCCCAGCGGAGCAGGCCGACGGAACAGTCGTAGGAGAGCAGCGCAAAGCGGCGGGCGCGAAGTACGTCCGTCGCCTCGACCGGGTGATCATCAGGTTCGCGGGGGACTCGGGTGACGGTATGCAGCTCACCGGTGACCGTTTCACCTCGGAGACCGCGTCGTTCGGCAACGACCTGTCGACCCTGCCGAACTTCCCGGCCGAGATCAGGGCGCCCGCCGGAACCCTGCCGGGTGTGTCGTCCTTCCAGTTGCACTTCGCCGACCACGACATTCTCACCCCCGGTGACGCGCCGAACGTGCTGGTGGCGATGAACCCGGCCGCGCTGAAGGCGAACATCGGCGACCTGCCGCCCGGCGCCGAGGTGATCGTCAACACGGACGAGTTCACCAAGCGGGCGATGCAGAAGGTCGGCTACGAGACGTCCCCGCTGGAGGACGGGTCGCTGGACGGCTACCACCTGCACCCCGTGCCGCTGACCACGCTCACGGTCGAGGCGCTGAAGGAGTTCGACCTCAGCCGCAAGGAGGCCGAGCGCAGCAAGAACATGTTCGCGCTGGGCCTGCTGAGCTGGATGTACCACCGGCCCACCGAGGGCACGGAGAAGTTCCTGAAGTCGAAGTTCGCGAAGAAGCCCGACATCGCGGCGGCCAACATCGCGGCGTTCCGGGCCGGCTGGAACTTCGGCGAGACGACGGAGGACTTCGCCGTCTCCTACGAGGTCGCCCCGGCGGCCACGGCATTCCCGCCGGGCGTGTACCGCAACATCTCCGGCAACCTCGCCCTGTCGTACGGGCTGGTCGCGGCGAGCAGGCAGGCGGACCTGCCGCTGTACCTGGGGTCGTACCCGATCACTCCGGCGTCGGACATCCTGCACGAGCTGAGCAAACACAAGAACTTCGGCGTGCGGACCTTCCAGGCGGAGGACGAGATCGCAGGCATCGGGGCCGCGCTGGGCGCGGCCTTCGGTGGTTCGCTGGCCGTGACCACGACGAGCGGTCCGGGTGTGGCGCTGAAGTCGGAGACGATCGGTCTCGCGGTCTCCCTGGAGTTGCCGCTGCTGGTCGTGGACATCCAGCGCGGCGGCCCGTCGACGGGTCTGCCCACCAAGACCGAGCAGGCGGACCTGCTCCAGGCGATGTACGGGCGCAACGGCGAGGCGCCGGTTCCGGTGGTCGCGCCGCGCACCCCGGCGGACTGTTTCGACGCCGCGCTGGAGGCGGCGCGGATCGCGTTGACGTACCGCACGCCGGTGTTCCTGCTGTCCGACGGCTACCTGGCCAACGGCTCCGAGCCCTGGCGGATCCCGGACATCGAGGAGCTGCCGGACCTGCGGGTGCAGTTCGCCCAGGGGCCGAACCACACGCTCGACGACGGCTCCGAGGTGTTCTGGCCCTACAAGCGGGACCCGCAGACGCTGGCCCGCCCGTGGGCGATCCCGGGCACGCCGGGTCTGGAGCACCGGATCGGCGGCATCGAGAAGCAGGACGGCACGGGCAACATCTCCTACGACCCGGCCAACCACGACTTCATGGTGCGCACCCGGCAGGCGAAGATCGACGGCATCGACGTCCCGGACATCGAGGTGGACGACCCTTCCCCAAGCGCTCACCTTCGTTCGAGCAGGGGAGGCCCCCATGAGGCCAGGACCCTCGTCCTGGGCTGGGGCTCGACGTACGGGCCGATCACGGCGGCGGTGCGGCGGCTGCGCAGAGCCGGGGAGTCCGTCGCGCAGGCGCACCTGCGCCACCTCAACCCCTTCCCGCGGAATCTGGGCTCGGTGCTGGCGCGTTACGACAAGGTGGTGATCCCCGAGATGAACCTCGGGCAGCTCGCCACGCTCATCCGGGCGAAGTACCTGGTCGACGCCCGCTCGTACACCCAGGTCAACGGCATGCCGTTCAAGGCGGAGCAGCTCGCCGCGGCTCTGAAGGAGGCCATCGATGGCTGAGACGTCCACGCACGGCACGGGCACCATCGAGGCGCTTTCTCTCGTCCCCACGGCCGAGGGAAAGCAGTCGATGAAGGACTTCAAGTCCGATCAGGAAGTGCGCTGGTGCCCCGGCTGCGGCGACTACGCCATCCTCGCGGCGGTGCAGGGCTTCATGCCCGAGCTGGGACTGGCGAAGGAGAACATCGTCTTCGTCTCGGGCATCGGCTGCTCCTCCCGCTTCCCGTACTACATGAACACGTACGGGATGCACTCCATCCACGGTCGCGCCCCCGCCATCGCCACGGGTCTGGCGAGCTCCCGCCGGGATCTGTCGGTGTGGGTCGTCACCGGTGACGGCGACGCGCTGTCCATCGGCGGCAACCACCTGATCCACGCGCTGCGCCGCAACGTCAACCTCAAGATCCTGCTGTTCAACAACCGGATCTACGGTCTGACCAAGGGCCAGTACTCGCCGACCTCCGAGGTCGGGAAGATCACGAAGTCGACGCCGATGGGCTCGCTGGACGCGCCGTTCAACCCGGTGTCGCTGGCGATCGGCGCGGAGGCGTCGTTCGTGGCGCGGACGGTGGACTCCGACCGCAAGCACCTGACGGAGGTGCTGCGCCAGGCCGCCGCCCACCAGGGCACCGCGCTGATCGAGATCTACCAGAACTGCAACATCTTCAACGACGGCGCCTTCGACGCCCTGAAGGACAAGCAGCAGGCCGAGGAGGCCGTGATCCGGCTGGAGCACGGCAAGCCCATCCGGTTCGGCGCCGACCAGGCCAAGGGCGTGGTCCGGGATCCGCTGACCGGTGATCTGAAGGTGGTCGCGGTGACGCCGGACAACGAGGACCAGGTGCTCGTCCACGACGCGCACTCCCCGTCCCCGACGACGGCGTTCGCGCTGTCGCGCCTGGCCGACCCGGACACCCTGCACCACACGCCGATCGGTGTCCTGCGCTCGGTCGAGCGGCCCGTCTACGACACGCAGATGGCCGACCAGCTCGACACCGCGATCGAGCAGCACGGCAAGGGCGACCTGGGCGCGCTGCTGGCGGGCGGCGACACCTGGACGGTCGTCGGCTGACCCGACCGAAGGGAACCCCCGGGGCCCGGGCCGCTCACGAGGCGGCCCGGGCCTCGTCGTACGCCCGGCGGGCCCGCTCCACCTCGTCCATCCGCTGGTGCGTCCAGGCCACGAGGGCCCTGACCTGCTCGGCGGCCTCGCGGCCCAGGTCGGTGAGGGAGTAGTCGACGCGCGGCGGGATGACGGGCTTGGCGTCGCGGTGGACGAGTCCGTCGCGCTCCAGGGTCTGGAGGGTCTGGGTCAGCATCTTCTCGCTGACGCCCCGGTTTCCGAGGGCGCTGATCGCGCGGCGCAGTTCGCTGAAGCGGTAGGGGCGGTTCAGGAGCTCGGTGAGGACGAGCACGCCCCAGCGGCTGGTCACGTGCTCCAGGACCAGACGGTAGGGGCACAGGGCTTCACTGCTACTTACCGACATGCCAGTACCTTACTTCAAAGTGGGTACTTTCGAAGAGTTAGCGCATCCTTTAGGGTTAGTGCCAACGCACCCCTCAAGGAGAGTCCTCACCATGAGCATCGTCGTCACCGGAGCCACCGGACACCTCGGCCGCCACGTCGTGGAGCAGCTGCTGGAGAAGGTCCCCGCCGGGCAGATCACCGCGGTCGTCCGCAACGCCGAGAAGGCCGCCGACTTCGCGGACCGCGGGGTGAAGATCGCGCTGGCCGACTACAACGACCCCGCCTCCTACGACGGTCTCTTCTCCGCCGGCGACAAGGTGCTGCTGATCTCCGGCAACGAGTTCGACAAAGGCCGGGTGCAGCAGCACAAGGTCGTCATCGACGCCGCCAAGGCCGCAGGTGTCGCCCTGCTCGCCTACACCAGCGCCCCCGGCACCCTGACCGCCGCGCTCGCCGACGACCACCGCGGCACCGAGGAGATCCTGCTGGACTCCGGTGTGCCTTACGCGCTGCTGCGCAACGGCTGGTACCACGAGAACTACACCGAGAACCTCGCCCCGGTGCTGGAGCACAACGCGGTCGTCGCCGCCGCCGGTGAGGGCAGGGTCTCCTCCGCCTCCCGCGCCGACTACGCCGCTGCCGCCGTCGCCGTGCTGACCGGTGAGGGACACGAGAACAAGACGTACGAGCTGGGCGGCGACACCCCCTGGAGCTTCGCCGAGTACGCGGCCGAGCTGAGCCGGCAGACCGGCAAGGAGATCGCCTACAACGCCGTCCCCGCCGAGGCCCTGGTGGGCATCCTGACCGGCGCGGGCCTGCCGGAGCCGTTCGCCCGGATCCTCGCGGGTGTCGACGCCTCCATCGAGAAGGGCGAGCTGGTCGTCTCCAGCGGCGACCTGTCCCGCCTGGCCGGCCGCCCGACCACCCCGTTCGCCGAGGCCGTCGCCGCCGCCCTCAAGGGCTGACACTCCCCCGCGTCACCTCACCCCCGGACTGTCATGACCGTATGCCGATACGGGCATGACAGCCGGGGGCGCCCGGCGTTACCGTCGTCCACGCGGACACACGCCAGGCGCGAAGGAGGGGCCCGTGACCGGCAAGCCGAGGGGTGAGCGGCACATAGGACTGCTGAACGGCTTCGCGGCCTACGGGATGTGGGGGCTCGTCCCCCTGTTCTGGCCCCTGCTGAAGCCGGCCGGCGCGGTGGAGATCCTGGCCCACCGGATGGTGTGGTCGCTGGTCTTCGTGGGCGCCGCCCTGCTGGTGATGCGCCGCTGGGCCTGGGCCGGTGAGCTGCTGCGGCAGCCCCGCAAGCTGGCGCTGATCACGGTCGCCGCGGCGGTCATCACCGTCAACTGGGGCCTGTACATCTGGTCCGTGAACTCCGGGCACGTGGTCGAGGCCTCGCTCGGATACTTCATCAACCCGCTGGTCACCATCGCGATGGGCGTGCTGCTGCTGAAGGAGCGGCTGCGGCCGGTGCAGTGGGCGGCGGTCGGGACCGGTGTCGTCGCGGTCGTCGTGCTGACCGTCGGCTACGGCCGGCCCCCGTGGATCTCGCTGTGTCTGGCGTTCTCCTTCGCCACCTACGGGCTGGTGAAGAAGAAGGTGGGTCTCGGCG
The DNA here is from genome assembly GCF_014207295.1 of Streptomyces sp. AK010. Lineage (NCBI taxonomy): Bacteria > Bacillati > Actinomycetota > Actinomycetes > Kitasatosporales > Streptomycetaceae > Streptomyces > Streptomyces sp. AK010. Next base: position 40,589 of record NZ_JACHCX010000012.1, read on the forward strand.
GCATCGAGTCGCTGGCCGCCGAGACCGCGATCCAGTTCCTGCCCGCGCTCGCGTTCCTGGTGTGGCTGTCCGCGCGGGCCGAGGCCACCTTCGCCGGCGAGGGCGCGGGGCACGCGGCGCTGCTCGCCTCGGCCGGTATCGTCACGGCGCTCCCCTTGGTCTGCTTCGGCGCGGCCGCGATCCGCGTGCCCCTGTCCACCATCGGCCTGCTCCAGTACTCGACGCCGGTCCTGCAGTTCCTGCTCGGCATCCTCTACTTCCACGAGGAGATGCCGCCGGAGCGCTGGGCCGGGTTCGCGCTGGTGTGGCTGGCGCTGACGCTGCTCACCTGGGACGCCTTGCGCGCCGCCCGCCGGGCCTCCCGGACGCTGACCAGCGAGATCAGCGTGCCCAGCACCACCAGGGCGACCGGCACGGTCAGTGCCGCGCGGAACGCCGAGAGCGTGGCCTCCGGGCCGGACCCGGTGGACGCCAGGCCGTAGACCGCGGTCACCGCCGAGATGCCGATCGCGGAGCCGAACTGGGTGGCGGTGGTCAGCAGCCCGCCGGCCAGGCCCTGCTCCGACCCGGCCACCCCGTCCGTCGCCGCGATCGTCAGCGGTCCGTAGGCCAGGGCGAACGCGAAGCCGGAGAGCAGCAGGGTCGGGAACATCATGGCGTAGGACCAGTCCATGCCGACCGGCAGGAACAGCGCGTACGCGGCCACGGCCAGGACGAAACCGCCGGCGATCACCCGGGCGCTGCCGAAGCGGGCGACCAGTCTGGGCGTGAGCGTGGGTGCCAGGACGGCGTCGATGCCCATGACCACCAGGGCCACCGCCGTCTGCACGGGCGACCAGCCGCGCAGTTCCTGCAAGTAGAGCGTGACGACGAACTGGAAGCCGAAGAAGGCGCCGAGGAAGAGCAGCGCCCCGAGGTCGGCGCGCACGGCCGGGCTCCAGCGCAGCATGCCCAGCCGGACGAGCGGGTCGGGGCAGCGGCGCTCGACCGCGACGAAGACGCCGGCCGTGATCACCGCCGCGAGGCCCGAGGCCAGGGTGAGCGGCCAGTGGTGCAGACCGTGCTCCAAACGCACGACGGTGTAGGCGGCGAGCAGCATGGCGCCGGCGGCGGTGATCGCGCCGGGCAGGTCGAACGTGCGCCTCCGCTTGGGCGGGGCGTCGCGCCGCGGGATCAGGCGTACGGCCGCGAGGAGCAGGGTGGCGGCCAGCAGCACGGGGGCGAAGAACACCCAGCGCCAGCCGATCTCGGTGAGCAGGCCGCCGATCACCAGACCGAGGGAGAAGCCGGCCGCGCCCGTCCCGGCGAAGACCAGCAGGGCCTTGTTGCGCTGCGGGCCCTCCTCGTACGACGTGGTGATCAGGGAGAGCGCGGCCGGGGTCATGAACGCGGCGGCGACACCCGTGACGAACCGGGAGACGATCAGCATCCAGCCGTCGGTCGCGAAGCCGCCGAGCCCCGAGAAGGCGAGGAAGACGGTCAGCCAGAGCAGGAACATCCGCCGCCGTCCGAGCAGGTCGGCGGCCCGCCCGCCCAGCAGGGTGAAGCCGGCGTAGCCGAGCACGTAGGCGCTCATCACCCAGGCCGCGGTGCCGGTGGCGAGGCCGAGATCGGCGCGGACGGCCGGGATCGCCACCGCCATCATCGCGACGTCGATGCCTTCGAGGAAGATCGTTCCGCACAGAACGAGCAGTAGCGCCCAGGCACGGGTGCCCATGAGTCAACACTCCTCCGGTATGGGGCGGTTACGCAAGTAAGGGTCGGTTCCCTCTTGTAACCACGACCCACCCTGCGGCAGCATCGACAGACATGGAAGAAGGCACTTCTGAGTCACCGAGTCACTGCGAGAGCACCGTGGACCACGGCGACGCCGATCCCTTCCAGTGGGACACCCGCGAGGACTGCCAGGTCCGGCAGATCCTCGACCGGATCGCCGACAAGTGGTCGCTGCTGGTCATCGCACTGCTGGACAACCGGCGGCTGCGCTTCACCGAGCTGCGCCGGGAGATCGACGGTGTCAGCCAGCGGATGCTGACGGTGACCCTGCGCTCGCTGGAGCGGGACGGCATGGTGAAGCGGACGGTGTACCCGGTGGTTCCGCCGCGGGTGGAGTACGAACTGACCTCCCTCGGCAGGACGCTGCACACCACGATCCAGTCGCTGGTGACCTGGACGGAGGCGCACCAGGAGGAGATCGCGGCGGCCCGGACCGCGTACGACACGCGTACGGCCGAGGCCCCAAAGGCTACGACTCCGTAGACGTGTGGCGGGCGCGGTGCGCCCGGACCTTCTCGCGGTTCCCGCAGTGCTCCATCGCGCACCAGCGGCGGCGGCCCGGGCGGGAGGTGTCGACGAAGAGCAGGTGGCAGTTGTGGGCGCCGCACTCGCGGACGCGGTCGGCGTGGGGCCCGGTGAACAGGTCGATCGCGTCGCGGGCGACGGTCGCGAGCAGGTGGGTGCCGGTGGCGCCGGGGGCCCAGGCGCGGGAGCCGTCGGGCTCGATGCGGGCGATGAGCGGGGGCGCGGCCGCTGCCGCGTTGACGACCTCCAGTTGCGCGGCGCGCAGGGGGCGGCCGTGGGCGCGGTCGGCCGCGAGCAGGAACACCGCGTCGCGCAGGGCGCGGGCCCGTTCGAGTTCCGCGGCGGAGACGGTGAGGTCCAGTCCGTCCGGCAGCCGGCTGCGCCCGGCCCAGGTGACCAGGTCGGCGGGTTCGTGCAGCACCTCCCAGCGGGCGAAGGCCCCGGGGCCGCCCGTGACCGTCAGCTCCAGGCACAGGGTGCCGGGGTCGAAGCGGTAGGGCTTGCCCTGGCCCGAGACCAGCGTCAGACCGGGCGTTCGATCCAACGTTCCCCCTGTGCGTCCACTCACCTAACCAGTATAAGTGGTTACATGACGCAGACACCCGCATCACCGACTCCCGTGCACTGGAAACTCGTCATCGACGCGAACGACCCGCATGCGCAGGCCGACTTCTGGGCCGCCGCCCTGCACTACGAGGTCGAGGACAACAGCGCCCTGATCGGGAAGCTGCTCGGCTTCGGCGCCCTGCCGGAGGAGGCCACGGTCGAGTTCCACGGCCGCCGCGCCTTCCGGGACCTGGTCGCCGTACGGCACCCCGAGGATCCGTTCGAGGAGGAGAGCGGGACCGGGCTGGGGCGGAGGCTGCTGTTCCAGCGGGTGCCGGAGGCGAAGACGGGCAAGAACCGGCTGCACCTCGATCTGCACCCGGGCGAGGGGCGCCGCGACGAGGAGGTCGCACGGCTGGAGGGGCTCGGGGCCGGTGCGCTGCGGCGGGTGAAGGAGCAGGGCGGCGAGTGGGTCGTGATGGCGGACCCGGAGGGGAACGAGTTCTGCGTCCAGTGAGCGGGCGCCGGCGGGGACCGGGCTCCGCGCCCTGTGACACGGGCGCGTGCGGGGACCGGGTTCCGCACCCCGTGACACGGACGCCGGAGCCCTGCGCTCCGTAACGCCCTGGCCAAATACGTACCTTGACGGAGAGTCAGTACCAGCTTCACCATCCAGGCACCCCATTCACTGTGGGCGGCCCGTGGACACCCCACGGGCTTCCCGACGGAATCCGGAGCCCCCACATGAAGCTCTCCGTTTCCGCGCGCGCCGTCGCCGCGGGCGGCATGGCAACAGCCATGCTCCTGACCGGCGGTGCCGTGGCCGACGCCGCGTCGTCCGCTCCCCCCAGAGCGGCCGCCGCGCCGGACATACCCGTGGCGAACGTCAAGACCCACCTGTCCCAGCTGCAGTCCATAGCCACCGCCAACGGCGGCAACCGGGCGCACGGCAGGGCCGGCTACAAGGCCTCGCTCGACTACGTGAAGGCCAAGCTGGACGCCGCCGGATACACCACCACGATCCAGCAGTTCACCGCGTCCGGCCGCACCGGCTACAACCTGATCGCCGACTGGCCGGGCGGCGACGCGAACCAGGTCGTGATGGCCGGCTCGCACCTCGACAGCGTCTCCTCGGGTGCCGGCATCAACGACAACGGCTCCGGCTCGTCCGCCGTCCTGGAGACCGCCCTGGCCGTGTCCCGGGCGCAGTACAAGCCCACCAAGCACCTGCGGTTCGCCTGGTGGGGCGCGGAGGAGCTCGGCCTGGTCGGCTCCCGCTACTACGTCAACCGGCTGGCCACCGGCGACCGTTCCAGGATCAGCGCCTATCTGAACTTCGACATGATCGGCTCCCCGAACCCCGGCTACTTCGTCTACGACGACGACCCCGCGATCGAGAAGACCTTCAAGGACTACTTCGGCGGCATCGGCGTCCCGACCGAGATCGAGACCGAGGGCGACGGCCGCTCCGACCACGCGCCCTTCAAGAGCGCGGGCGTGCCGGTGGGCGGTCTGTTCACCGGCGCGAGCCGGACGATGACGGCGGCGCAGGCGGCCAAGTGGGGCGGTACGGCGGGGCGGGCCTTCGACCGCTGCTACCACTCCTCCTGCGACACCACCGCCAACATCAACGACACCGCCCTGAACCGCAACAGCGACGCCCTCGCGTACGCGGTGTGGGAGCTGTCGGAGTAGCCCCCGGCGCAGCGCCTACGGGTTGCGGGCGGCGCGTTCGGCGAGACGGCCCATGCGGGCGCGGGCCGACTCCAGCTGCTCGACCTCCTCGGCGGCCGGGCCGTCCTCCGCGGCGAGTTCCGTCCACAGGCCGATCAGGTCACGCCCCAGCTCCAGTCCCAGCGCCGGGTCGCGCACCGCCCGCCAGGCGGTGGCCGCGCTCTCCACGTTGCCGTAGGCGGCCTCCGCGTCGCCGGCCCGGCGGCGGGCACCGGCCAGGTCGAGCGACAGCCGGCAGGCACGGAGCGGGTCGCCCGCCAAGTAGGCGATGTACGCGGTGAGTTCGCGCAGCCGGAGCACCTCGGGGTGCTCCGGCCCCAGCGCCCCCGACGCCTGCACGACGGTCTGCTCCGCCAGCCCGGCGGCGTCCTCGATCCTGCCTTCCTTCACCGCCTCGTTGATCCGCCCGACCGGCTCCGCGAGGAGCGCGGGCGCTCCGGGGTCGCCCGGGGCGGTGAGGGGTTCGTCCCCGAGCACGGCCTCCGCGACGGCGTCGAAGCCGCGCGGAGGGGTGGGCTTGGGGTCGGGGTCGGCGGCGATCAGGGCGGGGTCGGGGACGGCCCGGGGTCGCGGAGCCGGGGGTGTTTCCGGAACGGGGAGCGGCCTCGCGTCCATGGGCGGGGGCGGGCCGAACGCGCCGGTCGGCGGCGCGGCGGTGCCGGGCGGCATGACCGTGCCCGGGGCCGGTGGCGTGTCCTCCGGGGCGGGCTCGGCCGACTCCGGTACGGCGCGCAGCTCGAACGTCGGCACGGGTTCACCGGCCGGCTGCGGCTCGGGCACGGCGCGCAGCGGGAACGTCGGGGCCGAGCCGGACTCTCGCGGCAGGCGCAGCACGTGCGTGGCGCTGTCTTCGCGCGCGGGCCGGGGCTCGGGCGCCGGGGCGCCGCCGCTCGGGGTGTGCTCCGGCTCGGGCGGCGTCATGGCGTCGGTACCCCGGGCGGGCCGGGGCTCCGGCGGCTGCACGGCGTCGTTACCCCGCGCGTGCTGAGGCTCCGGCGGCAGGTCACCACGGACGTCCCGCGGCGGCTCCGGCGGGGCCGTGGCGACCGGCTCGGCCGTGAAGTGGCTGGAGCCGTCCGGGTCGACCTGGAGCGGGACGACGTAGCCGATGCGCTCGTCGCGGATCGTGGCGAGGACGGGGTGGCCGGTGGCGAGGGCGATGTGGTGGAGGCGGTTCAGGACGGCCCGCTGGATCTCCTCACCGGGGGCCGCGAAGACCGGGACGCCACCGACGGAGGCACCGTCGGACACCCCGCCGGCTCCCCCTCCCACGTCCGTTCCGGCCCTGGGGACATGGACGTCGATCGGCGCCGCCGGGGTCGCCGCGCGTGCGGCCTGCTTCTGTTCCCGCTTCTTCTCGCGGCTGAGTCGCGACATCGTCCCCTCACTCGGCGTCGTACACCTTCTGTCGAGTGTGTCCGCTCGCCTTCGTTTCTCACGTCACTACGGTGTCACAGGCTCGTCCCAAGGGCCGTCGGCCCCGGCTCGGTCGTGGTGACGGGCATGAAGACCGGGCGTACGAGGGAGGAGAGGGGCATGCACACAGGCATGCGACAGGGACCGGAGATCTGGCTGCGCGGCCCGGTGACGCCCCCGGAGCCGGTGCCGCCTGAGCCCGCGCACGCCCATGCCGCGGCCCGGCGCTTCTCCTGGGTCGGCACGCACGGCGGCGCGGGCGTCTCCACGCTCGCCGCGGTCTACGGCGGCCAGGACTGCGGCCGGTCCTGGCCCGGGCCCGGCGATCCCCCCTCGGTGCTGCTGGTCGCGCGGACGCACGCGGCCGGGCTGGACACGGCCGCCGGGGCGGTGGAGATCTTCCGGCGCGGCCGGGCTCCGCAGGGGCTCGACCTGGACGCCGTCGTCCTCGTGGCGGACGCCCCGGGCCGGCTGCCGCGCCCGCTCGCCCAGCGGGTCAGGGCGCTGGAGTCGGTCATCGACGTCTACCGCGTCCCGTGGGTGCCGTCCTGGCGGCTCGGCGAGCTCGGACACCCGCCGCGCGAGACGGAGACCCTGGCCCGGCTGACGGGAGCGGCACGCTGACAGCCGTCCCCGGGCCGGCCGCGCCCCTGCCGGGCGCGCCCCTGTCGGCCGTGGAGATCGCGGCGGGTGTGAAGGCCCGGGAGCTGCGCGCGACGGACGTGGTCGCGCAGGCCCTGGACCGGATCGAGCGGACCGATCCGCGGCTGTGCGCGTTCGTCGAGGTGTGGGGCGAGGAGGCGCTGCGGCGGGCGGGTGAGGTGGACCGGCGACTCGAACGGCGAGGCGCGGATCCCTCCCTTCCGCTGGCCGGTGTGCCGGTCGCCGTGAAGGGGCGGCACGGGCTGCGCACGGCGGGCCCGCTGCTCGCGGCCGGGGCCGTGGCCGTGGGGTCGACGTCCGTGCCCGGGCCGGGCACGCCCTGGCAGACCTGGGGGCTCGGGGCACGGGGCCGTACCGTCAATCCGTGGCGGGCCGACCGTACGCCGGGCGGCTCGTCGGCCGGGGCGGCGGCGGCCGTGGCGGCCGGGCTGGTGCCGCTGGCGACGGGCAGCGACGGGGCCGGGTCGGTGCGGATCCCGGCGGCGTGGTGCGGAGTGGTCGGTCTGAAGACCACGGCCGGGCGGCTGCCCTCCGCCGACCGTACGCGGCTCGCGGTCCCCGGTGTGCTCGCCCGTTCCGCCGCGGACGCGGCGAGGTGGTGGCAGGTGGTGACGGGCGAGCCGGAGCCCGCCCTCCCCGCCCTCCCCGTCACCGCCGTCTGGTCCCCCGGCCTCGGTTTCGCCGGGCCCGATCCGGAGCCGGTCGCGCTCGGCCGGGCCGCGGTGGAACGGCTCGTGGCCGCGGGTGTCATACGGCTCGTACGGCCGCGGGTGCCGGTGAGGCTCATGGATCCCGGGCCCGCGTGGCTCGCGCTGCGCACGCCCGGCGCCGACCTGGCCGGGGCCCACCGCGTCCGGGCCGAGAACGACCGGCGGCTGGCCGCGCTGTTCGCCGGCGTCGAGCTGCTGCTGACGCCCACGGCCCCCACCGCCCCGCACGGCCACGAGGGGCCCGGGGACCGCTACTCCACCTCCCTCACCTGGGCGTTCAACCTCAGCGGACACCCTGCCCTGAGCCTGCCCGCCGGGTTCGGCGGCGACGGCTGCCCGGCCGGGCTCCAGCTGGTCGCGCCACACGGGCGGGAGGCGCGGTTGCTGGCCGTGGCGCGGGAGGCGGAGGCGCGGACCGGAGGCTGGCGGGCACCCCTGGCGGATTTGAATGCGCACGCATATGATGCATACGCGTGTAATCGCCGTACGCCTTTCTTCTGGGGGACACCATGACCCGCCGTTTCCTTTTCGTCCTGGGCAGCGCTCGCCCCGAGGGCAACACCGAGCTGCTGGCCCGCCGGGCCGCCGAGCAGCTGCCCCCGGACGTCGAGCAGGAGTGGCTCGACCTCACCGAGGTCCCCGTGCCGGACTTCGAGGACCTGCGGCACGACAGCGACCACGTCCGCCCGACCGAGGGCAACGTGGCCCGGCTGCTGGACGCCACGCTCGCCGCGACGGACATCGTGATCGTCTCGCCCCTGTACTGGTACTCGGTCTCCGCACAGACCAAGCGCTACCTCGACTACTGGTCGGGCTGGCTGCGCACGCCCGGCCTGGACTTCAAGGCGACCCTGGCCGGCCGCACCCTGTGGGGCGTCACGGCCCTCGCGCACCCGCAGGAGGTGGTCGCCGACCCGCTCGTCGGGACGCTCCACAACTCCGCGGCGTACATGGGGATGCGCTTCGGCGGGGTGCTGCTCGGCAACGGCAGCAAGCCCGGTGACGTGCTGACCGACGACGCGGCGCTGACCCGCGCCAAGACCTTCTTCGAGCAGGAGGCACCGCTCGCCCGGTTCCTGTACGAGCGATGAGTCCCGGCGCGGCCGGACGCTAGTGCCGCGGCAGGCAACGTTTGCCCGTCAAGGAGCGGCGTCCGGTGCGTGCTCTCGGCGTGCCGGGTGCATGCCCTCGTACTGGATGTACTTGGGTTTGTGCCCGGTGCGGCGAGAGTGCGTGCCGGGCGTCGCGACGGGGCGAACGTTGCCTGCCGCGGCACTAGGCCGTGATGTCCTTCGCCGTGAAGCGCGCCCACGCCGCCGATCCGAACACCGCCGCGTACAGGGCCTGCAGGCCCAGGTTCTTCGTCAGGTCGTCCCAGTGGACCGGCTCGCGCATGAGGTCGGCGAAGGAGAGCCAGTAGTGGGAGAAGAAGTACGGCTGGAGGGCGTGCAGTTGCGGGATCTGGTCGAGGATCTGGACCGTGATCAGCAGGCCGACCGTGGTCGCCATCGCCGCGATGCCGCTGCCCGTCATGGTGGAGACGAACAGGCCGAGCGCGGCGACGCCGATCAGTGACGCCGCGACGGCCAGGGCGATCAGCAGGGCTCTGCCCAGGCCGTCGGCGAAGCTGATCTGCGTACCGGAGATGGTCGTCAGATCGCCGAGCGGGAAGAGCAGCGCGCCGACCGTCAGCGCCGACACGGCGACCACGAGTGTGGCGGCCAGGCAGAAGACGACGACCGTCGCGTACTTGGTGAGCAGCAGGCGGCTGCGGCCGGCCGGGGCGACCAGCAGATAGCGGAGCGTGCCCAGGGAGTACGCCTTGGCCTTCTTGCCCGCCGCGGACGTCAGGCCCACCCGGTCCAGGGCCGAGGCGACCCGGGTGCGCCGGGTGCGCGGGTCGGCGGCCGGGTCGGCGCTGTCGTAGCGGATCAGGTTGTCGCGGCCGGAGAGGAAGCCGTAGAGGGCGGGGCCCTCGATGAGGGCGCCGCCATGCGGCAGCACGGCGCGGGTGGCCCGGGGCATGGGCTGCCCCAGCACCCGGGCCGTGCCGGAGGTGGGCTCGATGAGGCCCATCAGCATGCGTCTGGTGGTGGTCTTGCCGGAGCCGTTGGGGCCGAGGAAGCCGAAGACGCTGCCCGCCGGGACGGTCAGGTCCAGGCCGTCGACGGCGAGATGTCCGCCGCGGTAGCGCTTGGTGAGCCCGCGGGTGGCGATGACCGGTTCCCCGGTCCCGGCCCGCGCCTCACTCCGCTCCGGTTGCGTGGCGGACACCTCGTCCATCGGCTTCCTCGCTCTCTCGAGGTCCCGTACGCCTGCGGGACCTACTTCCCGGCGTCGGCCGCCTTCACGAGCGCGTCCTTGGTGACCAGGCCGGCGTAGACCTTGCCGTCGTCGGTGACGAGGGCGTTGACCAGGCGGGTCGAGAAGACCGTGCCCGAGCCGAACTCGCCGTGGACCTTGTCGCCGAGCGAGTCGATGAAGCCGCCGAACTCGCCGCCGGCCTTGCCCGAGGGCACGCCTTCGCCGCCGGTGTCGAAGGTGGCGATGGCGTTCCAGCCCTCGCCGATGGTCTTCATGCCGTCGAGGCCCTGGCCGAAGTCCTTCCCGGCCTCCGGGGCGTGGCCCGGCGCCTCACCCAGGTCGAAGGGCTTGCCCGGGGCCTTGCGCGGAGTCTCGCCCGAGCCCTTGCCGGCGTCCTTCTCCTCGGTGACCTTCGCACCCTTGGGCGGGGTGAAGTCGAAGGTGGAGGCGGCCGGCTTGGCGAAGCTGACCTTCGTGAAGCCGATGTCGACCACGGCCGCGCCGCCGCTCGCCGGGGTCAGGGTGAACTTCAGCGGCATGCCGGTCCGCGCGTCCACGGCGACGCTGATCGCGCCGACCGTCGAGCCGGACTGCTTCGGCTTGACGACGAGCTTGTAGGCGTCCCGGCCGGCGACCCGGGCGGTGCCGTCGACGGTCACGGAGGTCGTGTCGTCGACCGCCTTCAGGGCCTCCTCGGCGAAGTCCTTCGGCGTGGCCGGCGGCTGCTGGTCCTTGCCGTGCTCCGGGCTCTTCGAAGAGGTGCCGTGGTAGACCTCGTTGGACTTGCTGTCGTAGCCCCAGACGTCCTTGCCGTTGTGGATGACGCTGTACTCGGCGGCGTTCTCCAGCAGCGACAGCTTCTGCCGGTCGGGGCCGTCGGCGGCGACGCGCAGGGTGTGCGTGCCGGAGGCGAGTTCGGTGAGCTTGGCCGTCGGGTCGGCGGAGGAGCCGCCCTCGCCCTGGCCCGCGGCGCCGGACAGCAGGCCGGACTCCAGGCCGCCGAGGTTCGGCAGGCCGAGGTCGGTGCTGATCTTCACCGTGCCGGACAGCTGCTGGACGTCGGACTTGGCGATCTTCTCGATGAGCTGCTGTGCGGTGATCTTCGGGAGGTCGGGGTCACCGGAGTCGGCGAGTGCGGGGACCAGCCCGATCGTCGCGGCCGCCACCCCTATCACCGTGACCGGGACGACGTACCGCGCGGCTTTGCGCCGCCCGGAGCGCTGCCCGTCGACCTCCCCGCCGGTCGTGCTGTCATCGGATGCGTACGGTGCCATGTGTGCCCTACCTCCGTGGTCGGCGGCGGCTGCCGGTGTCGTCCACGTACTCGTCCCTGAGCCGCCATTCTCACCCGAACAGGTGAGGAGTGGTGTTTTCCGTGGTCACCATCTGACCAAATCGGCCAGGGAGATACGTCAGACCCCGGGCTCAACTCCGTGTACTGCTGGGGTATGACACGGAGGGGCGGCTTCTCCCCCGACCCGTAGGGGTCGTACGGGAAAGACGTGCTAGCCGGCCCGGTGCACCACCGCGTCGCACAGCTCCAAAAGCGCCGCCTTCGCGGTGCACTCCGGCAGCGGTGCCAGCGCCGAACGGGCGTCCTGGGTGTAGCGGACGGTGTCCTGCCGGGCCTGCTCCAGCGCCGGGTGGGCCCGCAGCAGGCGCAGGGCCTCGGCGTGCCGTGCGTCGTCGGTGAGGTCGGAGTCGAGCAGCTCGCACAGGGCGATGTCCTCGGCGAGCCCGAGCCGGGCCGCCCGCTCGCGCAGCCGCAGCACCGGCAGCGTGGGGATGCCCTCGCGCAGGTCGGTGCCGGGGGTCTTGCCGGACTCGTGGGAGTCGGAGGCGATGTCCAGGACGTCGTCCGCGAGCTGGAAGGCGACGCCGAGCCGCTCGCCGTACTGGGTCAGGACGTCCACGACCGTCTCGTCGGCGCCGGACATCATCGCGCCGAACCGGCACGACACCGCGACCAGCGAGCCGGTCTTGCCGCCCAGCACGTCCAGGTAGTGCTCGACGGGGTCGCGGCCGTCCTGCGGTCCGGCCGTCTCCAGGATCTGGCCGGTCACCAGCCGCTCGAACGCCTCGGCCTGCACCCGCACGGCCTCCGGGCCGAGGTCGGCCAGGATGTGCGAGGCGCGGGCGAAGAGGAAGTCACCGGTGAGGACCGCGACGGAGTTGCCCCAGCGGGTGTTCGCGCTCGCGACGCCCCGGCGCACGGCGGCCTCGTCCATGACGTCGTCGTGGTAGAGCGTGGCGAGGTGGGTCAGCTCCACGACGACGGCCGACGGCACGATGCCGGGCGCGTGGCGGTCACCGAACTGGGCGGAGAGCATCACGAGCAGCGGGCGGAACCGCTTGCCGCCGGCCCGGACCAGATGCTGGGCGGCCTCCGTGATGAAGGGCACCTCGCTCTTGGTGGCCTCGAGCAAGCCTTCCTCGACAGCCGCCAATCCGGCCTGGACATCGGCCTCCAGAGCCTGGTCCCGCACGCTCAGCCCGAACGGCCCGACGTCGGTCACGAGGGGTCTCCTGTCTGCTGTGTCTGCCGGTGGTCACGCGGATTGTCGATAGGTCGCTGCCCTCACTCGAGTCAGCGTATCCGGTCACGTTTCGATCACCGCCAGCACCCATGGCTACAGGCTGGGTGGTATCCGATCACGACCGTTATGTTTTCGATCAACCCATAAGAACAGATATTTATCGACTTACCCAGGGGTAGCGAGTTATGCACGATTTGCCGCGATGAGTCGGCTAATTCCCCTTGGCGAAAATTGCCCCACGGACTCGTGATCAGTGAGTTGAATCACCCCTTTCCCTTTTCCCCCTCCCTGCGACAGCGGCCCCTAACGCCTTCCCCCGAAAGCCAGTTGAGCCTTGGCTCCCGCAAAGGATCAAGCGGCCCAAACACCCCAGACCAAGGTCAACCGCGCGATATGTGACTGAGGTGCTTGTTCCCGACATGTGCTCTCGCATACGTTCCGGCCCTGTCCGGCGGACGCCTAATCCTGCCGCCGCCCGGACTTCCCACGGAACCGACTCACTCACGCAGGGCAGGAGCGGGGGACCCAGGTAAGTCGCCGGTCCGCACAGCGGCACGGCTCGGGGTGAAGCCGCGCACGGCACACAGCGCCGTACGCGGCCGGGCACCTCCCGGCCCGAACCCGACAGCTCACCTCGCAGGCGCCGGAGAGGAACATCGCCATGACCTCACGAGGCAACCACCGTCGCCCCGGAACCAACCCGCTGACCCGAGGGATCATCGCCGCCGGTACCGGCGCGGCAGCACTCACCCTTCCGCTTCTCGGCGCCACCCACGCGAGTGCCGCCGAGCCCCAGAGCGCACCCGCCGCCGCGCAGTCCGTGCCGCGGGCGGCCCAGCCCGCCAAGTCCCTCACGTACACCGTGGCCAAGGGCGACTCGCTCGCCCGCATCGCGGACAAGTACGACGTCTCGGGCGGCTGGAAGCAGCTCTACAAGGACAACCGCGCCGCCGTCGGCGACAACCCGAAGCTGATCCACCCGGGTCTGAAGCTGACGGTGAAGACCGCCAAGACGGACGCGGCGAAGAAGACGGCGACCAAGTCGTCCGCCCCCGCCAAGCCGGCCGCCAAGCCCGCCGGCGGCGTCGCCCAGGCCACCCAGGCGTCCGCGAAGACCTACGCGAACAACCTCGACGGGTGGATCCGCGAGTCGCTGGACATCATGGCGCAGAAGGGGATCCCGGGCTCCTACGACGGCATCTACCGCAACATCATGCGCGAGTCGTCCGGCAACCCCCAGGCCATCAACAACTGGGACTCCAACGCCGTCGCGGGGACCCCGTCCAAGGGCCTGCTCCAGGTGATCGACCCGACGTTCGCCGCCTACCACGTGGACGGCACCTCCTTCGACCCGTACGACCCGGTCGCCAACATCACGGCGGCCTGCAACTACGCGGCCGACCGCTACGGCTCGATCGACAACGTCAACGGCCCGTACTGAGCCGTACCGCCCAGCAGTCGCTCGAGGACGACGGCGATGCCGTCGTCCTCGTTCGACAGGGTGACCTCGTCGGCCACGGCCTTGAGTTCGGGATGGGCGTTGGCCATCGCGACGCCGTGGCCGGCCCAGTCGAACATCGGGATGTCGTTGGGCATGTCGCCGAAGGCGATGGTGTCCGCCGGCCGCAGCCCCAGATGCTCGGCGGCCAGCGCCAGACCCGTGGCCTTGGTGATCCCGCACGGCTGGAGCTCGACCGTGCCGGGCCCCGACATGGTCACCGTCGCCAGCGAGCCGACCACCGAGCGGGCCGTCGCCGCCAACTCGTCGTCCGACAGATGGGGATGGCGCAGCAACACCTTGCTGATGGGCTCGCCCCACAGCTCCTCGCGCCGGTCGACCCGCACGGCGGGCAGGGTCGGGTGCGGCATCAGATACCCCGGCTCGATCAGCGTGAGCCCGTCGACACCGTCCTGGTCGACCGCCGCGTACACCTGCCCCACCTCGGCCTCGATCTTGCCGAGGGCGGTCTCGGCCAGCTCCCGGTCCAGGGTGATGGTCCACAGCAGCCGGTCCGCGCCGGCGTCGTACACCTGAGCGCCCTGCCCGCACACCGCGAGCCCCGTGCACCCGAGGTCGTCCAGGAGCGGTCGCACTCTCGGCGCCGGCCGGCCCGTCACCACGAGGTGCTGGGCACCGGCTTCCGCCACCCGCGCGAGCGCGGCGAGGGACCGGTCGGAGAGGGTGTCGTCGCCGCGCAGCAGCGTCCCGTCCAGGTCGGTGGCGATGAGTGAATATGCGATGGGTGCGGCCATGATCAGAGAATACGGACAGTGCGGCCTTTCGTTTCATCGCACGGTGGACGCCGATTGCCCGGTTGAAGGCCTCTGCACCAGTTGGCGACAACATGCTCCGCTACCTACCCGTGGGGCCGCGCAGAGCGGTACCTTCCAAGTGTCCAGGGGGGACTTGATCGGGGGGTCAGGTTGAGCAGTGGGCGCATTCGCGTGGCTGGGCCCGGGGAGCTCGGCGAAGGGGAGAGGGAGCGCTGGCGTGCGCTGCGCGCCGCCTCGGAGGCACCGCGCAACCCTTTCATGGAGCCGGAGTTCACCGAAGCCGTCGGCCGGGTCAGACCCGGGGCCCGGGTGGCCGTGGTGTACGACGGGCCGGAGCCGGCCGGTTTCCTGCCCTACGAGCGGGGCCGGTTGGGCCAGGGCCGGGCGATCGGGCTCGGCGTCTCGGACGCGCAGGGCGCGATCCTGCGGCCCGGCCTCGGCCTGGAGACGGACGAACTGCTGAGGGCCTGCTCGCTGTCGAGCTTCGCCTTCGACAATCTGGAGGCCGAGCAGCGGCTGTTCGTCCGGTACGCGGCCGAGGAGTACGCCACCTACGTCATCGACGTGGAGAAGGGCTACGAGACGTACGAGTCGGTGCTGCGCGCGCAGTCGCCGAAGTTCCTGAAGACCACGCTGGCCAAAGAGCGCAAGCTGGGACGGCAGGCGGGCGAGGTGCGGTTCGTGTTCGACGAACGCGATCCGGCCGCGCTGCGCACGCTCATGGAGTGGAAGTCCGCGCAGTACCGCAGGACCGGCCGCCGGGACCGGTTCGCCCAGGAGTGGATCACCCGGCTCGTCGGGCGGCTGGCCGGGACCCGGGCGCCGGAGTGCAGCGGCACGCTGTCCGTGCTGTACGCCGGTGAGCGGCCCGTCGCCGCGCACTTCGGGCTGCGTTCGGCCTCGGTGCTGGCCTGCTGGTTCCCGGCCTACGACCCGGAGTTCGCGAGGTTCTCGCCGGGTCTGGTGCTGCACCTGCGGATGGCCGAGGCGGCGGCCGCCGAAGGGATCGGCACGCTCGACCTGGGGAGGGGCGCGGCCGAGTACAAGGACGCGCTGAAGACGGGCGAACTGCCCGTGTACGAGGGTGCGGTGACCCGTCCGGGGGCGGGCGCGGCACTGCACTGGCTGAGCCGCGAACCGGCACGCCGCGCGCACAGCTTCGTCCGCGGCAGGCCCCGGCTCGCGTCGCTGGCCTCGCGGACGCTGAAGGGCGCGGCCCGGCTGCGCCGTACCTGACTTCACGAGGGGGGTGGGCGCATGGCCCGTTCGGCGCGTGCGCAGGAGGAGATACGGCGGTTCCTGGACATCGGGGCGGTGCAGGTCGCCGAGCTGGACCTCGATGGTGACGAGGCGGTGCTCAGACCCGGTCCGGGGAGTCCGCCCGTGACGCACGGAGAGGTGTTCGTCCTGGTCAGGAGGGGCGGCCGACCCGTGGGCACGCTGCTCGGGCGGGTAGCGGAGGGGGCGGATGCGAAGGCCGTGCTGGCGGAGCGGGCGCGGGCGGAGTGCGGGGCGGCCGTCTTCAGCGGAGCCGGTCAGGCGCCGTTCACGACCGTCGTCGTCGCGACCCGGGAGCGGGCCGGGCAGCTGGCCCGGGCGCTGGACTCGCTGCTGGCGCAGGACCATCCGCGGTTCGAGATCGTCGTCGTCGACAACGCGCCGGTCACGGACGAGACGCGGGAACTGGTCGAGCGGAAGTACGCCGAGCGCGTGCGGTACGTCTGTGAGCCCGTTCCGGGGCTCGCAGCCGCGCACAACGCCGGGCTGGACGCCGTGCGCGGCGAGGTCGTCGCCTTCACCGACGACGACGTGGTCGCCGACCCGCGCTGGCTGACCGAGCTGACCGCGCCCTTCGCAGCCGACGCCGGACTCGGGTGCAGCACCGGGCTGATCCTGCCGGCGCGGCTGACGACCCCGGCCCAGGTGCTGCTGGAGAGTCACGGCGGCTTCGCGAAGGGTTTCACTCCAAGGACGTACGACCCGGCGCACCCGCCGGGCGACGAGCCGCTGTTCCCGTTCACGGCCGGGCGGTTCGGATCGGGCGCGAACATGGCGTTCCGCACGGCCGTGCTGCGTTCCGTCGGCGGTTTCGACCCGGCCACCGGGGCCGGCACGGCGGCCCGGGGCGGCGACGACCTCTACGGCTTCGTCCGCGTCCTGGCCCAGGGCCACCGGCTGCACTACACGCCGTACGCCCTGGTGTGGCACCACCACCGGGAGACCTGGCGGGATCTGGAGACCCAGGCGTACGGCTACGGCGCCGGGCTCACGGCGTACCTCACCGCGGTGCTCGTGAACCGGCCCGCGCTGCTGCCGGCGTTCCTCGCGAGGCTGCCCCGCGGCCTCGCCCGCGCCCGCACCCTGACGGCCGTGCGCGACACGGACCAGGCGGACGGCACCGGCGCACCGGGCGACCACGACGAGCGGACGCACCCCTGGCCGCGGCGGCTGTCGCGGTTGCAGCGCCGGGGGATGGTCTACGGGCCCGTCGGCTATCTGCGGGCGCGGTACGCGCTGCGCGCGGCGGTTCGGGAGCAGACGGCTCAGCGGGCGAAGACCCCTCAGGGGGCGAGATGACGACGTCGGCACGAACCCGTGATGAGGGGCCCATATCGCCCTCGGGCACCCCGGCCATCCCCGTTTTCCTCTACCACGCGGTGATGGACGACCCGCCCGATTGGATCGCCGAGTTCACGGTCACACCACGGCAGTTCGCGGCGCATCTCGACGTCATCACCGGCAGTGGGCGTACGCCCGTCACGATCACTACGGTCGCCGATCATCTGGCCGGCCGGGCGCCCCTGCCGCCCCGGCCGGTGCTGCTCACCTTCGACGACGGGTTCGCCGATCTGCCCGGCCCCACCGCTGAGGTCCTGGCCGCACGCGGGCTGCCCGCCACCGCCTACCTCACCACCGGCGCCATCGCCCCGGGCGGCCGCAGTCTGCTGCCGCCCGCCCCGATGATGACCCTGGCCCGGGCGGCGGAGCTGGAACGTTCCGGCATGGAGATCGGCAGTCACACCGTCACGCACGCGCAGCTCGACACCCTGTCCGCCAAGGCCCTGGCGTACGAACTGCGCACCTCCAAATCCGTGCTGGAGGACGCCCTCGGGCACGAGATCCGGCACCTCGCCTATCCGCACGGCTACAACAGCCCCCGGGTGCGGGCCATGTCGGCCCGGGCGGGCTACGAGACGGCGACCGCGGTGCGGCACGCGCTCAGCTCCGATCGCGACGAGCGGTACCGCATCGCCCGGCTCATCGTCCGGCGCACCCACACCGTCGCCGACGTCGAGGGCTGGCTGGCGGGGGCGGGCGCGCGGGTCGCGCCGTACCGCGACGGGCCGAAGACGATCGCCTGGCGCTGGTACCGCCGGGCCCGTGCGGTGGTGCACGGGCCCGAGTTCGCGGGGTGAGCCCCGGCGGGGACTACCGCAGCGGCTGGTTGAGGTACGGGTCTGCGACCGCCTTGCGCAGGCTGTCCCAGGCCGCGTCGTTCGCCAGCGCCAGGTTGCAGTGCGGTCCGGGGTCGCGGTAGTTCCACTGGAGGGCGGCCTTGACGCCGTCCAGGTCCTTGAGCACCCCGGGCACCCGCGCGTACCACTCGGCCTGCCGCTGCGGGCGGTTCGCGTCCGCGGCGGTGCCGAACTCGGAGAGCATCAGCGGCTTGCCGTCGGAGATGTTCTCCCGGATCCAGTCGTGCGTGGCGGCTTGCGTCTGCGCGAAGGTCAGCCAGCCGGCGTCGTGGCAGCGGTAGTAGTTGTACTGGTTGTAGCCGACCCAGTCGACGTAGTCGTCGCCCGGGTACATCTTCTTGATCTCGTCCGCGTGGTCGAGGTACCCGGTGGTGATCCACGTCCACACCACGTTGTCCACGCCCAGTTCGCGGAACCGGTCGTGGATGTGCCGGTAGGCCTTCACATAGTCGGCGGGTGTGCCGCTGGCCGGGGTGCGGGTGTCCATCTCCAGGTCGAAGGAGAGGAACACCTTCTTGCCGTAGTCCTTGATGCGCCGGGCCTGGACGTCGATGACCTTGTCGTCCAGCTCGCCGGAGGCGATCTGCTTCCAGGTCGGCTGCTGCTGCCTGGTGCCGCCCCACCACTTGCTCTCCCAGGAGAGCAACAGCAGATGGTCCTCGCCGACGCGCTGTTCCTCGGGGGTGAGCAGCCGGCCCTCGCGGCGGGTGCCCGAGGCCAGGGACATGTCGTGGTACGTGTACACGATGTCGAGCTCGCGCCCCACGCGCTTCTCGTAGGCGCGCACCTTCTCCGGGAGGTCGTCCCGCTCGTGCGGCACGAACGCGCCGAACCAGGCGCCGCAGGGCGGTTCGAGGAGGGCCGTGGGGCGGCAGTCCGCCTTGGGGCCGGCGGCTCCCGAGTCCGGCCCCGATGCGTCCCGCAGGGCGAACGCGGCGACCAGGACGGCGCTGACGACCGTGGCGGAGGTGATCAGCAGTCGGCGCCGGCCCGATGCCGACGGGCCGGCGGACCTCTCCTCGTGTGGATCTTTTCGGTGCTGTCCTCCGGTCGTGCTCGGCGTGCGGCGAAAGGGACGGGGGGGACGGTTGAACCTCACTGAGCGGAACCCTTCGGTGTCCTCGGCCGCGGGGAGGCGCGCAGGGGCGGACAGAACGCGGCGAGTGTGGTCAGCAGCGTCAGCGTCAGCAGCACCCGCTGTGCGCTGAAGGTGTGCGTGGCGATCAGCACGGTCGCGACGAGCATCAACGCGCCGATGCTCAGGAACAGCGTCAGCATCAGCCGTTCCAGCAGGTCGGAGTGGCGGGCGAAGTCCGCCTCCCGGCGCTCCACGGGCCCTTCGGCGGGCCGCGCCCCCAGGGCGGGGGCGCAGACTCTGACCGCGGCCGCGCCCGGGCCCGCCGCCAGGAAGAGCACGACCGCCGCGCCCCGCAGCGGCGATCCGCCGGGCAGGGCGAGCGCGGCCAGCGCCAGCCAGCCGCCGAACGGGGGCAGCATCCGGACCACGAGTTCCTGCGGTGTCATCGCTCCGCTCCCCCTGACTGCTTCAGCACGTAGAGCCACCCGGCGCTGTTCTCCGCCACCAGCCGGAACCGCGGCGACGCGGCGACGGACCTCTGGATGCGGTTCAGCTGCGCCTTGTCGAGCTGCCCGTTCATCTCGGAGTTGGCCAGCTGCCCCTGGGTGAGCAGGAAGTAGGCCCGGCCCGGCCGCTCCACCCCGGCCATGTCCCGCGCGAGGGTGGCGGCGGGGCTCCTGACGATCCGGTCGACGTGACTGCGGGCGTCGTCGAGGAACCAGTAGTGGTCGACGCTCCAGTAGGAGGCGTACGCGTCCGGGTAGTTGCGGTTGGCGGCCACGACCAGCGAGCCGTCCGGTGCCTGGTCGAAGAGCTGCCGTACGAGGGCGACTTCCTGCGGCGGGAAGTAGTTGATCCGGTCCTTGCCCGAGTAGGCCGGGACGAACGCCAGGGTTCCGCCGAGCAGCGCGGCCAGCGGCACCCAGGTGCCGATCCCCCACCGGCGGGCCGTGGCGGGGCCGGGGGCCCGGCCTTTGCCGGTCTCCTGTGCGGCGGCGTCGGCGGCCAGCGTGCGGACCTTGGGCAGCAGCGCGGCGGCGGCGAAGAAGGCGGCGCCGGGCAGCATGAACAGCAGCACCCGGAAGACCATCTCGCTGCCGTAACTGCTCGCCGCGAACATCGGCAGCGGGGCCGCCGCGACCAGCAGCAGGGGCCACGCGCGGTGGCGCAGCACACGCTGGCGCAGCACGCCGACGGCCGCGAGCAGCAGCACGGAACCGGACAGCAGCCGGGCCGCCCAGGAGGTGGCGATCGCTCCGGTGCCGGTCGGGGTGGCGCCGTAGCCCGTCTCGACGTTGGCCCCGACGTCGCCGATGGAGCGGATCATGTCCGGCATCGCCGCGGACAGGAAGGGCAGCGCGGCCGTGAGGCACCAGACCAGGAAGATCACGACGGTCGTGACCACCGGGACCCAGTCGCGGTAGCGGCGGCTCAGGCACAGGGCGAGCAGGCAGACGACCAGCATGCCCGGGGTGAGCTGGTGGGAGATGACGATCGCCACGATCATGACGGTGATCACCACGGTCCACACGGCCTGCCGCGGCCGGCCCCGCCGCACCGCGGACCGGCCGAAGCGCCGCAGGACGACCGCGAGCACGCCCACGTGCAGCGCGTACGCCACCGACTGGGGAGAGAAGTAGTCCTGCCCCACCCAGTTGGCGACGTAGAAGAGCCAGACCGAGGTCCAGATCAGCCGCCGGTCCTCGGTGAAGGTGCGGTAGATCAGCAGCAGCGGGAGCAGCAGCATCAGACTGGAGGCCAGGGGCCACCAGGCCATGAACATCGCCGCCGAGTCCACGCCCAGCAGCCGCTGCAGGGCGGCCTGGGCGGCGAAGAAGCCCGGCCACTGGTCGTACACGGCCATGTCGCCGACCTGATCGGCCGTCTGCAGACCGCCGGCCGTGAGCAGATGGTCGATGACCGCCTCGTGCTTCCACGCCCAGGCGTACAGCGGGGTCGGGTAGAGCACCGCCTGCGTGGCCCGCTCCATCACCAGCAGACCGAGCACGTACGCCGCCGACCAGGCGGCCGCCCGGCGCGCGTCGCGGACCGTGAACCAGAAGCCGGTGGTGAGCACCGCGAGCCCCGCCCAGAAGGCCGGGTGCAGCGCGCTGACCAGACCGTAGTCGTCGAGCCGCGAGACGTCGGTGTGCCGCATGGCGTACGCCCACAGTGCGAGCGCGACGAGCAGCGGAACACCGGGCCAGGCCTGGGCGCCCCGCCCGGACCAGGCGGGGGGCAGGTCGGACAGATCCGTCACGGGCTCGTGGGCGGGGCTGGAGGACTCCGAGGAGGACGGGCTCGAGGACTGGCTGGCCGTCTCGGGGCCGCTGCCGGAGGTGTTCGCGCCGTCCCGTGCGGGTGTGGGTTCCGGCGTGGATCTCTCCCTCGGTGTGGTTGGCGGACGCACGGTGGTTCCCCCCTGGCGGTTGCTCTCTTCGGCTCTGTCTCGGCTCTGCTTCGGCTTGTCCGGCCCTGAGCCCGGATCGGTATCGGCTTCGGGTGTGATCAGTCGCGGGGCGGTCCGGTCGGTGGTCCGCCGGCCGTTCGGTCGGCTAGGGGGCCCGGTGAGGCCGTGGTGCGGGAGCGCGCCCACGCCGACGCGGCGCGATGGAGCGGCAGGAGCAGCGCGAGGGCGAGGAGCAGGGGCGGCGCGAGGGGTGCGAGCGCGTCGCGCCACGCCCAGCCGCCGACCGCGACGAGATACAGCACCCCCCAGCGCCCCGGCCACGTCAGCCGCCCGCCCGCCCTCGCGAGCAGCAGCCCCAGCGGTAGGAGACACAGCAGCTGGCAGGCCGGCGGCGCCCAGCGCAGCAGCGGCTCGGGCCCGTCGAGCCCGAGCGCGTCCGCCAGGAAGCCGGCCGTCTTCTCATAGAACGCCCCGTCCACCGGCCGCGGTTCCCGTCCGAGGGCGACCGGTGCGGCGTACAGGGCGAGCAGGGCGGCGGCCAGTGCGGTGCCGGGCAGCCACGGGTCGCGCCGGGTGCTCAGCGTGACGGCGGCGACGAACACCACGAGCAGCAGGCCGCCCGCGGTGAGCGACGGCGGGGGCAGGCCCTCCAGCAACTGACGTCCGCTCAGGACGGCCCGCGAGGCGCCGTCGAGCCACGGCAGGTCCCGCAGCGGAGCGAGGAAGAAGAGGCAGGCCACCGCGAGCAGGCTCCACAGGGCACCTCTCAGCCGCCGCTCCTGCGGCTCCTGCTCCGGTTCCCGGGGCCCGTGGGGCGGTTCGCTGGTCGGTCCCTCCGGTCGCACGATCAGCGCCAGCGTGTCCGCCTGGAGCGCCTCGCGTTCGTAGCCGGGGCGTCCGATGAACAGCGTGACCGTGTTCTGGTCGCCGTCCCTGGGCTGGTAGGCGGCCCGGCGGGCCCAGGTCGTGCCGTACCCGGCGGTGGCGTTGAGTTTCGCCCAGTGGGTGCCGTAGGCGGGGTCGGCGGGCGTACGGGCCGGGGGTGCGCTGTCGTCCTGGCGCAGGGCCGCGCGCAGACCGGCCATGGAGACGACGGCGATCAGCGTCATGCTCAGCAGCACCGCCCAGCCGGCCCCGGCGATCCCGGCCGGGGTGAACAGCACGGCGGCGCAGCCCAGCACCAGGGCGCACATGGTGCCTTGGAGCGCGGCCAGCACACCCGTGCGCCCCTGGACGCGCAGCACGCCGATGTACAGCTCCACCACCACCCGTGGCAGGGCGC
Organism: Streptomyces sp. AK010; assembly: GCF_014207295.1. NCBI lineage: Bacteria > Bacillati > Actinomycetota > Actinomycetes > Kitasatosporales > Streptomycetaceae > Streptomyces > Streptomyces sp. AK010. The sequence goes on from NZ_JACHCX010000012.1 coordinate 63,320, forward strand.
CGAGGGCGAGCAGCCGCAGCACGGTCGAGCCGTGCTCGGCGTAGTCCGGGCTGAAGGGCGTGAGGATGTACGGGGCGAAGACGACCAGCACGGCCACGGCCGGGACCAGCAGCAGTGTCATGCGCCGCAGGGCGCCCCGGACGCCGTCGGCGAGCTGGCGCGGGTCGTGCGAGGCGTGCGCGGTGAGCGACGAGGCCATGTTGATGGCCATGAACTCCATCGTGCCGCCGACGGTGTAGGCCACGTAGAAGTAGCCGTTCTCGGCGGCGCTGAAGCGGACGGCGACCATCACCGGCAGCAGGTTGATCATCGCAAGGCTGAACAGGGCGCCCAGCGAGTCCCCGGCCAGGAAGCGGCCCATGTCCTTGATCTTCGGGGGTTCCTTGTCGCGGTCGGCCTCCGCCTGCCGCGGGATGAGCCGGCGGAAGATCAGCCAGCCCAGCGGCAGCGTGGAGAAGGCGATCGCCACCGCCCAGGAGACGAAGATGCCGAGCACGGGCAGCGTGCCGGCGAAGACGGCCAGGAGGGCCAGCTTCCCGACGGAGAACACCGCGTTCCCGGCGGGCACCCACTCCGCCTTGCGCAGTCCGGTGAGCACGCCGTCCTGGAGGGTGAGCAACGCCCAGGCCACACAGGCAGCGACGAACACCGCGCCCGCCATGGGCGTGCCCAGAGGGGCGTAGGACGCTCCCCAGGCGTCGAGCGTGAGCAGGAAGACGGCGGCGGCGAGCGCCACGACCAGCGAACTGGCCACGTACGTGCCCCACACCAGACGCCCGGTCTCCCGTCCCGCGCGCGGGACGAAGCGGACCACGGCGCCGATCATCGTCGTCGCGGTGATGCTGGCGAGCAGCCGCATCGCGGCGATCGCGGCCGAGCCCTGGCCGACGGCCTCCTCCGTGTAGTAGCGGGCGGCCACCAGCCAGAATCCCAGGCCCAGTACGGCGGAGACGCCGGTGCTGAGCATGAGGAAGTAGGCGTTCTTGAACAGGGAGTCGTGGGTGTGGTCGCTGCCGGCAGGCTTCGGTCCGCCGCCGTCGGTGCGCGCGGCGGCGGGCTCGTGCACCTGGATCTCAGCCACGGGACTGTCCCAGCCCTCCCGCTGCCGGCCTGTTCCCGGGCAGTTCTCCCGGCGCCCGGACGGGCTGCGCCCCGGAGCGCTCCAGCACCGCGGCGACCGTCCGCGCCCGCAGCGGGTCCACGGGCAGCGCGTGCCGCGCGAACCAGCGGGCCGCCTCGGGGGCCGGTGAGGGGTCGGTGAACTCCGCACCGGCGTAGTCGTCCAGGGGCGGGTCGTAGAGGTAGCCGACGACGATGCCCTGCCGGGCCAGCGCCGCGATGGCCGCGTCCCGGTCGGCCACGAACAGCGGGACGCGGAACAGCGGCTGCGTCCCGTGGCCCTCGCGCGGCTTGGCCCAGGGCGTGGACAGCAGCAGCTCCGTGCCCGCCCGGCAGGCGTCCAGCACCTCGTCCAGCCGGTCGAGCTTGTGGCCGATGCGCCGCAGCCGCAGCCGGCCGGGCTCCAGGCGGTAGTCGTGCATGTCGACGCGCACCCACGGGTGGTGGGTGTCGAGGCCGGGCGTCTCACGGGCGGCGAGGGCGAGTTCGTCCGGGCGCAGCGGCATCCGGATCTCCTCGCGGTCCGCCAGACCCAGCAGCCGGATCGCGGACCGGGCGGCGCGCCGCAGCCGCAGCCCGCGCACCGCCGCCTCCGCGTACGGCCGGACCAGGTAGGCGAGTTCGGCGCTCGTCCGGCGCGGCGCGAGCAGCCCCGCGCAGGTCTTCTCCACCGCCTCCCGTAACCCGGGGTCGGCGAGCGAGAGCATGCCTCCGGCCTTCGCACCGACATGCTTCGACAGGCTGAACACCGACGCCTCGCCCCACGCCCCGACCGGCCGGTCCCCCACCCGGCTGCCGATCGCGTGCGCCCCGTCCTCGAACAGCGGGATCCCCAGCGCGTCGCACTTCTGCCTGAGGCGCGGCGCCGGGTCCGGGTTGCCGTACAGATTCGTCGTGAGCACGGCCGATACCGAGCCCCACACCTCGTCCGGCACGGCATCGAAGTCGATGGACGCGTCGAGCGGGTTCAACGGCGCCTGCACCGGGCGCAGTCCGGCCGCGAGCACGACGAAGAAGATCACGTCGTCGTTGACCGGCGACATCAGCACGCGTCCGCCGGGCGGGCACCAGTGGCGCAGCGCCACGTACAGCCCGAAACGGCACGACGGTACGTACACACATTCCCGGCCGAGCCGGACGCGCATGGTCTCTTCCAGCCGCTTCGGCTGTGCACCATGCCGCGTCGAACCCGGACCGGCCTCCCCTATGGCCATCCGCCCCCCAGATGTGCCGTGGGAAAGCCCCCTCCCCGAGGCCTTCCGGCACCCGCCCAGAGTCGCCCCGTTCGCACCGCTCCGTCAAGATTGCGTCGCGTCCTGTGGATAACGTCCGGCACGTACGAATGCGGCGTCCCGTCCGGCCCGCCGGAGTCACCCCGTCCGGTCCCACCCGGGCCCACCTGCCCCGTTCGTCCCTGTCCACCTCCTCGGACTCTGCCCAGGACCGGTGTGTCACCCGTAACGTGTGGCACGACCACGAATACGTGGTGACGACATGGCGCACCCGAAAGCGAGGCAGCACCCGATGCCCCCCTTCGATGTCCCCGAGGGTGACCCCTTCGGCCCGCACAATCTGCCGTACGGCGTGTTCTCCCTGCCCGGCTCGTCCCACCGGACCGTGGGCGTCCGGCTCGGCGACCATGTGCTGGACGCGGGCGCCGCGGCCCACGCGCTCGGCTCGCCGTACGCCTCCCTGCTCGCCCGGCCGACCCTCAACCCGCTGCTGGCCGCGGGGCGCACGGCCTGGTCGGACGTGCGCCGGGCGCTGACCGCCTGGGTGACCGTGCCGTCCCACCGCGAGACCGTCGCGCCGCTGTTCCACCCCCTGTCGTCGGTGGATCTGCACCTGCCGTTCGAGGTGGCGGACTACGTCGACTTCTACGCCTCCGAGAACCACGCCCGGAACGTCGGGCAGATCTTCCGCCCCGACGCGGAGGACTCCCTCACCCCCAACTGGAAGCATCTGCCCATCGGCTACCACGGCCGCTCCGGCACGGTCGTCGTCTCCGGCACGGAGATCGCACGGCCGTCCGGCCAGCGCAAGGCCCCCACGGACACCGCTCCCGTCTTCGGCCCGTCCGTCCGCCTGGACATCGAGGCCGAGGTCGGTTTCGTCGTCGGTGTGCCGTCCCGGATGGGCGCGCCGGTGGCCCTCGGCGACTTCCGCGAGCACGTGTTCGGGCTGTGCCTCCTCAACGACTGGTCCGCCCGCGACGTCCAGGCCTGGGAGTACGTGCCCCTCGGCCCGTTCCTCGGCAAGTCCTTCGCCACGTCGGTGTCGGCGTGGATCACCCCGCTGGACGCCCTGGAGGAGGCCCTCGTGGCGCCCCCGGCCCGGACGCACGGGCTGCTGCCGTACCTGGACGACAGCGACGAGGAACCCGGCGGCTACGACCTGCGGATCAGCGTCGCGATCAACGGTCACGTCGTCTCCGAGCCGCCCTTCTCCACCATGTACTGGACGGCCGCCCAGCAGCTGGCCCATATGACCGTCAACGGCACCTCCCTGCGCACCGGCGACCTCTACGGCTCCGGCACGGTCAGCGGCCCGGCGGAAAACGAGCGCGGCTCCCTGCTGGAGCTGACCTGGAACGGCCGCGAGCCGCTCGAACTTCCCGACGGCAAGCGCACGTTCCTGGAGGACGGTGACGAGGTGACCCTCTCGGCCTGGGCCCCGGGGCCGCACGGCGTGCGGGTGGGGCTGGGCGAGGTGACCGGGCGAGTGGTCCAGGGCTGACGCAGGACGGCCGGGGGCCGGCCGACGGTCGCCCCTGCGCTCCCTTCCGTTGTCGTTCGACCCCTGACGCACACCGCCCGGCCCGTCATACTGGGCGCGGGGCGGTGTGCCCGCACGTACGTCACGCTCGTCGTGGCCATCGGCGCGCTCGGCGGCCGCCCTCCCCCGCACCACCCGTGTCCGCCCCTCTTCCGACGAGGAACCGGAGCCCGTGGCCATGACCGTCTGCCTGCTCCTGCTGAGCGTCGTCGCCGTGACGGCCGCCGCCCCCGTTCCCCGGGCGCTGACCCGGGCCGCGTGGCCCGAGCGGGAACCGGTGCTCGCGCTGTGGGTCTGGCAGTGTCTGGTCGCCACGGTCCTGCTGGCCTGCGTGACGGCGCTCTCCCTGGGCGCCGCAGCCGTCTTCGGCACGGTCCGCGCCCAGTTGTTCGCCCCGGCGCCGCCCGCGGTCACCGCGGCGTACGACCTGTCCACCGCCCCGCCGTGGGCCGCCGCCCTCACTCTGCTGCTGGCCTGCGGCGCCGCCTGGACGACGGCGATGCTCGCGCGGGAGCTCGTCGAGGCGCGCCGGCGGCATGCCCAGGCGCGCGCCCATCTGCGCGAGCGCGCCCCCGACCTGCCGGCCGGCCTGCCGGCGGCCCGGGGCCCGCTGCTGGTCCTGGAGGACGAGTACCCGGACGCCTGGTGGATGCCGGGGAGCCCGCCCCAGCTGATCGTCACCACGGGCGCCCTGCACCGCCTCACCGGCCACCAGCTCGACGCCGTCCTCGCCCACGAGCGCGGCCACGCCCGGGCCCGCCACGACTGGCTGCTCCACCTCTCCACCGCCCTGGCCACCGGCTTCCCCCGCATCCCGCTGTTCGCCCACTTCTGCGACCAGACGCACCGCCTGGTCGAGCTGGCCGCCGACGACACGGCCTCCCGCCGCTGCGGCCATCTGACGACCGCCCTGGCGCTGATCGAGCTCAACCAGCACCGCGGCGTCCTGTCCTGCGCCTCCAGCAACCGCCTGCTGGGCGAACGGGTCGACCGGCTCCTGGAACCGCCGCCCCGGCTGGACCGCCTGCACCGCACCCTCACCACCACGACGGCCGCGCTCGTACCGCTGCTGCCCCTGCTGATCGCGTTCGCCCCGGGGCTGACGGCGCTGTCGTAGCCGGGCGGGCTCGTGCCGTGGTGGCGGATCTCCCCGCAGGCCGTCCGAGGTCCGCACCATGGGCCCCGCCCCGGCGCCCGCCCCGGTCGCCGACCGCCTCCGGCTCGCGCCCGGCACCGACGCCCTCTGCATCGAACGCCTGCGCAGGCTCGGCGGGCTGCCCCTGTCCCTCGACCTCACCTACATCCCCCTCGGCATCGGCACCGAACTGCTCGGCGCCGACCTGGAGAACACCGACGTCTTCCGCCTCCTGGAAGCCGCCACCGGCCGGCACGTCGGCCGCGCCGAGATCACCCTGGAAGCGGTCAGCGCGGACACCCACTCGGCCGCCGTGCTCGCGGCCCCGCGCGGCGCCGCCGTCCTCATGCTGGAACGCCTCACCCACCTCGCGGACGGCCGCCCGGTCGACCTGGAGTTCATCCGTTTCCGCGGCGACCGCATCACCATGAGCGGCCTGCTGCACCGGACCCGGTAACCACTCCGCTCGCGCACACTCCTGGAGACAGCCATGGCAGGACTACGCCACCGGCGCCCCCATCACCGCCCAGATGACCGCGGGGAAGATCGACATCGGCTCGATGGGCGACTCTGCTCAGCAACGCGGCCCGCGGCAAGCAGCTGAACAGCCCCACCCGCCTGGTCTCGGTCACCGGCTACAACCTCCGCGCGGCGATCACGGCATCGCCACCTTCGACCCGGCCATCAAGCCCCAGCTCGTGACCGGCCCGGCTTCCGGAGCCGTCTGACCCGGCCGGAGCCCGGCCCTATATCCAGTCGTCGGGCTCCGGCTCCTCGTCCATCTCCGGCCAGTGGTCCGGCTCGCCCGCGTCCTGACCGGGGGTGTGAGCCGGAGCCTGGCCGGACGCTGTCGGGGCCGGGGACGAGTCGCCCGCGGGGGCGGAGCCCGCCGGCCCGCCCAGCGACGCGAGCACCTCCAGCACACCCTCCCCGTACGTGGTGAGCTTCTTCTCGCCGACGCCGCTGATCCCGCCGAGCTCCCCCGCCGACGTCGGCCACACCGTGGCGATCTCCCGCAGCGTGGCGTCGTGGAAGATCACGTACGCCGGGACGCCCTGCTCACGAGCCTGCTCGGCGCGCCAGGCACGCAGCGCCTCGAAGGCCGGCAGCAGCTCTTCGGGCAGCTCGGCGACGACGGCCTTGCCCTTGCGCTCGCCTCGCCCGGAACTCCCGGACGAAGAACCCGACCGGGAGGTGGCCGGCTTCTTGGGCTCCTTGCGCAGCGGCACGTCCCGCTCCCGCCGCAGTACCGCCCCGCTGGCCTCGGTCAGCACCAGCGTGCCGTATTCGCCCTCCACCGCGAGCAGCCCCTGGGCGAGCAACTGGCGGATGACGCCCCGCCATTCGGCCTCGGTGAGCTCCTCTCCGATGCCGAACACGGACAGCTGGTCGTGGTCGAACTGGATGACCTTGCCGGTCCGCTTCCCCAGCAGGATGTCGACGATCTGCACCGCGCCGAACTTCTGCCCGCGCTCCCGCTGCAGCCGGACCACCGTGGACAGGGCCTTCTGCGCGGCGACGGTGCCGTCCCAGGTCTCCGGCGGGGTCAGGCAGGTGTCGCAGTTGCCGCAGCCGGACGGGTCCGGGTCCTGGCCGAAGTAGGCGAGGAGCTGGCCCCGGCGGCACTGGGCCGTCTCGCACAGCGCCAGCATCGAGTCCAGGTGGGCCTGGGCCCGGCGCCGGAAAACCTCGTCCCCCTCACCTGACTGGATCAGCTTGCGCTGCTGTATGACGTCGTTCAGTCCGTAGGCCATCCACGCCGTCGACGGCAGCCCGTCGCGGCCGGCCCGGCCCGTCTCCTGGTAGTAGCCCTCGACCGACTTGGGCAGGTCGAGGTGGGCGACGAAACGGACGTCCGGCTTGTCGATGCCCATGCCGAAGGCGATGGTAGCCACCACGACCAGGCCGTCCTCCCGCAGGAAGCGGGACTGGTGGGCGGCGCGGGTGCCCGCGTCCAGGCCCGCGTGGTACGGCACCGCCTCGACGCCGTTGCGGCTGAGAAACTCGGCGGTCTTCTCCACCGAGTTGCGCGACAGGCAGTAGACGATGCCCGCGTCACCCGCGTGCTCCTCGCGCAGGAAGCTCAGCAGCTGCTTCTTCGGGTCGGCCTTGGGCACGATCCGGTACTGGATGTTGGGCCGGTCGAAGCTCGCCACGAAATGGCGGGCCGCCGGCATGTTCAGCCGCTCGGTGATCTCCTGGTGCGTCGCGTGCGTGGCCGTCGCCGTCAGGGCGATGCGCGGTACGTCCGGCCAGCGCTCACCGAGCAGGGACAGCGCCAGGTAGTCGGGCCGGAAGTCGTGGCCCCACTGGGAGACGCAGTGCGCCTCGTCGATCGCGAAGAGGGAGATCTTGCCGCGGGAGAGCAGGTCGAGCGTGCTCCCCACCCGCAGCCGCTCCGGGGCCAGGTACAGCAGGTCCAGCTCGCCGGCGAGGAACTCGGCCTCGACCATCCGCCGCTCGTCGAAGTCCTGCGTGGAGTTCATGAACCCGGCCCGCACGCCCAGCGCCCGCAGCGCGTCCACCTGGTCCTGCATCAGGGCGATGAGCGGGGACACGACCACACCCGTACCCGGCCTGACCAGGGACGGAATCTGGTAGCACAGCGACTTGCCGCCACCGGTGGGCATGAGCACGACGGCGTCACCGCCCGCCACCACATGCTCGATGACCGCTTCCTGCTCACCGCGGAAGGCCTCGTACCCGAAGACCCGGTGCAGCGCGGCCAGCGCCTCGCTCGCGTCGGCGCCGAGAGGCCCGGCGGGACCACTGCCCGCGCCGGCCCCGGCCCCGGTCACCCCGACTCCGGTCACCGCGTCCAGTTCCGTCATCACACCCGTCCCGCCCGTCGCGCCCATCGTTGCGTCCCCCGTGCGTCGCGCCTCGACCACTGCGTCCACCATAGGCGCCCGCACCGACAGCCCCGGAGTTATCCACAGGTCCCGCCGGCGAAGGCGATGCAGATCCATACGTTCGACATGGCGCGCCGCTGCGGCACCTCGCCCGGAAACGCCGTGGGGCCCGGCTCCCGAAGGAGACCGGACCCCACGCGGCCCTCCGCGGACGTCAGCGGACGAAGACGCCCGCCTGCCCCGCCAGATCCAGGAAGTACTGCGGCGCCACACCGAGCACCAGCGTGACCGCCACACCCACTCCGATCGCCGTCATCGTCAGCGGCGACGGCACGGCCACCGTCGGGCCCTCCGGCCGCGGCTCGCTGAAGAACATCAGCACGATGACGCGGATGTAGAAGAACGCAGCGATCGCCGACGAGATCACACCGATGACGACGAGCGGGGCCGCCCCGCCCTCCGCCGCCGCCTTGAACACGGCGAACTTCCCGGCGAAGCCGGACGTCAGCGGAATGCCCGCGAAGGCCAGCAGGAACACCGCGAACACGGCCGCCACCAGCGGGGACCTGCGCCCGAGCCCCGCCCACTTGGACAGATGCGTCGCCTCGCCCCCGGCGTCACGGACGAGCGTGACCACCGCGAAGGCGCCGATCGTCACGAACGAGTACGCCGCCAGGTAGAACAGCACCGACGAGACACCGTCGGGCGTGGTCGCGATGACACCCGCGAGGATGAACCCGGCGTGCGCGATCGACGAGTACGCCAGCAGCCGCTTGATGTCGGTCTGCGTGATCGCGACGATCGCACCGCCCAGCATCGTGACGATGGCCACGGCCCACATGACCGGCCGCCAGTCCCAGCGCAGGCCCGGCAGGACGACGTAGAGCAGCCGCAGCAGCGCGCCGAACGCCGCCACCTTCGTCGCCGCCGCCATGAAGCCGGTCACCGGCGTCGGCGCGCCCTGGTACACGTCCGGCGTCCACATGTGGAACGGCACCGCGCCCACCTTGAACAGCAGGCCCATGACCAGCAGCGCGGCGCCGATCAGCAGCAGCGCGTCGTTGCCCATGGTGTCGGCGAGCGCCGGGTTGACGTCCTGCACCGTGCCGTCGACGACCTGCGCGATCGTCGCGTACGACATCGAGCCCGCGTAGCCGTAGAGCAGGGCGATGCCGAACAGGGTGAACGCGGAGGCGAAGGCGCCGAGCAGGAAGTACTTGACCGCCGCCTCCTGCGACATGAGCCGCTTGCGGCGGGCCAGCGCGCACAGCAGGTACAGCGGCAGGGAGAGGACCTCCAGCGCCACGAACAGCGTCAGCAGGTCGTTGGCCGCGGGGAAGATCAGCATGCCGGCGACCGCGAACAGCAGCAGCGGGAACACCTCGGTGGTGGTGAACCCGGCCTTGATCGCGGCCTTCTCGCTCTCGCTGCCCGGCACGGACGCGGCCTGCGCGGCGAAGGAGTCGACGCGGTTGCCGTGCGCCTCCGGGTCCAGGCGCCGCTCGGCGAAGGTGAACAGGCCCACCAGGGCCGCCAGCAGGATCGTGCCCTGGAGGAACAGGGCCGGTCCGTCGACGGCGATCGCGCCCATCGCCGCGATGCGCGCCCTGGTCGTGCCGTACCCGTCGGCCGCGAGCGCCACGACCGCGGCGAAGGCCGCGGCGAGGGCGACGACGGACACGAACATCTGGGCGTAGTAGCGCGACTTCCGCGGGACGAACGCCTCGATCAGGATCCCGATGATCGCCGCGCCGACGACGATCAGGATCGGCGACAGCTGGCCGTACTCGAACTTCGGCGCGTCGATCTTGGAGATCGGGTCGGCCGCGGTTGTCCACAGGCTGTGGACGGCTGTTGCGCTCACTTGGCCGCCTCCACCTCGGGCTGGGGGTCCTTCTTCTGGACGTCGGACATGGTCTGCTTGACCGCCGGGTCGATGATCTGCGTGACGGGCTTCGGGTAGACGCCCAGGAAGATCAGCAGGGCGATCAGCGGGGCGACGACCGCGAGCTCACGGATCCTGAGGTCCGGCATCGCGGAGACGTCCGGCTTCACCGGGCCCGTCATCGTCCGCTGGTAGAGGACGAGGGTGTAGAGCGCGGCGAGGACGATGCCGAAGGTGGCGATGATGCCGATCACCGGGTAGCGCGTGAACGTGCCGACCAGGACCAGGAACTCGCTGACGAACGGCGCCAGGCCCGGCAGGGACAGGGTCGCGAGGCTGCCGATCAGGAACGTGCCGGCGAGCACCGGGGCGACCTTCTGCACTCCGCCGTAGTCGGCGATGAGCCGCGAGCCGCGCCGGGAGATCAGGAAGCCGGCCACCAGCATCAGCGCGGCCGTCGAGATGCCGTGGTTGATCATGTAGAGCGTCGCGCCGGACTGGCCCTGGCTGGTCATCGCGAAGATGCCCATGATGATGAAGCCGAAGTGGGAGATCGACGCGTACGCCACCAGCCGCTTGATGTCCCGCTGGCCGACCGCGAGCAGCGCCCCGTAGATGATGCTGATCAGGGCGAGGACGAGGATGGCGGGCGTGGCCCACTTGCTGGCCTCCGGGAACAGCTGGAGGCAGAAGCGGAGCATCGCGAACGTGCCGACCTTGTCGACGACCGCCGTGATGAGCACGGCGACCGGGGCGGTGGACTCCTGCATGGCGTTGGGCAGCCAGGTGTGCAGCGGCCACAGCGGCGCCTTCACCGCGAAGGCGAAGAAGAACCCGAGGAACAGCCAGCGTTCGGTGTGGGTCGCCATGTCGAGCGTGCCGTTGGCACGGGCCTCGGCGATCTCCTGGAGCGAGAAGTTCCCGGCGACCACGTACAGGCCGATCACCGCGGCCAGCATGATCAGACCGCCGACCAGGTTGTAGAGGAGGAACTTGACTGCCGCGTACGACCGTTGGGTCGCCGCCGCCTTCTCGCCGTGCTCGTGGGCACGGTCCCCGAAGCCGCCGATGAGGAAGTACATCGGGATCAGCATGGCTTCGAAGAAGATGTAGAAGAGGAAGACGTCGGTGGCTTCGAAGGAGAGGATCACCATCGCCTCGACGGCCAGGATCAGGGCGAAGAAGCCCTGCGTCGGCCGCCACCGGCTGCTGCCGGTCTCCAGGGGGTCGGCGTCGTGCCAGCCCGCGAGGATGATGAAGGGGATCAGCAGCGCCGTGAGCGCGACGAGCGCCACGCCGATGCCGTCCACACCCAGTTCGTAGCGGACGCCGAAGTCCGCGATCCAGGCATGGGATTCGGTGAGCTGGTAGCGGGCGCCGTCCGGGTCGAAGCGGACCAGGACGGTGATCGCCAGGACGAGCGTGGCGAGCGAGAAGAACAGCGCCAGCCACTTGGCCGCGGTGCGCTTCGCGGCCGGTACGGCGGCCGTGGCGATCGCCCCGACGGCCGGGAGCGCCGCTGTCACTGTCAGCAGAGGAAAGGACATCGGTATCAGACCGCCCTCATCAGCAGGGTCGCGGCGACGATGACCGCCGCACCCCCGAACATCGAGACCGCGTAGGAGCGGGCGAAGCCGTTCTGCAGCTTGCGCATCCGCCCGGAGAGGCCGCCGACCAAGGCCGCCGTGCCGTTGACGACGCCGTCGACCAGGGTGTGGTCGACGTAGACCAGGGACCGCGTGAGGTGCTCGCCGCCGCGCACCAGGACGACGTGGTTGAAGTCGTCCTGGAGGAGGTCGCGCCGGGCGGCCCGGGTGAGCAGCGAGCCGCGCGGGGCGACGGCCGGGACCGGGCGGCGGCCGTACTGGGCCCAGGCGATGGCGACGCCGATGACCATGCAGGCGACGGTCGCGCCGGTGACCACACCCGCGCTGATCGGCGGATTGCCGTGACTGTGCCCGGTGACGGGCTCCAGCCAGTGCATGAACCGGTCGCCGATGCTGAAGAACGCGCCAGTGGCCACGGACCCGATGGCCAGCACGATCATCGGGATCGTCATGATCTTGGGCGACTCGTGCGGGTGCGGCGGGCCCGCCGCGGCAGCGGCATGTCCGGACACCGCCTCGCCGCGGGTCTCGGCGGCGGGCTCCACGTCCGGCCGGGCCGGGGACGGCGTCGGGGCCTTGCGCCAGCGCTCCTCGCCGAAGAACGTCATCAGCATCACGCGCGTCATGTAGAACGCCGTGATGGCCGCGCCGAGCAGGGCACAGGCGCCGAGGATCCAGCCCTCGGTGCCGCCCTTGGCGAACGCCGCCTCGATGATCTTGTCCTTGGAGAAGAAGCCGGACAGGCCCGGGAAGCCGATGATGGCCAGGTAGCCGAGGCCGAAGGTGACGAAGGTGACGGGCATGTACTTCCGCAGTCCGCCGTAGCGGCGCATGTCGACCTCGTCGTTCATGCCGTGCATGACCGAACCGGCGCCGAGGAACAGCCCGGCCTTGAAGAAGCCGTGCGTCACCAGGTGCATGATCGCGAAGACGTAGCCGATGGGGCCGAGGCCGGCGGCGAGGATCATGTAGCCGATCTGCGACATGGTCGAGCCGGCCAGGGCCTTCTTGATGTCGTCCTTCGCGCAACCGACGATCGCACCGAACAGCAGTGTGACCGCTCCGACGATGGTGACGACCAGTTGCGCGTCCGGGGCGCCGTTGAAGACGGCCGCGGAGCGGACGATCAGGTAGACGCCCGCCGTCACCATGGTCGCGGCGTGGATGAGGGCCGAGACCGGGGTCGGGCCCTCCATCGCGTCCCCGAGCCAGGACTGCAGCGGCACCTGGGCGGACTTGCCGCAGGCGGCGAGGAGCAGCATCAGCGCGATCGCGGTCAGCTTGTCCTCACCGGCGGCACCGGCGAGCCCGGCCTCCGTGTGGGTGCCGAGCACCGGCCCGAAGGCGAAGGTGCCGAACCACAGGAACATCAGCATGATCGCGATGGACAGGCCCATGTCGCCGACGCGGTTGACCAGGAAGGCCTTCTTCGCGGCCGTGGCGGCGCTGGGCTTGTGCTGCCAGAAGCCGATCAGCAGGTAGGAGGCGAGACCGACGCCCTCCCAGCCGACGTACAGCAGCAGATAGTTGTCGGCGAGGACGAGGAGCAGCATCGCCGCGAGGAACAGGTTCAGATAGCCGAAGAAGCGGCGGCGCCGCTCGTCGTGCTCCATGTACCCGACGGAGTACAGGTGGATCAGCGATCCGACGCCCGTGATCAGCAGCACGAACGTCATGGACAGCTGGTCCAGCTGGAAGGCGACGTCCGCCTGGAAGCCCTCGACCGGGATCCAGCTGAACAGGTGCTGGGACATCTCGCGGTGTTCGGCGCTCTGCCCCAGCATGTCGGTGAACAGCACCAGGCCGAGCACGAAGGAGACGGCCGCGAACAGGGTGCCGAGCCAGTGGCCGACGGCGTCCAGCCGCCGGCCGCCGCACAGCAGGACCGCCGCTCCGAGCAGGGGCGCCGCCACCAGCAGCGCAATGAGGTTCTCCACGATTCTTCCGACCCCTTACAGCTTCATCAGGCTGGCGTCGTCGACCGAGGCCGAGTGGCGGGCACGGAACAGGGACACGATGATCGCGAGCCCGACCACGACCTCGGCGGCGGCGACGACCATCGTGAAGAAGGCGATGATCTGCCCGTCGAGGTTGCCGTGCATCCGGGAGAAGGCGACGAACGCGAGGTTGCAGGCGTTGAGCATGAGCTCGATGCACATGAACACGACGATCGCGTTGCGCCTGATGAGCACGCCGGTGGCGCCGATCGTGAACAACAGGGCCGCGAGGTAGAGGTAGTTGACGGGGTTCACTTCGACGCCTCCTCGGACCGCTGGAACTTCGCCGGCCCGACCGCCCTGCGCCCCAGACGCTCCTCGGACCGCTGCTCCAGGGCCTTGAGGTCGTTGAGCGCCTCCTGCGACACGTCACGGATCTGGCCGCGCTCACGCAGGGTCTTGCTGACGGTGAGGTCGGACGGGGTGCCGTCGGGCAGCAGGCCCGCGATGTCGACCGCGTTGTGCCGGGCGTACACACCCGGTGCCGGCAGGGGCGGCAGCTGCTTGCCCGACCGGACGCGCTCCACGGCGAGCTCCCGCTGCGTCTTGGCGCGTTCGGTGCGCTCGCGGTGGGTGAGCACCATGGCGCCGACGGCGGCCGTGATGAGCAGGGCGCCGGTGATCTCGAACGCGAAGACGTACTTGGTGAAGAGGAGGGCGGCGAGGCCCTCCACGTTGCCCCCGGCGTTCGCCTGGCCGATGCCGTTGAACTCCGTGAGGGACGCGTTGCCGATCCCGCCGATCAGCAGGACGCCGAAGCCGAGACCGCACAGCAGGGCCAACCAGCGCTGGCCCTTGATGGTCTCCTTCAGGGAGTCCGCCGCGGTGACGCCGACGAGCATCACCACGAACAGGAACAGCATCATGATCGCGCCGGTGTAGACGACGATCTGGACGACGCCCAGGAAGTAGGCGCCGTTGGCGAGGTAGAACACCGCCAGGATGATCATGGTGCCGGCGAGGCAGAGCGCGCTGTGCACGGCCCTCTTCATGAGGATGGTGCACAGGGCGCCGATCACCGCGACGGTTCCGAGGATCCAGAACTGGACGGCCTCTCCGGTGGAGGTGGAGTAGGCGGCGAGTTGGGCGGTCATCGGCCGATCACCTTCTTTGAGGCGGGTTCCGTCCCGCCGGAGGTCGAGTCGGCCTCCTGTACGACCTCGCCCTTGGAGTGGGCGACCTGCTGCTCGGTACCGGGCGCCGCCTCCGTCACCAGGCCCCGGTAGTAGTCCTGCTCGTCGGTGCCGGGGTAGATGGCGTGGGGCGAGTCGACCATGCCCTCCTCCAGACCGGCGAGCAGCTGCTCCTTGGTGTAGATGAGGTTGGCCCGGCTGGAGTCGGCCAGCTCGAACTCGTTGGTCATCGTGAGCGCGCGCGTGGGGCAGGCCTCGATGCACAGGCCGCACAGGATGCAGCGGGCGTAGTTGATCTGGTAGACGCGGCCATACCGCTCGCCCGGCGAGTAGCGCTCCTCGTCGGTGTTGTCCGCGCCCTCCACGTAGATCGCGTCGGCGGGGCAGGCCCAGGCGCACAGTTCACACCCGACGCACTTCTCCAGGCCGTCCGGATGGCGGTTGAGCTGGTGCCGTCCGTGGAAGCGCGGAGCCGTGGTCTTCTGCTGCTCCGGGTACTGCTCGGTCAGCCGCTTCTTGAACATGGCCTTGAAGGTCACGCCGAAGCCGGCCACGGGGTTCTGGAAACCGGGCTTGGTGTCCTTGGGTTCCTCGGCCTTCGAACGCTCGAGTTCCTCAGCCATCGGACGCCTCCTTTCCATCCGTAGATCCGCCCAGAGATCCGTCACTCTGAGTATCGGGCCCACCACTGACAATCAGCTCCCGCTCTCCCCCACGCTCGAACTCGCTCCCGCGGGGGGACCCCCAGCGCGAGCGGCGGCGCGGGACCGGCGGAAGTTCCTGTCCGGGCAGGGGCGGTACGGGGAATCCGCCCGCCATCGGGTCGAAGGCGGCCGGGGTCTCGGCCGGCTGGTCGGTCTTCTTGGCCTTCTCGCGGAACACGTCGACGACGAAGGAGAGCAGCAGCAGGGCGAGGACGCCGCCGCCCACGTACAGGGTGATGTCGGCGAAGTCGTAGCCCTCGTTGCGGAAGGCCCGCACGCTCGCGACGAGCATCAGCCACACCAGCGAGACCGGGATGAGGACCTTCCAGCCGAGCTTCATCAGCTGGTCGTAGCGGACGCGCGGGAGGGTGCCGCGGATCCAGATGAACATGAAGAGCAGCAACTGGACCTTGACCGTGAACCACAGGAGCGGCCACCAGCCGTGGTTGGCGCCCTCCCAGAAGGTGCTGACGGGCCAGGGGGCCCGCCAGCCGCCGAGGAACAGCGTGGTGGCGACGGCCGAGACGGTCACCATGTTGACGTACTCGGCGAGCATGAACATCGCGAACTTGATCGACGAGTACTCGGTGTTGAAGCCGCCGACCAGGTCGCCCTCGGACTCCGGCATGTCGAAGGGGGCGCGGTTGGTCTCGCCGACCATCGTGACGATGTAGATGACGAAGGAGACCGGCAGCAGCACGATGTACCAGCGGTCGGCCTGCTGCTCGACGATCGTCGAGGTCGACATGGACCCCGAGTAGAGGAAGACGGAGGCGAAGGCGGCGCCCATCGCGATCTCGTAGGAGATCATCTGCGCGCAGGAGCGCAAGCCCCCCAGCAGCGGGTACGTCGAGCCGGAGCTCCAGCCCGCCAGGACGATGCCGTAGATGCCGACCGAGGCGACCGCGAGGATGTAGAGCATCGCGATCGGCAGGTCGGTGAGCTGCATCGTGGTGCGCTGGCCGAAGATCGAGATCTCGTTGCCGGCCGGGCCGAAGGGGATCACCGCGATCGCCATGAAGGCCGGGATGGCCGCGATGACGGGCGCGAGGACGTAGATCGCCTTGTCCGCGCGCTTGACGATCACGTCTTCCTTCAGCATCAGCTTGATGCCGTCGGCGAGCGACTGGAGCATGCCCCAGGGGCCGTGCCGGTTGGGGCCGATGCGCAGCTGCATCCAGGCGACGACCTTGCGCTCCATGACGATGGAGACCAGCACGGTCACCATCAGGAAGGCGAAGCAGAACACCGCCTTGACGACGACCAGCCACCAGGGGTCGGTGCCGAACATCGAGAGGTCTTCAGCGGCGAGGTACGGGCTCATGCCTCCACCTCCTTGGGGGCCTCGCCGGCGAGCGTCGCCGGGCCGATGCGGACGAGGGAGCCGGGCCGCGCCCCGGTGTCGGAGGCGACGCCGCCGCCGGTGGAGTTCAGCGGCAGCCACACCACCCGGTCGGGCATGTCAGTGATCTGGAGCGGGAGTTCCGCGACCCCCTGGGGGCCGGTCACCGCGAGCAGGTCGCCGTCCTTGAGGCCCGCCTCGGCGGCCGTCGGGGCCGACACACGCGCGCGTGCCGCGTGCCGGGTTCCGGCGAGTGCCTCGTCGCCCTGCTGGAGGAGGCCCTGGTCGAGCAGCAGCCGGTGCCCCGCGAGGACGGCTTCCCCGGCGGCCGGCCGCGGCAGCGCGGCCGCGGTCTCCAGGGGCTCGCCTGCCCGCGGGCCGTCCCAGGCGCCGAGCCGGTCGATCTCGCCGCGCACGGTACGCAGATCCGGCAGTCCGAGGTGGACGTCCATGGCGTCGGCCAGCATCTGCAGCACGCGCGCGTCGGTGGGCGCGGAGCTGCGGGTCATCTGGTCCGGCTTGAGCGCCGCCTCGAAGAAGCGGATCCGGCCTTCCCAGTTGAGGAAGGTGCCGGCCTTCTCGGCGACCGCGGCGACGGGCAGGACGACATCGGCCTTGCGGCTGACCTCGCTCGGCCGCAGCTCCAGCGAGACCAGGAAGCCCACCTCGTCCAGCGCCGCACGCGCGCGTGCCGGGTCGGGCAGGTCGGCGATCTCCACGCCCGCCACCAGCAGGGCCTGGAGCTCGCCGGACGCGGCGGCCTCCACGATCTGGCCGGTGTCCCGGCCGTAGCGGTGCGGGAGACCGGCGACGCCCCAGACGCCGGCGACCTCGTCACGCGCGCGGGGGTCGGTGGCCGGGCGCCCGCCCGGCAGCAGCGACGGCAGCGCGCCCGCCTCGATCGCACCGCGTTCCCCGGCCCGGCGCGGGATCCACGCCAGCCGGGCGCCGGTGGCGGAGGCGGTGCGGGCGGCGGCGGTGAGCCCGCCGGCCACGGCGGCCAGCCGCTCGCCGACGACGATCACCGCACCCTCGGCGCGCAGCGCCTCGGCGGCGAGCGCACCGTCGTCCTCCAGGCCGGCGCCGCTCGCGAGCGCGTCCAGCCACTCGGTCTCGGTGCCGGGAGCCGCCGGCAGCAGCGTGCCACCGGCCTTCTCCAGACCGCGCGTGGCGTGCGTGGCCAGGGAGTAGACCTTCTGCCCGTGCCCCCGCCAGGCCTTGCGCAGCCGCAGGAAGACGCCGGGGGCCTCCTCCTCCGCCTCGAACCCGACCAGCAGGACGGCGGGGGCCTTCTCCAGCGCGGTGTACGTGACGCCCGTGCCGTCGAGGTCCCGGCCGCGCCCGGCGATCTGGGCGGCGAGGAAGTCGGCCTCCTCGCTGCTGTGCACGCGCGCGCGGAAGTCGATGTCGTTGGTGTCGAGCGCCACGCGCGCGAACTTGCTGTACGCGTAGGCGTCCTCGACGGTGAGGCGGCCGCCGGTCAGGACTGCGGTGCGGCCCCGGGAGGCCAGCAGCCCCTGGGCCGCGATCTGGAGCGCCTCCGGCCAGGAGGCCGGTTCCAGCTCGCCCTCGGCGTTGCGCACCAACGGCGTCTGGAGCCGGTCGCGCTGCTGCGCGTACCGGAAGCCGAACCGCCCCTTGTCGCAGATCCACTCCTCGTTGACCTCGGGGTCGTTCGCCGCGAGGCGCCGCATGACCTTGCCGCGCCGGTGGTCGGTGCGCGTGGCGCAGCCGCCGGAGCAGTGCTCGCACACCGACGGGGAGGAGACCAGGTCGAAGGGGCGGGAGCGGAATCGGTACGCCGCCGAGGTCAGCGCGCCGACCGGGCAGATCTGGATGGTGTTGCCGGAGAAGTACGACTCGAAGGGGTCGCCCTCGCCGGTGCCGACCTGCTGGAGCGCGCCGCGCTCGATCAGCTCGATCATCGGGTCGCCCGCGACCTGGTTGGAGAACCGGGTGCAGCGGGCGCACAGCACGCACCGCTCGCGGTCGAGCAGCACCTGGGTGGAGATCGGGACGGGCTTCTCATAGGTCCGCTTGCGGCCCTCGAAGCGGGAGTCGGACTCGCCGTGCGACATGGCCTGGTTCTGCAGCGGGCACTCGCCGCCCTTGTCGCAGACCGGGCAGTCCAGCGGGTGGTTGATGAGCAGGAGCTCCATCACACCCTTCTGGGCCTTCTCAGCGACCGGGGAGGTGAGGTGGGTCTTCACCACCATCCCGTCGGTGCAGGTGATGGTGCAGGACGCCATGGGCTTGCGCTGGCCCTCGACCTCGACGATGCACTGGCGGCAGGCGCCGGCCGGGTCGAGCAGGGGGTGGTCGCAGAACCGGGGGATCTCGATGCCGAGCTGCTCGGCGGCCCGGATGACCAGGGTGCCCTTGGGCACGCTGATCTCCGCGCCGTCGATCGTCAGCGACACGAGGTCCTCCGGCGGGACCGCCGCTTCTCCCCCGCCGGAGGGAGAGCTGGTGGTCACGGTCATGCGTTCACCTCCGTGCGGTCGGCCCAGGCCGTCGACTTGGCCGGGTCGAAGGGGCAGCCCCGGCCCGTGATGTGCTGCTCGTACTCCTCGCGGAAGTACTTGAGCGAGGAGAAGATCGGCGAGGCGGCGCCGTCGCCGAGGGCGCAGAACGACTTGCCGTTGATGTTGTCGGCGATGTCGTTCAGCTTGTCGAGGTCCGACATCTGTCCCTTGCCGGCCTCGATGTCGCGCAGCAGCTGCACGAGCCAGTAGGTCCCTTCGCGGCAGGGCGTGCACTTGCCGCAGGACTCGTGGGCGTAGAACTCCGTCCAGCGGGTGACGGCCCGGACCACGCAGGTCGTCTCGTCGAAGCACTGGAGGGCTTTGGTGCCGAGCATGGAACCCGCGGCGCCCACCCCCTCGTAGTCCAGGGGCACGTCGAGGTGCTCGTCGGTGAACATCGGGGTCGAGGAACCGCCCGGCGTCCAGAACTTGAGGCGGTGCCCGGGGCGCATCCCGCCGCTCATGTCGAGGAGCTGGCGGAGCGTGATCCCGAGCGGCGCCTCGTACTGGCCGGGGCCGGCGACATGGCCGGAAAGGGAGTAGAGCGTGAAGCCGGGCGACTTCTCACTCCCCATCGACCGGAACCATTCCTTGCCCCGCTGCATGATCGCGGGAACCGACGCGATCGATTCGACGTTGTTCACCACAGTCGGGCACGCATAGAGGCCCGCGACGGCAGGGAAGGGGGGACGAAGCCGCGGCTGGCCCCGGCGGCCTTCGAGCGAGTCGAGCAGTGCGGTCTCCTCACCGCAGATGTACGCGCCCGCGCCCGCGTGCACGGTGATGTCGAGGTCGAGTCCGCTGCCCTGGATGTTCTCGCCGAGGAAGCCGGCCTCGTACGCCTCGCGCACGGCCGAGTGCAACCGCCGCAGCACCGGGACGACTTCACCACGCAGATAGATGAAGGCATGCGACGACCTGATGGCGTAGCACGCGATGATCATGCCCTCGATGAGGCTGTGCGGGTTCGCGAAGAGGAGCGGGATGTCCTTGCACGTCCCCGGCTCCGACTCGTCGGCGTTGACAACGAGATAGTGCGGCTTGCCGTCCCCCTGCGGGATGAACTGCCACTTCATGCCGGTGGGAAAGCCCGCGCCGCCGCGTCCGCGCAGACCGGATTCCTTGACGTACGCGATCACGTCGTCCGGCGACATGGCGAGCGCCTTGCGCAGCCCTTCGTAGCCGTCGTGCGTGCGGTACACGTCCAGCGTCCAGGACTTGTCCTCGTCCCAGAAGGCCGACAGCACGGGTGCGAGCAGCTTCTCGGGGCTCGTGTCTTTCAGCTCGGGTGCCAAGGTCATCACTCCCCCTCCTCGGCGGTGGGCCCGGCCGGGTGGGCAGGGTCGGAGGCCGATGTGTCCTGCGGCGCGTCGTGCGAGCTCAGGTGCTCGGTCGGTGACGGCTCGTGCGGTGCCCCGGTCCGGGCCGCCTCGCCGCGCGGGTGCACCACGCGTGCGGGAGAGGCCTCCCCCTTGGCGAGCTTCAGACCGATCAGGGAGGCGGGTCCCGCGCTTCCGCCGGCTTCCACGGCACCCTCCCGCTCGTCGGGGAAGCCGGCCAGGATCCGGGCGGTCTCCTTGAAGGTGCACATGCGCGCGCCGCGGGTGGGCGTGACCGGCCGTCCCGCGCGCAGGTCGTCGACGAGGCTCTTGGCGCTGGCCGGGGTCTGGTTGTCGAAGAACTCCCAGTTGACCATCACGACCGGCGCGAAGTCGCAGGCCGCGTTGCATTCGATGTGCTCCAGGGTGACCTTGCCGTCGCCGGTGGTCTCGCCGTTGCCGACGCCGAGGTGCTCCTGGAGCTCCTCGAAGATCGCGTCCCCGCCCATGACGGCACACAGGGTGTTGGTGCACACCCCCACCTGGTAGTCGCCGCTCGGCCGGCGGCGGTACATGGTGTAGAAGGTGGCGACCGCGGTGACCTCGGCCGTGGTCAGGCCGAGCACGTCCGCGCAGAACCGCATGCCGGTGCGGGTGACGTGCCCCTCCTCCGCCTGTACGAGGTGCAGCAGCGGCAGCAGGGCGGACCGGGAGTCGGGGTAGCGGGCGATGACCTCGCGCGCGTCCGTCTCCAGACGGGCCCGGACGTCGTCCGGGTAGGCGGGGGCGGGCAGTTCGGGCATGCCCAGGCTGACGCCCCGCTCGGAAGACGATGTGGTCACCGGTCGACGCCTCCCATCACGGGGTCGATGGACGCGACGGCGACGATGACGTCGGCGACCTGGCCGCCCTCGCACATCGCCGCCATGGCCTGAAGGTTGGTGAAGGACGGGTCCCGGAAGTGGACCCGGTAGGGGCGGGTGCCGCCGTCGGAGACGACGTGCACCCCGAGTTCGCCCTTGGGCGACTCGACCGCCGCGTACGTCTGTCCCGGCGGGACGCGGAAGCCCTCGGTGACGAGCTTGAAGTGGTGGATCAGGGCCTCCATGGAGGTGCCCATGATCTTCTTGATGTGGTCGAGGGAGTTGCCGAGGCCGTCGGGGCCCAGGGCGAGCTGGGCCGGCCAGGCGATCTTCTTGTCGGCGACCATGACCGGGCCGGGCTGGAGCCGGTCCAGGCACTGCTCGACGATCCTCAGGGACTGGCGCATCTCCTCCAGCCGGATGAGGAAGCGGCCGTAGGAGTCGCAGGTGTCCGCGGTCGGGATGTCGAAGTCGTAGGTCTCGTAGCCGCAGTAGGGCTGCGCCTTGCGCAGGTCGTGCGGCAGGCCGGTGGAGCGCAGGATCGGGCCCGTCGCGCCGAGGGCCATGCAGCCGGCCAGGTCGAGATAGCCGACGTCCTGCATGCGGGCCTTGAAGATGGGGTTCCCGGTGGCGAGCTTGTCGTACTCCGGGAGGTTCTTCTTCATCTTCTTCACGAACTCGCGGATCTGGTCCACCGCGCCGGGCGGCAGGTCCTGGGCGAGTCCGCCCGGGCGGATGTACGCGTGGTTCATCCGCAGGCCGGTGATCAGCTCGTAGATATCGAGAATGAGTTCACGATCACGAAAGCCGTAGATCATGATCGTGGTCGCGCCGAGCTCCATGCCGCCGGTGGCGATGCACACCAGGTGCGAGGAGAGGCGGTTCAGCTCCATCAGGAGCACGCGGATGATCGAGGCGCGGTCCGGGATCTGGTCCTCGATGCCGAGGAGCTTCTCGACACCGAGGCAGTACGCCGTCTCGTTGAAGAACGGCGTCAGGTAGTCCATGCGCGTCACGAACGTGGTGCCCTGCGTCCACGTCCGGTACTCGAGGTTCTTCTCGATGCCGGTGTGCAGGTAACCGATTCCGCAGCGGGCCTCGGTGACGGTCTCGCCGTCGATCTCCAGGATCAGACGGAGCACACCGTGGGTGGACGGGTGCTGCGGGCCCATGTTGACGACGATGCGCTCGTCGTCGGCGCGGGCCGCGGACTGGACGACCTCGTCCCAGTCGCCGCCGGTGACCGTGTAGACGGTGCCCTCGGTGGTCTCCCGAGGGGAGGCGTGGGAAGTGCTCATGAGTACGACCTCCGCTGGTCCGGAGCCGGGATCTGGGCGCCCTTGTATTCGACGGGGATGCCGCCGAGGGGGTAGTCCTTGCGCTGCGGGAAGCCCTGCCAGTCGTCCGGCATCATGATCCGCGTCAGGGCCGGGTGACCGTCGAAGACGATTCCGAAGAAGTCGTACGTCTCGCGCTCGTGCCAGTCGTTCGTCGGATAGACCTCGAACAACGACGGGATGTGCGGGTCGCTGTCGGGGGCGCTGACCTCCAGGCGGATCACCCGGTTGTGGGTGATCGACCGCAGGTGGTAGACGGCGTGCAGCTCGCGGCCCTTGTCGTTCGGGTAGTGCACGCCGCTGACGCCGGTGCACAGCTCGAAGCGCAGGGCCGGGTCGTCGCGCAGGGTGCGGGCGACGCGTACGAGGTGCTCGCGCTCGATGTGGAAGGTCAGCTCGTCGCGGTCGACGACCGTCTTCTCGATGGCGTTGGCGGGGACCAGGTCCTGCTCCTCCAGGGCCCCCTCCAGCTCGTCGGCGACCTCGTCGAACCATCCGCCGTAGGGGCGGCTCGCCGGTCCCGGGAGCCGGACCGAGCGGACCAGGCCGCCGTAGCCGGAGGTGTCTCCGCCGTTGTCGGCGCCGAACATGCCGCGCTGGACGCGGATCTCCTCACCGCCCTGGCCGCGCTGGCCCGGGAGGTTCTCCGCGGAGAGGTCCTTCTCGGGGTTGACCCCGTTGCCGTTCGCCTCACTCACCGCAGCAGCCCCTTCATCTCGATGGTGGGCAGCGCCTTGAGCGCCGCTTCCTCCGCCTCGCGGGCCGCCTCCTCGGCGTTCACGCCGAGCTTGGAGCTCTGGATCTTCTGGTGGAGCTTGAGGATCGCGTCCATGAGCATCTCCGGCCGGGGCGGACAGCCGGGGAGGTAGATGTCGACCGGCACGATGTGGTCGACGCCCTGGACGATGGCGTAGTTGTTGAACATGCCGCCGGACGAGGCGCAGACCCCCATGGAGATCACCCACTTGGGGTTCGGCATCTGGTCGTAGACCTGCCGGAGCACCGGCGCCATCTTCTGGCTGACCCGGCCGGCGACGATCATCAGGTCCGCCTGGCGCGGCGAGCCCCGGAAGACCTCCATGCCGAAGCGCGCCAGGTCGTAGCGGCCGGCGCCGGTGGTCATCATCTCGATGGCACAGCAGGCGAGGCCGAACGTGGCGGGAAAGACGGACGACTTGCGCACCCAGCCCGCGGCCTGCTCGACGGTGGTCAGCAGGAAGCCGCTCGGCAGCTTTTCTTCGAGTCCCATGACGTGTGGCCCCTCAGTCCCATTCCAGGCCGCCGCGCCGCCATACGTACGCGTACGCGACGAAGACGGTGAGCACGAAGAGCAGCATCTCCACGAGCCCGAAGATCCCCAGGGCGTCGAAGGTGACGGCCCAGGGGTAGAGGAAGACGATCTCGATATCGAAAATGATGAAGAGCATCGCCGTCAGGTAGTACTTGATGGGGAAGCGCCCACCGCCGGCCGGCGTGGGGGTCGGCTCGATACCGCACTCGTAGGCCTCGAGCTTGGCCCGGTTGTACCGCTTGGGCCCGATCAACGTGGCCATGACCACGGAGAAGATCGCAAAGCCTGCCCCGAGGGCTCCCAGTACGAGGATGGGCGCATAAGCGTTCACCGCTCCTCGCTCCTCTCAGTCGGCACTGACTGCATGGGGGTCCCCCCTGGTCGAGCGAAGCCGAGACCTAGGGGGAGGTTTGCGTCGGGCTCACTTCCACCCCACCTGTCCCTCGAACCCCGCCCGCCCCGGCGAAGATCGGGAACATGTGAAGCAGGTCACAAGCCCAACCGCGTGCATCTTATGCCCGACGCTCTGTGATCTGCGACACGGGGTATTACTCAACCTTTGTGATCTCCACCACCTGACGATCGATCATGAAGTCGGATGAGCGGTGATCTTCACACGCGAAGCGTCCGAGTGATCACGAGAGGTGACATTTTGGCTCGTCAGTGCAGGCCGGAGGGGTCGTCTCAATATCAAGAGGGTTCCCTTGCATGCAAATTGGCGGAGGACTTGATCTCTTGGTAGAGGCGCGTTCACACATCAGGGGGCATGCGAGGCGGAGTGTGGACGCGTGCACGCGTTCACGATCTTCGCGAGGTCGTGACCCCGTCGTGATCTGCGCACCGGGACGCGACCGGCAGGGCAGCCGTTCCGTGACCTCCGTCACAAGCATGGGAGATCCATGAGAACGGGGCTTGGCCAATCAAACCAACCGATGGTAGGCGCGGGGCAATTCGGGCGTATTGATCAAACAGCGTGATCACAGGCCGATCACGAGCAGCCCGCAATGTCCGTTATGGCGTCAATAAAGGGGCTCACCGAGGGGTTTTGAGGCCCCGGATGAACAACTGTGGCGCAGCACACGTTTCTTGAAGATATGAAGGAGCCCCTGGTACCGGTTGTTCCCATGTCCCACACCGCTCACATACGCAGCCACCGGAAACCCCGCCGCAGCGCGACCTCTTCGATCGCCGTGCGTGCCGGAGTTGCCGGTGGCGTTCTCAGCATGGCAGCGGCGGGTGCGTCGGCCTCTGCGAGCGCCGCCGAGCCGGTGACGCAGACCATCGAACTGCCCACCCTGACGGCCGACCTGTCCGCTCAGGTCGCCCAGTCCGCGGCCGCTACCCAGCAGGCAGCCGCGAACTACGAACTGCGCGCCGAGCGTGACGCGGCCGCCGCCAAGGCCGCCGCGGAAGCCAAGAAGGACCTCGCCGCGGCGAAGAAGGCCGAGGCCAGGAAGAAGGCCGCCGAGGCCGCCCGCAAGGCCGCCGCCGAGCGCGCCACGCGCAGCGCCGAGCGCAGCACCCTCTCCGCCTCCGCGTCCACCTCGACCTCCGTGTCGGCGCCCGCCAGCGGCAGCGTCGCGACGGTCATCGCGTTCCTCAAGGCCCAGGTGGGTGACGCCTACGTCATGGGCGCCACCGGTCCCAACGCCTGGGACTGCTCCTCCCTCGTGCAGGCCGCGTACAAGCAGGTTGGTGTGGATCTGCCGCGCGTCTCGCAGGACCAGTCGATGGCCGGCACGGACGTGCCGCTGTCCAGCGTTCAGGTCGGCGACATCCTGTACTGGGGCGGCAAGGGCTCCGCGTACCACGTGGGTGTCTACATCGGGGACGGCCAGTACCTGGACGCGGCCAACCCGTCCAAGGGCGTCGTCATCCAGGACCTGTCGGGCTACCCGGCGTCGGGCGCGGTGCGCGTCCTGTGACGTCACGCGCCGTCTGACACATCCGTACGTTCGGGCTCGAGGGCCGTTGCCGCAGCGAGGCATCGGCCCTCCCGGCCTGTCCGGGGCCGTCCAGCCCCGTGACCCCCTCGGCCCGGCTCCGGGCCGCTCCAGGGGCCTTCAGGGCCCTTCTGGGGGCCACCCGGTATCGCGGCCCGCCTGTGCACTCCCGTCACTCCGGCATCTTGCGCCCGAATTGTCACGGCCTGGCCGGGTGTTGACGTCGCGCCGATCACCGCGCCGGACAGCCCTGTCCGGACCGCCTCTCCGCACGGGAGCGCAAAGCCGTGCTGCGGCGCCGCAGCACGGCGGACCGGCGGGAGTCGGTGTACGCCCGCCCGGGAGTACCTCACCGAGGGCCTGGAGCAGGCGCACGACGGCGACGGACGGCACGGCGGCAGCGGCGGAGACCGTGCGGCGCAAGCGTCGGACGCTCGTCAACGCCGCGAACTGCGCCGTCGACCTGGGACCGCCGTCGTCGCGGTGCCGAACCCCCGGTCAGGCCTTCGGGGCCACCCTGCTCAGTCCGTTGATGATGCGGTCCATCGCGTCGCCGCCCGTCGGGTCGGTGAGGTTCGCGAGGAGCTTCAGGGTGAACTTCATCAGCATCGGGTGCGTGAGACCCCGCTGGGCCGCGATCTGCATGACCTTCGGGTTGCCGATGAGCTTCACGAAGGCGCGGCCGAGCGTGTAGTAGCCGCCGTAGGTGTCCTTCAGGACGCGCGGGTAGCGCTGAAGGGCCAGTTCGCGGCTCGCCGGGGTCGGCCGGGCGTGGGCCTGGACGATGACGTCGGCGGCGATCCGGCCGGACTCCATGGCGTAGGCGATGCCCTCGCCGTTGAAGGGGTTCACCAGGCCGCCGGCGTCGCCGACGAGCAGCAGGCCCTTGGTGTAGTGCGGCTGGCGGTTGAAGGCCATGGGAAGCGCGGCGCCGCGGATCGGGCCGGTCATGTTGTCGGGGGTGTAGCCCCAGTCCTCCGGCATGGACGCGCACCAGGCCTTCAGGACCTCGCGCCAGTCCAGCTCCTTGAAGGAGTCGGAGGTGTTGAGGACGCCGAGGCCGACGTTCGACGTGCCGTCGCCCATGCCGAAGATCCAGCCGTAGCCGGGCAGCAGGCGGTCCTCGGCGCCGCGGCGGTCCCACAGCTCCAGCCAGGACTCCAGGTAGTCGTCCTCGTGGCGCGGGCTGGTGAAGTACGTGCGCACGGCCACGCCCATCGGGCGGTCCTCGCGGCGGTGCAGGCCCATCGCCAGGGACAGCCGGGTGGAGTTGCCGTCGGCGGCCACGACGAGCGGCGCCCGGAAGGTGACCTCGCGCTTCTCCTCACCGAGCTTGGCGTGCACCCCGGTGATGCGGCCCGTGCGCTCGTCCAGGACCGGCGCGCCCACGTTGCACCGCTCGAAGAGCCGGGCACCGGCCTTCTGGGCGTTCCGGGCGAGCTGCTCGTCGAAGTCGTCGCGCTTGCGGACGAGGCCGTAGTCCGGGAAGGAGGCGAGATCCGGCCAGTCGAGCTGGAGCCGCACCCCGCCGCCGATGATGCGCAGGCCCTTGTTGCGCAGCCAGCCGGCCTCTTCCGAGATGTCGATGCCCATCGCCACCAGCTGCTTGACGGCACGCGGGGTGAGGCCGTCGCCGCAGACCTTCTCGCGGGGGAACTCGGTCTTCTCCAGCAGGAGGACGTCGAGTCCGGCCTTGGCGAGGTGGTAGGCGGTGGTGGAGCCGGCCGGCCCCGCGCCCACGACGATCACATCGGCGGTGTTCTCGGAGAGGGGCTCGGTCACGACGGTCACGGCGGGATCTCCCCAAGTTCGTCAATCTTGCGTGCCGACCGGCACTGGACATGGGCAGTCTATGCAGCAGCATTCATCACCCGGCTGAAGGGCTGCCTCCGTGAACCGAGTTCTCCCCGCTGTGCGGCTTCGCGTCCCCACCCACGAGGACGCGTTCGCCTGGCACCGGATCTTCGACGACCCGGACGTCATGGAGTACCAGGGCGGCAGGGCCGCGGAACTCTCGGTGTACGAGGAGCTCACCGCCCGCCAGCGCCGGCACGACGCGGAGCTCGGCTTCTGCCTGTGGACCGTGCTCGACGAGTCGGGGCAGGTCATCGGCTTCACCGGCGCCCAGCCGTGGGAGCGGTCCTGGGGCCCGGCCGGCGAGATCGAGATCGGCTGGCGGCTGGGCCGGGAGCACTGGGGCAAGGGCTACGTCACCGCGGCCGCGCGGCAGACGCTGGAGCGGATGCGGGCCAGTGGCGTCCCGGGCGTCGTCGCGATGGTCGACGCCCGCAACAGCCGGTCCATCGCGGTGACCCAGCGTCTTGGGATGCGCCTCGCCGAGACGTTCACGACCCCGGCCTCGCAGCGGGCGGGGCACTGCTACCGCCTCGATCTCCGGACGGTTTACGGAGAGTAGTCGACTGTCACAGACCGGCATCGGTCGCTTCCGGTCGGTACGGGGCGGGAGTTACCCTTCCTGTACCGCTGGGGGTGACATCGGTGCAGATATCCCGCAAGACACCCGAAGTGCGCGTACCGCGTCTGGTCGGCCTGATGGCCGTGGACGCGAGGGAGACGGCCCGGGCGCAGGGCCTCCTCCTCAACGCACCGGACCGGCCCGAGTTCCCTCTCGCCGTCGTCGACTACGTCGTACGCCAGTATCCGCAGCCCGGTGCCGAGGTGCCGCGGGACTCGATGGTCTACGTGTGGTTCGACTTCGGTCCCGGTGAGGGCGGCGGGGGCGTGCACGAACCGCGGATCCCGCGTCCGCCCAGGGGCGGTCTCCAGCGCGAGCTGGACGAGCCGGGCGACCCCTACATGGTCCTCAGCTCGCCCTAGGACCGAGTGGCCCCGGCCCGCGGCCGACGGGCCCCGGCCTCACTCGGCCTTGAAGCCCCGGTGCAGGGCGACGATGCCGCCGCTCAGGTTGCGCCAGGCCACCCGCGACCAGCCGGCCTTGCCCAGCCGCTCGGCGAGGGCGGGCTGGTCGGGCCAGGCGCGGATGGACTCGGCGAGGTAGACGTAGGCGTCGGGGCTGGAGGACACGGCCCGGGCGACCGGCGGCAGGGCGCGCATCAGGTACTCGGTGTACACCGTGCGCAACGGCGCCCACGTCGGGTGCGAGAACTCGCAGATCACGATCCGCCCGCCGGGCCGGGTCACCCGGAGCATCTCGCGCAGGCCCGCGTCCGTGTCCTGCACGTTGCGCAGGCCGAAGGAGATGGTGACGGCGTCGAAGGTGTCGTCCTTGAACGGGAGCCGCGTCGCGTCGCCGGCGGTGTACGGCAGCCAGGGCTGCCGCTGCTTGCCGACCTGGAGCATGCCCTGGGAGAAGTCGCAGGGGACGACGTAGGCGCCGGTGCGGGCGAAGGGCAGCGAGGAGGTGCCCGTGCCCGCCGCCAAGTCGAGGATCTTCTGGGCGGGGCGCGCGTCGACCGCCTTGGCGACCTCCTTGCGCCATCGCCGGTCCTGGCCGAGGGACAGCACGTCGTTGGTCAGGTCGTACCGTTCCGCCACGCCGTCGAACATCGAGGCGACTTCGTGCGGCTGCTTGTCCAGGGATGCGCGGGTCACGGGCCCATTCTTGCAGCACCCCCTCCGGGCAGGAGCCGCGGCTGCTCGCGAGCCGCCACGTCCTCGACCCAGGCGCACAGCAGCACGAACACCGCGATCGGCACCCAGCCCACGCCGAGCATGAACCACTGGCTGTCCAGCGGAAGGTACGCCTCGAAGGCGGGCACGTCCCAGAAGCGGTCGATCAGCGGTACGGCGGGGACAAGCGCGATCTCGTGCCAGAGGCAGATCGTCACGGCCCGCGCGTTGAAGACGGTCACGAGCCGGTCCAGCCGCCGCAGAGAGCCCCATGAGAAACGACGGAAGCCGTCCCTTCTCTGAGAGTTCTCGGGAATGCCCGCGGAACTCGCCGCGCGCAACCGACATCGTGAGACGTTTGCTGCCTGGAAACGTACTTCCTGTCCCACCCCCTGTCCTCACGAGAACGGGAGCGCACGTCATGAGGAGTTACCGGAAACCGGCGGCGGCCGGGCTGGGCTGTCTGTTCGCCCTCGCCACCGCCGCATGCTCCGGGCAGGGCGACGCGGCCCCTCCGGCCTCCGAGGCCCCCACGTCCGCCACGTCTCCCCCGTCTCCCGCAGTGCCGGCCGCGGCCGGCACCTCGTACGCCCCGTACCTCAGTGCCACCGAGGCCGCCGGCACCGACACCGCCGGCTCCCCCACGACGTACAACCTGGCGTTCGTCATAGCCGACGGCGACGACTGCACCCCGCGCTGGAACGGCACGCACGCGCTCGGCGACGCGACGGTCACGTCCCGGATCACGAAGCTCAAGGCGGACGGCGGCCGGGTCCGGGTCTCCTTCGGCGGCGCCTCCGGCAAGGAACTCGCGGCGAATTGCGACAGTGCCGCGGATTTGGCGAAGGCGTACGGCAAGGCCCTGGACGCGGCCGGCACCACCCTCGCCGACTTCGACATCGAGGGCGACGAGCTCTCCGACTCCGCCTCCGTCGCCCTGCGTTCGAAGGCGCTCGCGCGGTTGCAGAGGGAACGGACCGGCCTGGAGGTCTCGTTCACGCTGCCGGTGATGCCCTCGGGCCTGGACAAGGACGGCCTGGCGCTGCTCGGCTCCGCCAACGACAACGGCGTGCAGGTCTCCACCGTCAACCTCATGACGATGAACTACGGCTCCTCTTACGACGGTGACATGGGCGGCTACGCCCTCACGTCCGCCGAGGCCGCGCACTCCCAGCTGAAGAAGGTCTTCGGCACCTCGGACGCGACCGCTTGGCAGGGCATGGCGCTCACCTCGATGATCGGCGTCAACGACGTCGAGAACGAGACCTTCACGCTCGGGGACGCCGCCGAGGTGCGGGCGTTCGCCGAGGAGAAGGGCATCGCCTGGGTGTCGATGTGGTCGACGGCCCGGGACCGGCAGTGCGCGGACGGCTCCAAGCCGACGGAGGCGGCGACGGATTGCAGCGGGGTGACGCAGGGGCCGGGGGCCTTCGGGAAGGCCTTCGCGGGCTGACGCGAGGGGTGTTCGGCAAGAGGCTCGCGGGGGGGGTAGGGGGCTCGCGGCTGACGCCGGGGGGGGGCAAAGGAGGCGGGGCTGACGCCGGGGGGCAAAGGAGGCGGGGCTGACGCCGGGGGGCAAAGGAGGCGGGGCTGACACCGGGGGGCAAAGGAGGCAGGGCACGCCGGGGGGCAAGGGAGGCGGGGCTGACGCGGGAGGGGCGGCAAGGGCCTCGCGGCCGACCCGAGCGCCCGGGGTCAGCGGGCCCGGTACACCAGCCGGCCGGCCAGCACGGTCGCCACACAGGTCCCCGCGCCGCGCTCACGCAGGGCCGCCTCGTCGGGCACGTCGAACACGGCCAGGTCGGCCCGGCCGCCGATGGTCAGCGGGCCGTGGACCGTGCCGGGGAGGTCGTACCCCTCCGCGAACGGGTCGAGGTCGGGCCGCTCGCCGAGCAGCGTGCCGGGAGCTCCTGTGGTCCCCACGACGGTCAGCCCGGAGCGGGCGACGGCCGTGGCCACCAGCGGATCGCGGAAGCGGGCGCCGGGTGAGGCGACCGCGGTCGTGCCGTAGCGCAGCATCCGCTGCACACCGCGCCGCACGCTGCCTGACCAGCGGGTCTCGGTGAGGCCGCCCAGGGCGGCCAGCCGCTCGCCCCACAGGGGCTGTTCGCCCAGCTCATCGGCTTCACGCGGGTCCGGGTGGTAGCAGTGGCGCAGCAGCCACAGCGGGTGCCACTGGCGCAGCCCCGGGGTGAGCACGCCGGGCCAGCGCCGCACCCGCGCGCCGGGCGCGTCCTCGGCGGCCTCGTCGTAGGGCCCCACGGCCGTGATCCGGTCGCCGTCGACCACGACGGCGCCGTCCACGACGGGTGCGTCCGTGCCGGATGCCGCACCCGCCGGGAGGACCAGCGGGGCGGCGTGAATCGTCAGCACGGTCGGGTCAGTTGGGCGCCAGCAGCTTCAGCTCGGGGTGAGCCGTGCCGCCCTCGATGGCCGTGGAGGAGATGTGCGAGACGACGCGGTCGTCGACCGGGTCGTTCGCGGGGTCGTCGTGGACGACGAGGTGCTCGTAGGTGGTCGCGCGCTGGGCGGGCACCCGGCCCGCCTTCCGGATCAGATCGATGATCTCCATCCGGTTGGACCGGTGCTTGGCACCGGCCGACGACACCACGTTCTCCTCCAGCATGATCGAGCCGAGGTCGTCGGCGCCGTAGTGCAGGGAGAGCTGCCCGACCTCCTTGCCCGTGGTCAGCCACGAGCCCTGGATGTGGGCGATGTTGTCCATGAACAGCCGCGCGATGGCGATCATCCGCAGGTACTCGAAGAGCGTCGCCTGCGTGCGGCCCTTCAGGTGGTTGTTCTCGGGCTGGTAGGTGTACGGGATGAAGGCGCGGAAGCCGCCCGTGCGGTCCTGGACGTCCCGGATCATCCGCAGGTGCTCGATGCGCTCGGCGTTGGTCTCGCCGGTGCCCATCAGCATGGTGGAGGTGGATTCCACGCCCAGGTTGTGCGCGATCTCCATGATCTCCAGCCAGCGCTCGCCGGACTCCTTCAGCGGGGCGATGGCCTTGCGGGGCCGCTCGGGCAGCAGCTCGGCACCGGCACCGGCGAAGGAGTCGAGGCCGGCGGTGTGGATGCGCTGGATGGCCTCCTCCACGCCCACCTGGGAGATGCGGGCCATGTGCGCGACCTCGGAGGCGCCCAGCGAGTGGATCACCAGCTGGGGGAAGGCGTCCTTGATCGCCTTGAAGTGCTTCTCGTAGTACTCGACGCCGTAGTCCGGGTGGTGCCCGCCCTGGAACATGATCTGCGTGCCGCCCAGCTCGACGGTCTCCGCGCAGCGGCGCAGGATGTCGTCCAGGTCACGCGTCCAGCCCTTGTCCGTGGCCTTCGGCGGGGCGTAGAACGCGCAGAACTTGCACGCCGTGACGCACACGTTCGTGTAGTTGATGTTGCGCTCGATGATGTACGTCGCGATGTGCTCGGTCCCGGCGTACCGGCGGCGGCGTACGGCGTCGGCGGCGGCGCCCAGCGCGTGCAGCGGGGCGTCCCGGTACAGCACGAGTGCCTCGTCCGGGGTGATCCGCCCACCGGCGGCTGCGCGGTCGAGGATGGGCTGAAGGTCGGCCTTCTCGGTCACCGGGCGTCCCTTTCGTAAGGGTTGTGGACGGACCAGCCCAGCGTACGCCAGGGGTTCGGCGGGCTGGACGTCAGGCCGTGCGGGCGGGGCCGGGGTGGTCGGGGTGCGCAGGGTGGTCGGGGTGCGCAGGGTGGTCGGGGTGCGCGGGCTGTCCGGGGCGTCCGGGATGGTCGGGGCGTCCGGGATGGTCGGGGTGTCCGGAGTACGGGGTGGGCGGCGGCGCCGGGGACGACAGGCGCTGCGGCTTGTGACGCCGGGCGAGCCACAGCACGAGCGCGGCGTAGAGCAGGTCGGTGACCACGGCGGCGAGGGCCAGCGGCCAGGGGGCGTCGGCCGCGGTCTCGTCCGACGACAGTCCGTCGACGACCGCGGCGGAGACGCCGAAGGCCAGCAGATTGTTCAGGACGTGCAGCGCGATCGCCGCTTCCAGCCCGCCGGTGCGGATCGTGAGCAGCCCCGCCACCAGGCCGTTCACGAGCAGTCCGAGGAAGCCCCACCGGGTGCCCCAGCCGTGGGCGGCGGCGAACAGCACGGCCTGCGGGAGCACGGCGAACCACGGGGAGCGCACGAACGCCCCGACCGCCTGGAGCAGCCAGCCCCGGAACACGTACTCCTCGGCCGCGGCCTGCAGCGGCACGAGGACGGCCAGCACGGCCAGGGCCGCGAGGAAGGAGCTCC
Organism: Streptomyces sp. AK010; assembly: GCF_014207295.1. Classification (NCBI taxonomy): domain Bacteria; kingdom Bacillati; phylum Actinomycetota; class Actinomycetes; order Kitasatosporales; family Streptomycetaceae; genus Streptomyces; species Streptomyces sp. AK010. The sequence goes on from NZ_JACHCX010000012.1 coordinate 96,996, forward strand.
ACCCCACCCAGGTGTCGGACTCGCCCGAGTCGCCCGGCAGGAAGAAGGCGATCACCGTGAGCAGGAGGATGGGCGGCAGCCCGGCCAGCAGACACCATCCGAGCCAGCCGGTCCGCAGCCGTCCGGCGACCGACGTGACGGTCCCGGCGGCCCGTCTCGCCGGCCACAGCGTGGCCAGCAGCACCAGGGGCAGGGCTATCGCGAGGGACACCAGATCCATCGCCGTGTTCCCGAGCGGCCCTAAGTCGACACCTCCGTCGGGCAGTTCCGGCGCGCCGAGCACCGTTCCCAGACCGTAGGTGACGGCCAGCAGCACGAGCAGGAGCACGACGTAGGCGAGACTCATCAGCACGGTGCCGACCAGCGGCCGCCACCAGCGGTGACGTCCTGTGGTGCGGTCCAGGCGGTGGTACGGGTGAGGGGTGGGGTCGGGGGGCGGGGCCGCGGGGAACGGGGACGGGGCGGTGGGGTACGGAGGCATGTTTGTCATGATCACAAGCATGACGGGCCCCGGGTCAGGCCGTGTAGGAACCCACCAGTAGCCCCAGGAACGCGCCTGCGATCAGGAACGGGCCGAAGGGGATCGCTGTCTTGCGGGTGGCTCGTCGGGTGACGACCAGGGCGGCGCCGTACAGGGCGCCCAGGAGGAAGCCGGCGAAGGTGCCGAGCATGACCGTCGGCCAGCCGTACCAGCCGAGGGCCGCGCCGGTGCCGAGGGCGAGTTTGACGTCGCCGAAGCCCATGCCCGCGGGGTTGACGAGGAACAGGACGAAGTAGCCGCCGCCCAGCGCGAGGGAGCCGAGCAGGGCGGTCGTCCAGACGCCCGCGTGTTCGGGGACCAGGGCGGTGAGGCCGAGCAGGGCCAGGGCGGCACCGGCGAAGGGGAGGGTGAGCGGGTCGGGCAGGCGCCGGACGCGGAAGTCGACGACCGTGAGCAGCACGCCGACCGGGGCGAGCAGCAGCCAGACGCCGAGCTCGGGGCGGGTGCCGGTCGCGGCGGCGAGGACGGCGCAGACCAGGGCGGTGGCGATCACCAGGGAGGCCGTACCCGGCCCGTATCCGCGCTCCGCGCACTGCGGGCACGCCGCGCGCCCCAGCCAGCCCCTGAGGGCGTGCCCGCCGGGGCACTCCGCTCGCCACGCCTCACCCGAGGGAACCGAGAACCGGTAGGCCGCCCGCGGCAGCAGCGCTCCCGCCGCCGCGCCCCACAGCGCGGCGGCGACGACCAGCACCCGGACGCTCATCCCGTCGCGGCGATCGCGTCACGCCACGTCGGCAGCAGCTCGTCGAGCAGTGCCTCGGTGCGCGGCGGCAGCCCGCGGGCCCCGCTGCGGCCGATGAGGTCGGTGGCGAGTTCGGTCAGCCGCTCCGAGTCGCCGGTGGAGTGGGTCGCGCGCAGCAGCTCGTGCCACAGGCGCTCGTCGGCCGGAGCGGTACGCAGGGCCGCGTTCAGCGCCTCGATGGCCTTCTCCGCACGGTCCCGCTCCATGTGGAACTCGCACAGCGCGAGGCCCGTGTCCGCGACGAGCAGCGGCAGCTGGGCGTCGACGATCTCGTGGGTGAGCCACCGGTAGCGCCCTTCGGGCCGGTCGGCGAGCAGCGGCCCGCGCACCAGCACGAGCGCGTCGGTGAGCAGCCGCCCGCGCACGGCCCGGCTGCCGACACCCTTGCCCTGTGTGGCCTCGTGGTAGAGGGAGCGCAGCACGTCCAGGTCGGAGACGACGCTCTTGGCGAGGGTGAGCCGCCCGCTCGCGTCCCTGCCGAGGCGGGGCGTGCCGTCGGGGTCGGTGCCGAGCCAGATCCGCAGCCGGTCGAGCAGCGCGCTGCGCACGTCGTCGGTGACGCCGCGCGGCCACAGCGCGGAGGACAGCACCCGCGGGTGGACGCCCTCGCGGTGCAGGAGCAGGAGGGCGAGCGCCTCGTGCAGCAGCGCGCTGCGCTCCCCGTCCGGGGTGTCCAGGCCGATGATCTCGTACGGTCCGACCAGCCGCGCGTACACGGCCGGACGCCCCTGCTCGCTGATGTCGACGAGGAACGGCGGCGTGGTCGCGGGCCCGTCGTTCCCGCGCTCCGGGTCGGCCTCGACGAACAGCTCGACCACGGCCCGCCGCTGGGCCACCGGCAGCAACTGCGCGTCGAGTTCGAGCCCGAGGAGCGGCGCGAGCAGCTTGCCCTCGCCGGTGATCTCCATCTCCCAGGCGGCGCCCGGCAGATCGCCGGTCTCGGTGCCGACGAGGTAGCCGATGCCGAGCCGGCTCGCGTCGGCGGCCAGTTCGGCGAGGGTGACGGCGTCCTCGGCGGACGGCTGGGCGGCGAGCAGGACGAGGTGCGGGGCCCAACGGGTGTGCTGGGCGGGCCCGGTGCGCCCGGTGAGGACCGAGTCGTGCCCGGCGGCGCCCAGCGCTCCGCGCCGCTGCCGCGTCTCGGCCTCCATGGTCTCGACGAGCGCCTCGATGTCCTCGAGGTGCCGGATCCGGTTCGGGGCGAGCGGGGTGAGGTCCTCGCCGAACCCGACGAGCGTGATGGTCATGCGGTCGGACCAGCCGTTGGTCGCCAACTCGGCGGCGACGGACGCGAAGACGGCGGCCCGGTCGGCCTCCCGGCCGCTCAGCGACACGATGCCGGGCACGGCCTCCAGGTTGAGCAGCAGCCGCGAGTCGCCCATCGTGCCGAGGCTGACGAGACCCGGGTAGGGCGCGGCGGTGGCGACGTCCTCGTAGCGCTCGGCGTCGGTCCGGGACAGCATCCAGAACGTCTGGTCCTGGCCCTGCTGCCAGGGGGCCGGGGGCTTCCCGGCGGGCTGGGCGAGCTGGAGATGCAGGTCGCCGTTGCTGAGCCAGGCCGCGTAGACGACCGGCAGCGCGCGCGACTCCTCGGCGAGGGAGGCGGCGAGAGAGCGCAGGCCGCGGTCGAGCAGCCGTACGCCCTCGGGGTCGGCGCCGACGAGCAGCGCGTCCTGGACGTCCTGCGCGTCACCGCTCGGCGTGGGCGGCTCCATGCCGCGCCGCCCGCCGACGGCCCCGAAGGCCGACTGCCACAGCGCCTGTCGGCGCCGCCGCCCCAGGGCGCCGAGGAGACCGGCGGCGAGGAGGGGAGCGGTGAGGAGGGCTTCGGGGAGGCCGAAGGAGCTGTCGGACTCGGCGCCGACGGCGGTGGCCTGCTGGTGGCCGGTGTCGTGGGCGGGCCGCTGCTGGCCGGGGACGGACACCTGGGTGGCGCCGCCACCGGCGTGCTCGTGTCCGCCGCCCTGGGCACCGGAGCCGCCTCCGCCCCCAGCGCCGGAGCCGCCTCCGCCCTGGGCGTGGTCGCCGGTCTGGGCATAGTCGCCGATCTGCTGTTGCACGTCCGGCGGGACGTTGGGCGCCTCGTCGGGCATCTCCACGAGGTCGCCGCCGCGGGCGTCGCCCGGCATCTCCATGATCCAGCCGGGCCGGATGAGGCTGGCCTCGGAGAGCTTGGACCCGTCCGGCTGCACGCGGTCCTTGTTGAGCTCGAAGATCTCCTTGTAGCGGCGCCCGTCACCGAGGTGGCGTTGGGCTATCTCCCAGAGGGAGTCGTGGTGACGCCCCTCGGGCGGCTGGATCCGGTAGTACTTCGTGTCGCCCTGCTTGGCGGTGCTGCCGCCGGCGTCGGAGTGGGCGGCGGCGTGCGAGGCCTGCTCGGCGAGGGCCGCGGCGGCGCCGGAGGCCTGCTCCTGCTGCTGGGCGAAGATGCCCGGGGTGGCCTGGGCGGCCGCGACGGTCGGCTTCTGGTTGGCGTCGTAGCTGTTCCCGAGCTGCGACAGGCCGGGCGTGAAGCTGGCGGCGGTCGCGCCGACGAGCAGCAGCGCGGCGACGAGCTGGCGCGCCAGCAACTGACTCGGCCCCGCACCCGGCACCCGGCCCGGCACGCCGACGCCCGACAGCGCGGCCTTCATCTCCACGAGCACGCACGCCGTGAACTGCGCCCACGCCAGCCACACGATGACGGTGAGGATGTTCAGGAACGTGTGAACGGTGATCTCTTGCTGCAGCCAGTCGAAACTGGGCACCCCGTCCGGCAGCGGCCACCCGATCTGCGTGGCCAGCGCGCCCGGCACACCGACGAGCAGCACGGCCAGGGCGACGAAGGCGAAGAACGCCTTCACGAAGTCCCCGAACGACCGCCTGCGGATCCGCACGGGCTGCGGGGTCCGGTTCCGCGGGGCGGCCGTGGTCCCCGTCGTACTTCCCGACGTACTTCCCGTCGAGCTTGACGAGCTTGAGGTGCGGCGTCGCGGCATGGCGGGTGTCCTGGGGTCGAGTGTGGAGTGAGTCGAGTGAGGTGAGCCCGAGCTGTGACGTGAGGGGTGTGCTGAGCCTACAGAGATCTTATGGACTCTTATCGGGGTCGTCGAAGGGCGGATCGACGGATCCTCGTTGGCGTCCGATTTGCCCCTGCAGCCGGGAGCGCTTGCTGCTGCGACCGGTCGATCGGGAGCTCCTCCTTCGCAACTGCCACGCAGGCTCGTCACGTTCCCCACACAACCCCTCAAGGTCGTTCAGGGGGCACCACGGGCCACTGATAGCTTCGTTCTCTGTTGCACACACCGAACTTCGGGGGAGAAGCCGTGGCCCGCCGCGCACTGACCACCACAGCCGCCGTGCTCGCCACGACGGCGGCACTTCTGCTCACTGCGTGTGGCGGGGGCGACGACACGTCGTCGGACGACATCAAGGGAGCGGACGCGGGGTCGGGTCCGTCGGCTTCGGCCTCCGCATCGACGCCGTCCGGCGTCAAGCGCCCCGAGGTCACCCTCCCGAGCAGCTTCCGGTTGACCTTCGAGAACTGGACGAGCAGCGACCCGGACAAGCAGGCCGTACTCGACGACGGCAAGGAACAGCTCCGAGCCGGCTACGCGGCGATCATCGCGAACGAGCCCGACGGCGGTGACGCCCTCGCCTTCTACGACACGAAGGCCGGGCTCTCCGCGGACCGTGAGTGGATCAAGTCCTACACGGGCAAGAACGTCACCGTCATCGGCGAGCTCCCCGTCTTCGATCCCGAGGCCACCCTCTTCGCGGAGAAGACCAAGGCCCAGCTCAGGTACTGCACGGACGAGAGCAAGGCGCAGACCAGGAACCGCAAGTCGGGCGAGGTCACCGGAACTCCCTCGGGGACCGACCCCCATGTCGCCTACGTCGTCACGATGCAGAAGAACGAGCAGGGCGTGTGGCAGACCGTGTCCACGAACTCCGACAGGGGCGGTTGCTCCTGATGCCCCGGCACAACCGGATCCTGAGCAGCCTCACCGCCACGGCCCTGACGGTCGTTCTCTCCACCACGTCGGCTCATGCCATCGGCGTGGGAAACGACAAGAAGCCGTCCAGCGGGGACGACGCGACAGGAAACACGAGCAAGGACGGAACCCTGTCGGCGTCCGTCTCCAACATCCGGGTGACCTACCCGAGCGGTGGGGACGGAGGCGGCAAGAAGGGCAACCTCGGTACCGTCGACGCCGACTGGAAACCACCCGCCTGCTGGTACGAACCGGCCTTCACCGCCGGGCAACTCAAGAAGTTCGTGGACACGGACGGCGGCGGAGACGTCGGCATCCACGAATCCTGGATCGGCAAGGGCCTGTGGACCGACCACTACCGGGACGGCAAGCCGGCGGACAACTTCGATCTGCACTCGCCCGAGAACAGCGTCGCCGAGGGCTACAAGGACTACAACCTCGGCAAGGACGGCTACTTCTGGCGTGGCGTCGCCCCCAACCCCAGTGACGAGAGGTCCTGGGACTGCGGGCGCATCATGTTCTGGGTGGATGCGGGCGAGGTCCCGAACGACCCGAACTTCCCCACCCCGCAGACACTCGCCGAGTACGCCTACAACAAGGTCAAGGTCCCGGACACCGAGGTCGAACTGAAGCCGGCCGCGAAGTCCACGGTGAACCTTCCGACCTGGGTCTGGCTCGACAAAGGCACCTTCAAGGACGTCAAGGTCCGGGCCGCGTTGCCGAACACGGGTCTGTGGGCGGAGACCACGGCCAAGCCGGTCGCCCTGCACCTGGACCCCGGCACCGAGGACGCCGAGGTCTTCCCCGCCTCCGGCGACTGCGAGATCGACGACGACGGCTCCATCGGCACCCCGTACACCAAGGGCAACGCCGACAGGACGCCCCCGTGCGGCATCCGCTACCTCCGCGCGACCGACGGCACCCCCTACCAGCTCTCTGCCAGCGTCACCTGGCAGATCACCTGGGAAGGCTCCGACGGCACCGACGGCGACCTGCCCGACGGCACCTTCGAGACCACCCAGGACATGAACGTCCAGGAAATCCAGTCGATCAACCGCTGAGTGACCGAGGGAAATCAGCTGTGGCCCGCCGCGCACTGACCACCACTGCCGCAGCGTTCGCCACGACGGCGGCACTGCTTCTGACCGCCTGCGGCGGGGGCGGCGACTCGCCGTCGGACGACATCAAGGGCGCGGGCAACAGCTCCAGCAGCCCGTCGGCACCGACTTCGCCCTCCGCGGGGGCCGACGTCAAGCGCCCGGTGATCAAGCTCCCGAGCAGCTTCCAGCTGACCTTCGAGAACTGGACGAGCAGTGATCCGGTCGGGCAGGCGGTGCTGAACGACGCGAAGGAAGAAGTCCGGGCCGGCTACGCGGCGATCATCGCCGACGACCCGGACAGTGAAGCCGTCGCCTTCTACGACGCCGAGGGCGTCCGGCGGCAGACCAAGCAGTGGATCAAGTCCTACACGGACAAGGACCTCACCGGCATCGGCAAGCTGCCCGCCCTCGACCCCGAGGTCGTCATGGCCGAGAACGGCAGGGGTGCGGCCCTCACCTATTGCACGGACGAGACCGACGCGAAGACCAAGAACCGCGAGACCAGCAAGGTCGAGGGGAACCCGGCGGGCACAAACCCCTACGTGCGCTGCTCGCTCTCCCTGATGAAGAGCGAGCAGGGCGTGTGGCAGAACACCTCGGTGCGGGGTGAACGAGGGAAGTGCTCCAGGTGAGGGCGTCGCACCGAGCGATACCCCTGATCGCCACGTCACTGGTCGTGGCACTTCTGAGCTCGTCTCCGGCCGGTGCGTTCGGAGGCATGGGAAGCGGTGTGCGAGGCGGCGCCGACGACGGCGGTCAACTGACCGCCTCCGCCCAGCACTCCCGGATCAGGGTCACCCAGACGAGCGGCCCGACCGGCGGATAGCAGGGCACGCTCGCGTCGACGGACGTCAACTGGAAGCAGCCGTCGTGCTGGTACGAGCCCGTCTTCACTCCACGAGGAACCGCGGGACCGGCGAGATACGGGGAAGCCCGGGCACGGACCCCGAGGCCCTCTACGTGATCTCCATGGGCAAGAACGCCCAGGGTGTGTGGCAGGCAGTGTCCGCCCAGTCGGAGAGGGGTGGCTTCTGAGGGTGACGCCGGTGGGCGGCGCCGTAGTCGGTCACCCAACTGACGAGCTACTCGTTCGGCTCGACCTGACGTGCGATAAATTCGACCTCCGCTCTCATACGGACGTTGCGGGTGTTACGGGGGAACACGCGTGTCACACAGGCCGACCGACTGGCACATACTCGACCTGGACGGGGACCCCACCCCGGGCGATCCCCAGCGCGTCCGCAAACTCGCAGGAACGCTGCACGACTTCGCCGACGATGTCACCGACGCACTGCGCGATCTGAAGGGCATCGCCACAGAGGACGAGATCCTCTCCTGGGCGGGCAAGACGGCGGATGTGTTCGCGGAGGAGTTCGCGGACGCACCGAAGAAGCTGCGGAAGCTGAAGAAGTCCTATGACCTGGCCGGCGACGCCCTGGCCTCCTTCTGGCCCGACCTGGAGACCGCGCAGGACAAGGCCGACAAGGCGCTGCGGGACGGCCGGAAGGCACGCGCGGAACTCACCACGGCGCAGACGGCCCTGTCCGGTGCCAATGACTGGGTCAGGACAGCGACCGAGAAGACCGACTCGTACGACCCGTCGAAGAGCGGCGGCAAGGACGTCCCGAAGCCGGACGAGTCCGAGGTCCGCCGGGCCACCCGCAACGCGCAGCACGCCAGGGCCCGCCAGAGCGCGGCCGAACAGGACGTGCAGGCCGCCCAAAGTGCCCTCGACGCAGCCAAGAAGCTCGCCGGACAGGCGCGGCGGATGCGCGAGGAGGCCGCCCGTCGGACGGTCACGAAGCTGGAGGAGGCGTCCGACGCCGGGATCCCCAACCGTCACTGGTGGGAGGAGATCGGCGACTGGGTCACCGACCACTGGGACGAGATCGTCACGGTCTGCAAATGGGTCGTGACGGTCGTCGGCATCATCGTGATGATCATCGGCGGCCCGCTCGGCTGGCTCGTCTTCGCGGCGGCTCTGGTGGTGCTCGCCGACACGTTGAGAAGAGTCCTCAAAGGTCAAGCGGGCTGAGGTGATCTCCTATGGGCGGCCTTGGACTGCATACCTGCCACAAAGGGCTTCACAAGTCTCGCCAAGCTCGGGAAACTGTGGAAGGCCGGAGGCCTGAAGGCACTCGGCGCCGGCTTCATGGGTGGCATCGGCGGCGGATTGAAGAATCTCGGCAACAGCGTCCGCGCCCTGAAAGATGTCCGATACCTGACGTTCAGCATGATGGGAAAGAGCCGTTGGTGGAAGGCCGACTCCCCTCACGTGAGTCCCCCTACCAGGACGGCGGACGACGCGCTCCCATCCGACATTCCCGTGTACCACAAGGAGGGGGCGACTGCCATCGGGTACGATCCCGCCACCCTCAGGAACTTTGATGTCGCCGAGCGGCTTCCCGGCTATCAGGACGTCATTATTCACGGAACCAGGGACGGCCGCATGCTCGCGGGCGAGGCGAATCGGGCGGGCCTGCGGGCGGGTGGCCACACAGTCAACCCGAATCACGTCCTTGATACAATCAACCGAATACCGGGCTACAACGGTGAGCCGATCAGGATGCTCACCTGCCATTCCGGAGCTGCGCAGCCGCATGTGATCCAGGACATGGCGAACTCCCTGGGGGTCCCCGTCAAGGCTCCTACCAACGCAGTCGGTGTGCCCAGCTTCGGCGAGGGCCCTTTCACACCGCACATCAGGGACGAGGGTGTGTGGCTCACTTTTCTTCCCATGGCCTGAAGTCGGCGGCACAAGAAGGAGTTCCAATGATTCGCCCCGTAGGGTTTTTCTCTGAGCTCTCTCCCGGCTGGGGGCTGACGGAGACCGGTTCGATCAAGGATGCGGTCAGGCCCTCGGGCGAGCCGGACGAAAACAGCATCCTCGGCTACCTCAGAAATGGCACAGGGCTCTGGAGTGAAATGAGCGCGGGCCCGGATGTCCTGGATCCGAACGCACCCGAAATAACCGGCATCGGCTCCCTGTACACAGACGGCACGTGGCTCTGGCGTGAAGATCTCCCCTACTACGTGGCCAAGTATCACCTTGCTCTGCCCGACGAGTTCGTCAAGCACATCAGGGCTCTGGAACACAAGGCGCCCGCAGTGCCGGAGAGCAGGCTGGTCGACATCGCAAGAAACGACCTCGGGATCAGCATGTGACTGAAGTGGACCGGAAGAGACAGGTTGCATCGATGCCCAGTTTCTCGCTGGCGGTTCCGGAGTCCTGGTGGGAGTTCGACATCCGTCCTGAAGGTCGTGACACCACGATCAGGACCCTTGTGGACGATCGGGTCAGGGAGACTCCCGAGCTCGCTCCCTTTCGGGCTGACATGAACTCCATGCTCCGCAAGATGGCCAAGGACGCGCACGATTCCGGCGCGTTGTACATGGGCTGCATGGCCGAGAACTTCGACGGTATCCCGCTCTCCGCGACCGTGACCGTCTCCGTTCTCGGGGCGAAGAACAAGCAGGGCGTGGCCCTGTCCACGGAACCCAGGGCCATCGCCGAGAGCTTGCGCACCATCACGCCCCGCCGCGAAGGCGACGCCTGGCGCACGGTGACCACCGTCGAGATTCCGGAGGTGGGCCCCGCCGCCCGCACGTACGGCGTGGAGGACGTGCCCGTCACCGAGGGCGACACCCGAACCCTGCGAATGGTGCTGACCCAGACGTACGTGCCCGTGCCGGGGACCACCGACCAGGTCGTACTCATCTCCGGAGCCAGCCCCGTGCTGGACCTGGCCGATGCCTTCCATGACATCTTCGACGCTGTGACGAGTACCTTCCGCTTCGTCTGACCGTCCGACCTGCTGGGGGAATCCGAATGGGCAAGGGCAAGAGCGACCTCGCGCTCCCGCTGACCGAGCTGGAGAGCTACGGGCGTCGGCTGCGGTCCATCAAGACGCGTCTGAATCACACCAAGAAGCTCTTCGAGTCGTACAAGGACGACATCGGCGACGGCAGCGTCAATGACGCGCTCGGCGATTTCGAGTCCAACTGGGAAGACGGACGCGAGGACATAACGCAGCAGCTCGATGCGCTGGCGAGTATGTCCGATGCCGTCGTGCGCGAGTTCAAGAAGCTGGATGACGAACTCGCCAAGAAGGTGAACGACGCCATGAAGACCGAGGACAAGCGGGGCGGAAAGGGCGGCACGGGCGGTAAGGGCGGTAAGGGGGATGACGGGGGGAAGTAGAACCGCCGCCGAGAGACGTGAAAGGGCCCCGGATCCTGGGATCCCGGGGCCCTTTCCTGCGCGTGCGTCAGGAAGCGACGGCCGCGTTGAGGTGCAGGTCCGCCGCAATGCCCTGCGGCGAGACGGCGAGGCCCAGGCCGCCGCCGCCGGCGGCGGTGAGGCCGGCGGCCGTGGTCTCGACGTAGAGACCGGCGGCGGCGCCGGCACCCGCGGCAACACCGCCCGCCTGGCCGCCGGCGATGGAGTCCAGCTCGGCGTCGGACATCTGGGCGGTCTGGATCTGCGGGGTGAAGGCCATGGGAGGCGGTTCCCTTCGTTCAACAATTCGAAGTGCTCGAGCGCGACCGATCAAAGCACGTCGGAAGAAGCGGCGGCCAGTCCGTGCCCGGTCTGTGGATATGAATGTGCGTGGATTTCCGGGCGCGCATTCATGAATGTGACCATTTGGCCACCCGAGGCCCCGCCCTCTTCACACTTTCTGCCACTTCCCGGGGCGGAAGTGCGTTCCACCGGGCGGGAAATGAGCCGGCCTCGGTTTCTGCCCCACGCCGTCCCGACCTCACGGTGAACGGTGTGCAGATTCGCTGAATGTTCCGGACCGGCTCAGCCGACCTCGTTCTGCGCCACCGCTTCGCCGTGGACCACCACGTCGCCGCCGTAGAACATGCCGGTGAAGACCGGGGAGTACGTGAGCTGGACCTCGACCTGTACCTGCTCGGCGTTCGCCGCCACGCAGTGGGTCGCGCCGATGTCCGCGCCCGTCATGTCCATCTCGCGGGCGAAGGCCTTCACGCGGGCGTCGCAGTTCTCGAAGTTGATCGGCGCCGGGCCACCCTCGTTCTCGTAGAGGGCGTCGCGGTCGATGTCCTGGGCCGCGTAACGAGCCGCCTGTTCGGCGATGTCGGCGGCGCGTTCCCGCTTGGAGATGGACAGGCCGCCGTCGATGACGAACGCGGAGAGGGAGAGGAAGACGAGCGTGAAGATGATGACCGCGCCGGCGCCGGAGCCGCGGTCGTCCAGACGCGCGGCACGGGCCGCCCACCAAACCGGCCCGAAGGACCGAAGGCGTCTCACACCGACCTCCGGAACGGGTCGAGCGGGGAGCTGAAGCTCGCCGACAGGGTCGTCGGGACGTCGAGGCCGAGCATGGCGAGACCCCGCACCTGGCAGCTCACCTCGACCGTGAAGATGGTGTCCGGTTCGAAGCCCTGGCTGGTCTGCGTGACGGTCACGGGGCCCGAGCAGACATCCGCCAGGTTCGCCTCGGCGGCCTTCCTGGCCTCGGCCATGGCCGAGGCGTGGTCCTTCTGGATCGACCCCGCGCGGGCCGCGTCCCGGGCCGCTCCGTCGAGTGCTCCGCGGCCGTCCACGAGCTGACCGAAGGCCACCAGGACCAGGATGAAGAGGATCATCACCGGCGCGAGGATCACGACCTCGACGGTGGACAGGCCGCTGTCGTCCGCGCACCGGCGGACCTCGGGAAGGGACGGGACGGACATTCAGTTCCCCTCGTCCTGCACGAACCGCTCGACCGGCCCCGCCGACTGCGCGTGCACCGTCAGGTCCAGCCCGGGAAACACCGTCGGTACCCGGGCCGTGATCTCCACGCCCACCGTGTTCTGCGCCGGCTGCAGCATCGTCACGTCCGGCGACAGCACCAGCTGCGGGCCCAACTGCTGGATGTAGCTGTCCACCACGTCCCGCGCCTCGCCCCGCCACGCGCCCGGCTGTTCGTCGGCCGTGGCGCGGGCCTTGCGGGCCCCGGCCTGGGCCGCCGCCTGGGCGACGTGGTCCGCGAAGAAGTACAGGGCGAACTGCACGGTCGCGAAGATCATGAAGAAGAGGACCGGGGTGAGCAGCACGAACTCGATCGCGGTCATGCCTGAGTCGCCACGGGTGGCCGCCCGTTTCCGTGCGGCCCGCACCCAGCGGCGTACCCGTCTGCTCACGTCTGCCGGCATCCCCGTGAACCCCGTTGTCCTTGCGGCTGTTTCTCGGAGGATCAGCAGGTCTTGCCCGCGTCCGCACCCTTGATGCAGTCGCCGACCTTGTTGGCGCCCTCGCTGAGCGCGGCGTTGATGATGGCGGCCACGACACCGACGATCGCCACGACGACCGCGGAGATGATGACCCACTCGACCGCGGAGGCACCGCGGTCCAGCTCGCCGGAGCGGGCCCGCTCGGTGCGGGCCTGGAGGAAGGTGACGAGGAAGTCCACGGCGGGGATGCCGGTGTGGAAGGTGCGTCCGTTCATGACGTCTTGTCCTTTCGAAATCGGTTCACGGAGGTTCTGGAGTTGTGAAGGTCGCTGCAAGGCTCACGCACGGCTCACTGCACCTGGAACACCCGCATCGCCGCCGGAAAGATCAGGAACACCAGGAACCCGGCGCACAGCAGCAGCTGTGCCACGAGCATCGACTGGGACTTCTCACCCGCACTGCCCTCGATCTCGGCGAGTTCGCGGTGCCGCATGGTCTCGGCGCGGGAGGCCAGGGACTCGCGGACCTTGGCACCGTCGTCCGCGACGAGGGCCAGCGAGGCGGAGAGGTCCTTGAGTTCCTCGACGCCGATCTCCTCGCCGAGCGCGCCGAGTGCCTGCCACTGGCTGACGCCGGTGATGCGGGCGTCGGACAGGGCGTTGCGGATGCGCTGGTTGGCCCAGCCGTCGGAGATCTCGGCCGCCGCCATCAGGGCCTCGGGCAGGCCGCGTCCGCCGGCGAGGCTCATCGACACCAGGTCGAGGTAGGCGCCGATCACACGCCGCAGGTCGCGCCGCTTCTCGGCGGCGTCGCGCCGTACTTCGAGGTCGGGCAGGAAGAAGAAGATCACGCCGAAGAGCAGGGCCAGCCAGACCGGGATGATCGGGCTGCGGCCGAAGCCCAGCGTGTAGACGATGGCGAACAGGAACGGGCCGAAGAACAGGCCGGCCACGCCCAGCAGCACCTTCGTCGCCAGGAACTTCTCCCAGCTGCGGTCCAGCACCGCCAGGTCCGCGCGCAGCGAGCGCTGCTCCCAGCCCTGCTGGAGGTAGAACTCCGAGACGCGCAGCCCTACTTCGGCCCGCAGTGCGCCCAGGCGTCCCTTCTCCCGCTCCACGCGGGCCGACTCGTAGGCCGAGCCGCGGGCCCGCATCGCGTCGATCCGCGCGACCTGTGAGATGGCGCTGCGCTTGCTGGGCATGAGGGCGCGGACGAGGGCGTAGATGCCCAGGCCGATGACGGCGCCGACGACGAGCGGCATCGTGAGGTCCATCAGCGCGCCCCCTCTTCCTGCGGCAGCCGCTGCTGGGACTGCGCGTGCGACGGCGTCCTGGGGCGGACGAACTGGACGGATGCCTCGTCGCGGACGAGGAAGCGCTCGGGCGTCTCGATGGTGGACAGCTTGCGCAGCCACCAGAAGCCGAGCGCGAACAGGCCGCAGACGCAGGCCAGGACGAGCTGGCCGACGGCCGTCCCGTACGGCGCGACGAAGTCCCGGTTGAAGATCGACAGCCCGAGGACGAAGGCGACGGACACCGCGACGACGATCTGCACGGACCTGCGGGTCGACGCGCGCTGGGCCATGACCCGCTGGCGCATGTCGACCTCCTCGCGGGCCGACTTGGCCAGGGCGCCGAGGACTTGGCGCAGACCCGGGCCGCGCAGGCGGGCGTTGAGGATGAGGGCCGCGACGATGATGTCGGCGGAGGCGTCGTCGATCTCGTCGGCGAGCTGCTGGAGCGCCTCGGGCAGCGGGGTGCGGGCGCGCAGCCGGTCGACGAGGGCGTCGAGGTGGGGCCGCAGGACGGGGGCCGCGGCGCGGGCGGAGGCCGGGATGGCCTGCTCCAGGCCCACCGCACCGGCGATGGTGTCGCGCAGGGACTCCGTCCAGGAGGCCAGGGCTTCCACGCGGCGCATGGCGGCCCGCTCCTCACTGGCGCCGCCGAAGAGGCGGTCCCAGAAGAAGACGAGGACACCGGCCGCGATGCCCGCGACCGCCCAGCGGGTGAGGACGAGGACGACCAGGCCGACGATGGCGGCGAGCGAGCCGCGCCGGCCGGCGAAGCGGATCAGTTCGCTCGCCCGCTCGGCGGCCTTCTGCTTCTCGTGGTCGGGCTTGGCGGGCAGCCCGCGTACGGCGATGAGGAGGAGGGCGAGGCCGCCGCCGACGGCGACGCCGCTCCCTATCGAGTACAGGACGGTGGTGGAGAACAGGCCGCCCATGGAGCCGAGCGAGCCGAGTGCCGCGAGGTTCGTGGTCATTCCCGGCTCACCCCCAGGTCCCGGTCGGCCGGTAGCCGTGTGCCATCAGTTCCTCCAGGCAGGCTATGGGGGCGTGCGGGACGATCCGGCCGTCGGGGGCCTCCGCGAACACCTCGCTGGACAGCACGCGTCCGTCGACGCCGTTGACCTCGCGGACGGAGGTGACCATGCGCTGGAGGCGGCCGCCGCTGCCGTAGTTGTTGCGCCGCTGGATGAAGACGACGAAGTTGACCGCGCCCGCGATCAGCATCTGGCTGGCCTCGATGGGCAGCCGTTCCGTGGCCTGCAGCGCGTAGGTGGAAATACGGTTGAAGACCTCGTGCGAGCTGTTGGCGTGGATCGTGGACAGGGAGCCGTCGTTGCCCTGCGACATGGCGTTGAGCATGGTGACGATCTCGTCGCCGAGGACCTCACCGACGATGACGCGGGAGGGGTTCATACGCAGCGAGCGTCGCACCAGTTCCGCCATCGAAATGGTGCCCTGGCCCTCGGAGTTGGGCAGGCGCTCCTCGAAGGCGACGACGTTGGGGTGCAGGTCGGGGAAGGTGTCGAGGCCGAGCTCCAGGGCCCGTTCGACGGTGATGAGGCGCTCGTGCGGCGGGATCTCGTTGGCGAGGGCGCGCAGGAGCGTGGTCTTGCCGGCGTTGGTGGCGCCGGCGATCATGATGTTCTTGCGGGCGCGGACCGCGCAGGCCATGAAGTGGGCGACCTCGGGCGACAGCGTGCCGTTGCCGACGAGGTCGGAGATGAACACCTTGCCCATGCGCGCCCGGCGGATGGACAGCGCGGGGCGCCGGGTGACGTCCATGACGGCCGACAGACGCGAACCGTCGGGCAGGCGCAGGTCGAGCTGCGGGTTGGCCGAGTCGAAGGGCCGGGAGGACAGACCGGAGTACGCGCCGAGCACCTGGATGAGCTCGATGAGCTCCTCGTCGGTCTCGGCGACGGGGTCGCCCTGCACCTCACGGCCGTCGGCGTATCCGACGAACACCTGGTCGCAGCCGTTGATGTCGATGTTCTCGACCTCGGGGTTGTCCAGCAGCGGCTGGAGCCGGCCGACGCCGAACAGCGCGGCGTGCACGGCTGCCGCGTACTGCTCCTCGGTCTCGGCGTCCAGCGGCGTACGGCCCGCGTTGATCTCGGTGCGGGCGTACTCCTCCAGGATCTGGGCTATGACGGCCCGGGCGTACTGCCGTTCGTCCTCGGTGGACATCGGGGTGACGCCCGCGACCTGGTCCTGCCGGCGCTGCTCGGCGATGCGGTCACCGGCGTCCTGGCGGAACCGCTTGACCAACTGGTGGTCGACAGCGGTCATGCGCCGGCCCCCGCGTGGCCCTGCATCTGGCCCGGGGCGTGCGGGGCGTGGTGGGCCTGGGGCGCCTGGTTGGCCTGGGCGGAGGCGGCCCAGGCGGCGCCGTGCTGCTGGTAGATGTCGGCGGCGACCTTGCGGGCCGAGCGGATCAGCAGCGACTTGTCGAGGCGGCCGCGCTTGCGGCCGGCCAGCTGGTCGGCGCCGGCCGGGTCGTCGGCGATGGTGCCGACCACGCGGGCGCCGGTCTGGGCGTGCACGAGCATGTCGTTGACCTGCGAGGCGAGCTTGCCGGCCGTGCCGGTGTCGGCGATCAGGACGACACCGATCATCGGGGTACCCAGGCTCGCGGCGCCCCGCGATCCACCGTGCAGCTTGCCCGCGAGGGCGGCGGCGCGGTCACGGACGCGGGCGATGGCCTCGGGCTCGGTGCGCGAGACCAGCAGCACGAGCGCGGCGTGCGGGAACATCTCCACGGCCGGGGTGTCGCCGCTGATGCGGCCGCAGTCGGCGATGACGTCGGCGGCGGCGTGCGGGGAGTCGGCGAGGGAGTTGAAGGCGTGCCCGAGGGTGGGCCACAACCCGGCGAGTCCGGCGGCCTGTTCGGCGATCCCGAGCCCGACGAGGACCTCCAGCCCACCGCTCAGCGGCTGTACGTGGTCCCAGAGCTGGTCGGGCACGAGGCCGCGGCGCGCGGTGGCGGCGATGGACAGCATGCCGGTGTTGGGGTTGAGCGGTCCGCCGTGCGCGGCGGCACTGCGGTAGACGAGGTCACCGCCCGCCGGGTCCGCCTCGGCGAGCAGGACACGCCGCGGCCAGACCGCCGAGAGCGCGACGGCCGCGGTGGTGACGCCGGGGGAACCCTTGTCGGCGGCGAGAGCGATGAGCGCCATGGGTCGAGTGCCGCCTTCTAGTTGCCGGAGTTACCGGGGACCTTGACGAGAGCGACCTCGCCGTTGGAGGCGGCCTGGGCCAGGTCGGCGGCCTTGTCGCTGTCGACGGTCAGGGTCACCGCCAGGTTGGTGCTGCCGACGATTTCGTCGCCGCTGTCCTTCGGGTCCGGGACGTAGCTGACGCGGGCGCTGTCGGCGATGACGGAGTTGCTGGACGCCGACGACGAGGAGTTGCTGTTGCCCGAGCCGGTGGCGGAGCTGACGCGGTAGGCCGCGACGGTGTCGCCCTGCTTGATGCCGGTCGGGTACTGGCCGGCCTTGAGGGACAGGCCCACGGTCGCCTTTCCGGCGGCGACCCCCGCTTCGCTGCCGAACATCTCGCCGACCGCGACGACTCCGGCGGGGATCGCGTTGACGGCTTTCAGCTTCTTCAGGTCGTTCAGCTGGGTCCACTCGACGTAGTGGATGCTGTCGTCCTTGGCGACCATGACGGAGGTCGTGTTCGACTTGCTGACCGAGCCGCCCGCGGGGATCGGCGCCGTCACCTTGACGACCTCGATCCGGTCCCCGGCCTGGAGCACGAGCATGGTCGCGCCCAGCGCACCCACCAGGATCAACAGCACCGCGAGCGCGGCGAGTGCCGGTTTGCGCTCGCGAGGCGGGGTGGGAAGCCGGTCGCCGACCGACGGCTGAGCCGGAGCGGCGGATCGACCGACGCCCGCCCCCGTACGCTCTTGGATCTTCACGCAACCGCTCCCCGCACATCCAAGAAGATGTCTGTCATGTGGCTTCAAATTCGGACACTTCACCCGTGTCGACCCGCACGGAGAAGTACGGAACGGGCCGGACGTACCCGCCCGACCTGGGCGAATAGCCAGCACTGGGGGTGAGTGTCAAGCCATCGCACCGTATCAGCCGCACATAAGCCCCTCAAGGCGCGTCCGGCCCACGGGCCGCAGGGTGCGGCGTGTTATCCATCTGCAACGTCCCACCCGCCCAACCCGGCCGGGACCAGCCCCGAATGCCAACACGACCTGTGCGCCAGTGAATCGCCACCGACTCCAACGGCCCCTTCCGAGCGGCCGGTTCGTCACCTGTCGGCCATCATGCCTGCACGATTCACTCACGAAGCGGGGTGGCGGCTCGGCGCGGTCATGCCCTCGTGAGGGTGACGTCCCGGGCCTCCGCCCGGTGGGCGCGCAACCAGTCCTTCAGGTCGGCGGCGCGATGTCCCGATGTCCACAAGGCGCACGTGGAATCTCCAGCACTCCGGCCCGACGGGACCGAGCGGAGGTGTCTCCAGCCACATGCCGCGTCACCCGCTTCCTGGCTGAGCTCTTACCGACGCCCGCCCCCAACCGCCCGACGCCTGCCGAGCCGCAACCGGGCGACCTGTAGCACTCGCGAACGGCCGAGTAGAGTGCCGCGCGGACATCGATCGGACCGCGGGAGCTGTCACGACGAACAACGCCTGCACAGCGCGGCTACGGACAACGAGCAGCAGCCACACCCGCGTTCTCGGACTGTTCCTCGCCCTGGGTGCGCTGACGGCTCTCTTCGCAAGCGCCACACCTTCCGTCGCAGCGAACGCCCCCACCCGGGCCGCCTACCTTGCCGACCGCCCGCCCGGCGGCCGGTCCTCGCGCAGGGCGTCGAACAGGGCGCGGGCCCGGCGGTCGTCCCACTTCACCGCGCTGCCCTTGGAGGTGCGCAGGTCCGGGTCGGCCACGGGCACGTTGAGCCGCCGTCCTCCGCCGCCCGTGGCCTTCCGCAGGGCATCGAACAGCCCCATGAGATCCGGCAGTTCGGTGCCTTCGTCGACGATGAGCGTGTCGAGTCCCGCGCCCAGGGTCGGGAACGACTTCGACGGGTCGGCGAGGGTGGACGGGGTGGCGGCCTTCCGGGCGAGGGCGGCGAGGAACCTCTGCTGGTTGCGGGTACGGCCCAGGTCCCCCTGGGCCTCCTGCTTGCGCTGCCGTACGAAGGCCAGCGCGCTCCGCGGGCTGCCGTCTCCACATTCTGGGCGTGGAACACGCTATTGGCCACGGCTGCCGTATTCGCGCTGATGCTGCGGGAGTTACGCATGGAGCGCGACTGTAGTTTCGGAGGTGTCGTCGTATGGATGGAACGGGGAGCTTCACATATTGAACACGCTTCGCGCGCACTAGCGAATCGCAGCCCCTGAACACCATGTCGCCGGACTCCGGCGGCACACAACGCCGTCGCCTGTCCGGGCACGATCAGGACACAACCGGCTTTCCGAGAGCCCCGTACGCCCCACATTGCCCGTGTTCTCGCGGAAGTTCGCGCTGGTGAAACCGGAAACCTCACCGGTACCGTCAGGGCACCAACTGAACTTCTGTCTCTCACGGGGAGTCACTGTGAAGCGCCGCTCATTGCCCGTTGCTGTCGCGTTGACTGTGACGGCAGCACTGCTGTTGACGGCCTGCGGTAGCGGGGACGACAAGTCCGGCGGCAACGACAAGATCGCCGGCGCGGGTCAGGGGGCAGAGACGCCGAAGGAGTCGGCACCCGCCTCGGGAGCACCGGCAGGGGACAAGCCGGACGGCGTGGACTTGTCCCTGCCGAAGGACATGAACCTGGTCTTCGACTGGGACAAGCCGAAGGACAAGAACGAGGCTGCGGCGATGGATGACGCCGCGAACTACCTCCGCGCGATCTATCGGGGCGTCGACAAGCGCACGACGAAGGATGCGGCCGTGACGGCTTACTCCACCGGTGATGGGCTGCACTACGCGCAGGTACAGATCAACGAGTGGATCAAGGGGGGCTGGACCGCGGAGGGCACCCGCCGCCACTACGACGCCACCACCCGGTCCGCCCCGAACGGCAAGTCCGTTGAGATCGCCTTCTGCGCAGACACCAGCAAGTTCTACGGCAAAGAGGTCAAGACAGGAAAGGTCCTGAAGACCAAGCCGAGCCTCAAGGACTTCGGTTACTACAAGATCGTCATGGTCAAGTTCCCGACAGGCGACGGCCTGTGGCAGGCATCCAAGGTTTTGGTCGAGACTGAGGCGGAGAAGTGCCGGTGAGTCACTCGCATCGCAGAGTCCTCGGCAACAGCACTGCTGCCATGGCCCTTGCGGTCAGCGCCATCATCCTCACGGCGCCCAACGCCGCGGCGGAACCGGTGGACTTCGGCAAGGGAAGCGACAAGAAGGAGACGGGCGGCAGCAGCGCAACCGGCATCTACGCCGCCGCCCGCATCCAGTACTCCGGATCCGTAGCGAAAGGCGGCGGCGCCGGAAACGTGACGTCCTCCGACGTCAACTGGACGCCTCCGCCCTGTTGGTACGCCCCGTACCTCGGCGCCAAGGACTTCAAGAAGGAGATGTCGAAGCACATCGACAGCCAGCTGAAGGCACCCGGCATGGGCGGAACCGCAGGGGCGGCCATCGGCGAGACGCAGCGCCACTACGAGGACGGGTACGGCTGGGGCGACACCCCCGGCTACAAGGACTACAACGTCGAGAACGACGGCAAGGGAATGTTCTGGGCCGGCGTCGAGAACCCCGACGAGCCGGACTACCTCAAGCGGTCCTCCTGCACCGACCTTCCCTTCTGGGTGGAGAACGGCGATGCGCCACCACCCCAGTACGAAGAGGCCATCTCACCCGAGATACTCGCCGCTCTCGCCTACCAGCACATGGAGCTTCCCGACACGAAGGTCACCCTCGCCCCCGAGGCCACGACCAAGGTGAACCTGCCGACCTGGGCCTGGCTCGACAAGGCCGTCTTCGACGAGGTCCAGGCCACCGCGGCCCTCAACGTCCCCGGCTTCAACATCCAGGCCACCACCACCGCCAGGCCGGTGTCCCTCAAGCTGGAGCCGGGCACCAAGGACGCCGTGACCTATCCGGCCTCGGGCGAGTGCGTCATGAACGCCGACGACTCCATCGGCGAGCCCTACGCCAAGGGCAAGGCCGACGAGACCCCGCCGTGCGGCATCAGGTACCTCCGCTCCTCCGGCGACGGCACGTACAAGCTCCGGGCCACCATCACGTGGGAAATCAACTGGACCGGCACCGGTGGCGCCGGCGGCGACCTCCCGAACGGCGCCTTCGGCAACGACCAGAACGTGACCGTCCAGGAGATCCAGTCCGTCAACAGGTGACCTGGCGAAGAGGGGGACAGCGAGGGTGCGAGGTGCGGGGAGCACCGTTTCGACAGGGATAAGTACCCTTCACTCGCTCACTCCCCCACATGCTCCCGATCCCACCGACTCTGCCGCACACCACCCCACGTCCCCATCCCTACCGCGAGCACGAACAGGACGGCGAGGAGCCCGGCCTCAGAGCCGGTCTCCTCGTCGGTGGCCGGCCTGGCAACGCCTTCGGGGTCATACCGGACCCGCAGCTTGGAGCCCGCCGTCACCCACTCCCCGCATCCCTCGCCTTCCGAGAGCGCGGGCGAGATCTCGCGCCCGTCGGCTGTGCGCAGGTCGCAGAAGTCGGTCTTCCCGCTGTCGTCCTTCCGTACGACCACGGCGTCGCTCCATGTGCCCCGCTCTGCCAGGGCGGCCTGGTCACCGGCCTCCCTGCCGAACACTCCCAGCGCAACCCCGGCGACAACGGGGAAGAGGAACTGCCAGGCGACCTTCCGCCGCTTGCGCGGAACCCTCCGCAGCACCAGAACCGGCACGAGAGCCGCAGCGAGCGGCAGCACGATCCAGGCGAGGAGCAGAGCCACCCCGCCCACTGGCCTCGGCAACGGCACGACGGGCCCGAGCCAGGCGAGTCCGAGCGAACCGCCGGCACATGCGACGCTCAACGCCGCCCACCGCACCAAGTCGGAGCACTACCAGGCCCCTTGACCGCACCGCGATACCTGCACCGCGGTCTCAGACATGGTCTCCGCCGGTCGAACGGTTTACTGCCTGGGCTTCCTTGACCGTCACATCTTGCTCGAACGTGGACAGCCCGTCCGGCAGCCCCGGTTGCCGCGCTGGACCGTCCGGGTCGGCCGAGTCGGTCCAGGTCACCGTCCAGGTGATCGACACCTTGAAAGGGTAAGTACCGTTGCCGGACGCCCGGAGATACGTGACGTTGCAGCCGACACCCTCACTGTCGGCCGTGTAGCGGCCCTTGCCCTTGACCAGGTCATACGTGCAGCTCTGCGGGTCCGCGTCGGTGGTACCCGCTTCGACCTTGAGCGCCACCGGCGTGGCCACGGTGGTGGCGGCGAGCTGGACACCCTTGTAGTCGAGGCTGGCGGTCGTCCACACGCGGTCGAGATCGCCCTTGAACGCGACCCGCGTACCGAGGTTCACGAGCAGCCGGTCCGCGCGGGGCTGCAACTCCACCGGCGGACTGGGCAACTTGGTCGAATTGAAGGCCAGTTCGGAGAGCATCTCGGGGGTCACCTTGTTCGGGTCCGGCTGCGGGTCGGCGGGCGGGACCCAGATCTCCCAGTTGTCCGTGGTGACACGGCAGGCCTTGCTGAAATTGTCGTCGCGGAACTGGACCTGCCACCACAGGCCCTTGTCGCCCTTGTGGTACTTCTCCTTGCCCCGCTTACGCGCGTAACTCGCGGCAGGTTCCCCCGCGCCTCCATAGGCGTCCTTGATGAACGTCTCGTACTCCTCCGGCGTGTACATGGGCTCGTACCAGCACACGGGCGGTGCCCCGTTGGCATCGGCGGAGGTGGCGGACGCGGTGGCGCTTCTCGAGGCCAGGGTGCTCTGGTTGATGCGGATGTGGGCACCGATGGAACCCTTGCCGGACTTGGCGCCGGCATCGGTGCCGACGCCCGACTCGGCACCCGGCTGGGCGGTCTCAGTGGTGCCGCTGTCACCGCTGACCTGGCCGTCACCCGCGTACGCAGGGGAGCCGAGGCACAACGTCACCAGGAGCCCCGTGGCGGCGGCCGCGCGGAGAAGCGGACGACGATCCTGCCGAGCCGCCCGTACCCCTACCCCTGAACGCACGACGCGCCCCCCTTCTTCCAGCTCTGCTTCTGTACCTGCCAGTCACCCCGCGAGTCCCTGGCGGCCTGAAGGGTGTACAGGATGAAGTCCTTGTCGCTCGGCTGGGTACGCAGCACCTTCTTCGTGCTGATCTCCTTGCTATACCCCTTGCTCTGGTCCTCGCAGTAACGGACCGCTGTGGTCCTGCCGTTCGTCACGTCCGTGACCTCGAAGCCAAAGTATCGATAGTCACCACTGACGGTGAGCCCGTCCTCCTTGACCGCCGCGATCCGATCGGTCCAGTAGGTAAGGGCCGAGGCCGCAAAATAGCGGTTCATGTTCGCCGTCCGACCACTGCCCTTACCGAAGGCCTCCAGGCGTGCCTGAGCCGAGTACGCCACGTCTCGCAGGATCGCGTCCTTCGTAGCATCTCCGGTCTGCTCGTTCTCGACCGCAGCCTTGACATCCGACGGGAAGTCGAACGTCGGCGCGCCTTCCTCCGGCGCAACGGATGCGGACGACGACGATGATCCCTTACCTCCCCCACCGGCTCCTGCGATCTCGTCGCTACTCGATCCGTCATCCGAATCGCTGCTGCAACCAGCCGCAGAGAAAGTGACAGCAGCAAGGAGGCAGGCCGCAGCCACCCTCCGGCGGGTAGTCAGCATGGCGCTCGTCCTCAGAGGTAGATGGTCGGCGTGACAACGGATGATCCCATGGGGCGCAGCCGTTCACCGAAACGCCTATCAGGACCGGTACGGTCGTGTGATCCATGTGGAGACCCCTTCACATGGAGGATCGCCCGCGTCTACGAACCTTCACCAGCTTCACGTCTCGAAGAAGATGACGCGCCGCCTATGCACACCCCCAACTCCACCCGCGAGCACAGGAATCACCCCCTTCACCGAGAGGCTCTGCCCGACAGACCGCGGAACCCAACAGATACCGTCGGCGTACCTGGCACACCGTTCTCGCTCTCGGGGTGAGTCACTTGATACGCCGTCTGCAGTTCCGCCCGCCGCCGCGTCCGCCACAGGCTCTCCGTTACGGCTCACGCCACGGACCGTTCGGCCAGACGCTCGGCGCCACCGCCTGGGCGTGCACGACCGCCGACCGCTGACCGGTTACAGGCGCGGTCCGCCACTGGCAGGTCACGGACCTGCGACGACCGGTGTCGGCCGTGACCGGCGGCGGTGCTGCCCGATCCGGCCCCGCACATCATTGGGTGCCCACATTCACGAGCAAGGCCCAGGGACTGCGCCCTGACGAGCGGGGAGGCGTTTGCGGTGACCGTGCCAGCGGGTTGAACCCGCACAAGAGTATTTTTGACGACGCACGTACAGATGGAGGGACCCATGGGGGAGCACGACCGCCTGGTGGTCGACTACAAACTTCTGGAGTCTTCGAAGACAAATCTCAAAGACATCAAAAGAGCCCTCAAAGGCATCGATAAGCATCGTTCCGACATTCATGACATCTGGGGCCATGAGAGCATCTCCGGAAAGATGGACGAGTTCGTCAGCAACTGGGACAACTATCGACGTGAACTCCTCGAAAACGTCGAGGACTTGGGCAAGCAGGTAGAGACCTCACTCAAGAGCTTCGAAAAGCTGGACCTCGACCTCAAGAAGGCGAGCGAGAAAAAGCACAGCCAGAACGGGGGAAACTGACCGATGGGCACAGGTAAGGGAAAACGCCGACCGGTCGACTGGCATCCGCTGGCGGAGAAGGACCCGATCCCCGGCGATCCGGAGGACATCCGAGACGAGGTCCGCAGAATGAAGGACCTCGCCTCGACCCTCCGCGACCAGGCCGGCATCCTACGCAAGGCCGCTGACGGCGACGCCCTGCAGGGCAAGTACGCCGACAAGATCCGCGAGAAGTCCGGCGACCTCGAGAAGCGCTTCCGCGAGACAGCGGGTCGTTACGAACGCGTGGTGGGCGACCTCGGCAGTTGGGCCAACGAGCTGGAGGGCTTCCAGGAGCGGGCCGACGGCGTCCTCCGAGCCGCGAAGCAGGCTGACGAGGAACACGCTGCCGAGGTGAAGAAGAAGGAGGCCGAGGCCAAGAAGGACGGCAAAGACGGCGACAACAAGTCGTCGGAGGAGCCCGATCCCAACAGCCACCTGGCGTCGTACCACAAGCAGCTCAACCAGGTCATCTCCGACCGCAACTCCCGTGCCCAGTACTACGCCAAGAACATCGGCGCTGACATCTCGGATGTCATCAAGGACAGCAAGTGGGAGAACTTCAAGGACTGGGTGCACGAGCACGCGGATACCATCAAGAGCGTCATCGAAGTACTGAGTTGGGCCGCGACCATCATCGGGGTCATCGCCCTCCTCTTCACACCGGTCGGCTGGCTGGCGACTCTCATCACGGTAACCACCCTAAGCCTCACGGCACTTGTCGGCGTCGGGCACACGTTGCTGGCCCTCTCCGGTGACGGGAACTGGGCGGACGTCGCCATGGACGTCTTCGCGCTGGCGACGCTGGGATTCGGCAGCATCGCGATGAAGGGTGTGAAGGCGGCAGCGACGACACTCAAGACCGCCAGTAGGGCGGGGCGGTTCCAGCGCTATGCGAATCTGCGCAAGCTGCTCGACAAGAACGTCATGCGATACGGTGCCGACTCGGCCCGCGGCGCGAAAGCAGTGCGCGCGAAGGATGCGCTGCGCCAGATCGGGGCGAAGGAAACGCGACCCGGCACGACCCGGCTGGACCGCCTGCTGAGCGGCGAGGGGGAGGTCGCCAGCGCCTCCAAGTTCGCCAAGGCGATGCGGGCCGAGTTCGGCGGGAATCCCGATGTGGTGAAGGCTGCCAATGCGATGGACAAGGCTGCGCTGAAGTTCAAGCTGAACTATGGCGCTGCCACCACGGTGGACGTAGGTGACAAACTCGGAGAAAAGGGCCCCTATGCGAACCAGTACGGTGACGCCAAAGACGTTCTGACGCGTGAAGTCGGGAGCCGCTGGTGACCACGACTCAGAAGTTAGAATCTGCTGACATGAGCCGGGTGTGGCGAAACCCAAAACAAGGACTAGAGGAGTAGAGATCGTGGCGACAGTTCCGGCGAAGAGCCCTCAGGAATCGCGGGCCATGAGATTCCTTGCTGCGTGCACACTGGTACCTATTCTCTGTTTCGCCTTCCAGGACCTCGGTAGCAAGTACGGCGGAATGGAATGGCTCACCTACGATTATGCGGCATGGCCGTTGATGATTGCGCCCATACTGATGCTGATCCTGTTCTTCAGGAGCCGAGACCTCATCCGCAACCCTCGGATGGGTTCCAACTTCTCCCAGACGATCAAAATCGTTGCCGCCATGTACTTGATCTGGAACATCATCGGGGCCCTCGGCTACAGCTGGCTGGCCGTGATCTCGGTACTCTCCTCCCTCACGATCCTGGTGGCCGACCGGCAGCTCAAGAAGCAGGCAGGCGCGTGAGTACGTCCGATCTGGAGCAACAGCCATCCCCCGTCAAGCTGGCCGCTCCCCGCGGCTATGAGCTCGTCCTGCCGCCCGGTTGGGTGCGCATCCCCCTGCGCGAGGGCACCAAGGAAGCGCTCGAGAATGTCCTCTTCTCACACATGGGGCAAGTCCCGGAAGGCATTCCCCGGGACGAGGCGATGCGCTTCCGACTGGACATGCGTCGCCAGATGGAGAAGCAGGCCCGCGCAGCCAGGAGAAACGGCGGCCTTGACCTCTACCTTCCGGTGCTCCCACGCGGGGGGATCTTCCTGATGGCCTCTTTCATCGTTGCCGAGATGCCGATCGGTCAAGACCATGCGGTTCCTCCACAGGCAGTGATCGCTCAACTTGCCGACGAAGGCGTCCCCGACGGAACGGCGACGGAGGTCGAGGTGGCAGGGGCTCCCGCGCTCCGCCGCGCCTACCGTTCCGCCCCTGCCGAGGAGGAGCTGAGTTCCGCCCCCGAAGCCGTACGGCAGACCGCCCTGCCGACGCGGCGGGTCGAGTATGTGCTCCCCGTGGCCGACGGTCCCGGTCGCTGGATCAGCATCAACTTCTCCACACCAGGTGACGGCGATCTGGAAAGTGAGTTCACCGGCGTACTGGTCGAGTTGTTCGACGCGGTGGTCGGCACGTTCAGATGGAGTTATGAGTGAGCTGGCTCAACGTCAAGCACGCCATGGATCTGGCCCCCTGGATCCGCATCCCGCTCATGTGGCCGGAGCCTGGCCTTGAGGACGTCGAGGAGGCACAGACGCCTGAAGCGTGGGCACGCTACTTCGCCGAGGGCCTCTGGGCGGATTTTGCGTCGGAGAAGCCAGAGCCGGGCGAAGTCGACCTGCTGACCAACATCCTGTTGATGTACGCCCTCAGGGCCCCCGCGGCCTTTCCGGACTTCGAGGTCTTCCTCCATCTCCCGCACCCTCGGGAGATCCCGCTTCCGGCGTATGTCGATCTGGTGCAGATCGAGGAGGGCGAAGACCGGGAAACGGCATTGCGGGAGCTCACCCATGCCGATGCGAGTTACACCGTGGAGCCCCCCATCGTCGAGGACTTCGACTCTCCGCACCTGGGAGCCGGCTTGCGGGTGCTGCGCTACTACCAGGACGACGACAGCAACGAGGTGCACGTCGGACTCCGTTACGCCTGGCGCTACGAGAAGGGCGAGGAAGCCGCGGACGTCCTGATCATCCTGGCCGATCCCGACGCCGGCAGGATCCTCCGGGCTCTCGACGATGTCGACGAATTCGCCCGCACCATCCGGATCAGCCCGGATGAGGAAGCCGATACCTGGAAGTCCTCATGACCTCCGCGTGCCAGGCGGATCCCACCCGAGACGCCGGGGGCGCGGCGCAGCCCTCCGCCGCCCCTGGCGCGGTGACAGCACCGAGGACTCCACCGAATGCCCCAGGTCCTGCGGACAGCTCCACGGGCGTCGGGACGGTCCCGCGACGAACCGCTTCCACAGGCCCATGAGCAGCAGGACCACGCCCGCGCCGACCACCAGGCAGAGACTCACTCCGGCGATTCCAAAGCGGTCGCGCCCCGGCGTCCTCCCGAAGTCTGCGGGCGGCCCCTTACGTCACTCCACCCACCGCAACGACCCCGCGATCGCGTCGCACAAACGCTCCATCGGACCGGCCATCCCCATGACCGGAGACGAGAAGGAGAGTGTCAGGTAGCCGACCCCGCCGGGCATCAGGACGTGGACGTTCAGCGTCGTGGCACCGAGGACGCGGACAGCCGGCCCCGCCGTCAGCTCCACCACCGACACGTGTCGCCGCCCCGCACCTTCTGGCTCTCGCAGTTCGAGCCACGCCGCGTACTTCTCCGGGTCGGCGGGGGTATCGCCCAGCGGCACCAGGGACACCAGGAGCGAGGCGGGGAGGCCGCCGTCCCGGGAGATCGTCAGGAGGAAGAACTCCATGGCCCCGCGCGCCCGCCCGGCCTCCGCGGTGTTGCGCAAGGCGGTCCATACGTCCCGCTTGAGTTCCGCGGAGACGTTCCGACCTTCCGACTGGCGGTCGACGAACGTCTTCAGTTGGGAGCGCCAGCGGTCCCGCATGAGGTCGACCCGGAACCACTCGCGCGGCACCAGCAGTTCGTAGTCCCTGGGCGCCTCCATCGTCGGCGGGGTATCGCCTGCTGCCGCTTCCTTCACCCCGGCATCACCAGCGGAGCTCCGTCCGTGTCGAAGAAGCGGACGCTCTTCACGATGCCGGCGAACATGGCAGAGAAGACGTCCCACCCTTCTACGGTCGGCGTGCCCATCTCCAGTACGAGCACGGTCCCGTTGTTCAGGGGTATCTGGACCTGTATGAACGACGTCCAGATCGGTTCGTCCCGGCCCGACTGGGTCAGACTGCCGTCGATGCTGGATGACCGGTTGCCGACGCATGTCACGGCCGGGCCGCAGGGCAGCTGCACATCGCCGATCTCTCCGAGCTCCAGGTGCCGCATCGTGGTCGCGATGAAGCCCGCCGGATTGGCGCCGGCTCGCTCGTCGAGGTCCAGGAGGCTGACGTTCACGGTGGCCGTGCAGCGGACACCGTCAACCTCCGTGGTGACGAAGCCCGCGTACTGTACGCCCGCTTCGATGAACTCGTCGTAGTGCGCCACACACATCGCGGCGTACTGCACCTGCACTTCCTCGTCGGCGCCGGGCAACGCCTGCTTGGCCAACTCGATCAGCTGCTCGGCCAGTTCATCCAGGTCGTCCGCCTCGAAGGGCAGCTCGAGGAAGCCCTCCGGCATGATCCAGCGGACCTCTATGCCGTCGCTTCCCTCGAGGCTGCGCCGGGCTTCCTCAACGGTGTCCGTGGTCATCTGCGCCTTCGCTCTCGGACTTCTCGCGGTCGTCCACCTCGGGACGGAATGTCGCCGCGAAGGGGTAGGGCCCGTAGTGCGGATAGTGGGCGGGGATGTCCGCCCCTCCCCCTCGGGCGATGTGGGCGATCTTCCGGTACGCCACCGCCCGGGCCCGCAGGTTCTGCCGGGCCGGATCGCCCCATTGTGAAATCGCGCTTCGCACGAAGAAGAAGACCTCAAGCGCCAGGACGGCTCCGGCGACCGCCAGGTAGGCGTTGCGGGCTGCTGCGGTCTCCCAGTACTGAGCCACGCCGGCCCAATAGGTCACGGCCCCGAAGCCGAGGAGCGCCAGCGGCACTCCGTGCTTGAACCCTGCGTTGAACATGTCCTCTTCATCGACATGACGCCGGCGCAGCAGTTCGAGCACCACTCGGTCGTCCAGGAAGTCGAACCGAAGCTCTCGCCGAGCTTCCTCCGCGGCCCGCTTGGCCTCGGGCACGGAAGCGATCACCGAGCTCTCGACCAACGTAGCCACGTCACCCCCCCGCCGGCCGATGAACTCCCGCGGCCCGAGGTTCCGCTTGTCCTCGCCCATGGTTTCTGTCCTCCTTGAACGGATTTTCAAGCCTTAAGCCGCCAAGGCCGCATTGAACGGCTTCGGCGAAACGTTCGGAGCGGGACCGGGCGAAGGCGACGGCGCAGGTGTCGGAGTAGGGGTGGGTGTACTGGCGGCAGGCTCCTGGTAACCGGTCCTCTCACCGTTCTCGCCGCTGAGCATCCTGTGCAGGGCGCTGCCGAGACCGGCCCCCTTGATCACTCCCGTGATCTTCCTGCCCTCTATCGCGCTGCGGCCTGCCTTGCCCAGAAACCAGTTGACGCCCTTGACGGCGATCCCGTTCATGAAGTTGTCTCCCACACCGCGGAGTGCGGCGGAGCCTCCCACCTTGAGCTTTGCCAGTCCCTTGACACCCTTGAGCGCCTTGATCCCCTTCAGGGCGCCAAGTCCGGGGAACACTCCCAGCGCATCGGCTCCCAGCTTCATCCAGTCGACCTTCCCGCCACGCACTGTCATGTCGTATGCATGGCCGGCGAGCGCAGCCGCGCTGGTCACCACCGCAAGGGCCGCGAAGACGGGGGCCAGGAACTGAAGGGGTGGGACGAAGGCGCAGATCACCGCAAGCACGGATAGAACGGCCGATATGTTCGACAACATGTCCGCCCAGTCCGCCAGGAGGTTCATGAATCCGCCCGGGTCCCTGACCGCATCATGGTGCACGACGTTCCTGATGTGCCGGGCTGCCTTGTCTCCCGCGTCGTCGTAGATTTCTCTTGCGTCCTTCACCGCCTTGCGGGCAGACCCGATGTCACGCAGGGCCTCGTCGCGCTTCTTGACCCAGCGCTCGTACTCTTCCTTCTCCGCGGCCGGAATGTTGTTCATGGGGTACTTCTCGGTGAATTTCTTCACCTCGTCGTCCGCGAGGTCGTGGTCGGCCTTGGCCGCACGATAGTCGGCAAGCGCCTTGTCCGCCTTGCGTTGCGCTCGGCGCATTTCGCTGGCGAACTCGTCCGAGCTCCCTTCGCGCACATCCTCCCCGACGGCCTTGGCCGCTTCGTCGTAGCGCTCGAATGACTTCTTCAGCTTGTCGGCCGTGCCACCGGCGATCTCGTGGAAGCCCTTTCCGGCCTCACTGTCCCAACCCTCGACCGAGGCCAGGGACTTGATGACCCGGGACTGCTCGTCGATCATGTCGGCCATCTTGCGCAGCTTGCGCCCGAGTTCGGCCACTTCCTCCGGATCGCCCGGCGTCGGGTCGTCATGCCACAGAGGCGGCCAGTCGGAGTCCGTCCTGCTCACTTCTTCCCCTTGCTCTGCGCCTTGGCATCCCGGATGGCTTGTGCCAGCTTCTGGTCGACTTCGTCGTACGTCTTGGCAGCGGTGCGGGTGAACTCGGCCAACTGCTCGAGTTCCTTCATCAGTTTCTTACGGGTCTTCTTCCAGGTGTCCCCGAAGTCCGAGAAGGCGTCTTTGAGGCCGCCATGACCTACCGCCTGGCCGTACTCGTCCGCAGGGTTTCCGTGCCGCTCGAACTCACCGTGAATCTTGGTCAGATCGCGTGAACACTTTTTTATGGCGGCGAGGTCCGCCTTGATATGATCCCCCATGGGCAATACCTCTCTGCGTCTCTCTTACTTTTCTCGGTGAAATCCTGCGGGCGTGAGCACGGCTGCGGACTCCCTCACTCCTCATGGCGTCCCATACGAGCTACGCTCTCGACATACCGATCCTGTTCCGCGTCGGCGAGGAGAGTCTTGACGTGACACCCACGGACACCCAGCGGGCGGCGATGGACCGCCTCGGCATCCAGGCCGAAGCGGGAGACTGGTGCTGGATCGGCAAGATCCCGCAGCCCCCTGCCGACGTACTCCAGGCCGCAGGCAACCCCCGTCTCCGCCCTGCCAGGCTGCCTCCACTGAGCATGATCGGCATGGTGCTCGGCGCACCGTTCATACCTCTCCTCATACTGTTGCGCCTTCTGTCCGCTGCGGAAGAAGCCGTCAAGCGATCCCTCGACAGGAAGGAAGAGAAGGAGCAGCGGCGCGCCAAAGAGGAAGAGGAAAAGCGCCGGGACGCCGCCATCGCCCAACAAGATCTCGACAACGTCTTCGACGGCAACTGGCACGGCGACGCCGGGCAGTTCCTGCTGCGTTGGTACAGCTACTCCACCCACCACGAGCGCATGCTGCTTGCGACCCGGGAGGGGATCGTCCTGGCGGCTCCACCGCGGCGCGTAAGCGTGGGGCGGGAGAAGCGCATGCAGGTCGTCGCCCGCCTGCCTGCCTCCGAAGCAATCCTCGTCGACCCCTTTTCCGGCGAATTCGAGACGAGCATCCTGCTCATACGTTTCCGCGACGGATCCTGGCTGCGCGTCGACACGGAAGAAGTCCGCAGCGACCTGCACACCTACCTGCTCCGGCAGCCCCTCCCCGACAACTGACGAACCCCGTCCGGCCGACCCGGCCGGGTGCCGGCAGCATCTCGCTCCCGGCACCCGACAAGCCCCTGAGCCCACTGTGCTCCGAAGCCCTGAGCCCTGAGCCCTACTTGCTCCGAGCCTGCTTGGCCAGCTCGTCGTCGATCTGCTCGAACTTGTCCGCGGCCATGGTCAGGTAGTCACCCATGCCGTCGAGACCGTCCAGCGTGTCCTTCATGCCGCGCACGAACTCGTCGAAGTTCTCGTCGAACGCCTTCGACGAGCTCTTCGTGACGTAACCGCCCTGCACAAGGTTGTTGATGTACTTCTTGAGGCCCTCGAGTTTCTCCTGGAGCTTTTCCTTCTCCTTCACGACATGCTTGGCTGCATCCCGCATGTCCTGATATGTGACATCAAGGTCCTTGGCCATGAAGCCGCTCCCTCTCACAACGCCGCAGGGCCAACCCCCGTGGCTTCCCTGTTTGCGGACTCTTCGGCCCGGAAGCCGAGTTGCACTCACCGCCGGCAACCGGTGTGATCGTCCGCTCTTGCGTCAGCAGCTTACGGGTGTGGCCTGTGGTGCCCCATACCCGCCTTGTGAACGAGCCGTCATGAAAGCGTGTACGCCGTTGCCATCGGGAACGTCACGGCGCCTCCCCATTGCCCCGCCGTCGTACCGAACGGATATCGTCCCTGTACCGCTGTGACCCGCGTGGCCGAAGAGCACGAAGAGCACGAAGAGCACGAAGAAGGCCAACAGCACAGCGGTACCAGCGACAGACACCACGCGGCCGTACCGGCCCGGTGGCACGGGGAGGACAAGTCGTGCGCCTGACTCTGACCGTCGTCGACCCGTACGGCGGCGGCACCGCCGACGTGGTGCTCGATGCCGATCCTGAGTCCACCGTCGGGGACATCGCGCAGGAGCTGGCCAAGCAGGTGGGGCACAGCGGGGCGCAGGTCATCCCGCTCGGGCAGCACCGGCACGCGCCGGCCAACAACGCGCCCCTCGTGTACGTGGACGGGTACGCCGTCGATCCAAGCGCCACCGTCGTCGGGTCGCCCCTGCGCGAGGGCGCCGTCGTCAGTCTTCAGGATCCGTCCGGGTGTCTGCCGGGTGAGCCGACCGGGCTCGTCGAGCTGCGCGTCGTCGGCGGGCCCGCCGCGGGGTTCGTGCACCGGCTCGGCGTCGGGCGCTACGACATCGGCAGCGGCGCGGCGTCGTACATCCGCCTCGACGACCCCGAGGTCGACGCCCGGGCCCTCACCCTCTCCGTCGCCGCCGACGGCACCTGCCAGGTCGCCGTGCACTCGGACAGGGAGCACGTCACCCTCGACGGCACCTGTCTCGCGGAGGACGAGGACAAGAAGAAGGACGAGCCCAGCGGCAAGAAGCGCGGCAAGAAGAAGGACCAGGAGAAGACGGAAGAGAAGAAGACCGGGCCCGTCGAGTGGCCCCTCGGCGCTCAGATCGGGGTCGGCAACACCCTTCTCGAACTCACCCGGTACACACCGCCGAACGCCGCCCTCAAGTGGTCCGACGACGGCGTCGGCCTCGACTACAACCGCCCCCCGCGGCTGCGTCCGCCCGAGCGGCAGACCAGCTTCCGGCTGCCGTCGCCGCCCCGTGAGTACGAGGCCAGACCGCTGCCCTGGCTGATGGCGCTGACGCCGCTGGTCGGTGCCGTCGTGTCGGTGATGATCTTCCAGCGCTGGTACTACCTGATCATGGCGGCCCTCAGCCCGATCCTGCTCTTCGCCAACTACTACAACGACAAGAAGCACGGGCGTAAGTCGCACGCCAAGCAGGTCGAGGAGTACGAGGAGCAGAAGGAGCGGATCGAGAAGGACGCCCAGGACGCGCTCGTCGCCGAGCGGAACGACCGGCGGCACGCCATACCCGACCCGGCGACCGTGCTCGCCCTCGGGACCGGACCCCGTACCCGTCTGTGGGAGCGGCGGCGCACCGACCGCGACCACCTGCTGGTCCGTTTCGGGACCGGGCAGCTGCCCTCCGAGGTGGTGCTCGACGACCCCGAGCAGGACGACCACCGTCGCCAGGTGACCTGGAAGATCGAGGACGCCCCGGTCGCGCTGCACCTGCGCACCCTCGGTGTCGTCGGCATGGCCGGGCCCGGGGATTCCGCCCGTGCCCTCGGGCGCTGGGCCGTCGCGCAGACCGCGGCCCTGCACAGCCCGATGGACGTGCAGTTCTACGTGCTGAGCGACAACGCCGCGCAGGAGTCCTGGGACTGGGTGCGCTGGCTGCCGCACGCCCGGCCGTCCGGCGGTCAGGATGTCAACGCGCTCATCGGGACGGACGCCGAGACGGTCGGCGCGCGGATCGGGGAGCTGACGCAGATCCTCGACGCGCGCAAGAAGGCCGCCGAGGCAAACAAGTCGCGGGGCAATTCGAGCTTCGGCGACCCCGACATCGTGGTGGTGTGGGACGGGTCGCGGCGGCTGCGGTCCCTTCCCGGCGTCGTACGGCTGCTGCGCGAAGGGCCGGCCGTGTCGATGTTCGCCATCTGCCTGGACGCCGAGGAACGATTCCTGCCCGGCGAGTGCCAGGCATACGTGGTGGCAGAGCCGAAGGCCGCGGAGTACGCGCCGGCCCAGCAGACCCAGCAGCAGCCCCAGCAGGCCGCCGGCGGTTTCCCCTCCTTCCAGGCCTGGCACACCAACGACCGCCGGCCCGAACAGGCCGACCGGACCGAGCAGTTGCGGCTGCGTGTCGAGGAGGCCGGTGCGGAACGCCTGAAGGACGTACGGCCCGACTTCGTCTCCGCGGCCTGGTGTCTGCGCCTGGCGCGGTCGCTGTCGCCGCTGCGGGACATCAGCGGCGAGACCGAGGACTCGGCGCTGCCCGGGTCGAGCCGGCTGCTGGACGTGCTCCAGCTGGAGCCGCCGACCAGTGACGCGATCGTGGCGCGCTGGCGGATGGGCGGGCAGTCGACGCTGGCCGTGATCGGCGAGTCGTACGACGGGCCGTTCGGGCTCGACATCCGCAAGGACGGGCCGCACGGTCTGATCGCCGGTACGACCGGTTCGGGTAAGTCGGAGCTGCTGCAGACCATCGTGGCGGCGCTGGCGGTGGCGAACACGCCTGAGAACATGACGTTCGTGCTGGTCGACTACAAGGGTGGCGCGGCGTTCAAGGACTGTGTGCATCTGCCGCACACGGTCGGCATGGTGACCGACCTCGACGCCCACCTGGTGGAGCGGGCGCTGGAGTCGCTGGGTGCGGAGCTGCACCGGCGCGAGCACATCCTGGCCGCCGCCGACGCCAAGGACATCGAGGACTACCAGGACCTGGTGCGCCGGGATCCCTCGCACCAGCCGGTGCCCCGACTGCTCATCGTCATCGACGAGTTCGCCTCGATGGTGCGCGACCTGCCCGACTTCGTCACGGGGCTCGTGAACATCGCCCAGCGTGGTCGTTCCCTCGGCATCCACCTGCTGCTGGCGACGCAGCGGCCGTCCGGTGTCGTGTCTCCCGAGATCCGCGCCAACACCAACCTCCGTATCGCGCTGCGGGTGACGGACGGCGGCGAGTCGTCGGACGTCATCGACTCGCCCGAGGCCGGGCACATCTCCAAGAACACCCCGGGTCGCGCCTACGCCCGGCTCGGGCACGCCTCGCTGGTGCCGTTCCAGTCCGGCCGTGTCGGTGGCCGCCGGCCCGGTGCGGCCGACCCGGCCGTGCTGATGCCCTGGGTGGGCCGGCTGGCCTGGGAGGACCTGGGCCGGGCGGCGCTGGTCAAGCCGAAGGCCGAGTCCCGTGAGGACGAGGAGATCACCGACCTGAAGGTCCTCGTGGACACCATCCGCGACGCCAACAGCTCCCTCGGCATCCCGCCGCAGCACAGCCCGTGGCTGCCCGCCCTGGACGAGACGCTGCTGCTTACCGACGTGGAGCTGCCCGCGTTCGCGGGTGGCCCCGGCAAGCTGCCACCGGCGCCGTACGGCATCGAGGACCTGCCCGCGAGCCAGGCCCGCCGCCCGGTCGCCGTGGACTTCTCCTCCTTCGGCCACCTCATGATCGGCGGCGCCCCGCGCAGCGGCCGCTCCCAGGTGCTGCGCACCCTCGCGGGCTCCATCGCCCGCACGCACTCCATCGCCGACGTACATCTCTACGGCATCGACTGCGGCAACGGCGCTCTCAACGCCCTGACGCGGCTGCCGCACTGCGGTGCGGTCGTGAGCCGCAACCAGACCGAGCGGGTCGTGCGGCTGGTCAACCGGCTCAAGGGCGAGATGGGCCGCCGCCAGGACGTGCTGGCGGAGAAGGGCTTCGCGGACATCGGCGAGCAGCGGGCGTCGGTCGCCGAGGACGAGCGGCTGCCGCACATCGTGGTGCTGCTGGACCGCTGGGAGGGCTGGGTGCCCACCCTCGGAGAGGTCGACCACGGGTCGCTGACCGACGAGTTGCAGACGATGATGCGCGAGGGCGCCAGCGTAGGCATCCACCTGGTGCTGACGGGCGACCGCACCCTCCTGGTGGGCCGGATCGCGACGCTCACCGAGGACAAGTACGGTCTGCGGCTCGCCGACCGCAGCGACTTCTCCGCGCTCGGCATCCCGGCGCGCAAGGTGCCGGAGGAGATTCCGCCGGGCCGCGCGTTCCGCAACGAGTTCGGTACGGAGACGCAGTTCGCGCTGCTCGCCGCGGACACCACCGGTCAGGGCCAGGCCGCGGCGCTGGCGGCGATCGGCGAGGCGGCCGCGGCCCGCGACGCCGACGTCCCCCGCTCGCGGCGGCCGTTCCGCGTCGACAGCCTGCCCAGCCGCATCTCCTTCCCGGAGGCGTGGGAGCTGCGCGACCCGGACGCGTCCCGCTCGCGGCTGTTCGGTCTGGTCGGCATCGGCGGCGACGAGATCGTCGGCTTCGGCCCCGATCTGGCCGAGGGCGTACCGGCGTTCGTCGTCGCGGGCCCGGCCAAGTCGGGCCGCTCGACGGTCATGCTGAACTTCGCCCACTCGTTCCTGTCCCAGGGCACCCGCCTGGTCATCGCGGCCCCGCGCCAGTCCCCGCTCCGCGGGCTCGACGGCACGGACGGCGTCCTGAAGGTCTTCACCGGCGACGACATCGACGAGGACGAGTTCGAGGAGCTCGTCGACCAGGCGTCCCTGGAGGAGCCGATCGCCGTCCTCGTCGACGACGGCGAGCTCCTGGAGGACTGCGACGCCGAGAGCCAGATGAAGAAGCTGGTCTCCCGCGGCGCCGAACGCGGGCTCGCGCTCGTCATCGCCGGTGACGAGGAGGACGTGTGCAGCGGCTTCTCGGGCTGGCAGGTCGACGCGAAGAAGGCCCGCCGCGGCATCCTGCTGTCCCCGCAGGAGTCCTCCAGCGGCGACCTCGTCGGCGTCCGCCTCAACCGCGGCATGGTCGGCGGCCAGGTCGTCCCGGGCAAGGGCATGCTCCACCTCGGCGACGGAGAGCTGCGGACGGTGGTCATCCCGGGGTGAGGCGTTGAGCGGGGGGCGGCGAGGCCGATGCGGAGGAAGGCGGCGGGGTCGGCGCTGCGGTACGAGCACCGGCCGGGCAGCCCGTCAGTCTCCGAGCCGGAGAAGCAGGGCTGGGGTTGTCTGTGGGCCTGCGTGGCGCTTCCCGGCTTCGTCGCGTGCTCATGCCGATCGTCCTGTTCGACATGTACTGGGGCCACGAGCTCTGGGGCGACTTCGCTCCGGCTGGCCTGGCCCGGCGGTGCGTACGCCTTCGCCGGCACGGTCGGCGCCCTGGTGCCGGTGGTCTTCTTCGCCTGGGTGGCGCCGCTGACCCGGATGAGCTGGAAGAGGAGCAAGCGGCGTTCGCTGGCCTTAGGGGTCCTTTCACTATGCCCGTCCGGGTCGCGCGGCCTGGCACCGCACCTCGCCGCGTTGCCGAAAAGCCCTAGTAGCTCCGCTACGAGGGCTTCCCGGCGCCTTGCGACGCACGGCACCAGACCACGCGCCCTGATCGGACGCTCACAGTGAAAGGACCCCTTAGTGGCAGCGTCCCTGCCCGGGTTGGGCGCCTGCTACCTGGTCGCCGGAGTGATCGCCACGACCGCACGGCCCAAGCGGCGCCGCAACTGGGACGCCGACTGCTATAGCCACGGCGGGCCGTGCTGGGTGCACGTGCACTACCCGTGGCTCTGGGCTGTCGGCCTGGTCGCCACCCTCGCGGCGGCCGCGCTGCTGATCACCTCGCTCGTCAGACTCAGCCGCAAGGCGCGCCCTACCGAACCTTCGACATCCGAGCCTGCGGGCGCCCCGACTCCTCGCTCTCCGACCGGTATTGCAGGTCGTCGCCCACCGGCTTGAGGTGGACGGTGGTCTTCGCCGGGTTGCAGCCGCTGTGGTTGGTCTTCGCGCCGACCGACGTCGCGACGAGCTCCCTCTTCGTGACCTGCTTCAGGGTGAGTACGTCGACGCAGACGCCGCCGATCGCATCGGTCTGGCGGAGCTTGCCCAACTCCTTTCCGACGGCGGCCCGTTCGACCGTGATGCGGAACGTGCCGAGGGGCAGTCTGCCGTCGAGGGCGACGCCCTGGCCTTCCCAGGTGCCGAGGTAGGCGGCGGGCACGGCACCGGCGGAGGGGGCGGAGCTCGCGGTCGCCGCCGGGGGCGAGTCGGAACCGCTGGACGAGTCGGCGTCGTCCTGGCCGCCGCGCCCTGGCAGCAGGTCGAACACGAACACCGACCCGATCGTCACGGCCGCCATCGCCCCCGCGACCGCCAGCGCCACGGAGCAGCTCAGCCTGCGCACCCGCCCGCCACCCTCGCCCTCCGACGTGGACGTCGCCGCGACGGAGACGGTGACTCTGCCGGGCCGCCGGCCGGAGGGCGGGGCGGTGTCCTGCGGACCGCCGCCGTCCCGCACTTCGGATACCGCCCCCTGCGGACCGCCGCCGTCCCGCACTTCGGATACCGCCCCCTGCGGACGGCCGTCGGCCCGCGGTTCGGGTACGGCGGCGATGGCGGGTGTCTGCGCCCCTGTCCCAGGCGATGGCATCACCGGCGGCGGTCCGAACACTCCGAGCCCCTGCTCCTCGCCCCAGGCCGTTTCCGGCGCCGCCCCCACCGAAGGGCTGCTGAAACCGACCGGCCCCGAAGGCCCACCGGCCCCCACACCCGCTCCCGCCCCCGTCGCCTCCAGGTTCAGCAGCTGCACCGCGCTGCGGCTCACCTGCTCCACCAGCGTCCCCGGCAGCCAGCCGCCCGCCATGAGCCGGGCCGCCCCCTCGGGGGCCAGGCGGCGGGCCAGCTCGGCCGGGGCGGGCCGCGCCGTCGGGTCCTTGGCGAGGCACTCCGCCGTGAGGCCCCGCAACTCGCCGTCCAGCAGGCCGAGTTCCGGTTCCTCGTGGACGACCTTGTAGAGGAGGGCGGCGGAGGAGTCGCCGGGGAAGGGCTGCTGCCCGGTCGCCGCGTACGCCAGGACCGCGCCCAGCGAGAAGACGTCGGCCGCGCCCGTGACGCCCTTGCCGAGGATCTGCTCGGGCGACATGTAGCCGGGCGAGCCGATGGACACGCCGGTGGAAGTGAGGGACGCCGTGCCGTCGGTGGCCCGGGCGATACCGAAGTCGATCAGCAGCGGGCCGTCGAGGGTCAGCAGGACGTTCGACGGCTTCACGTCCCGGTGCACCAGGCCCAGCTCGTGCACCGCCGCCAGCGCCTCGGCGAGTCCCGCGCCCAGGGCCCGTACGGTGTGGGCCGGCAGGGGCCCGCCGTCGGTGACCGCGGCCGACAGGGACGGACCGGCGGCGTACGCGGTGGCCACCCAGGGCACCCGTGCCCCCGGGTCGGCGTCCAGGACGGGAGCCGTCCAGGCGCCGCCCACCCGGCGCGCGGCCTCGACCTCACGCCGGAAACGCGCCCGGAACTCCTCGTCCAGCGCGAAGTGCGGATGCACGATCTTCACGGCGACCGTGCGGCCACCGGCGCTGCGGCCCAGGTAGACCCGGCCCATGCCG
Source organism: Streptomyces sp. AK010 (assembly GCF_014207295.1). Classification (NCBI taxonomy): domain Bacteria; kingdom Bacillati; phylum Actinomycetota; class Actinomycetes; order Kitasatosporales; family Streptomycetaceae; genus Streptomyces; species Streptomyces sp. AK010. The sequence continues at coordinate 137,129 of NZ_JACHCX010000012.1, forward strand.
CCGGAGCCCAGCCGGCCGAGCAGCCGGTAGGGCCCCACGACGGTGGGTTCGTCGACGTCGAGCGGCCGCATGGGCGTCACCCCTCCCCCGTGGGCAGACGGGGACGGCTCCGGTCCCGGTACGCCTGCACCACCAGCAGAGTAGTGCGGGAGCACCGTCCGGCTCACGGCTGGAGCAGGTCCACCTTCACGTCCGCGGGGAAGCCGGTCGTCGGGCCGACCCGCCGGGCGAACTCGGCGACCGCCGCCAGCTGCGGGCCGCCGAAGCGGAAGTCGAGGGTCGTGAAGTAGCGGGCGAGGGTCTCCTCGTCGAAGGCCTCCCAGCGGGCGGCCTGCTCGGCGACCTTGCCGACCTCCTCCAGGGAGAGGTTGCGGGAGTCGAGGAAGGCCTCGTGCACCCGGCGCGTGATGACCGGCTCGCGCTCCAGGTAGTCGCGGCGGGCCGCCCAGACCGCGAAGACGAACGGCAGGCCCGTCCACTCCTTCCACAGCGCGCCCAGGTCGTGCACGGCCAGGCCGAAGCGCGGCCCGTCGAGCATGTTGGCGCGCAGCGCGGCGTCGCCGATGAGGACGGCGGCGTCGGCCTCCTGCATCATCAGGCTCAGGTCGGGCGGGCAGGTGTAGTAGTCCGGCTGGACGCCGTACCGCTCGGCGAGGAGCAGCTGGGCGAGGCGCACGGAGGTGCGGGACGTCGACCCGAGGGCGACGCGGGCGCCGTCCAGCCGGTCCAGGGGGACCTGCGAGACGATCACGCAGGACATGACCGGGCCGTCGCAGCCGACGGCGATGTCGGGGAAGGCGACCAGGTCGTCGGCGTGCCGGAGGAACTCGACGAGGGTGATCGGACCGATGTCGAGATCGCCCTGCACCAGCTTCTCGCTGAGCTTCTCCGGGGTGTCCTTGGAGAGCTCGAAGTCGAGGAGCGTGCCCGTTCTCGCGAGCCCCCAGTACAGGGGCAGGCAGTTCAGGAACTGGATGTGGCCGACGCGCGGCCGGGTGCGAGGATTGTCCACATCGTGAGGCTAGCCCTCACGGCGTACGGACCGGCGCGCGACCCCGCCATCGGGGTGTGGGCGCCGCGCGGGCGCCCGCTCCGCCAGTCGGCCGGAGGATGTTCAAACATTCGGGTGACGTGATCTTGACCCCTATTGCATTCCGCGGCCTGCGTGCTAGGCTCGTCGCAAGTTGCAGTTTGGTTTCCCTTGCAGTACAGAGCCTGCGGAGCATGTGACCGCGGGCTCTCGTCATTCTCAGACATATGCACTTGTGCGGAATTCATCTTCACACTTGCTGGTTCTGGAGCAGGGCAACCCTTTTGGGCCCAAGGAGGGCTTATGGCTACCGGAACCGTTAAGTGGTTCAACGCCGAAAAGGGCTTTGGTTTCATCGCCCAGGAGGGCGGCGGCCCCGACGTCTTCGTCCACTACTCCGCGATCAATGCGACCGGATTCCGGTCCCTCGAGGAGAACCAGCAGGTGTCTTTCGACGTCACGCAGGGCCCGAAGGGCCCGCAGGCTGAGAACGTCACGCCGGTCTGATTTGTAGTACCCAAGGAGCCCCGCGCCGCCAGGCGACGGGGCTCCTGCCCTTATCCAGGCCCTTCTGTCCGGTGAATTCCCGGTGAATTCCGGCCGTGGGACGATGAGCGGATGCGGGAAGATCAGGAGAACTGCGGGGAGGTCGACGGTACACCCGCCGACAAGCCCCTGGCCATGGGCCTGTCGGTCGGCCTGTCCCTCGGCGCGGCGATAGGCCTCGTGCTCGGTATGACCGTCTTCGACGATCTCGCGCTGGGCCTGGCCCTGGGCCTCGGCTTCGGCACGGCGATCGGAGCGTGCGTGGGTATCGGCGCGGGGCGGGCCTCGCAGGTCCAGGGGGACGGGGAACAGCAGGGCGACAGGCAGAAGCAGGGCGGCGACGGGGCGAAGCGGGGAGACGGGGAGGAGCAGGGAGGCGGGGAGAACCCGGGCCTTGGGGACCATGGCCGGAAGCCGTCGGAAGGCCGGCCCGACGAGGGCCGGGACGACGGCGACTCGCGCTAGGGTCTCCGGCCATGACCGACGCCCCTGACCGCGTGAGCGACCCCCCTGACCGCGTGACCGACGCCGCTGACCGCGTGACCGACGCCGCTGACCACGTGACCGACGCCGCTGACCACGTGAACCACACCCCAGGCCTCGCTGGCGACAGCCCGGCCCTCGCAGCCGACAGCCCTGACCGTGTGGCCGACAGCCCTGACCTCGCAGCCGACAGCCCTGACCTCGCAGCCGTCAGCCCTGACCTCGCAGCCGACAGCCCTGACCTCGCAGCCGACAGCCCTGACCTCGCGGCCGACAGCCCTGACCTCGCAGCCGACAGCCCTGACCATGTGGCCGACAGCCCTGACCTCGCAGCCGACCCGCCCGGCTTCGTGTCCGAGACCCGCCTGTTCTACGACACCGTCGCCGAGGAGTACGCCGTCCAGTTCGGTGACCTGCGCCCGGGGACGCCGCTGGACCGTGGCGTGCTGCACGGGTTCGCGGAGCTCGTGGGCAAGGGGGGCGAGGTCGCCGACCTGGGGTGCGGGCCCGGGCGGGTGACGGCGTACCTGGCGTCCCAGGGGCTGTCGGTGTTCGGGCTGGACGTGTCGGAGTCGATGCTCGCGATCGCCCGCCGCGAGAACCCGGGGCTTCGGTTCGTACGGGGTTCCATGCTGGAGCTCGACCTGCCGGACTCCTCGCTCGACGGTGTCGTGGCCTGGTACTCGATCATCCACACTCCCGAGGAGTACCTGCCCGCCCTCTTCGCCGGTTTCCACCGCGTCCTGCGCCCCGGCGGCCATCTGCTGCTCGGCTTCCAGTGCGGGGACGAGCCGCGCCGCTACGAGGGGGCCTTCGGCCACCAGGTGTCCCTGACCTTCCGCCGGGGCCGGCCGGAGCGCATCGGTGCCCTGCTGAGCGACGCCGGCTTCACCGTCCGCGCCACGACCGTACGAGAGCCCGACGAGACGCGGGGCGAGCCGGTCGCCCAGGCGAGCCTCGTGGCGCGCAAGCCCGGGGCCTGAACCGCCCGGGGCATCGCCCCAGCCCCACGCGCGACGCCCCGGGTGGTGCCGTGACCGGCCGCGGATGCCCCCAGGCGCACCACGACCGGTTCACGCTCGAGCCCTCCGGAGACCCCCGGCCCCCAGCCCAGCCCCGTCCCGTCCCGCCCCGCCCGCTACAGCGCCCCCGCGATGTCCCGCGCCGCGACGTACCCGAACGTCATCGCCGGGCCGATCGTCGAGCCCGCGCCCGCGTAGCTGTGGCCCATCACGGCCGCGCTGGCGTTCCCCGCCGCGTACAGGCCAGGGATCACCGAGCCGTCCTCGCGCAGCACCCGGGCCCGGGCGTCCGTGCGGAGGCCGCCCTTGGTGCCGAGGTCGCCGGGGACGATGCGGAAGGCGTGGAACGGGGGCAGCCAGAGGGGGGCCAGACAGGAGTTGGGGAGGACCGAGGGGTCCGTGTAGTAGTGGTCGTAGGCGCTGTCGCCGCGGTGGAAGTCGAGGTCCTCGCCCCGCCGCGCCTGGGCGTTGAAGCGGTTCACGCTGCTGCGCAGGGCCGCCGCGGGCACACCGATGGAGGCCGCCAGGGCGTCCAGGGTCCACTCCTTGTGCGCGGCCCCGGAGTCGTACCAGGCGTCGGGGAAGGGCAGGGTCGGCAGGACGTCCTTGAAGAGGTACCGGTTGCGGTAGTTCTGGTCGACGATCAGCCAGCAGGGGATGGCCGGGTCGGTGTCGTGGACGTCGTACATGGTGTGCACGACGTCGCTGTAGGGCGCGGCCTCGTTGACGAAGCGGCGGCCCGCGCCGTTCACCAGCAGCCCGCCGGGCAGGGTGCGTTCGGCGAGGCAGAAGTAGGGCCGGCCGGGGATCGGGATCGCCGGGCCCCACCAGGCGTCCTCCATCAGGTCGAGCGCCGCGCCCAGCCGCTCCCCCGCCCGGATGCCGTCGCCGGTGTTCTCCTTGGCCCCGACGGTCCAGTCCGTGCCGATGGGCTGGCGCTGGAAGCGTTCCCGCATCTCGGCGTTGTGCTCGAAGCCGCCCGAGCCGACGATCACGCCCCGGCGGGCGCGGACCAGGCCGGGTGCGCCGTCGCGGGTGACGACGGCTCCGGTCACCGTGCCGTTCTCGACGTGCAGGTCGGTCAGGGGTGTGTTCAGCCAGACCGGGACCCCGGCCGATCGCAGGCCCGCGCGCAGGCCCGCCGCCAGCGCCTGGCCCATCGTCAGGGGCTTCTGGCCGAGCGTCGCCGCCTTCACGCCGCGGGCGAGGCACTGGGCGGCGACGGCTGCGCCCCGGGCGTTCACGGCGGCCAGGGCGACCCACTTGTAGTCGGCGCTGAAGACGACCATGCCGGCGGGGACGTCCATGTACGGCGGGTTCAGATGGGCCAGCTCGGCGCCCAGGAGGTTGCCGTCGAACTGGTCCGGCTCGATGGAGCGGCCGTTCGGAAGGCCGCCGGGAAGCTCGGGGTAGTAGTCGCTGTAGCCCTCCATCCAACGGAACCGGAGGGGGCTGTTCGCCATGACGAAGGAGATCGTCGCCGGGCCGTGGGTGAGGAAGGCGCGCTGCCGGTCGGCGGGGACGTCCGGGCCGACGACCGCGGCGAGGTAGGCGGCGGCCTTCGCGGGGGTGTCCGGGACGCCGGCCGCGAGGATCACGGAGTTGTTGGGGGTCCAGATCCCGGCGCCGGAGCGGGCGGCCGAGCCGCCGAAGGTCGGTGCCTTCTCCACGACGACGCAAGCGAGGCCCTGCCGCGCGGCCGTCAGCGCGGCAGTCATGCCGGCGGCCCCGGAGCCGATGACGACGACGTCGTACGTGCCGAGCGGGGGTAAGTCGGCTGCCCGGGCGCCCTGTCGGACGCCCGTGGCGACGGCGAGCCCGGCACCGGCGGCCCCTGCCAGCAGTCGTCTTCGGGTCGGGGCTGTGGCAGTGCCCGCGGTGTCCGCGACGCCCGCGGCGCCCGCGACGCCCGCGACGCCCGCGACGCCCGCGACGCCCGCGACGCCCGCGACGCCCGCGACGCCCGCGACGCCCGCGACGTCCGCGGTGTCCGCGGCGCCCGCGGCGCCCGCGGCGTCCGTTCGTGTGGTCATGGCCGCTCCAGCCCGACGAGTACGCGAAAGGGGTGGGGAATGTCGCGCGGGGGCCTTGCGAAGTCAAGACTCGTGCGGCAACGCCCTTCTCAGGGGCGGGGGGAACTGCGCGCTCAGCCTCCGACAGCCCGCAGCCGCCGACACAGAAAAGGCCCCCGCCCCCGGACGGCAACCACCCCCGGGGCGCTACTCCAGCCCGATGGCCGCGCAGTCCGCCTTGTACTTGGAGGTGCAGATGTCCTTCACGGTGTACACGCCGTCCGTGATCACCGTGTCCTTGATGTTGTCCCGGGTGAGGGCGACCACCGGCACCAGCATCGCCGGGATGCTCTTCTTCGTGGGGCTGTCGACGGTCTCCCGGGTCAGTGCCGCGAACTCGATGTCGCGGTCCTGCACCTTCGCCACGGCGATCTTCGCGGCGTTGGTCGCCTCCAGCAGGAAGGACTTGTACACGGTCATGTACTGCTCGCCGGAGACGACCCGCTGCACCGCGTCGAGGTTGGCGTCCTGCCCGGTCACCGGCGGCATCCTGGTGGCCCCGGCCTCCTTGAGCGCCTCGATGACGGCGCCGGCCATGCCGTCGTTGGCCGAGTAGACGGCGGCGATGTTGTTCAGCCCGACGGACTGGATCGCCTTCTTCATGTTGGCCTTGGCGATCGCGGGCTTCCACTCCTTGGTGTCGTACTCCTCGACGATGTCCACCTGGCCCCGGAGCTCGCTCAGCGCGCCGTCCTTGAAGCGGGCGGTGTTCGGGTCGCCGGGGTCGCCGTTCATCATGACGACCTTGCTCTTCTCGGCCTTGTCGCCGAGCTCCCCGACGATGGCGCGGCCCTGGACCTGTCCGACGAGTTCGTTGTCGTGGGAGACGTAGGCGTCGATCGGGCCCTCGGCGAGCCGGTCGTAGGCGATGACCGGGATGCCGGCGTCCTTGGCCTTCTGGACGTCCGTGGCGATGGTCTTGGAGTTGAGGGCGTCGACGAGGATGACGTCCACCTTGTCGGCGATCATCTTCTGGAACTGCTCGCTCTGTCTGGTGACGCTGGCCTCGGCGTTGGCGTAGCGGACCGTGCCCTTGTTCTCGGTGAGGGACGCGACCTCCTGCTTGATCAGCGGGTAGTCGAACTTCTCGAAGCGTGCCGTGTCCCGGTCGGGCAGCAGCAGGCCCACCGTGATGTCGTTGCCCTTCCTCGCGGCGGAGTCGTCACTCCCGCCGTCGCCACAGGCGGCGAGGGACAGGGCCGATACGGAGACCGCCAGGGCCACGGAGATTCGCCACACGGCGGCCTGACGGGGGTTGCGCGCTATCACTGGTGGAGCCTTCCGATGGGGGGAGCATCGTGACGAGGTGGTCGAAAGCCAACGGGCAGACGCCGTGCGTCGTCAAGAACCACGTGTGAAGAGATCGCAAAGGTGACTCACCGGGTGTACAGACCTTCCACTTCTGTGGCGAACGTACGCAGCACGGCCTCCCGGCGGAGCTTCATCGACGGAGTCAGGAGACCCGCCTCCTCCGTGAAGTCCTCGGCCAGGATGGCGAAGCGGCGGATGGACTCCGGGCGGGAGACCATCTTGTTGGCCTCGTCGACCGCGCGTTGCAGGACGGCGCGCAGTTCCTCGTCGTCGACGAGGAGCGCGGCCGGCACGGGGTGTTTGCCGTTCATCTGGCGCCAGTGGGTGATGCCGTCCGCGTCGAGGGTGATCAGCGCCGAGACGAAGGGGCGGCCGTCGCCCAGGACGAGGCACTGGGAGATCAGCGGGTGCGAGCGCAGCCAGTTCTCCAGCGGGGCCGGGGCGACGGACTTGCCGCCCGCGGTGATGAGCAGTTCCTTCTTGCGGCCGGTGATCGTCAGATAGCCCTCGTCGTCGAGTGCGCCGAGGTCGCCGGTGGCGAGCCAGCCGTCGGGGGCGGCGGGGACGACGCCCCCGGCCTGCGGGTCCCAGTAGCCGCGCAGCACGTGGTCGCCGCCGACCAGGATCTCGCCGTCGGCGGCGATGCGGACGCGGGTGCCGGGCAGCGGCCAGCCGACGGTGCCCAGGCGGGGTTTGAGGGGCGGGGTGACGGTGCTCGCGCCGGTGGTCTCCGTCAGGCCGTAGCCCTCGAAGATCTCGATGCCGGCACCGGCGTAGAACGCGGCGAGGCGGCGGCCGAGCGGGGAGCCGCCGCAGATGGCGTAGCGGACCCTGCCGCCCATGGCGTTGCGGATGCGGCGGTAGACCAGGGGGTCGTAGAAGGCGCGGGCGGTCTTCAGGGCGCGGGAGGGGCCGGGGCCGGTGCCGGTCTGCCGGGCCTCCAGGGCCTCTCCGTAGCGCTGCGCGACCGACACCGCGCGGTCGAACGAGGAGACCCGGCCGCCCGACTCGGCTTTGGCGCGGGCCGAGTTGAAGACCTTCTCCAGCATGTACGGGATGGCCAGCAGACAGGTCGGCCGGAAGCCGGCGAGGTCGGGCAGCAGGTACTCGGCCTTGATGCTGGGCGCGTGGCCCAGGCGGACGCAGGCCCGGACGCAGGCGATCGCCACCATGCGGCCGAAGACATGGGACATCGGCAGGAACAGCAGGACGGAGGCCTCTTCGCTGGTCTTGGCCCGGAAGACGGGGTAGAGCAGCTCGATGGCGTTGTCGACCTCGGCGAAGAAGTTGCCGTGGCTGAGGGCGCAGCCCTTGGGGCGGCCCGTGGTGCCCGAGGTGTACACGAGGGTGGCGAGGGTGTCGGGGCCGAGCATGCCGCGCCGCACCTCGACCTCCTGGTCGGGCAGGTGCGCCCCGGCCTCGGCGAGCCGGTCCACGTGGCCCTTCTCGACGATCCACATGTGCTGGAGGTCGGGCAGCCGCTCGCGTTCCGGGCCGAGGGCGGCGGCCTGTGCGGCGGTCTCGGTGACCAGGGCGACCGCGCCGGAGTCCTGGAGGATCCAGCGGACCTGGAAGACGGAGGAGGTGGGGTAGACGGGGACGGTGACCAGTCCGGCCGCCCAGGCGGCGAAGTCCAGAACGGTCCACTCGTAGATGGTGCGGGCCATCACGGCGATCCGGTCGCCCGGCATCAGGCCCTCGGCGATCAGTCCCTTGGCCACGGCCCGCACCTGGTCGGCGAACTGCGCCGCCGTGATGTCGATCCAGCGGCCATCGGCGTCCTTGCGGCTGAGGGCCGCGGCGCCCGGGTTCGCGCTCGCGTTGTCGAACGGCAGGTCGGCGAGCGAGCCGTGGGTCCACGGCGGGGCCAGCGGCGGTACGGATGCCTCCCGTACCGCCCCGTCCAGCCGCCGCACCTCGGGCTCGACGAGCACCGGCCCTCCGTAAGCGTCGCCGTAGGCGGAGGAGGGGTACGCAGTGGACACGGGCGGCTCCTGGGGCGTGCAGCGAAGGACTGCTTGCTGCATGACGTACGTGCCTCGCACGCCGAGGCGCTCAACCGGCTCAATCCCCCCTGAGAGGTCCTTAGGGGTCCTTTCACTATGCCCGTCCGGGTCGCGCGGTCTGGCACCGCACCTCGCCGCGTTGCCGGGAAGCCCTGGTAGCTCCGCTACGAGGGCTTCCCGGCGCCTTGCGACACACGGCACCAGACCACGCGCCCTGATCGGACGCTCATAGTGAAAGGACCCCTTAAGGGGTTACTGACGGTAGGAACGGGATCGTACGGCGCTCACGTGGCGGGTTTGTGCGGGTTCGGGGATGGTCCGGAGCAAGGCCTGTGCAATCTCGGGGGTTACGTGAGGGTCTTTCAGGTTCCGCACGGTCCTCCCTCTCAGACGCGCTCCAGGATGGCCGTCACCCCCTGTCCGCCCGCCACGCAGACGGAGATCAGGCCGCGGGCGGGGGCGTCCCGTCGCGGGGGACGCCCCGGGCGCGGGCGGTGACGGCGGCTTGTTCGCCCATGGACAGGCCGGTGCGCGGCTCGGCGTTGCGCGGGATGTCGGGGACGAGGTGGCCCGGGCGCGCCTTCGCGAGGACCTTGAGACGGGCGCCCGCCGACGTCGCCCGGCGGGCTTCGAGGAGGATGCGGCGCGGGGAGTCGTCGACGCCGAGGGGCGCGTCGCTGGCGGTGTCGGCGCCGCCCGCGACGGCCGATCCGGTCTGACCGAGGGCGATCTTGTCGGCGGCGGCGATGACGGCCTGGAGGCCGGTGCCGCAGACCTGCTGGATGTCGTAGGCGGGAGTGCGCGGGTGGAGTTTCGAGCCGACGGTCTCGCGGGCGAGGTTGAAGTCGCGGCTGTGCTTGAGCACGGCACCGGCGACGAACTCGCCGACCGCGCCCGGCTCCTGGAGTCCGTACCGCTCGACGAGGCCGTCCAGGGCGGCGGTGAGCATCTGCTGGTTGGAGGCTGTGGCGTAGGGGCCGTCGGAGCGGGCGAAGGGGATGCGCGCTCCGCCGACGACCGCCACGCGCCGCACCGACTGCGACCACTGCCGGGGGCTCATCCCGACCAGCTCATCTCGACCTGCTCGTTCCGCTGCCCGCTCCCGAACTGCCAGCTCATCTCGACCTGCTCCTCGCCCATGACGTAGCCTTACCTCCGGTAACCTTACTCCAGAGTAAGCAGGAGTGGGGCTTCGGTGAGCCGTCCTCGGGAACTGGGAGTCGTCCATGGCCGACCGCTATCTGCGCTTGACCGGCACCGCGCCCGGCCGCTTCCTCACGCGCCGGCTGGGTCTGCCGCAGCCCGCGGCGCTGACCCGCTGGTCCGCCGAGCGGCCCGCCCTGGACGGCGGCCTGCTGCACCTCACGGCGGGCCGGTCCGCCCTCCACCTGGCTCCGGTCCTCGCCCGTACCGGGATCGGCCCGGCCGGCTCCGGTCGCACGGCCGCCGTCGTCCTGGACGCGACCGGCGTGCGGGACGTCGAGGCCCTGGCCGAGGTGCATGCCGCCCTGCATCCGGTCGTACGGTCGGTCGCCTCCAGTGGGCGCGTCGTGGTGCTCGGCGCGCCGCTCGACCCCGCCGACCACCACCAGGCCGCGGCCCAGCAGGCCCTGGAGGGCTTCACGCGCTCCCTCGGCAAGGAGACCGGCCGGGGCAGGACGGTGAATCTGGTCCGGCTCACGGACGCCGCCGCCGCGGAGTCGACCCTGCGCTTCCTGCTGTCGCCCAAGTCGGCCTATGTGAGCGGGCAGGTGATCGAGGTCGGAGCCGACCCGGAACCGACCGCCGCCGACCGGGAGCCGGCCTCCGCCGACCCCGACCGCCCCCTGTCCGGCCGCACCGCCCTCGTCACCGGCGCCGCCCGGGGCATCGGCGAGGCGGTCGCCGAGACCCTCGCACGGGACGGTGCCCGGGTCGTCGTGCTCGACGTGCCGCAGGCGGAGCAGGACGCCCGGCGGGTCGCCGAGCGGCTCGGGGGCACCGCGCTGCTGCTCGACATGACGTCCGCCGACGCGGGCGCCCGGATCGCCGAGGCGCTGCCCGACGGCCTGGACCTGCTGATCCACAACGCGGGCATCACCCGCGACCGGCGCCTGGTGAACATGCCCGCCGAACGCTGGATCTCCGTCCTGGAGGTGAACCTGGCGAGCGTGCTGCGCACCACGGACGCCCTGCTGAAGGACGGCACGCTGAGGCGCGGCGGCCGGATCGTCGCCACCGCCTCGATCGCGGGGATCGCCGGCAACGCCGGCCAGACCAACTACGCCGCGAGCAAGGCGGGCGTGGTCGGCCTGGTCCGCTCCCTCGCGCCGCGCGCGCTCGACGAGCACGGCGTGACGGTCAACGCGGTCGCGCCCGGCTTCATCGAGACGAGGATGACGGCCGCCGTCCCGCTGTTCATCCGCGAGGCGGGCCGGCGCATGAACTCCCTCGCGCAGGGCGGCCTCCCGGCCGACGTGGCCGAGACCACCGCCTGGCTGGCGCACCCGGCCTCGGGCGCGGTCAACCGCCAGGTCGTCCGCGTCTGCGGCCAGAGCCTGCTGGGGGCGTGATGGCCGACTCCGCCGCCCCTCTCGTCCTCACCCAGTCCCCCTCCCTCGCGCCGCTCCTCGCCCGGGGCGCCCTGCTGTCGCCCTTCAAACGCCCCGGCCCCGACGCGGAGTTCCCCCGCACCCGGCTCGTCCTGCCCGGCCTGCGCGTCGACCTCGCGCGGCTCGCGGCGTACGAGCGGGTCTGCGGGTTCCCGACCGGGGAGGACGCACTGCCGGTGACGTATCCACACGTGCTCGGATTCCCCCTGGCCATGCGGCTGATGAGCGGCCGGGGCTTCCCGCTGCCGCTGCTCGGCCTCGTCCACACGTCGATCACCGTCACCCGGCACGCGCGGATGCCGGCGAGCGGCACGTACGAACTCTCCGTGCACATCGAGGGGCTGGCCCCCCACCGGCGCGGCACGCAGGCCACGGTCGTCACCGAGGTGCGCGGCGGCGGGAACCTCGTGTGGGAGTCCAGGAGCACCTATCTGGCCCGGCACCGCACGCAGGGGCCGGTCGCCGCTCCCCGGGAGGCGGAGACCCGCAAGCCGCTGCCCGAGGCCGCGCGGTGGCGGCTCGCCGGGGATGTCGGACGCCGCTACGGGGCCGCCTCCGGGGACCGCAACCCGATCCACCTGCACCCGCTCACCGCCCGGCTGTTCGGCTTCCCCCGGGCCATCGCCCACGGCATGTGGACCGTGGCCCGCTGCCTCGCCGCGCACGGCGTCCCGGAGTCCTGCCATCTGCGCGCGGAGTTCCGGGCACCGGTCCTGCTGCCCGGAGAAGTGACGTACGCGGAGCGGGACAACCGGTTCGAGCTGCGCGGCGGGGAGGACCGGATCCATGTGACGGGGGACGTCTACCCGGTGTGAGGGCCCGGCTGCTCCTCCCGGGGTGCCCAGGGCCGTCCCGCCATGAGGTCGCCGAGCCCGGCCCAGGCGAAGTTCATCAGCGTGGCCGCGGCCTGGCGGGCCGTGACGCCCGGCGTGGCGTTGGCCCAGGCGGCGAGCGACTCGGCGGCGCCGACCAGGGCCTCGGCGAGCCCTGCGACCTCACGCTCGGGCAGGTCCGGGTCGCGGTGGACCTCGCGGGCGCCGGCGAGGATCAGCTGCGTCACGAAGGCGACGATCTCCTCGCGCATCGCGGTGACCTCGGCGGCGAACGGTTCGCCGTGCGTACGCGCCTGGAGGTGCAGGACCGACCAGGCGTCCGGGTTCTCGCCGGTGTGCGTGAAGAAGGCGCCGAGGCCCTCCCACAGTTGCCGGTCGGCGGGCAGGTCGCGGCGGACCCCGGCCCGTACCGCCTCCACGAGGGCGCCCGCCTCGCGGCGGATGCAGGCGGTGAAGAGGTCTTCCTTCGAGTTGAGGTACAGGTAGACCAACGGCTTGGACACACCGGCCAGTTCGGCGATCTCGTCCATCGACGCGGCCATATAGCCCCGTTGGCCGAAGATGCGCACGGCGGCGTCCAGCATCTGCTGCTCACGGACCGCGCGCGGCATCCGCTTCGTCTTCACGGCACCCATACCGCTTAGCGTACGGGCCCCGCGGGCCGCCGCCCCCGGGCGTGCCCTGACAGACCAGGGGTGATGCCGGAATACGGCCAAGGGGCACCGCCTGCTCCTTGGCGAGTTGCCTCGGTAGCAGGGGCGCCCCCTGGGGGTGCCTTCAGGCCGGAGTGCCGTCAGACCGGAGTGCCGTCAGGCCGGAGTGCCGTCAGGCCGGAGTGCCATCAGGCCGGAGTGCCATCAGGCCGGAGTGCCGTCAGGCAGTCGCACCGACCGGCTCGGTCCGGTCGCGCGGCTCGTCACGCGGCTCGTCACGCGGCTCGTCGAACGGGTCGTCCAGGGAGGAGCCGTCGGCCGTGGCGTAGGCGTCACGGTCGAGCAGGTTCTCGCGGGCGGAGACCAGGACCGGGATCAGCGCCTGCCCGGCGACGTTGGTCGCGGTGCGGATCATGTCCAGGATCGGGTCGATCGCGAGGAGCAGGCCCACACCCTCCATCGGCAGGCCGAGGGTGGAGAGGGTCAGGGTCAGCATGACCGTCGCGCCGGTCAGGCCGGCCGTGGCGGCGGAGCCGACCACCGAGACGAACGCGATCAGCAGGTAGTCGCCGACGCCCAGCTGGATGTCGAAGATCTGGGCGACGAAGATCGCGGCGATGGCCGGGTAGATCGCGGCGCAGCCGTCCATCTTGGTCGTCGCGCCGAACGGCACCGCGAAGGACGCGTACTCCTTCGGCACGCCGAGCCGCTCGGTGACCTTCTGCGTCAGCGGCATGGTGCCGACCGAGGAGCGGGAGACGAAGGCCAGCTGGATCGCGGGCCAGGCGCCCTTGAAGAACTGGACCGGGTTGACCTTGGCGACGGTCGCGAGCAGCGTCGGGTAGACGCCGAACAGCACGAGGAGGCAGCCGACGTAGATGTCGGCGGTGAACGTCGCGTACTTGCCGATCAGGTCCCAGCCGTAGGTGGCGATGGCGTAGCCGATGAGGCCGATCGTGCCGATCGGGGCGAGCCGGATGACCCACCACAGCGCCTTCTGGAGCAGGCTGAGGACGGACTCGCTGAGGGTGAGGATCGGCTGGGCCTTCTCACCGAGCTGGAGCGCGGCGATACCGGCGACGGCGGCCATGAACACGATCTGCAGCACGTTCAGCTCGGTGAACGGCGTGATGACGTCGGTCGGGATGATGCCGGTCAGGAAGTCGATCCAGGAGCCGGTGCTCTTGGGCTTCGCGCCGTCCTTCGGCGTGAGGCCGGTGCCGGCGCCGGGGTTGGTGACCAGGCCGATGATCAGGCCGATACTGACCGCGATCAGCGACGTGATCATGAACCAGAGGAGGGTGCGCGAGGCCAGCCGGGCCGCGTTGTTGACCTTCCGGAGATTGGTGATCGAGACCAGGATCGCGAAGAAGACGAGCGGGGCGACCGCGAGCTTCAGCAGCCCGATGAAGGTGTCGCCGACCTTCTCCAGTGTCGTGACCAGCCAGGACACGTCCTGGTTGCGGGCGACCCAGCCGAGCAGCACACCCAGGAGGAGACCGGCGAGTATCTGGACCCAGAAGGGCACCTTGAAGGACTTCGTGTGTGAGGACACGGACTGACTCCGTTGGGGGACGCGAGGGGGGGAACTGACGTGGGAGACGACGGGGGGTTGCGTTACGTCAGGGACGACAGAAAGCGGACGCGCACCGACAGAGATCCACGTGCAGCCGCGCCACGAGCGGAGCGCTCAGGGGCGAGTGGGGCGCGACTGCTGACTTCATACAACGACCTTAACACCTGAACTTTGGGGACCTCAAAGCCTAGCTTTGACAGGTGATGACGCACACACACCCACACAACGCAAAGCGCCCCGTTTTTTCCGAGCATGTACGGAAACGGGGCGCTGCGAACGCGTGCGGGGACGTTACGAGGTCTGCCCCTGGGCCCGGGCGCCGTCGTCGGCCACGTCCTCCTGGCTGCGGTTGGCGTCCAGGTTGGCCTTCATCCGGTCGACGCGCCGGGCGACCTGGACCGACGCCCGGTCCCGCTCCTTGCGCAGCACGACGAAGCTGATCGGCGCGGAGATCAGCAGGGCGAGCAGCACGACCCACAGGCCGTTGCTGTTGCCGAGACCGCGCGGGGCGATGCCGGAGTAGACGGCGCCCCAGACGACCACGAGGCAGCCCACGAAGACTCCGAGGCGCATCAGCGTGTAGCGGAGCATCTCAATCCACTCTTCCGGTTCGAACGGTCGGAACGCACCCAAAGGGGCACCGCCCAGTGAAGCACGCCGAACGGCCGATCTTGCAGGGGGGTCGGACCGGGGTCAGGCCAGGGGCAGCAGCATGATGACGTCGTCGCGGTCGTCCCCCGGCGCCACCCGGATCGCCCCGGGGATGCGCCCGACCTCCTTGTAGCCGCAGGACTCGTAGAACCGTTCAAGGCCGAGTCCGCCCCGGCAGGTCAGCCGGATCGCCTCGATGCCGTCCATGCGCCGGACCGCGTCGGCGGCGGCACCGAGCAGGTCCCGGCCGTAGCCCTTGCCCTGGTGCCGCGGGTGCACCATCACCGTGTACAGCCACAGCCAGTGCGTCATCAGGTGGTGCGTGTTGTAGGTCAGGAACGCGGTGGCCGCGACCCGCCCCTCCTCGTCATGCCCGACGAGGAGTTTGACCCGCCCCTCGGCCATCGACGCGAAGTGCTGCACCAGCGCGGGGCGGATCTCCTCACGCGTCACCGGCGGCACGTACCCGACGGCTCCGCCGGCGTTGGAGACATCGGTCCACAGATCGAGCAGGCCGTCACGCAGCTCGGGGGTGACGGCGGGGTCGAGCGTGAAGGTAAGGGGCATGCATGGATTCTAGCTATTACGACAGTGCGTCCGCGGCCAAATTCAGGTCCGGCACCAGCCCCCGGTACGCGGCCTCCCGGTCGTCGGACCGCAGCACGGACGACGGTGCACGGTGGGCACCAGCCGCTCGGCCTGCGTGAACTTGAAGTGCTTCACGGCGTTGGTGGCACAGGCCTCGACCGTCGCGGCCTTCCGCAGAGCGGGAAGCCCGCCGCGCCCGGGCAGGAAGGGCTCAGCGGTGTAAGCATCCTCAGACGCCTCGGTGGCGCCCACGCCCTCCGGGTACCCGAGTTGGGGGCGCGGGGAACTGCGCAACCAGCCCCCACGCACCTGAAGCCGCCATCACACCCGCATCGGCTGAGGCGACTCGCGACGCTCCGGGTCAGGACCCTCGTACTCCCGAATGATCTCGTACCGGGTGTTCCGCTCCACCGGCCGGAACCCGGCATCCCGAATCAGATCGAGCAGATCCTCACGCGTCAGCTTGTTCGGCGTCCCGTAGTTGTCCGCGTCATGAGTGATCTTGTACTCGACGACAGACCCGTCCATGTCGTCCGCCCCGTGCTGAAGCGCCAGCTGAGCCGTCTGCACCCCGTGCATGACCCAGAACACCTTCACGTGCGGCACGTTGTCGAACAGCAGCCGCGACACCGCGAAGGTCTTCAGCGCCTCCGCCCCCGTCGCCATCTGCGTACGTGCCTGGAGGCGGTTGCGGACCTTGCCGTCCTTCATGTCGACGAAGTCGTGCTGGTACCGCAGCGGGATGAAGACCTGGAAGCCGCCGGTCTCGTCCTGCAGCTCACGCAGCCGCAGCACGTGGTCGACGCGGTGACGCGGCTCCTCGATGTGCCCGTACAGCATCGTGCACGGGGTCTTCAGACCCTTCTCGTGCGCGAGCCGGTGGATCCGGGACCAGTCCTCCCAGTGGGTCCGGTGGTCCACGATGTGCTGGCGGACCTCCCAGTCGAAGATCTCGGCACCACCACCGGTGAGGGACTCCAGCCCGGCATCGATCAGCTCGTCGAGGATCTCCGACGCGCTCATCCCCGAGATGGTCTCGAAGTGGTGGATCTCCGTGGCCGTGAACGCCTTCAGCGAGACGTGCGGCAGTGCGGCCTTCAGCTCGCGCAGCGACCGCGGGTAGTACCGCCACGGCAGGTTCGGGTGCAGCCCGTTGACGATGTGCAGCTCGGTGAGGTTCTCCGACTCCATCGCCTTCGCGAGCTTGACGGCCTCCTCGATGCGCATCGTGTACGCGTCCTTCTCCCCCGGCTTGCGCTGGAAGGAGCAGTACGCGCAGGAGGCCGTGCACACGTTCGTCATGTTGAGGTGCCGGTTGACGTTGAAGTGCACGACGTCGCCGTTCCTGCGGGTGCGCACCTCGTGCGCCAGGCCGCCGAGCCAGGCCAGGTCGTCCGACTCGTACAGCGCGATGCCGTCCTCACGGGTCAGCCGGACACCCGCCCTGACCTTCTCCTCCAGCTCGCGCTTGAGCCCGAGATCCATGCCCACACCTTTCTACGACGACGTCCCAACCGTACGACTATGGGTCTACTCCTCTTCGGGCAGCTCCCCGACCCGGTTCTCCCACTTCGTGGAGAGCACGATCGTCGTACGGGTCCGGGAGACGCCCTCGATCCCGCTGAGCCGCCGGATCATCTTCTCCAGGCCGTCCACGTCGGCCGCGCGCACCTTGAGCATGTACGAGTCGTCGCCGGCGATGAACCAGCAGTCCTCGATCTCCGAGAGGTCCTTCAGCCGCTGCGCCACGTCCTCGTGGTCGGTGGCGTCGGAGAGCGAGATGCCGACCAGGGCGGTGACGCCGAGGCCGAGCGAGGCGGCGTCGACGGTGGCCCGGTAGCCGGTGATGACTCCGGCCGCCTCCAGCCGGTTGATGCGGTCGGTGACACTGGGTCCCGACAGTCCGACGAGGCGTCCCAGCTCCGCGTAGGAGGCCCGGCCGTTCTCCCTCAGGGCCTGGATGAGCTGCCTGTCCACCGCGTCCATTGCGATCGAAGCCTTCCGCTGAAGTTGTAGTTGAGTCCGATGGGGTTCGGGTGCTGCTCAGCCGTCGCGGTGCGCACCGCCGCCGAGTTCACCTTGCCAACGGCGGTAGAGCCCGTGCGGCACGCCCGCCGCGTCGAGTACGCGTCCGGCGACGAAGTCCACCAGGTCCTGGATGTGCGTCGCGCCCGCGTAGAAGGCGGGTGAGGCGGGCACGACCGTCGCGCCCGCGTCGTCGAGGGTGACCAGATGCCGCAGGGTCTGGCCGTTCAACGGGGTCTCGCGCACGGCCACGATCAGCTTGCGGCCCTCTTTGAGGGTCACACTCGCCGCCCGTTGCAGCAGGTCCTTCGACAGACCGAGCGCGACCCCCGCCACGCTCGCCGTCGAGGCGGGCACGATGAGCATGCCCTTGGCGCGGTACGACCCCGAGGAGGGCCCGGCGGCCAGGTCGCCGGCGCTCCAGTGCCGTACGGCGTCGATGTCGACGGAGAAGGTGTCCGGCTTGCCGTCGGCCCCCCGCGACAGCCATTCCCGCAGGTCGGCCTGCCAGTGGGCGTCCCGGAAGGAGATCCCGGTCTCGTCCAGCAGGGTGAGCCGGGAGGCCCGGGACACCACGAGATCGACGCTCTCGCCGGCGACAAGAAGCGCCCTCAGCACGGCAGCGGCATACGGGGTGCCGGAGGCCCCGGACACCCCTACGATCCAAGGCGTACGCGGCGTCTCGCCTGGCTTGACTGGGTTCACAACACCGAGCCTATCCGGCGTCCCAGGGTGGGAACCGGCCAAGGGGTGCGGGCCGTTGCACGGAGGGGACGAGCGAGCACTGGGGGTCGCCATGTCGGATCCGCACACCGGGTGGTCACAGGGCGACCGTGCGCTGGCCGCGGGCAAGCTGATGCTGGCCTGGGTGGCGCTGCTGTGGCTGCTGGAAGTGGTGGACGTGGCCACGGGCCATGCGCTGGACGGCTTCGGTGTCACCCCGCGCGCCCCTTCCGAGCTGGTCGATGTCGTCCCCTCGTCCTTCATCCACTTCGGCTTCGCCCATCTGGCGGCGAACACCGTGCCACTGCTGGTCCTCGGCTTCCTCGCCGCGCTCGCGGGGCTGCGCCGGTTCCTGCTCGTCTGCGCGCTGATCATCGTCGTGGACGGCCTGGGCGTCTGGCTGATCGCCCCGGCCGACACCAACACCGCGGGCGCCTCCGGCGTGATCTTCGGCCTGTTCGGGTTCCTCCTGGTCACCGGTTTCGTCGAGCGCCGCCCCCTGGGCGTCCTGGCCGGGGTCCTGATCGCGGCGATCTGGGGCGGCTCCATCCTCACGGGCCTGGCCCCCACGCAGACGGGCGTCAGCTGGCAGGGCCACCTGATAGGCCTGCTCGCGGGCGTGGCGGCGGCGTTCCTGTTCCGCCGCCCGGAGCGGGAGCCCGGCCGCGTGCCCGGCGCACCCTGATCAGACGGTCAGACCGCGCACCAGCAGGTCCATCAGCGCGCACCCGAACAGCGCGATCCCGATGAAGCCGTTGACGCTGAAGAAGGCGCGGTTCACTCGGGAGAGGTCGTGGGGGCGGACGATCGAGTGCTCGTAGAGGAACGCGGCGGCGACGATCAGCAGGCCCAGCCAGAAGAAGACGCCGGCGCCGGTGGCCAGGGCGTACCAGACGAACAGGGCCGTCGTCAGGGCGTGACAGACCCGCGCGCCCCAGATCGCCGACGGGATGCCGAAGCGGGCCGGGACGGACATGACGCCGATCTCGCGGTCGGTCTCCACGTCCTGGCAGGCGTAGATCAGGTCGAAGCCGCCGATCCAGATGCCCACGGCGAGGCCGAGGACCACCGCATCCCAGGACCACTCCCCCGAGATCGCCAGCCAGCCGCCGATCGGGCCCATCGCCTGCGCGAGGCCGAGGATGGCCTGCGGGAAGTTCGTGAACCGCTTGCCGTACGGGTAGACCACCATCGGGATCACCGCGATGGGGGCCAGCGCCAGGCACAGGGGGTTCAGCAGGGCGGCCGCGGTCAGGAACACGGCCAGGGCGATCAGCGCGCCCGTCCAGGCGTGCTTCACCGATATCGTGCCCGTCACCAGCTCGCGTTGCGCCGTGCGCGGGTTCCGCGCGTCGATCTCCCGGTCGATGATCCGGTTGACCGCCATCGCGAAGGTGCGCAGGCCCACCATGCAGATGGTGACCATCAGCAGCCGGCCCCAGTGGATGTTCTTGTCCCACTGGAACATCGCGGTGAGCGCGGCGATGTAGGCGAAGGGCAGCGCGAAGACCGAGTGCTCGATCATCACCAGCCGGAGGAAGGCCTTGGTGCGTCCCGGCTGCGGGATCGCGGCGGAAGCGGAACTCACAGGCCGTACTCCTTCCAGCGACGGTCCACCTTCGCCGCCGTCTCAGGGTCGGACTCCACCATGTCGGGCCAGCCGCCGTCGCGGGTGTAGCCCTCCTCGGGCCACTTCTTCGTCGCGTCGATGCCGGCCTTGCCGCCCCAGAACTGCTGGTAGGAGGCGTGGTCGAGGTGGTCGACCGGGCCCTCGACGATCGACAGGTCGCGGGCGTAGTCGGTGTTGCCCAGGGCCCGCCAGGCGACCTCGTGCAGGTCGTGCACGTCGCAGTCGGAGTCGACGACCACGATCAGCTTGGTCAGCGACATCATGTGCGCGCCCCAGATCGCGTGCATGACCTTCTGCGCGTGCTTCGGGTACTTCTTGTCGATCGAGACGATCGCGCAGTTGTGGAAGCCGCCCGCCTCCGGCAGGTGGTAGTCCACGATGTCCGGCACGATGATCTTCAGCAGCGGCAGGAAGAAGCGTTCCGTCGCCCGGCCCAGCGGCCCGTCCTCCGTCGGAGGCCTGCCCACGACGATCGACTGGAGCAGCGGCCGCTTCCGCATCGTGACGCAGTCGATCGTCAGCGCGGGGAAGGGCTCCTGCGGTGTGTAGAAGCCGGTGTGGTCGCCGAACGGCCCCTCGGGCAGCATCTCGCCCGGCTCCAGCCAGCCCTCGATCACGACCTCGGCCTGCGCCGGCACCTGGAGCGGCACGGTCTTGCAGTCGACCATCTCGATCCGCTTGCCCGCGAGGAACCCGGCGAACAGGTACTCGTCGATGTCCCCCGGCAGCGGAGCCGTGGACGCGTACGTCACGGCGGGCGGGCACCCGAAGGCGATGGCGACGGGCAGCCGCTCACCCCGGCGCGCGGCCACCTGGTAGTGGTTCCGGCTGTCCTTGTGGATCTGCCAGTGCATGCCGATGGTGCGCTTGTCGTG
Organism: Streptomyces sp. AK010; assembly: GCF_014207295.1. Classification (NCBI taxonomy): domain Bacteria; kingdom Bacillati; phylum Actinomycetota; class Actinomycetes; order Kitasatosporales; family Streptomycetaceae; genus Streptomyces; species Streptomyces sp. AK010. The sequence goes on from NZ_JACHCX010000012.1 coordinate 157,744, forward strand.
GCGCTGGAGCCGGTACAGCCCGAGGTTGCGGACGCCGCTCTCCGGGTCCTTGGTGTGGGTCAGCCCCAGGTTGAAGAACGACCCGCCGTCCTTCGGCCAGGTGAAGAGGGCCGGGAGCTGGTCCAGGTCGACGTCGTCCCCGGTCAGGACGACCTCCTGCACGGGGCCGTCCTTCACCTTCTTCGGCGGCACGTGCGTCATCGCGCCGAGTTTGCCGAAGGCCTCGCGCACACCGACGAAGCCGTGCGGCAGCTCGGGCTTCAGCAGCCCGCCGATCCGCTCGGTGATCTCGGCGTACGACTTCAGGCCCAGGGACTTCAGCAGCCGCCGGTCCGTGCCGAACACGTTCATCGCGAGCGGCATGCTCGACCCGCGCACGTTCTCGAAGAGCAGGGCGGGACCGCCGGACTTCTGCACCCGGTCGACGATCTCCCCGACCTCCAGGTACGGGTCCACCTCGGCCTTGATGCGCTTGAGGTCGCCCTCGCGCTCCAGCGCCCTGAGCAGGGAGCGAAGATCGTCGTAAGCCATGGGGTCCAGTATCCCCGAGCCGCTACCCTGGCCTGGAACCACCCACCGCTTTCGCTGAGAGGCCGCATGCTCCGGGTACTGATGTTCCTCGTGCCGCTGGCGCTCAGCGTGTACGCGTTCATCGACTGCATCAGCACGAAGGACGACGAGATCCGCCACATGCCCAAGCCGCTGTGGGCACTCCTCGTCCTGGTGTTCCCGCTCGTCGGGTCGATCTCCTGGCTGATCGCCGGCAAGAAGCGGGTGCCCGCGGCGGAGCGTCCGCGGCAGTGGGTCGCGCCGGACGACAATCCGGACTTCCTGAAGTCCCTCGACGAGGACAAGAACAAGGACGACGACCCGAGGCGCGACGAGTCCTGAGGGGCCCTGAGGAGCTTCCGGGAAACGGGTTGCCCTCGGATGCACGCATGGTCGTCAATGGTGTTCACACTGTGACCACCGGCCTTCAGAAGGACGCCATGGAGATCCAGCAGCCACCGGGGCAGTGGGACGTGCCGCCCCCGCCCTCCACGCCACCGCGCGCCATGACCGACGTAGAACTCCGCGTCCACAAGCGACTGTTATGGGTCGGTGGCGCGGCCTACCCCCTGCGCAACATCGCCCGGGGTACACGTTCACCCTGCGCCCCAAGCGCAAGGAGGCGGTCTTCCGCTTCCTGAAACGCGCCGGGATCATCCTGGCCGTGGCCATCGGCCTGTCGATCGTCGGCGGTCTGATCTCTTTCGCCAGCAGTTCCAGCGGCCCTTACGACAGTGACCAGTCCGGCGGCGGCGGACTGATCGTCTTCGTGTGGATCTGCTCCGGTGCGGCGCTGATCTACTTCTTCGTGGAGATGCTCTCCGTCGTCACGGCCCCTTCGCATTACGTCCTCGCAGTCGAGACGGCCGGCCCCTCCACCGCGATGGTGACCAGCCCCGACCCGCAGCACCTGGACCGGCTCGTGGGGTATGTCTCGGGGGCACTGGAGAACCCGGACACCGAGTTCCAGGTGACGGTGGAGCGCCTGACGATCAACTCACCCACGAACTACCACTTCGGTGACAGCGTGAACATGTACGGCGGCAGCGGAAACGTGGGGATCGCGGCATGAGCGGCAACAGCTACTACTACGGCGACAACGTCAACATGCACGGCGGCAGCGGCAACACGGGCATCGTGAAGAACGGGGCCACGGGCGACACGGACCCCGCGCTGCGGCTGGCCCTCGCCGAACTGATCCGCGAGGTGAGGGAGTTGCGCGATCAGTTGCCGCAGCCGAGCGCGCAGCTCATCGACGAGTCCCTGCCGGTGCTGGCCGCGGACGCCGCGCCCGCGCAGGAGCGGCACCGGGCTCTGATGGCTGTCGCCGCGATCGCCGCGGCCGTCGGGGCGGTGGGCCAGCCGGTCGCGGAGGCGGCCAACCGGATCCTGCAGATGGTGAGCGGGCAGTAGGTCGTCCTGCCCCGGCGGTCAGCATTCCCGCTTTCCGGTGAGCAGGAACCGCACGTCACGGCAGAACTTGTCGAACGAGGGCGCCGCAGCGCGAGCCGCGTCGAGGTCGAAGAGCGTGGCGAACGACGGCTGGTGAGCGGTCTCCTGGTACGTGGAGCCGCGCGGCATCCGCCGGGAGAGCCACTCCTTGGCACCACGGATCGACTCCGGCTCGGGTGGCGGCGCCAGGTCCTCGGGCAGGCCCGCCTTCCCGGCGAGCCCGGCGGCACCGGCGAGGAACCACGCTTCGAACTCCCGGACAGCGGCAACCGCCACGACCGGCACGTGCGCGTGAGTGGCCTCCGCATGGCTGCGCACACGCTGTGCCACCTGCACGGCGCAGTCGTCGTCGGCGTCAAGCAGGACCACGATGCCCGTCGGTGGGGGCATGCGCGCCGTGACGATGGTCAGGGCGCTCTCCAGCACGTCACGCTGGAGCATCCGGTCCCTGGGGACGCGGAACGGGCGCTGGATCTCGGCGTACGCGCCGGGCACGAGGTGGGGCACGAGCCGGTGCAGCAGCCCTTGGAGGGCTCGTTCCTCACCGTGGCCTTCGACGATGGAGGCGATCACCGGGTACGGGGCGCTCACCGCTCGTCGGTCTCCTTCTCGCCGCCCGGTGCGGGCGCCGGTGCCGGGCGCAGTTCTCCGCTGCGCAGGAGTTCGGACAGCGTCAGCACACCGTCTGCCAGAAGTCGTCGCCCCGCCGCGTCGACCGGGCCGATCCGCGTGCCGGCGCCCTCGTCGCGGGCCACCAGCACATGGGCCGGATCGGCGGCGGCGTTGTCCAGCAGGTCCGCGCTCTGCGTCGTCACCATGACCTGGGTGTTGCGCGCGGCGGCGACCAGGGCGTCGTACAGCCCGCCGAGCATCGGCGGGTGCAGCGAGATCTCGGGTTCCTCGATGGCGACGAGAGGGATGTCGCCGGTGAGTGCGAGCGGCTGGAACAGGGCGGAGAGGACCCCGGCGAGACGCAGGGTCCCCTCGGACAGCCCGCGACGGTCCACTTTGGCCACCTGCCCGTCGGCGCCCAGGAAGCGCCCGACGACGAACGCCAGATCCGCTTCGCGGACCTCCACACCGTCCAGCCCTACCGCGTTGTCGATCATGCTGGCGACATAGCCGTCGAGAGTCTCCTTGACCCAGGGGTGCTTGCTGGACAGCGCGTCCAGCACTCGGGGCAGATGCTCCCCGTTCTCGCCGAGCGGGCCGCCACCTCTGCTTCGGGGCGTGTCGTCGACCGCGCGCAGAGCGGGTGTGTGGAGCTCGTAGAAGCGTGTGTGGACCAGGCCGGCGAAGACTTCCCGCCCCTCACGGTTGATCCGGCTCGCTCGCGGCAGCAGGATGTCGTCCCTCCAGGCGACCGGATGCTCACCTGCCAGTTCCGGGAGGAAGGAGTCCCCGCGCCGCACCCCGTCGACGAGCAGTTCTTCTCCGCGCAGCACCGGCGCGAAGTCGTCGCTGCACGGGCGCATGCCGACTTCCAGGCGATACGTGGCATGGAACGCGGGAATGGCGGAGGCCGGGACGCTGAGGCTCAGCTCGATACGGAAGAGGTCGGCCTGCCGACCCGAGACGTCCCGGTGCAGTACCTCCTCGAGACCGCCACGTGGCTCCAGAGCGCGTCCCGGCGAGGTGCGCAGGGCGTCACGAACGAACCGGATGGCGTCAAGGAAGTTCGACTTGCCCGCCGCATTCGGCCCGGCCAGGACGGTCAGCGGCCCGAGCCGCACATCGCAGGACGCGATGGAGCGGTAGTTCTCCACCCGCACACGGGTCAGGAACACCGGGCTGCGCTCCTGCTCATTGGTCATGCCCGAACCCTATCCAGCACGAGCGCCTCGTCAGCGGAGCGGAGCGCTCACAGGGCGGAGACGAACACCGACCAGGCGTGTCGGGTGACGAGGAGGACCGGTCCGTCAGGGTTCTTGCTGTCGCGGACGGGGACGGTTTCGGGGTGGGCGGGGGCTATTTCTATGCAGTTGCCGCCGTTGGCGTCGCTGTAGCTGCTCTTGATCCACTGCGCCGCGCTGAGTTCGGGCTTCTTCATGACGCTCGTACCTCTCCATCACGTCGCTGATCAGAGCAGCGGACCCGGGGGCTGACGGAGCGTCCGCCCTGAGCACATCATAGGAGTGGCTGTGGCGTGCGTAGAGGGCCGGATCGTCGTTGAAGTGGCCGCGATCCAGGGACTCCGAGTAGACCCACCGATGCCCGTCCGGCAGCTCGATCAGCGACATCGAGCCGCTGGGACGAAACAGGCCGAGGCGGTCCGCAGGGGCGACTTGGATACGGATGTTGGGTCGCCGCCCCACGTCGAGCAGGTGCGCGCACTGGTCCCTCATCAGGCCCGGGTTGCCGACGACGTTGCGTAGGCAGCTCTCGTCCAGGACGACGAGGTACAGCGGGCCCCCCGCCGCCAGGAAGCGTTGCTGACGGCTCAGTCGGGCTCGCACCCGCTCCTCCAACTCCTCGCCGCTCACCAGCCGCGAGAACAGCGCCCGGGCATAGTCAGCCGTCTGCAACAACCCCGGGATGACCCGCTCCTGGTACTCCCGAAGGGTCACGGCCACCTCGTCCATCTCGGCCCGCCGCCGGAACCAATCCGGATGCTCCACCTGCGGATACCAGTCGATCCGGCCCCACAGCCGAAGCAACACCCCACCCGTACCCAGAAGTTCGTCACAGGTCTTGGCGAACGTGTCCTGCGGAACCCTCGTACCGCCCTCGACCCGCGCCACATGCGAGCGGTCGCACGGGATCTGTCTGGCCAGACCCTCCTGCGTCAGCCCCGCAGCCTCGCGGAAATGCCGGAGCACCTCCCCGAACACGGCAGCCGTACTCGCCCCCGACTCCGCCCCGCCGTTCCGTCGGCTCACGGCTCCCCCCTCCGTGACAGTGCACCGGTGTCACACGCCAAGCATTGAACCGGACTGTTCCCGTGCGCAACGCTCGATACACCCAGAGTGACGGAGGTACGCGGAATGGAACCCGGAACGCTCGTCTACGACCCGCACACGCGCAAGGTCGGCGAGTACCAGGACAGAACCGGCCCGTACGTGATGCTGCGCCCGGTCAGCGGCGGCCGGGAATGGCAGGCGGACCCGGCGAGGATCCGGGAGGCCACCCTGGACGAGCGGCTCAGCGCGGGCGTACGCGCGCTCAACGACCGTTCCAGGGAGGGCTTGTCGGCCGATCCGACCCGGCCGCCCTCCCCGGTGCCCGGGTGCGCGACCTGTGAGGAGCTGGCGCTCCGGCGGGACAGGGCGCGGGCCGCGTTCGACGGCAGTGCCGTGACCGACGCGAACGTGCTGCTGCGCCAGCACCAACGCGACGAGCACGGTGGGGAGTCGACCGGCCGCCGGATCTTCCGGTACGTGCCGTACACGATCGTGCAGGACGCGTCGGCGCAGCCCGAGTACGAGGCGTACTGCGTCTCGGGCGAGGAGGAGGACTGCGGGGCGGGTTCGGGCCCGTGCCGGGCGCCCGGCGAGGTGGAGGAGTGGCAGCGCAGGCACACCCAGGAGACGAGGCACCTGCGCTACCGCCGCAGCTTCGCGGACTTCGCGGTGCTGGAGCGGCAGGGCTGACACCCCGGCCGGTGCCCGTCAGGAGCGTTCGGTCACCTTCCTCAGCTCCGGCGGGAGTTCCTTGACGGAGTCGGCGACGACGAGACGGTACACGCCGGGGCCCTCGGCCACCGCGACGGCGACGGCCGGGTCCACCCCCCGCACGGCGAACGCCGTCATCAGGGCCGGGCCCTCCCCCTCGTCGCCGTCGCCCGGAGTGTCGTCGCACGCCGGGCGGGTGGCGGCGCCGAGCGACTTCCCCACGGGGACGTCGGTCTCCTCCCTGCCCAGGTAGGTGCGGCCGTCGTACTCGACGACGTACGCGCAGGACGGCGCGGGCCGCGCGCCGTCGGTGTCGTCCGGTGACGACGCCGACGTGCAGCCCACGGACAACGAGGCCAGGGCCGCCGCCAGGAGAAGTGACGCCTTCATCGGTGGGCCTCCTTCGGGAGCCTGGGCTCCGGTGCGGTGGATACGCAACGAAGACGTCCGGGGGGGCAGGATCGGTTCAGTTCCCCGGCGCCCCCTGCGCCACCAGCCGACCCCCGCCCGCGCCGCCTTCCGGTCCCAGGTCGATCAGCCAGTCCGAGGCGCGGACGACGTCGAGGTTGTGCTCGATGGTGACGACCGAGTGCCCGGCGTCGACGAGGCGTTGCAGGACGTCGAGGAGGCGGGCGGTGTCGGCGGAGTGCAGGCCCGTCGTCGGTTCGTCCAGCAGGTACAGGGCGCGTCCGGTCGTCCGCCGCCCCAGTTCCTTGGCGAGCTTCAGACGCTGGGCCTCGCCGCCGGAGAGGGTGGTGGCGGGCTGGCCGAGGGGGAGGTAGCCGAGGCCGACGTCGGCCATGCGCCGGAGCCGGGTGGCGACCGGCGGGACGTCCCCGAACACCGTCAGGGCCTCGTCCACCGTCGCCCCGAGTACTTCGGCGATGTCATGGCCCTCGTGCCGGACCGTCAGCACCTCCGGCCGGAAGCGGCGACCCTTGCAGGTCGGGCAGCGCACCTCCACCGCCGGGAGGAAGTGCATGTGGACGGTGAGGACGCCCGCGCCCTCGCAGCGTTCGCAACGTCCCCCGGGCACGTTGAAGGAGAAGTGGCCGGCGGTCAGGCGGCCTCGGCTGCGGGCGGCGAAGACCTCCCGGATCGGTGTGAAGACGTCCGAGTAGGTCGCCGCGTTGGAGCGCGGGACGCGGCTGATCGGCTGCTGGTCGATGAGGACGGCCTTGGACAGGTGCTCCCAGCCGTCGATGCCGTCGTGCTCGGCGGGCAGCTCCCCCGCCCCGTGGAAGTGGCGGCGGGCGGCCCGGCCGAGGATGTCCAGCAGCAGCGTCGACTTGCCGGAGCCGGACGGACCCGTGACAGTGACCAGGCGGCGCAGCGGGATCCGTACGGTCAGGTCCCGGAGGTTGTGGGCCCGGGCCCCGCGGATCACGACGGCCGCCTCGCCGTCTCCGCGTCCCCGTGACGGCGGCGCGGACAGCAGGCCGGACAGGTACGCGCCGGTGACCGAGCCCTCGGTCCGGGTCACCTCCTGCGGCGTGCCCGCGGCGACGATCCGCCCGCCGTCCCGGCCCGCCCCCGGGCCGACGTCCACCACGTGGTCCGCCGCCCGCAGCACCTCCAGGTCGTGCTCGATGACCAGCACCGTGTTGCCCAGGTCGCGCAGGCGGCGCAGCACGCCGATCAGGCGGGCGGTGTCCGAGGGGTGCAGGCCGATGGTCGGTTCGTCCAGGACGTAGAGGACGCCGGTCAGGCCGGAGCCGAGCAGGGCGGCCAGGCGCAGCCGCTGGGTCTCGCCCGCGGAGAGGCTGGGGGTGGCCTGGCCCAGGGTGAGGTAGCCGACGCCGACGTCCAGCAGGCGGCGGATCCGCTCCTCCAGGTCGACGACGACCGGCTCCACGAGCGGCCACTCGTCCTCGGCGGAGCGTTCGCGCAGGCCGCCCAGCCAGTCGGCCAGGCCGGTCAGCGGAAGCCGGGTGGCCTCGACGACGGTGAGGCCGTGCACGGTCACCGCCCGGGCGGCACCGCTCAGCCGCGTTCCGTCGCACTCCCCGCAGGGCTGCTTCACCAGGCCCTGCCGCTCGGACCGTTCCCGGTACTCGGGGTCGTCGGCGCGGTCGTTGTAGCGGCGCAGCAGGGCCGTCGCGACCCCTTCGAAGCGGCCCGCCGCGACGGTCGCCGGAGGGTCGGTGTCAGGGAAGTGCCGCCGGAACTCGGGGCTTTCGACACCGTGGAGCAGCAGGTCCCGCTGCCTGTCTCCGAGTTCGCCGCACGGCGTGTCCACGTCGAAGGTGAAGCCGTAGTGGCCGGCGGCGGCCCGTAGCACGGGGACGCTCCAGTCGGTGAACTTGGCGTTCCAGCCGTGCACCGCCCCTTGCGCGACCGACTTGTCGTCGTCGACCAGGCGCCGTACGTCGGGCCGGATCACCTCGCCCAGGCCGGTGCAGGCCGGGCAGGCGCCGGCGGGCTTGTTGAAGGAGAAGGAGCCCATGACCAGTTCGGGCACGGGGGTGGAGCAGTGCGGGCAGGGCCGCTGCCCGGGTTCGGCGTCCTCGTCGGCCTCGGCGGCGTCGGCGTAAGAGGGCGGGATGTCCTTGCCGCAGCCGGGGCAGGGCCGGACCCCGATGCGCGACCACAGCAGCCGCAGGTAGGTGAAGACCTCGGTGACCGTGCCGACCGTGGAGCGGGGGCTGCGGTTGGTGAGGTGCTGGTCGACGCTGATGGACGGGGACAGGCCGCTGATCGAGTCGACGGCGGGCTTGCTGACGAAGCCGGTGACCATGCCCAGCGACTCCAGGTACTGCCGCTGGCCCTCCCGGTGGAGGGTGTCGAAGGCGAGGGTGGACTTGCCGGAGCCGGACAGGCCGGTCAGGACGACCAGCTTGTTCTTCGGCAGGGAGAGGGAGACGTTCCTGAGGTTGTGGAGGCGGGCACCGGTGACGCGGATGAAGTCGTCCATTCCTTCAAGTCTTCCATTGAAGTGCGGTGTTGAGACTTGAGAGAGATCCCGGGCGGTATGTGCTGCCTGCTCCCTGCCGTAACCTTCAAATCGATGACGAACGACCGCCGCCTCCGCCCCGTCGACCTGGCCCGGTCGGCCGGTGTCTCGACGCAGCAGATCCGCAACTACGAGGACGCCGGTGTGCTCCCGCCCGCCGCGCGGACCGCGTCCGGCTACCGCGTCTTCGGGGAGCCGCATCGCGGCGCGCTGCTGGCGTACCGGACACTGATGCGCGGGTACGGGCCGGTGACCGCGACGGCGATCATGCGGGCCGTGCACGAGGGGGACGTCCCCGGCGCGCTCGCGCTGCTCGACGCCGCCCACGCCGCCCTGCACCAGGAGCGGGTGTCGCTGCGGGCGGCGAGCGAGGCCCTGGAACTGCTCGCGGCCGAACCGCCCGCCCCGCTGCCGCGGTCGGGCGGGCTGCGCATCGGCGAGGTGGCGGCACTCCTGGGCGTACGGACGTCCGCGCTGCGGGTGTGGGAGGGGGCCGGGCTGCTCGCTCCGGGCCGGGAGCGCGCGACGGGCTACCGGGTCTACGAGCCGGCCGATGTGCGCGACGCCCGGCTCGTGCACACCCTGCGCCGCAGCCACTACCTGTTCGACCAGATCAGGCCGGTGCTTCAGGGGCTGCGGCGGGAGGGCAGCAGTGCGGCGCTGCGGGCGGCCGTGGCGGCGCGCGGCGAGGCGCTGACGGCCCGCACCAGGGTCATGATCGAGGGCGCGGGGGCCCTGCACGCGTACCTCGACGCGGCGAAGACCGGGCCGGGTTACGAAAGGGCGGACCGGGGTCATGGATGAGGTCATGGACCAGGCACGGGCACGCTCATGGCTCACGACCGCCGTCGAGGAGGCCCGCTCCGGGCTCGCCGAGGGCGGCATCCCGATCGGTGCGGCGCTGTACGGCGCCGACGGCACCCTGCTGGGCCGCGGCCACAACCGCCGCGTCCAGGACGGCGATCCGTCCCTGCACGCGGAGACGGCGGCCTTCCGCGCGGCCGGGCGGCAACGCACCTACCGGGGCACGACGATGGTGACGACCCTGTCGCCCTGCTGGTACTGCTCCGGCCTGGTACGGCAGTTCGGCATCTCCCGGGTGGTGATCGGCGAGGCGGTCACCTTCCACGGCGGCCACGACTGGCTGGCCGAACACGGTGTGGAGATCGTGCTGTTGGACGACGCGGAGTGCGCCGGGCTGATGCGCGACTTCATCGCCGAACACCCCGCGCTCCGGAACGAGGACATCGGCGTCAACTGAGCGCATCGGGCGTGCCCCGTATCGCCGTTCGAGGATGCCATCCGTTCTCCTGAAGCGTGGCGACACGCGGTGTGGCCGGCTCGGCATTCCCTTGATCGGGTCTGTCCCATCTGCGAACGGAGAAGCCCCGTGCGAATGACCGACATCCAGCGCTGCGAGGTCCGGCCTGGACGACTCGTCGAATGGACGCTCAGTCCGGCGACCGTCGCGACGGCGAAGGCCCTGGCTCACGCCGCAGTTCCTGCTCGGTGATGGTCAGCGGGAACAGGGTGAAGCCATGCCTGGCACCCGCGACGACACCGAGCTTCAACGGTGCGCCTGCCGCCTGCCACCGGGCGTCCGCTTCACAGTCGTCTTGCCCGGCGGGGATCGGGTGTTCCGGCGCGAGACGGTAGTCCACGCTCACCACGGCCGGCCGCGCCCGTTCGGCGAGCAGCCACAGCCTCTCGTCCTGCCCGTCCGCGGAACCGAACACCCAGCCGCCTCCGTGGATGTGCAGGTACACGCCGTCGACCTGGTCCGGCACGAACACCCGTACCTTCACCCCGCCCTCGACGACGCGGTCCTGGCCGTGCGGCAGTCTTACCGGTGGCGTGCCGACGCCGAGCCGGTTACGCCGCAGGGCGGCCGGCAGGGCTGCGTCCGGCGTCTCTTCGCTCACCGGTCGGTTCGCAGCAGCGGCCTCGAACTGCTCGTCGAAGGCCAGGGTCTCAGCGAGGCAATCCTCGTCCGTGATCGTCATGCTGCCGACGGTCGCAGCCTTCCACGACAACGTCCTGCCACCCATTCCTGGTGAGGCTCGTCACCCTCCCGACGTCACGTCCGGTCGACGCGGGGCGAGGGGACGGCACAGCCTGCGAGGGGACGAAGACCGGTCGGGAAGGGCACCCGCCGGGGCGGCCGACGCGGCGACGCCCTGCCCGGACAGGCCGAGCAGGGCGTCGCGGCTTTTCGAGCGGCTACTCGCTGCGGCTCTCGAGGTACTCCTCGACCACATCGGGATTGCGCCTCATCGCCGCCAGCAACTGGCCGCGCCGATAGCGATTGCGCCCCTCCTCGACGCGCTTCTCCCAGCCTTCACGACCGTCGGCCAGTCGTTCGGTGATCAGGAACTCGATGACGTCCTCGATGCAGGGCCGGAAGCGTCTTCCCCCTACCGGGATGTGGAGCTTGTCCAGGGAGCGCTTGTGATCGTTGTTCCTGTTGAGCGCCTCCAGCGCGGGCGACGTGCCGTACACCTGGACGTGCGCGCTGGTGTACTTGTCCTTCTCGCGTTCGTAGTCCCAGTGGAGCAGGCAGGTCTCCAGAGCCTCATCGGTGAAGATGCCGCAGTAGGACGAATGGACCGTCAAGAAGTCGGCTTCGTCGTCCAGACGGACCTGGAACGAGAGGTTCATCCAGGACCGCGGCTTCTTCTGATCGACGCGGAGCGGGAACGCCGTCGGCTGGGTGGGATTGGCGGCGGACAGGCCATGCCCGAGAGTGAAGACAGGACCGACTGCGGAACGCGGACGCAGTACGGCAGCGATCCGCACATGCTGGCACACGGTCCCGTTGAGGGTCTCCTGTAACTCCCTGGCGAATTTGTAGGCCTGTTTCGACAGGTCAGAGGTCAACCGTGCCGCCGATGGACACCCACAGAGCGTGCGCCTGCGACGAGATGAAGTTCCCCTCCTTCGCCTGCTCTTCGAGCTCGGCGTAGGTGAGTCCGAGCTCGTCGAGGGCTCGCTGCGCGGCGTCCCGATAGTCGGCGTCGGACACGACGATCACGATGTCGTCCTCATGGTCCGTCATCGCCCGCTCGTCGATCGTCACACTCATCGTCTACCCCCCAGACGGTTGTGGTGTGCTGCGTGACCTACACAGCATCGCGTATTCAACCGCTCGCCGACAGTTACATACCCCGGATGGCTGAATCTACCGGCCCTCAGGACTTGTCGTCGCAAACGTGTCCGTACACGGCGTATCACGACGGGATGACGTTCAGCTGTACACGCCGCGCGAGTCCCGTACACCGAAGGTGAAGCCGGTGTACGGGAGGAGGACTCAGACGCCCGCGTAGGAGTGCTTGCCGGAGACGAAGATGTTCACGCCGTAGTAGTTGAACAGCCAGCAGCCGAAGGCGATGAGGGCCAGGTAGGCGGCCTTGCGGCCCTTCCAGCCGGCGGTGGCGCGGGCGTGCAGGTAGCAGGCGTAGGCGACCCAGGTGATGAAGGACCAGGTCTCCTTCGGGTCCCAGCCCCAGTAGCGGCCCCAGGCGTCGCCGGCCCAGATGGCGCCCGCGATGATCGTGAACGTCCACAGCGGGAAGACGGCCGCGTTGACGCGGTAGGAGAACTTGTCGAGGGAGGCGGAGGAGGGCAGCCGCTCCAGGACGGAGGTCGCGAAGGTGCCGGGCGTGCCGCCGCTCGCCAGCTTGCTCTCGTAGGAGTCCTTGAAGAGGTAGAGGATCGTGGCGACCGCGCCCACGTAGAAGACCGCGCCGCAGAAGATCGCCGTCGAGACGTGGATGTACAGCCAGTACGAGTGCAGCGCCGGGACCAGCTGGTCGCTGGCGGTGTAGAGGACCGTGACCGCGAGGCCCAGGTCGAGCAGGACCGAGGTGATCAGGAACAGGCCGAGCCAGCGCACGTTCTTCTTCAGCGCCAGCAGCCCGAGGTACACGCCGGTCGCGACCGTGGAGAACGTGATGTTGAACTCGTACATGTTGCCCCACGGGGCGCGCTCCACCGACAGCGCGCGGGTGAGGACACCGCCGAACTCGATCAGGAAGGCGAGCACCGTGAGGGAGATGGCGATCCGGCCGTACAGGTCGCCCTGCTCGTCCCCGCCGTGCGCCCCGGGGCCGTCCGGCACGTCGCGCCGGCCGGCCGCGGCCCGCACGGTGACCTTGGGCCGCTCCAGTACGGCGGTGCCGCCGGCCTGGTTCACGGTGACGGCCGGGGCCTTCTTGGCGCCCGGCTTGGTGGTGAGCGCGGCGGCGGTCCGGGCGACCTTGCTGCGGCTGCCGAAGAGCCATTCGGCGATGTACGCGAAAAAGGCCAGGGTGTAGACGGCCATCGCGGAGTAGATCAGCACGTTGCTGATCTGCGCGAGGTTTTCGTTGGTGGCGGCGGCGAGGGGCACCTCAGCACTCCTTCGGGTGAACATCCCGGCGACCTGCGGTCGGGCGGTGCGGTGTGAGAGAAGCTTGCGGTTGTTTCACCGGGCTGGTTTCAACCCGGTGAGCGTTGATCGTGGAAGACCCGGAGGGCCGCTGGTCCACCGGGCGGCGAGAGCCAGGATCTCCCTTGTTCCGCGCGGGAGAGGATTCAATTCTCAGCCCCTTCGGCAGACGCGGCGCCGGAGTCGGACACCGCGTCCGGCTCCGCCACCGTTTCCTCGGAGAGCCCCGGTGCCTGCTCGTACAGGACCCCGGCGAGGTGCCCCAGTTCCTCGGGGACCTTGGCGGACTCGCTGCGGCCGAGGCCGGCCATCTCGACGACGGTGACGCCGTCGGCGCCCTCGACCGCGCGCACCCAGACGCGGCGGCGCTGGATGAACAGGGAGGCGGCGAGGCCGCCGATCGCGGCGAGGGCACCGGCGAGGGCCCAGCCGCTGCCGGGCTGCTGGACGACCTGGAAGCCGGCCCACTCCTTGATGTCCTTGCCGAAGGTGACCGAACCGGCGCCGTTCGGGAGCTTCATGGTCTCGCCGGGCTTCAGCAGCTTCTTGAACAGCTTGCCCTTCGAGTCCTTGAACTCCTTCATGTTGGTGCGGTCCATCTGGTACACGCTCTGCGGGATGCCGGAGTCGGCCCCGAGGTCGCCGTGGTAGGCGGACAGCGCGAGCAGCGGATTGTCCAGCGCGGGGAACTGCGACAGCATCGTGCCGCTGGCGGAGCCGCCGAAGGTCGGCACGAAGAACGCGTTGAAGCCGAGCTGCTCCTTCTGGCCCTTGGCGTCGCGGTAGCCGTCGAGGACCTTGACGACACCGGAGGAGGTGACATTGGCGTCCAGCGGCAGCAGCGGCACGGCGTCGTCGAAGACGACCTTGCCCTTGGCGTCGCGGACGGTGATGACCGGGGCGTAGCCGTGGCTGACGAGGTAGACCTTGGAGTCGCCGATCTCCAGCGGGTGGTTCACCTCGACGGTGTCGGTCTCGTCCTTGCCGTAGGCGCCCGAGCTGTAGGTGATGTCGGCCTTGTAGACGCGCGGGGTGCCCTTGTTGGGGCCGGTGCGCTCGTAGGTGCCGGTGAACTTCTTCAGGTTGAAGCTGAACGGCACCAGGTCGTCCGACGTGAAGAGATTGCCGGACTTGAAGTCGTCGTACTGGGTGAGGGTGTTGGAGAAGCCGTCGCCCTCGACGACCAGCTTGTTGCCCTCGGACTTGTACAGCTGGCCCCAGGCGAAGGCGATCAGCATCACGATGAGGGCGATGTGGAAGACGAGGTTGCCGACCTCGCGCAGGTAGCCCTTCTCGGCGGCGACGGCGTCCCCGGTGAGGTGGGCGCGGAAGCGGCGCTTCTTCAGCAGGGCCAGGGCGGCCTGCCGGACCTGCTCGGGTTCGGCCGTGGTGCGCCAGGTGGTGTGGGCGGGCAGCCGGTTCAGCCGCCGGGGCGCGCCGGGCGGCAGACCGCGCAGCTGGCCGACGAACTGCCACGTGCGGGGCACGATGCAGCCGATGAGGGAGACGAACAGCAGGATGTAGATCGCGGAGAACCACACCGAGCTGTAGACGTGGAACATCCCGATCTTGTCGTAGACGTCCGAGAGCGCCGGGTGCGCCTTGCGGAAGTCGGCGACCTTCGTCTCGTCGCTGCCGGACTGCGGGATGAGCGAGCCGGGGATCGCGCCGAGGGAGAGCAGCAGGAGCAGCAGCAGGGCGACCCGCATGGAGGTCAGCTGCCGCCAGAACCAGCGGGCCCAGCCGATGACGCCCAGGGCGGGCAGGTGGGGCGCGTCCTCCCTGGGGGCGGTGGACAGCTGGGAGCCGGCGTCGCCCAGCTCCTGGTCCTCGGCGGCGGAGGGGGCCGGGTCAAAGGCGGTGGTCTTGCTCATCGATCAGATCCCCACAGTGAAGCCGTCGGACCAGACCTGCATCTCCTGCACGATGCGGTCCCACGCGCCGGTCAGCAGCAGCAGACCGGTCACGATCATCATGGTGCCGCCGACCCGCATCACCCAGACGTAGTGGCGCTTGATCCAGCCGAAGGCTCCGAGGGCCTTGCGGAAGGCGACCGCGGCGAGCACGAACGGCACGCCCAGGCCCAGACAGTACGCGAAGGTGAGTATGGCCCCGCGCCCGGCGGTTCCCTGCTGCCAGGCGAGTGTCTGCACGGCGGACAGCGTCGGGCCGATGCAGGGCGTCCAGCCGATGCCGAAGAGGGCGCCGAGCACGGGGGCTCCCACCAGGCCGGTCGCCGGCTTCTTGTGGAAACGGAACTCGCGCTGGGTGAGCCAGGGCATCAGGCCCATGAAGAAGACGCCCATGAGGATCATGAGGACGCCCAGCACCTTGGTCAGGACGCCCCGCTCCTCCTGGAGCGTCTGGCCGAAGTAGCCGAAGAGGGCCCCGCCGGAGACGAACACGGCCGTGAAGCCCAGGACGAACAACGAGGCACCGGCGACCATCCGCCCCCGCCGGGCCTCGGCCAGGTCGGTGCCGCTGACTCCGGTGACGTAGGAGAGGTAACCGGGCACCAGCGGCAGGACGCAGGGCGAGAAGAAGGAGACGAGGCCGCCGAGCAGCGCGATCGGCAGGGCCACCAGCAGGGCTCCGTTGAGCACCGTGCCGTTGGGGTCCGCCACCGCGGCGAGCGTGGTGACTGCGCTCACGTCGCTACTCCGCTCACTTCTCGGCGACGACCGGCTTGAGCATCCTCAGCAGCCGTTCCTCGCTGAGCGCGGACAGCGAGCGGGCCGCGATCTTGCCGTCGCGGTCGAGGATGAGCGTGGAGGGGATCGCCTGCGGGTTGAGCGTGCCCTTCTTGAAGCGCAGCAGCAGCTTGCCGGTGGGGTCGTAGAGGCTGGGGTAGGTGATGTCCCAGTCCTTCTCGAAGGCGAGGGCCGCGCCGGTGGAGGTGTCCCGGGTGTTGATGCCGACGAACTGCACGCCCTTGTCCGCGTACGCCTTGGAGACCTTCGCGAAGTACTTGGCCTCGGCGCGGCAGGGGTTGCACCACGAGCCCCAGACGTTGAGG
Organism: Streptomyces sp. AK010; assembly: GCF_014207295.1. Lineage (NCBI taxonomy): Bacteria > Bacillati > Actinomycetota > Actinomycetes > Kitasatosporales > Streptomycetaceae > Streptomyces > Streptomyces sp. AK010. Next base: position 173,751 of record NZ_JACHCX010000012.1, read on the forward strand.
ACGACGACCTTGCCCTTGTAGTCGGCGACGTCGAGCGTCTTGCCGGCGATGGTCTTGCCGGACAGGTCGGGGGCCGGGGTGCGCTTGCCCTGCGCGGCCGTGGCGACGCCGTCGGTGCCGGTGACGAAGTTGGTGTTGCCGCCCCCGCCGGAGGTGCCGCCGGAGCCGCACGCGGAGAGGAGCAGCGCGGTCACGGCGAGAGAGGCGGTCAGGGCGGCGCTACGTCGGACACGGCGGGTGCGCTCGGTGGCACGGGTCGTGCGGTTCGAACGCTGGGGGGCGCTGTCGGCACTCATGTGAAAAGTTTCGCATGCCCGTTCTGGGGGTCTCGCCCACCCCCCTTGCGGGCGGAAAAGCGCATTTCAGGCGGCATTCCGCGAGGCGTCTTTGCCGGGTATGGAGGTCCGGCCGGTGAACTCCCGCCAGCCACGGGCCGGCTGCTGCCCGACGCCGAGCGTGCGGAGCTCGGCGAGCACCTCGGGCTTCTGCGCGTCCAGCCAGTCGGTGAACTGCCGGAAGGAGACGAGACGCACATCCGCGCCCTTCTCCTTCTCGCGCGCGATGTGCTTGAAGGCCTCCTCGACGGCGTCCATGTAGATGCCGCCGTTCCACTGCTCGAAGTGGTTGCCGATGAAGAAGGGTGCCCGGTTTGTCTCGTACGCCCGCTTGAATCCCTGGATGTACGCCTGGGCCGACTGCCTCCGCCAGCCCGGGTAGTTGTGGGCGGGTGCCTTCGTGGTCGCGAGGGACTGGTTGGCCAGCATGTTGTAGTCCATCGACAGGACCTCGAAGCCTCGGCCGGGGAACGGTATCTGCTGCAGGGGCAGGTCCCATATGCCCTGACGCTTGGCGGGCCAGACCTGGAGGCCGCCGGGCGAGGAGGCGTCGTAGCGCCAGCCGAGCTCGCCGGCGGTGGGCAGCAGGTTGTCCTGGCCGAGCAGGCAGGGCGTACGGCCGCCGACGAGTTCCTTGTCGTAGTCGAACGGCAGCGACGGCAGGTCCGTCCAGCCGGTGTTGGTGCGCCACTCCTTCACGAAGGCCTTGGCCTGGTCGATCTCGCTGCGCCACTGCCGGGGCGTCCAGTTCTTGACCGAGCCGTGGGCCTCGCCGCAGAAGTGCCCGTTGAAGTGGGTGCCGATCTCGTGGCCCTCGAGCCAGGCGCGGTGGACGTTCTTCAGCGTCGCCTTGACGTGGTCGTCGGTGAGGTAGCCGATGTCGGAGGCGCCGCGGGGGTTGTTCGGCGGATTGTAGAGGCGCTTCTTCGACTCGGGCAGCAGGTACAACCCGGACAGGAAGAAGGTCATGCTCGCGCCGTGTTCCCTGGCGAGGTCCAGGAAGCGCGGGAAGAGACCGTTGCCGACCTCGCCGGCGCCGTCCCAGGAGAACACGACGAACTGCGGCGGGGTCTGGCCCGGCTCCAGCGGCTCGGGCTTCGCGGGCTGGTGGGGCTGCTTGCCGGTGTGGGCGGTGGAGCCGTCGCCGATGGGGCGGGCGGCGGGCTCGGGCTTGGCCTTCGCTCCGCCCTGCGCGGAGTCGCCGCCGGAACCGTCGGCGTGGCCGGAGTCGTCCGAGCCCGTGAGACCGCCGCATCCGGCGAGTGAGACGGCGGCGGCGGCTCCCGCGCCGAGTCCGAGCATTCCCCTGCGGGAGAGAGCGCGCATGGCATCCCCGATTCGTCACGTCGTGCTGGTCACCCAGTCAGAGGACGTGAAGAACGGAGAGGTTCCGCTTAATTGCGCAGATTCCGTAACGAATGAGTCGTAAGCCTCAGAAGGGGGCGAACAGAAGGCGCTTGCGAGCCTGCCGACCGCACCGTGCGTGGGTGCGGACGCGGTCGCCCGCGTCCGCACCCACGCACGTTTTGAAGGCTTGCGCCTACGCTCCGAAGGCCTTCGCCTGGCCCTTCACCGGCTTCGCGCCGGCGAGGAGGTGGGCCGGGACCAGGTCGCGGGCCGGCTCGGAGTAGCCGACGGAGACGATCCGGTCGCCCTGGTACGTGAAGGTCGTCAGCGAGGCGAGGGTGCACTGGCGCTTGCGCGGGTCGTGCCAGAGGCGGCGGCGCTCGACGTACGACCGGACGATCCAGATGGGCAGCTGGTGGCTGACCACGACCGCCTCGTGCCCCCGGGCCTTGTCCTTAGCCGCGCCCAGCGCGCTCATCATGCGGACGACCTGGTCCACGTACGGCTCGCCCCAGGACGGCCGGAACGGGTTGACCAGGTGCTTCCAGTTGCCCGGCTTGCGTAGCGCCCCGTCCCCGACGCCGAACGTCTTGCCCTGGAAGATGTTGCCGGCCTCGATCAGCCGCTCGTCCGTGGCGAGACCGAGCCCGTGCGCCTTGGCGATCGGCTCGGCCGTCTCCTGCGCCCGCTCCAGCGGCGAGGCGACGACGTGCGTCACATCGCGGCCGGACAGGTGCTCGGCGACCCGGTCGGCCATGCGCCGGCCCAGGTCGGAGAGGTGGTAGCCGGGGAGGCGGCCGTAGAGGATGCCGTCCGGGTTGGCGACCTCGCCGTGCCGCATGAGGTGGACGACGGTGATGTCCTCGGCGCTGTCGTTCCGCTGGTCGCTCATGCCGTCGCCTCCGCAGCCGCCCGGGCCGCCGCCGGAAGGGCGTCGGCGATCCGCTGCACGGCCCGCTCGTCGTGCGCGGTGGACACGAACCAGGACTCGAAGGAGGACGGCGGCAGGTAGACGCCGTCGGCGAGCAGCGAGTGGAAGAACGCGGTGAAGCGGAAGGACTCCTGCGTCCTGGCGTCCTCGTAGTTCCGCACGGGCCGGTCGGTGAAGAACACCGAGAACATGTTGGAGGCGGTCTGCAGCCGGTGCGCGACGCCCTCCTTGGCCAGGGCCCCGGTGACGAGCCCCTGGATCTCCTTCGAGACGGCGTCGACCTTGGCGTACGCGGCGTCGTCGAGGAGCCGCAGCTGGGCGAGGCCGGCCGCGGTGGCGACGGGATTACCGGAGAGGGTGCCGGCCTGGTAGACGGGCCCGGCCGGGGCGAGGTGGGCCATCACGTCCGCCCGTCCGCCGAAGGCCGCCGCGGGGAAGCCGCCGCCCATGACCTTGCCGAAGGTCATCAGGTCGGGGACGACGCCGTCGACCCCGAACCAGCCGGCGCGGCTGGTCCGGAAGCCGGTCATGACCTCGTCGGAGACGTAGAGCGCGCCGTTCTCGGAGCAGATGTCCTTCAGGCCCTGGTTGAACCCGTCGGCGGGCGGGACGACGCCCATGTTTCCCGGGGAGGCCTCGGTGATCACACAGGCGATCTCGCCGGGGTGCGCCCGGAAGGCCTCGCGGACGGCGTCGAGGTCGTTGTACGGCAGGACGATCGTGTCGCCGGCCTGCGCGCCGGTGACGCCCGGGGTGTCGGGCAGCGCGAAGGTGGCAACGCCACTGCCGGCCGCGGCGAGCAGCGAGTCGACGTGCCCGTGATAGCACCCGGCGAACTTGATCACCTTGGTGCGCCGGGTGAAGCCGCGGGCGAGCCGGATCGCGGACATGGTCGCCTCCGTGCCGCTGGAGACGAGCCGCACCTGCTCGAGCGGCGCGACCCGCGCGACCATCTCCTCCGCGAGCGCGACCTCGCCCTCGCCGGGCGTGCCGAAGGACGTGCCGCGGGAGACGGCGTCCTGCACGGCGGCGATGACCTCGGGGTGGGAGTGCCCGAGGATCATGGGCCCCCAGGAGCAGACGAGGTCGACGTACTCCCGCCCGTCCGCGTCCGTCAGATAGGGACCGGTGCCGGACACCATGAACCGCGGCGTGCCGCCGACGGCTCGGAAGGCCCGCACCGGGGAGTTCACGCCGCCGGGCGTGACGGCCGCCGCGCGGTCGAACAGAGCCTGCGAGGCCGGTGCTTCATACGGATATGCCAGTTCACTCATGACCTGCGACTTCTCCGACCTTCTCCGACGCTGTCGGGCTCCGGGTGCCAGTGACCTGTTCAGGGTAGGCCAGGGGTGCGCGCGGGCGGGTCAGCGGACGGGGCATGGGACAAGCGGCCCCCAGGTCGCCGTCGTCTGCGAGACTGGTCCCTGATACACACAGCTCAAACGGCCCGGAGTGGTCGGAGGCTGCGGAGATCCTGCGGACGGATGTTTCAGCGCACGTTTCGGCGGGCGGCCGTGGGGGAGGTCACTGACACGATGATCGGGTTGCGCGGCGGGGGCGACGCGTTCTGGAAAAGCAGTCGGGTGGAGATATGCATCGCGGTGGCGGACTGGGCGAGGGGACTGATGACCTGGGTCCTCGACGTGCCCGGCGGGGAAGGCACCGGCGCGAGGCGGAGGACGCTCAGGAGCCGCGTCAGACACAGGGTCGGCCGGGTGAACCGGAGCGGGCCGCCGGACGTACTGAACGCCAGGTGGACGATCTTTCGGCCGGGAGCAGCGGGAATGGTGGTCGGGTGGGGGTGACGTACAAGTACTTCGGTGCGCCCGACGGCGCGACCGCGGCCCGCGTCCCGATCTCGATGCGCCCCGAGGAGCTCGGCGGCGACGAGCTCGGCATGAACGGCATGTTCACGAAGATCAAGCCGGAGACCATGGCGGCCATGGTCCTCACGGGCATCGAAGGCGTTCCCCTGCACAAGGTCCCGCCCCTGGAACTGGTCGTCCTGCACCCCGACTACGCGGTGGTCAAACTCCCCATGACGGTCGTCGACCCCCTGCGCGGCATCGGCGAGGAGGCGGTGGGCGCGGCGGCCTTCATCTGGTCGACGGTCCCGGACCGGGGCGGCCCCCGGGACGCGTTCAACGTGTACCAACTGCTGCACGAGTGGCAGGACTTCAGCCACCGTCTGCATGAGGCGGGGCATCAGCCGTACTGCTTGGTGTGGCCCTGAGCTTGGGTTCGTGGGGGTTCGGGCGGGGTCTTCGGGCCTCGCCCTTTTGCGTGCCGGGAAGCGGTCGTCAAGCGGCCAGGGCACATCCAGGGCATTGAGCCCGCTTGCCGGATCCATGGGCGGTCCAGGCCGGGGTGGGGCGTGGAGGTGGGCCACCCCGGCCGGCCCTCATCGGAGGCGCTTCGCCGGCTTGGTGGCGGCGTTGAGCAGGTACTCCAGGGGGCCGCGGCGGAAGAAGCGGGACCAGATCGCCGCGAACACGATCGCCCCGAGGATGAACATGATCAGCGGCACCCAGGACTGCTGGGTGCTGGTCCCGGCGGGCACGGACAGCGCGGACTGTGCGAGGAAGTGGCCGACGTAGGCGGTCAGGGACATGGTGCCCACGGCGATGACCGGTTTGGCCAGGCGGCGCAGTCGCGGCAGGCGGTCCATCGCCACCGTCGCCCCGACGATCACGAGGATCGCGACACCGACGCTGCCGATGATGTCGAACGTGGTGCCGCTGTGCGGCCCTGCCGTCAGGAGCATCGACGCCGGCCGCTCGGGGAACGACCCGCCGTCGAGGGATACCGATCCACTGTCGAGGGGCAGTGAGCCCGAGCTGCCGGACGACCCGTCTTCGGCCATGCTCCGCAACGCGTCCTTTCCGGCGAGCAGCAAGGACATGCCGTATGCGGAAACGGTGAGAGCGGCACCGAGCGCGGCCAGGCGGCGCCGGACAGTGTCGGAGGACAGGTCGAGGCGGCCCAGCGCCATGCCCGCGATCACGAACGACATCCACGTGAGCGCGGGGTAGAAGCCGGTGAGCAGCAGATCGAGCACTCCCACCTCGCTGAGGCGGCGCAGCGGGTCATGGGCGTTGACGCTCTGCTGGACCGAGTCGCTCAGCAGCGAGGTCAGGGCGAAAGCCAGCTGCGGTGTGACGAGGGCGAACGCGGCCGCGATGATCGCGAGGGTCCTGGCGCGCAGTCGCACCAGGGGCAGGGCCAGCAGGAAGTAGACCCCGTAGAAGCCGAGGATGATCACTCCCCCGTACTCCATCGCCATCACGGTGCCCAGCGCCAGCAGGACGACGGCGCGGATCGCGATCCGGGCTTTCGCCTGCCGACCGGCCAGGCCGGTCTTGGGCTCGCGGCGGCCGGCGAGCAGCATCAGTGAGAACCCGGCCAGGGTGGCGAACAGGACCGACGAGTGCCCGTCCGCCAGGTAGCGGATCCAGCCGGCGACGCCGCCCGTGGCCGACAGCGGGGGGCCGATGTGCACGACGTACATGCCGAACACCGCCAGCGCGCGGGCCAGGTCCACCCCCACGAGGCGCCCCATCGAGGCACCGGGCGAGGCCGGCGCGGCGGACTCGGGGGAGGTTCGGGGCGGCGGAGGCGAGTTCTCCTGCGGAGCTGATGTCTCCTGCGGCGGCTGTGTCTGTGTCATACGGAGAACTTCGCGTGGACGTCAGAGGGCGGACCATCCGGCGGTCTTCGGTGAGTCCCCCGCCGATCGGCGGGTACCGCCCTGCCGACCGGCGGAGTCTCGGTCCCCGGCCGGTCCGGCGCGACCGGACGGCTGTCTTCTTCAGCCACTCGGCGGGGGTGGACCCGACGGTTGCCGGATGGGCGCGGGGCGGACGGGCTTCCAGGCTGGAGGCATGGCGCACCGTGCGCGACGCAACCGAGCGCGAGGACGTCCTCGGATCACCGGCCGACGTGACGGACCGTGACGCCGCCCCTGGCAGAGGCGAGTCCTCGTCCGCCCCGAGGTGGCCGAAGCCCTGGTGCACACCCTCGCCAGGAGCACAACCGGACTCGTCCACTGACCCGACACCTGCTCACGCCCTGGTGCGCCGGACCGCTGATGCGGTGCCCGGCACACTTCAGGAGAAAGGAATGCCGTGAACACCGCATCCGCCCCGACGACGGATGAGACTCCCCTGCCCCCGCGAGAAACGGTCAAGGCGCTGTACGCGTACATCCGGCCGCACCGGCGGGCCGTCGCCCTCGGCCTGCTGTGCGCCCTCGTCGGGGCCGCCGGGGGGCTGCTGCAGCCGCTGGCCACGAAGACACTGGTGGACCGGCTCGCCTCCGGTGAGACCATCACCGCAATACTGATCGCGCTCACCGTCCTGGTCCTCCTGGGCACGGCGGTCGAGGCGTTCGGCGCGTACGTGCTGGAGCGCACGGCGGAGTCGGTGGTCCTGGCCGCGCGGCGCACCCTGGCGGGGCGGTTGCTGCGGTTGCGGATCGCGGAGTGGGAGCGGGTCCCGCCGGGTGATCTGATGTCCCGGGTCACCTCGGACACCACGTTGCTGCGGGCGGTCAGCACCCAGGCGGTCGTCTCCGCGGCCACCGGCGCGGTGGCCTTCGTGGCGGCGATCGTGATGATGGCGTTCCTGGACGTCGTACTGCTGGGTGTGACGCTCGGTGTGGTCGTGCTGGTCGGCGGGGCCGCCGCGCTGGTGATGCCGCACATCGCCCGCGCCACCGAGCGGGCGCAGGAGGCGGTCGGGGAGATCTCCGTCGCGCTGGAGCGGTCCCTCGGGGCGTTCCGCACGGTGAAGGCGTCCGGTGCCGAGGAGCGGGAGACCGCCCGGGCGGAGGCGGCGGCGCGGCGGGCGTGGCGGCACGGTGTGAAGAGCGCGAAGTGGGAAGCCGTGGCGGGCTCGGCAGACGAACTCGCCGTCCAGCTGGCGTTCCTGGCGGTGCTCGGGGTCGGCGGGGCGCGGGTTGCGTCCGGGGAGATCCCCGTGTCCACCCTCATCGCCTTCCTGCTGTACCTCTTCTACCTGATCGAGCCGGTGTCCAAGCTGGTCGACGCCGTGTCCCACTATCAGGAGGGGGCCGCCGCGATCTCCCGGATCGCGCAGGTGGAACACCTGTCGACAGAGCCGGCCGACCGCCGGACGGGCACCCTGCCCAGGCAGGTGGCAACGGTGTCGGGTCCTGCGTCGGTCCGCTTCGAGGACGTGTCCTTCCGCTACCGTCCGGACCTGCCGTACACCCATCGGCAGGTGAGCTTCGAGGTGCCGCGCACCGGGATGACGGCCTTCGTCGGCCCCTCGGGCGCGGGCAAGTCGACGGTGTTCGCGCTCATCGAGCGGTTCCACGAGGCCACCGGCGGCCGAATCCTGGTCGACGGAAAGGACGTGCGGGACTGGTCCCTGGCCGAGCTGCGGTCCGCCATCGGGTACGTGGAACAGGACGCCCCGGTGCTGGCCGGCACTCTCAGGGAGAACCTGGTCTTCGCCGCGCCCGGCGCGACGGACGACGCCGTCCGCGACGTCCTGGCCCGGACGAAGCTCGACACCCTCGTCGACCGCCTGCCCCACGGCCTGGACACCCCGGTCGGACACCGCGGCTCGAAGCTGTCGGGCGGCGAGCGGCAGCGCGTCGCCATCGCCCGCGCCCTGCTGCGGCGGCCCAGGCTGCTGCTCCTGGACGAGGCGACCTCGCAGCTCGACGCCGTGAACGAGCTCGCGCTGCGGGACGTCGTCACACAGGTGGCCCGCGAGACCACCGTGCTGGTGGTGGCCCACCGCCTGTCGACGGTGACCGGCGCCGACCGGATCGTCGTCATGGAATCCGGCCGGGTCCGCTCGGTGGGCACCCACGAGGAACTGGTGGCCCAGGACCAGCTGTACGCGCGGCTGGCAGCCACCCAACTCCTGGCCACCGCGCGATGACCCACCGGAACAGCAGGGAGTTCCGGTCGGTCAGTCCGCCCCGAGCGGGATCCGCAGCCGCACCCGGTAGCCGCCTTCGGCCGTCGGGCCCGACTCCAGGGTCCCGTGCAGGATGTCGGCCCGTTCCCGCAGGCCGATCAGGCCCTGCTGCGAACCGGGCAGGGCCAGGGAGGGACGGGTGGGCGCGGTGTTGGTGACAGTCACTCCGACGTCGTCGCCGTCCTGCCACAGTTCGACGCGGGCCGCGGCGCCCGGGGCGTGCTTGCGTACGTTGGTCAGCGCCTCCTGGACCGTGCGGTAGACGGCTCGTTGGGCGGGGGTGCCCACGGCGGGCGGGAGCTCACCGGTCAGCTCCGCGTGAGTGCCGCTTGATTCCACCAGTCTGTGCAGGCCGGCGAGAGTGGGCTGAGGCGTCAGCTCGGTGGCGCGACCGCCGGAGGCGCGCAACAGCGTGACCATGGTGCGCAGTTCGTCGAGCGTGGTGACGCTCAGCGAACGGATCGTGCGGGCGGCCTCCTTGGCGTCCGCGTCCTTGGTGGCGACCTGGAGGGCTCCGGCCCGTACGGCGATCAGGCTGACCTGGTGGGAGACCACGTCGTGCATCTCCCGGGCCAGCTGGGCGCGTTCACGGGCGAGGACGGCCTGGGCGTGCAGGGCCCGCTCGTGTTCCCTGGCCTCCTCGATCTCGTCCAGCCGCCGCGCCAGGTCCCGTTGTGCCTGGAGAAACTGGCCGAAGAGGACCGGGGCGGCAGAGGTCGCCAGGCCGTACACGAAGAAGACCAGCGTCATGGTCCGGCCGGCCTCGGCCAAGGGCCACGGGGTACTGCCCGCGACGGCGGCCAGGGCGACGCACACCGCGAGGAGAGTGCGGTTGCGGGAGCGCTCGGCCAGAGTGAACAGCGCCACGAGCACAGCGACGGCGACATCCTGCATCAGCGCGATAGGCAGGGTGAGCAGGAACACGCCGAGCGGGAACCGGCGCCGGAACGCCAACGCGGCGCAGCCGACCGCGGCCAGCGCGACCCCGAGGCCAGTGTGCTCCCACATGTTCAGCCATACGTCCACGGCCGCCACCGCCACCAGAAGGAGGTCGACGACCGGAGTGGGAACCCGCTTCCAAGCAACTGGGGCGCGGCTCATCGTCCGGCCTGCGACCGCGGGCGCTCGTCGAGCAGCCCGGCCCGCTGCGCCAGCAGCGCGGCCTGCACCCGGCTCGTCACCCGCAGCTTCGTGAGGATCGCGCTGACATGGTCCTTGACCGTGCCGGCGCTCAAGTGGATGCGCGCCCCGATGTCCGCGTTCGACAGGCCCTCCGCCACCAGGACGAGGACATCGCGCTCCCGGGCGGTGAGCAGCCGGACGCGGGCCGCCTCCTCGTCGACGGCCGCCCCGCTGCCGGGGTGGCCCCGCAGCAGTGTCCGCGACGCCTTGGGGGACAGCACGACGCCGCCCGCGGCAAGGGTGCGCACCAGGTGGGCGAGCTGCTCCGGCTCGGTGTCCTTGAGGAGGAAACCGGCAGCGCCGGAGTGCAGCGCGGTCAGGATGTACTCGTCGGCGTCGAACGTCGTCAGCATCGCCACCACCGGCGGATCCGGCATCGCGCGCAGCTCGCGCAGGACGGTGAGCCCGTCGACGTCCGGCATCCGGATGTCCAGCAGGACCACGTCGGGCCGCTCCCGGCGCACGGTCTCCACGGCACCGCCCCCGCCTGCGGTCGCAACGACCTCGATGTCCTCGGCCGCACCCAGAATGAGTTCGAAGCCGGAACGGACCAGTGCCTCGTCGTCCACCACCACTACCCGGATCACGCGCTCCGCCTCACCTTCGTCCATGCCGTCCGGCCCATGCGGACTCGACCCTAAAGCCCCTGCACAGGCCCGGTGGCCGGACAGACGCCGGCTCCAGCCACACGGCGGGGCAGCTCCCACCGATCGGCAGGGAACACAGCCTTCTGCCGGCTCATCAAGGCCCCCAGGCGCGAAATTCCGGGCATGAATGCCTGCCCCGGCACGTGCCCCGAGGGCACATCCAGGGCACGTGAGCCCGGGAAACGGCGTCGACCGGTGAGAACTACCGAGAGGAGTCCCGGCAGGAGCGGCTCAGCAACAGCCGCGCGTCGCGACCGGATCACCGGGACTCCCGGCCCGGCTTTCGGCGGAGCTGTCGGAGCGATCGGCCCGACTGTCGCAACACGTGCTTCCCCGCTGCTTGGCCAGGGAGGCCGCGTCCGCCTTGACCACGTAGACCTCCCAGGGTTCCCGGCCGGGGCCGTGGACCCAGACCTTGTCCTGGAGGGCGTAGCAGCAGGTGGTGTCGTTCTCCACGTCGGTGGTCAGACCGGCGTCGCTCAGGCGGGTCGTCGCCGCCCGGACGGCATCGGTGTTCTCGACCTCGACGCCGAGGTGGTCCATGCGGGTCGCCTCTCCCGCCGCGCCCTCGATGAGGACGAGCTTGAGCGGGGGCTCGGCGATGGCGAAGTTGGCGTAGCCGTCGCGGAGCTTGGCGGGCTCGGTGCCGAACAGTTTGCTGTAGAAGGCGACCGACGCGGCCAGGTCGGGGACTCGAAGGGCGAGCTGTACGCGGGACATGGCGGACCTCTCTGGTTGCGGGGTGTTCAGCAGCCGCCGGAGCCTGCGTCCGGGGTGCCGATGCCGGTCTCGATCCGGGGCGCGCCGGTGGTCGAGCAGCATCCGGCGGCGTCCTGCTCGGCGTTCTCCGGCTCGTCGAACAGGCCCGCGCCACCGCACACCCCGGTTTCCGGCAGGGTCAGTTCGACGCGTTCGGCGGCCTCTCGGTCTCCGGCGATGGCCGCGGTGACGGAGCGGACCTGCTCGTAGCCGGTCATCGCGAGGAACGTCGGGGCGCGGCCGTAGGACTTCATGCCCACGAGGTAGACGCCCTGCTCGGGGTGGGACAGCTCGTGCACGCCGTGCGGGTAGACCGTGCCGCAGGAGTGGACGTTGGGGTCGATGAGCGGGGCGAGCGCGGTCGGGGCCTGGAGGCGTTCGTCGAGGCCGAGGCGGACCTCGGAGAGGAAGGACAGGTCGGGGCGGAAGCCGGTCAGGACGATGACCTCGTCGACCGGGTCGAGGCGGCGGCCGTCGTCGTCCACGAGGACGAGCCGGTCGCCGTCGCGCTCCACGGCCCGGGTGCGGAATCCGGTCGCCGTACCGGCGTGGCCGGCTTCGACGGCGGCCTTGGCGCGCAGGCCCAGGGCGCCGCGTGCGGGCAGTTGGTCGGCCTCGCCGCCGCCGAAGGTGGAGCCGGTGATGCCGCGGCGCAGGATCCACACGGCGTGGGTGCCCGGCTCGTCCTCGGCCAGGTCCGCGAGAGCGGCGAGGGCGGTGAAGGCGGAGGCGCCGGAGCCGACCACGGCGGTGCGCCGGCCCGCGTACCGGCCGCGCACGGCCGGGTCGCTCAGGTCGGGGACGCGGTAGGAGATGCGGTCTGCCGCGGACTTCTCACCGGTGGCGGGAAGGCCGTCGGCGCCCATCGGGCCCGGGGTGGACCAGGTGCCGGAGGCGTCGACGACCGCGCGGGCGCTGATCCGTTCCTCGCGGCCGTCGGCCAGGGCGATGTGCACGGTGAAGGGCTGCTCGTCGCGTCCCGCGTCGACGATGCGGTCGCGTCCGGCGCGGGCGACGCCGACCGCGGTCGCCCCGTAGCGGATCCTGTCGGCGAGGACGTCTGCGAGAGGCTGGAGGTAGTTCTCAACCCAGTCACCGCCGGTCGGGTACGCGGAGCCGTCCGGGCGGGTCCAGCCGGTCGGGGCGAGCAGCTTCTCGGCGGCCGGGTCGGTGATCTCCGACCAGGGGGAGAACAGGCGCACGTGCGCCCAGCCGCGTACGGCGGTGCCGGCGGACGGTCCGGCCTCCAGGACCAGCGGTTCGATGCCGCGCTCGACGAGGCGGGCTGCCGTGGCCAGGCCGACCGGGCCCGCTCCGACGACCACGACGGGCAGCTGTTCAGCGGCGAGCACGCCGTTGTTGGGCACGGCCACGGGATTCCCCTTTGCTTCGACATTCATCGATGGCTTGTGGTGCCAGCATGGCACCTGCTTCGATGACCGTCAACATAGACATTCATCGAATTGAAGGAGGGTGAGGGAAAGGGCCGCCACGGCCGGGAGGAGAGGGCCGCCCCGGCTGAGAGGGGAGGGCCGCACCGACTGGGAGGGGAGGGCCACCCCGGCCGAGAGGGGAGGGCCACCCCAGCCGAGAGGGGAGGGCCGCACCGACCGAGAGGGGAGGGCCGCACCGGCCGAGAGGGGAGGGCCGCACCGACCGAGAGGGGAGGGCCGCACCGGCCCTCGTCGACTGGTTCGACGTATGTCAACATAGATACATGTCGAATACGAAGGTGCTGCCGCTGCTGGAGCCCGAGGTCCCCGAGACCGTGGCGCCGTGCTGCCCGCCGCTCACCGAGCGCCCGTTCACCGCGGAGGAGGCCGAGACGGCCGCGCGGATGTTCAAGGCCCTGGGAGACCCGGTACGGCTGCGGCTGTTCTCGGCCGTGGCCTCGCACGAGGGCGGCGAGGCGTGCGTGTGCGACATCTCCGATGTCGGCGTCTCCCAGCCGACCGTGTCCCATCACCTGAAGAAGCTCAAGGACGCCGGCCTGCTGACCTCCGAGCGGCGCGGCACCTGGGTCTACTACCGGGTGGAGCCGTCCGTACTGGCCGCGATGGGCAAGCTGCTGACCATCGCGCCGTCCGCGGCCTGACGATCGGCCCGCCGTGTGAACGTCGGCGCCCGCCCGCAGCCCCGCCGGCCCGAACGCGCTCCGGGCCTCACGCGAGCAGGCGGGCCAGCGCGCTCGTATCAACTCTCCCGCGGCGCCGCCGTCAGCTGCCGACCGGTGCTGAACCTCCGCCGCCAGGCCAGCGACACGTACACCAGAGCCACCAGCACCGGGACCTCGATCAGCGGGCCGACGACACCGGACAGGGCCTGCCCGGAGGTGACGCCGAAGGTGGCGATGGCGACCGCGATGGCCAGTTCGAAGTTGTTGCCGGCCGCCGTGAAGGCGAGCGTGGCGGTGCGGTCGTAGGCGAGTCCGATGACCTTGCCGAGGGCGAACGTGCCGAACCACATCACCGCGAAGTACACCAGCAGCGGAAGCGCGATACGGGCGACGTCCAGCGGCTGCGAGGTGATCGTCTTCCCTTGCAGGGCGAAGAGGACGACGATCGTGAAGAGCAGGCCGTACAGGGCCCACGGGCCGATCTTCGGCAGGAAGCCCGACTCGTACTTCTCGCGGCCGAGCTTCCGTTCGCCGATGCGGCGGGTGAGGAAGCCGGCCAGCAGCGGGATGCCGAGGAAGATGACGACGTTCAGGGCGATCTTCCACATGGCGATGTCGAGGTGTGCGCCGTCGCCCAGGCCCAGCCGGCCGGGCAGCAGGTCGAGGTAGAACCAGCCGAGCAGACCGAACGCCAGGACCTGGAAGACCGAGTTCAGGGCCACGAGTACGGCGGCGGCTTCGCGGTCGCCGCAGGCGAGGTCGTTCCAGATGACGACCATCGCGATGCAGCGGGCGAGGCCGACGATGATCAGGCCGGTGCGGTACTCGGGCAGGTCCGGCAGGAAGATCCAGGCCAGCGCGAACATGACCGCCGGGCCGACGACCCAGTTGACGACCAGCGACGAGGCCATGAGCCGCCGGTCGCCGGTGACGGCGTCGAGCTTGTCGTAGCGGACCTTGGCCAGCACCGGGTACATCATGACCAGCAGGCCGATGGCGATCGGCAGCGAGATGCCGCCGATCTCGACCTTGGCGAGGGCGCCGTCGAGGCCGGGGATCACGCGCCCGAGACCGAGGCCGATGGCCATGGCGAGGAGGATCCACACGGCGAGGAAACGGTCGAGCGTGGAGAGCTTCGCGACGACCGAGGACTCCTCGGCGGTCGCGGGTGCTTCGGTGCGGGTCACGGGCAGGCCCTCTTGTTGTCGGCGGCATTGCGAGCGGACTCGGCCAGGTCGGCGAACCGGCCGGCGAGCCGAGCGATGACGTCCGGGCGGAGCCGGTAGTACGTGTACCGGCCGCACGGCTCCGTCTCGACGACCCCTGCCTCGCGCAGCACCCGCAGGTGGTTGGAGAGGTTGGTCTGCCGGGCACCGGTCTCCTCCACCAGGTGCGTGGTGCACAGCGTCTCTCCGGCCAGCAGGGTCACGATGCGAAGCCTGAGCGGGTCGGCCAGAACCCGGATCAGATCAGTGTCGACTGACGTCATCATGGGCTGATACTTTCACATCGTTCCGAGCCGCGGGCCGACCGGCCGGGGCCGCTACCCGGAACCCCTTGTTTCCCCGGCCGAGCACCTGGATCCGCACCACCCGCGTGACGGCACGCACCACCGACGAAGGAAGAACCGATGTCCTCCAGCCCGCTCGCCTCCGTGCTGTTCGTCTGTGTCCACAACGCCGGACGCTCGCAGATGGCTGCCGGATTCCTCTCCCACCTCGCGGGCGACCGGATCGAGGTCCGCTCCGCCGGCTCCGTCCCGGGCGATCAGGTCAACCCCTCCGCAGTCGAGGCCATGAAGGAGGTCGGCGTCGACATCGCCGGCGCCGAGCCGAAGATCCTCACCACCGAGGCCGTCCAGGCGTCCGACTACGTCATCACCATGGGTTGCGGCGACGCCTGCCCGGTCTTCCCCGGCAAGAAGTACCTCGACTGGGCCCTGGAGGACCCGGCCGGCAAGGGCGTCGAGGCCGTCCGCCCCATCCGTGACGAGATCCGGCAGCGCATCGAGGCACTGATCGCCGAGATCGACGCCCGGCAGCAGGCCTGAGGCCCGAGCCGGGCACCCGCGCACGCGAGAACCTGTGGCCCCCGTCTTCGCGGGGCGCACGGTCGGTCACCCCTCGCTTACCGGCCAAAACAGCTCACCGGACTCGGGCGGGAGGATGAGCCCGGCTCGCGACGGGCAGTACGAGTGCGGCAGTCGTCGGTGACCTGAGGGGGACCCCGTGCGTGATCTCGCGGACTCGATCGAATCGGTGGAGCAACTCGCCGCGGTCTGGCGGGTCATGGTGCTCGACCGGGATCCGCGGGCCGACGTGCGGGACCTGCCTGGCATCGCCGTGCGGTGGGCGGACTGCCGGTTCGCCTTCTGGAACTGTCTGACCCTGACGGACGTCGGCGCGGACGCCGGGTTGCTGAAGCAGCGGCTGAACGAGGCCGCCGGGATCATGCGGTCGAAGTCCCGCCCCGGGTTCTTGTGGGTCTTCGAGGACCTGCTCGACGACCCGGCGCGCGCCGCGCTCGGGGAGGCCGCCGAGGAAGCGGGGCTCGCCTACGCCTTTCCCGGCACCGGCATGGCGGGCGATCTGCTGCCGATCCCCGAGCCGGCCCATCCCGAGCTGACCTTCGTGCGCGTGACCGACGACGAACTCCTCGCGGCCTACGCGGACATCAACGCGCGTGCCTACGGGTTCCCGTCGGAGGACGGGCGGGACGGGCTCGCCGGGTCCGCGTTGTGGAAGAGCGGCGTGTTCGCGTATCTCGGTCTGCGGGACGGGGTCCCGGTGACGTGCGCCGCCACCGTCGAGGCGGACGGACGGCTCTTCGTCGTGCTCGTCGCCACCGATCCGGCGTGGGAGCGGCACGGGTACGGGGAGGCCGTGACCCGCAAGGCGCTGCACGAGGGGGCCCGGGCCACCGGACTGACCCGGGCGACGCTGCACGCGACCGCCGCCGGAGCGCCCGTCTACCCGCGGATCGGGTTCCGGCCGAACTCCCCGATCGGGTTCTACTCGCTCGCCGACCTCGCGGACTGATCGTCCCGGGCCGCGGTCGTGGCGGCACCCGTCGTCGTCCTCGCGGCCACCGGAGCCGTCGTCCCCCCGGGGGATCACGTGCGCCGGCAGGACGATGTGGCGTTCGTGGTCGCCGTCCGAGTCGTCGATGAGCTTCAGGGCCGGCTCCCCCGCCGGCCGGCCCATCTCCGAAGGCGACTGCGCCACCGTCGACAGATCGAACCACTCCGCCGGCGGCTGACCGCGCGCACCGCCGCCCTGCACAACCCTGCACTGCACGCCTATGACCCTTCCGGGCGCCCTGTATGCGCCAGCACAGTCGTTCTGCTTCTGCGTCCAGCCCCGTACGAACGACTTCTAGGAAGGCCCGTATGAGAACCGAGTTGGACACACCCCAGCAGACCCCCAGCGCGGCCGCCCTGCTGCAGGGTGCCCGCAGTGCCGTGGAGCAGAGCTACCCCTGCGACGACTCGCTCGCCCGGGCCGCGCTGCATCTCATCGAGTGCGCCACGGACGTCGTGGTGCGGCTGCCCGAGCGCGATCTGGCCTCCGCCCGTGACGTGCTGGGCGCGGCCCGGGCCGCCGTGGTGACGGCGACCGTGGCCGTGCGCGAGATCCACGACCGGGAACGCGGCGAGCAGGTCGCCGCCCCCGCCGGCCCCGGAAGGGTGGTCTGCGGACTCGACCGATAGGCGTTGCGTTCAACGAAGTTGCCCCGTCGCCGAGGAGCGGTTTCCAGCCGCCGGCGACGGGGCTCTTCGCATATGCCGGAAGGTACCTGCAGGGGATTCCCACCTACGCACTGCACAAGTGTGACCTTATTGCGGAGCACTCGCGACCGAAGAATGGACATTGCGAGCGGGGGAGCCGCTCAAAACACCGGAAGAGAAAGAGGAACGAAATGCTCCGCACGATCTCCCTTCACCTGACCGCCACCCGCGCCCGTGGTCTGCGCACCCTGACCGCCGTCGCCGCCGCCGGTTTCCTCGCCGCCGCAGCCGCCCCCGCGGTCGCCGGCCCGGCCGGTACCCCCGCCGCCACGACGGTCGTCGCGGGCGAGACACCCGACGACCACGGCTGGGACTGACCCGCACAACTTCAGCCAGTCGACATCAAGCCAGGTCAACGGAGGGAAACGCAATGACGATCAGCCCGGCGATCGAGACCGCCCCCGACGAGAGCACCGTCTTCACCCCCGAGATCGAACTGCGCAGCGAGATCACCGTCGAGCTCGTCGATCACACCGCGTCCGACCTCGGCGTCGTCCGTGCGGCGCGCGTGTCCACGGCCGGCGAGGAGGCGCACCGCGAGGAACGCGGCGACGATTACATAGGCGGTCTCATCCGATATCTCATGCGCAGCCGCCACGGCAGCCCTTTCGAGCACAACTCCATGACGTTCCTGGTACACGCGCCGATTTTCACGATCCGGCACATGATGCGGCACCGAATGTGGTCCTTCAACGAGGAAAGTGCGCGCTACAAGGACCTGAAGAGCGTGTTTTACGTACCGGACCGCGAGCGCGCCCTGAAGCAGATCGGCAAGCCGGGCCACTACCAGTACGTGCCGGGCGACGAGCAGGACTACGACCTGGTGAGCACCGCCACGAGTGAGGCCTACCGTGCCGCGTTCCGCGAGTACCAGCGGATGCTCGACGCCGGCATCGCCCGCGAACTGGCCCGCGTGGTCCTGCCGGTGGCGACGTACTCCACCGTCTACGCGACCTGCAACGCCCGTTCCCTGATGCACTTCCTGGGCCTGCGCACCAACCGTGCCGACGCCGCCTACGTCTCACACCCGCAGCGCGAGATCGAGGTCGTGGCCGAGCAGATGGAGGAGCAGTTCGCCCGTCTGATGCCGCTGACCCACGAGGCGTTCGAGAAGTTCGGCCGGGTCAGCCCCTGACCCGGAGGGGGTCCCTGCCATGCGTATCACCGTCTACGCGGGATCGGCCCTGGGCAACCGGCCGGTCTACCGGGAAGCGGCGGCCGTGTTCGCCAAGGAGATGGTCGCCGCGGGCCACGAGATCGTCTACGGCGGCGGAGCGGCGGGCCTCATGGGTGTGGTCGCCGACTCCGCGCTGGCCGCCGGCGGCCGGGTCACCGGCGTCATGCCGACCCATCTCGTCGACGCCGAGGTCGCCCACCGGGGTCTGACCGAACTGCACGTCGTCGACACCATGCACCAGCGCAAGCAGCTCATGGCCGACCTCGCGGACGCGTTCATCGCACTGCCGGGCGGGGTGGGCACCGCCGAGGAGATCCTCGAGGTGTGGGCCTGGCTCGTGCTCGGCACGCATCAGAAGCCCGTCACGCTGCTGAACGTCGAGGGCTACTGGGACCGGCTGCTGCGCATGACCTGCCGCATGTCCCTCAGCGGCTTCCTGCGCGAGGAGGAGCTCGGCACCCTCGCGCCCGTCGCGGACGCCGCCGGGTTCCTGCGCCTCGTGCGGGACTGGGAGCCCCCGCCGCCGCGCTGGGGCTGACCGGAACCCTTCGTCAGGGCTGAAACCGAGAGTAGGAGCGATGTCGCTACTGAATGCTGAGAGCGCGGTCGGCACGGCCGCCGAGGTGACCGTGGTCGAGGGCTATGTCCCGGTGATCGACCTGAGTTCGGCACGGTCGTCGGCCGCGGCGGACCGCCGGCTCGGCGCCGTGATCGACGAGGTCTGCCGCACCAGCGGATTCCTCGTGATCGTCGGTCACGGGGTGCCGCAGGACGCCATCCGGGAGATGTACCGGGCCACCCGCGAGTTCTTCGCGCTGCCCGCCGAGGAGAAGGCGAAGCTGCTGGCGGTCCCGGAGGACCCGCTGATGCGCGGCTTCGGCCGCAAGGGGAGCCTCGCCGCCTCCAACACGGACGCCGAGGTGGAGCGCGAGCGCAGCCTGCCCGACGTCTCCGAGACCTTCACGATCAACCGGCTCGGTGAGCCGGACGGCAAGGACCGCCTCCCCGCCGACGCCGACCCGGCACTGGCCACCCCGAACCACTGGCCCGCGCTGCCCGGCTTCGCCGAGGCCTACCGGTCCTACTACGGGGCCATGGAGGTCCTGGCCGGCGACATCATGCGGCTGTTCGCGCTCGCCCTCGACCTGCCCGAGGACTGGTTCGAGGACAAGATCGACCGGCACATGACGAATCTGACGGCGAACTACTACCCGCGTCAGACCGTGGCGCCGGCCCCGGGCCAGCTGCGCAAGGGCATCCACAGCGACTGGGGCAGCCTGACGATCCTGTACCAGGACGACGGCCCCGGCGGCCTCCAGGTCCTGGACAAGAACGGCGACTGGCTCGACGTCCCTTACATCGAGGGCTCGTTCGTGGTGAACATCGGCGACCTGATGGCGATCTGGACCAACAACCGCTGGGTGAGCACGGTCCACCGGGTCGTGAACCCGCCGCGTGAACTGGCTGACAGGGAACGTTATTCGGTGCCGTTCTTCCACCAGCCGTCCTACGATGCGCTGATCGAGTGCATCCCCACCTGTACCGGGCCGGACAACCCGCCCAGGCACGCGTCGGTACGTTCCGGCGACTACATCACCGGGAAGTTCAGCAGGGCGTACGGCGGTTGACGGTGGAGCCCGCGAGACGCCGGGCGGTGGTACCGGTGAGAGCAAGGTGAGATGACGTGGCCAGAGCAGCTCTGCTTCTCGGCGTCGAGAACACGGCGGCCGAGTGCATCGTGCGGGCGGCGCGGCGCCTCGACGTGCGCGTGCACGCCGCCACGCACCGGGACTTGTACGAGCGGTGCCGTCCGCAGATCCGCGGAGAGCTGGGCGGGGTGGTGTTCACGGACTTCCGCTCCGCCGACCAGGCCGTCGACCAACTCGCCGAGTACTGCGCCCGGCAGGGCATCGAGGCGGTGGCGGTCAGCGGGGCGCAGTTCTCCCCGCTGGCCGCGGCCCTCGCCGTCCGGCTGGGTGCGCCGGGGCACTCCGTGAGCCTCGCTCCGGCCAGCCGTCACAAGTGGCAGATGGCGCAGGCGCTGCAGCGGGGCGGCGTGCCCAGTGCGCGCACCGTCGCCCTGGTCTCCTTCGAGGCCGCCGAGCAGCGCCTGGCGGCGGCCGGTCTCGACTACCCCGTCGTGGTGAAACCGGTGGAGAACACCGGGTCGGTGGGCGTTACCGTGATGGACGGACCCGGGGAGCTCCGGCCGGCGGTCCGCCGGGCGCTGAACCACTCCTCGGATCCGACGTACGGCCTCGCCTACGACACCGTGGCCCTCGCCCAGGAGTACCTGGAGGGCCCGGAGTACAGCATGGTGAGTGTGCTGCACTCGGGGAACTGCACCCACTCGGTGCTGACCCGGAAGTACACGACCGAGGGCCGGGAGCGTGAGGAGACCGGGTACACCGTGCCGCACGGCCTGGACGAGCGGACGGCGGCCCGGGCGGCCGGCACCGTGCTGCGGGGTCTGCGGGCACTCGGCCTGCGGGACGGGATCGCACACACCGACCTGAAGCTGACGCCGGACGGCCCGGTGCTCATCGAGATCGACGCCGGCCCGCCCGACGGGGCCGTGCTGCAGGCGATCCAGCACGCCACCGGAATCGATCTGGCCGAGGCGTACGTCCAGGCCGTGCTCGGCGAGCAGCCGGCGGCGCGGCCGGTGCGCCCGGGCGCCGCCGCGCTGCGCTTCATCAACACCTCGGCGCACGGCACCTTCCGGGGCCTGACCGGGCTCGTGCTGAACCCGCATCTGGCCGCCGCGCGTTCCTACGTCGACCCGGGCGAACTGGTCGGCGGGGCGGCGGCGACCCACACCCGGGTGGGCCATGTGATCGTCACGGCGGACGCTCCGGCGGAGGCCGACCGGCGGGCCGAGGCCGTCATGACACTGGTCGACTGCGACGTGGAGGCCTGAGCCCACCCCGCACCGGCACACGGTCGACGGCGGCCCACCCCCTTTGATTCGTACACCAGTTCGTGGCCGTCGTCGTGCGGCATGACCGAAAACCGGAGAGATCCCATGAAGGACACGGAAGGTCCGGCGCGAAGAAGGCTGGGCGTGGGATGGCGGCTGCACGGCGACGGCCGGGCGCCCCGGCCCGGAGCGGCCGTGCTGCCGCACGAGCGCCTCTCCTGGCCCCGCACCCTGGGCCTGGGCGCCCAGCACGTGGTGGCGATGTTCGGCGCCACGTTCGTCTTCCCCGTGGTGATGGGCCTCGACCCGAACCTCGCCATCATGATGTCCGGCGTCGCGACCGTGCTGTTCCTGCTCGTCGTGCAGGGCCGGGTGCCGAGCTATCTGGGCACCAGCGCGTCGTTCGTCGGCGGGGTCGCCGCGATCCGCGCGGCGGGCGGCAGCACGGCCGAGGTCACCGGCGCGATCGTGGTCGCGGGCCTGGTCCTCGCGGTCGTCGGCCTGCTCGTCCACCGCATGGGACCGGGCCTGGTCAACCGGGCGTTCCCGCCCGTGGTGGCCGGTGCGGTGGTGCTGCTGATCGGCCTCAGCCTGGCCCCGGTGGTGGCGGACATCTACTGGCCGCAGGACCAGTGGACGGCGCTCGCGACCATGGGCGTGGTCATCGCGGCGGGCGTGCTGTTGAGCGGCTTCTGGAGCCGGCTCGCCGTGTTCGTCGGACTCGTCTTCGGCTACGTCCTGTCCTGGGTCCTGGACCGGGTGGCCGGCCCGATCACCGCGCCCGGCCCGGACGGCCAGGTCACCACGCACGCACGCGTGCAGCTGGACTCGGTCGCCTCCGCCGACTGGTTCGGGCTGCCCACCCTGCACTCCCCGTCCTTCAGCGTCTCCGCGGCGCTGCTCGTGCTGCCGGGCGTGATCGCGTTGATCGCGGAGAACACCGGGCACGTCAAGGCGGTGGGCGAGATGACCGGCGAGAACCTCGACCCGGTGCTCGGCCGTGCCGTGCTCGGCGACGGCCTTGCCACCGCGGTCTCGGCGGCGGTCGGCGGCCCGCCCACGACGACGTACGCGGAGAACATCGGCGTGATGGCGGCGACCCGGGTCTACTCCACCGCCGCGTACTGGGCGGCCGCGGGCGCGGCACTGGCCTTCGGGCTCTGCCCCAAGTTCGGCGCGCTCGTCGCGGCCACGCCCGGCGGGGTGCTGGGCGGCATCACGGTGGTGCTCTACGGGATGATCGGGCTGCTCGGCGCCAAGATCTGGATCAAGGCGCGGGTGGACTTCTCGGACCCGGTCAACCTGGTGCCCATCGCGGCCGGTTCGGTCCTCGGCATCGGCGGGGTCACCGTCACCCTGGGCGACTTCTCCGTCGGCGGCATCGCGCTGGGCACGGTGGTGACGCTGCTGGGGTACCACCTGCTGGCCGCGGGTCGCCGCTGGGGCACGGAGGTACCGGGGCCGGCATCCCAGCCGGCCGCCGGGGACCGACCGGAAGCGCCTCGGCCGGCCGCCGGGAACCGGACGGAGGAACCGCGGCCTGCCGCCGGGAACCAGCCGGAGGAACCGCAGCCTGCCGCCGGGAACCAGCCGGAGGAACCGCGGCCTGCCGCCGGGAACCAGCCGGAGGAACCGCGGCCTGCCGCCAGGAACCAGCCGGTGGAACCGCGGCCTGCCGCCAAAAGCCGGCCGGAGGAACCGCAGCCTGCCGCCAAAAGCCGGCCGGAGGAACCGCAGCCTGCCGCCAAAAGCCGGCCGGAGGAACCGCAGCCTGCCGCCAAAAGCCGGCCGGAGGAACCGCAGCCTGCCGCCAAAAGCCGGCCGG
>NZ_JACHCX010000012.1:196824-249889 GCF_014207295.1 Streptomyces sp. AK010
CGGAGGAACCGCAGCCCGAGCCCATCGCCGGGAACCGGCCGACGGAACCGCGGCCGGCCGAGCCCACCGCAGTCTGACCGAACGCCTCACTCTTCAGGGCCGCGAGTCTCCTCCCGCTCGCGGCCCTGTTCACGTGCCGAAGACCGCGAGCGTCCCTCCGCTCGCGGCCTTCTTCCGTGCCGGTGGCTCACAGCCCGGCCATGTCTCCCGGTTCCGCGACCGAACGGGCCGCCAGCATGCCCAGCTGGTAGCCGAGCTGGAACCGGGTCTCCGCCTTGAGCTCGGACTTCAGCTTGGCGAGGTGCGTGGCGTAGGCCCGGGTGCTCAGACCGATTCGCTTGGCGATCGCGGTGTCGCTGTCGCCGTTGATCAGGCAGCGGATGATGGTCTCGCGCAGCACCCCGCTGATGTGGCTGGACTCGTTCGGTGTGCGGGAGCCCTCGAACGGCTTCGCCCGCAGCCAGTTGCGCTCGAACACGCCCACGAGGAACCGTACGACGGCCGGCTCCCGGATGATCACCGCCTGGTCGCGTTCGTTGTCGGCCGGGATGAACGCCACGCTGCGGTCGATGACGATCAGCCGGTCGAACAGCTCGTCCATGGTGCGCACCTGGGCGCCGAGCGCGGTCATGTCGGCCACGTACTGCCGGGTCGGGCTGTCGTGCCAGGCCGTGTGCTGGTACAGCGTGCGGACCTCCACACCGCGGCCGAGCAGCTCGGCCGTCTGCATCCGCACCTTCTCCAGAGTGTCCTTGGGCCGACCGCCGCCGGGCTGCGCGGTGAACAGCTCCTTGGTGGCCTGCTGCACCGACTCGTTGACGATCGCGCTGATCGCGGCCTTGCCCTCGATACGGACGATGGGCTCGCCGTCCTGCGGGCGCGGGCCCTTGCGCGACTCGGCGATCAGGGGCTGCAACAGGTCGGTCAGGCTGCGGGCCTCGTCCAGCATCGTCAGGGCCGCGGACCGCAGCAGCGCCCCGAGCCGGGCCTCCACCACGCCGGGGTCGACGACGGACACCTGCTCGGGTGCGGCCGGATCCTGACTGACCATGCCCATCGCCAACAGCTCGCCGAGCGTGCCCTCGTCGAGGTCGCAGCCCTCCCGGCGGACCGGATCGGCACTGCTGCCCGACTGCCCGTGCCATTCCTTGCGGAGCAACTCGACATACGTCGAGCGGGCTTTGGTGCTGGGTATCGGGACCACGGACTTTGCTGGACTCATCGCCAACTCCCCCGGAGTGAGGTCGGTAGTCGCAAACCCGCGAGAGTGTAACCCTTCCCATCTGTCCGCGTGCAGACAATCGCGCAGCGTGATACCCGGGCAATATTTCCGCGGGCGGGGGCGACTTCCGGTCAGGCCAACCCGCCCACCGTCCGGCCCTCTTCCAGTCAGGCCAACCCGCCCACCGTCCGGCCCTCCTCCGGTCACGCCAACCCACCCACCGTCCGGCCCTCCTCCGGTCAGGCCAACCCGTCCACCGTCCGGCCCTCCTCCGGTCAGGCCAACCCACCCACCGTCCGGCCCTCCTCCGGTCACGCCAACCCGCCCACCGTCCGGCCCTCCTCCGGTCAGGCCAACCCGTCCACCGTCCGGCCCTCCTCCGGTCATGCCAACCCACCCACCGTCCGGCCCTCCTCCGGTCAGGCCGACCCGTCCACCGTCCGATCCTCCTCCGGTCACGCCAACCCACCCACCGTCCGGCCCTCCTCCGGTCAGGCCGACCCGTCCACCGTCCGATCCTCCTCCGGTCACGCCAACCCACCCACCGCCCGGCCCTCCTCCGGTCAGGCCGACCCGTCCACCGTCCGGCCCTCCTTCGGTCAGGCCGACCCGTCCACCGTCCGGTCCTCGGGATCCCCGTCCGCGGCCCCGTCCTCCAGGGGCAACCCCAGGCGCCAGGCCCGGTATCCGGCCTGGAACCTGCTCTCGGCGTCGAGTTCGTCGGTGATGTCCCGCAGGTGACGGCGCAGGGTGCGCGGGGCCATGCCGAGGCGGCGGGCGATCACGTCGTCCTTGAGGCCGGCCGCCATCAGCCGCAGGATGGCCAGTTTCAGATCGTCGGAGGCCAGCCGGTCCTGGGCGGTCTCGCCCTGCTCGGTGAGCCGTCCGCCGTGCATCTCGTCGAGGTCGAACGGCCGGCCGGACCGCCACAGCGTCTCGAACATCCGGTACAGGAACCCCACGACGGTCGGGTCGGTGACGATCGACGCGCCCGGCGGGCGTCCCTCGACCCGGGGCTGCGGAACGAACGCGGTCTCCCGGTCGAAGATGATGACCCGGTCGAACACCTCGGCGGTGGTGCGGATCTGCGCGCCCGCCGCCGACACGGCACGGACATAGGTCTGCGTCGTGAGGCTCGCCCGGGCCGTGTGCTGGTAGAGCGTGCGCACCCGCACCCCCCGCTCCAGCATCCCGACGCTCTCGGCGACGATCCCGTGCAGCGTGTTCGGGCTGCGGCCGCCGCCGGGCTGGATGCTGACCATCTCCTCCATGCACAGCCGGGTCATCGCCGACAGCTCCCGCCGCACCTCGGCGGGGTTGTCCACCTGCCGGAGCCGGTCGGTCCTGCGCCCGCTGCGGGAGTGCTCGGCGAACAGCGCGGCGAGCGGCCTCAGCCGGGTGTGCAGCCGGGTCAGCTCCCGCTGCCGCTCGCGTATCTCGCGCTCCAGCGGGGCCCGCGCGGTCACCTCCGCGACGGTCGGGTCCACCGGCGTCCACACGTCATCGCCACCGAGCCGCTGGAGCAGGCCGTGCCGTGCCAGGTCGTCGAGGGCTATGCTCAACTCCCCTTCGGAGAGCCCCAGTTCCCGGGCGGCCTCGCCGGGGTCGCGGAGCGTGCCGTGGCGCAGGGTCCACTCGTAGAGCAGCAGCGAGCCCTGCCGGAGCACCGGTTCCGGCTCCCGCTGCTGTGTTCCCGAACGCTCCATCGTCGGCTTCCTCTTCCGGTCAGGCCACCTTGGGCCACCGATTATCTCTCTGCTCGGCGCGGGAACGCTGCCAGAATCCTCGTATCGCGCTGCACGAATCGGCATGGCTGTGCGGCCATGGCCCCCCGAAAGGGTGAAGAATGCGCCGAATCGCTTTCCTGCGATCCATCGAGATTCAGCAGACCAAGCCTTATCTCACACGTCTTGAGTCGAGGTTCGAACGGGAGGGAATTGAAGCAAAACTCTTTTACACGGACGGCGATTGCGGACCGGACGACTTTCCGGGTGCGGCCGAGAAGCTGCCCGGTGACATCTCGCCGGCGGAGCTCGCCAAGAAGGTGATCGACTGGTCCGCCGACGGCGTGGTGTCGCTGTCCATCGCGGACGAGAACGCCCTGCGTGACGCGGTGGTGAAGCGGATCCTGGAACCCGTCGGCATTCCCATGGTCGGCCACAGCCTGGCGGCCGTGCACGTCGGCTCCAACAAGTGGGAGACGAAGGGCCTGCTGCGGGACCACGGCTTCGACATACCCGGCGGCATCCTCGTCGACAGCGATGTGCTGGCCGGCCGCGGACTGCGGATCCCCGCCTATGTCGACTCCATTCTGATGCAGGCTTCCGACCTCGGATACCCGTTGATCAGCAAGCCGTTGTGGGACTGCATGGGCGTCGGCATGGTGGCGATATCCGACGAGAGCGAACTGCAGGACCATCTGGCCCGGCCGCACGACGGCAATTTCATTCTGGAGCAGTGCGTCTCCGGGGAGATCTGCTCGGTGGAAGTCGTGGGCGCCCGCGGTTCCTACGTGGTGCAGCCCCGGGTCTGGCAGGGCCCGGCCGAGGCCGGACCGGTCTTCAACTTCGGCCGGCTGCGCTACGCCGCCCCGCGCCCCGGGCACGACGAGGCGTTCGCGCCCGTCGCCGAGAAGCTCCAGGCGCTGTGCCGCGCGCTGGACCTTCAGGGCGCCATCGGGATCGACATGATCTACCAGGACGGGCGTTACAAGATCCTGGAGATCAACCCCCGGGTCACCGGCACCACCACCCCCTGCATCGCCGCGTCCGGTTTCAACACCTACGACTGCCTGCTGTCGATCCTGGACGGCAGCTGGCCCGCGCCCGCGGTGCCGGCCGTGGCACCCGTCCGGCAGGTGTGCCTGCAGTTCCCGATCCACGACCCCACACCGGAGTTCGTCCGGGACGCCACGCGCGAGCTGGACGTCGTCCGCACCCAGACCCTCACCATCGACGGGGTACGGCACCCCAACATCATCCTCACCTGCGCACTCGAGGACCGGCCGGAACTGCCCGGCAGGCTCGCCTCGTTGTGGCGGCGGCACCGGTTCACCGACGAGGCGCTCCTGGCGCAGATCGCGCGGGCCGTGGGGGCCGCCGTGCCCGATCCGACGGAACCGGTTCAATGACATGAACATGAAAATGTATCGCAAGGTGCTGGCCCACCAGGGCATCGGATCGCTGATGCTCCTGGGCCTGTTCTCCAAGATCGCCGTGGTGGCGATCCCCGTCGTCCTGAACCTCGCGGTGGTCCTCGGCCTGGACCGCGGGTTCGGCGCCGCCGGACTGGTCATCACGGCCTGGACGGTCGGCGTGGGCATCGGCGGTCCCCTCCAGGGCCGCATGATGGACCGCCACGGAGCCCGCCCGGTGCTGCTGGCCTCGGTCGCCGCCCAGGTGCTGTTCTGGGGCCTGGGCCCGCTGCTGCCCTACGAGGGGCTGATCGCCGGCGCGCTCGCGGTCGGGCTGCTCAACCTGCCCGGCTTCGCCCTGGTGCGGCTGCGGCTGGCGGTGGCGATCCCCGACGAGGACCGCAACGCGGCCTTCGCCCTGGACGCCATGACCTCCAACATCTCGTACATGGTGGGCCCGGCCCTCGGCGTCACCGTCGCCACCGCCGTCTCCAGCACGGCCTCCATGCGCGGGCTCGGCGTCATCATCAGCCTCGCGGGGCTCGGACTCGCCGTGCTCGACCCGGTGGTGAAGGCGACCACCTCCCCGGCCGCCACCGGCGCCCAGCCGCCGAAGCCGACGTTCCGGCAGTGGTTCTCGCCCGCCCTGGTGCCCGTCCTCATGGCGACCACCGCCACCACCCTGGCCACCGCCGGGTACGAGACGGCCATCGTCGGCGGACTGCGCCACGCGGGCCAGATGGAGTTCTCCGGCCTGGTGCTGACCGTCTGCGGGTTCTGCTCGCTGATCGGCGCCCTCGTCTACGGCACCGTCAAGCGCCCGCCCGGCTTCGCCGTCATCGCCGGCCTGGTCGGCCTCACCACCGTCGTCGGCGGCTTCGCGACCGGCGACTGGCGGCTGCTCTGCCTCGCCATGGTGCTCCCGGCGGCCTTGTGCTCCCCCGCGTTCGCCTCCACCGGCAGCGCGGCAAGCGCCCTCGCCCCGGAAGGCTCCCGCGGCGTCGTCATGGGCTGCTACAGCGCCGCCCTCACCGTCGGCAACAGCTTCGGACCCGCCCTGTCCGGCGCGGTCCAGGACTCGGCCGGCCCCCGCTGGGCCTTCGTGGTCATCGGCCTGGCCGGTGCCGCCCTGTCCGCCCTGGCCTTCACCGGACATCTCTGGCTGGGCCGCCGCCCCGCCGGGAGCACCGCGCCCGAGCCGGACCACGCCGCCCTGGCCGAAGCGAAGGCCTGAGCCGCCGCACGGCCGCCCGCACGAGCCCCGTCGGCATTCCGCGGGCCCGCCGCCCGCCCCACCTCACACCCCCCTGACGCATCAAGGAGCAGTGGATGAGCACCAAGGGTCACGTCGTCCTCGTCGACGCCTTCGGCACGGCGCGGTTCTACCCGCCGGAGTTCCGCGACGCCGGCTATGAGTGCGTGCGCGTGCAGAGCGCCCCCGAGCAGCCGGCGGCCTTCGCCTCCTCGCTCGACCTGTCCCTCTACGCGGACAACATCGTCCACCACGGGGACTTCGAGGACACCCTGCGCCGGGTGAGCGCCTACGAGCCGGTCGCCGTCATGGCCGGGCACGAGTTCGGCGTGGAGTTCGCCGACCGGCTCAGCGAGGCGCTGGGCCTGCCCACCAACGGCACCGCCCTCAGCAAGGCCCGCCGCGACAAGTTCACGATGATCGAGACGATCAAGGCGGCCGGGCTGCGCGGCGCCCGCCAGCTGCTGGCCACCAGCGCCGACGAACTGGAGGCCTGGCACGCGGAGCACGGCGGCCGCGTCGTCGTGAAGCCCCTGTCCAGCGCCGGCAACGACGGCATCCGGTTCTGCGACACCCCGCAGGACAGCGCCGCCGCCTTCCGCGAACTCACCGGCGCCGACAACCTGTTCTCGCAGCGCAACGAGGGCGTCGTCGCCCAGGAGTACCTCTACGGCGGCGAGTACATGGTCAACACCGTCAGCCGGGACGGCCGCCACCACATCACCGACATCATCGCCACCACCCGCATCTCGGTGAACGGCGTGCACGACATCTCCAACTCCGTCTACCTGCTGCCCCGTCGCGGCGACGTGCAGGACCGGCTGGTCCCCTACGCGCTGAGCGTCCTGGACGCCCTCGGCGTGCGGCACGGCCCCGCCCACATCGAGCTGAAGCTCACCCCCGAGGGGCCGGTGCTGATCGAGATGGGCGCCCGGATCTGCGGCGGCGACCTGCCGTACTACGTCCGTCACGCCACCGGCGAGTCCCCCTTCGACTGGGCCGTCGACGCCTACGTCCGGCCCGAGCGCTTCCAGGCCCGCCACGCCCAGGACTACACGATCAAGCAGCACTTCGCCTCCGTCGGCCTGGTCTCCCCGACCACCGGCCGGCTCGCCGGACTGCGCCACATCGAGGACATCAAGAAGCTGGAGAGCTTCTACGACTTCTCGCAGTTCGTCCCCGTCGGCGGCGAGATCGTGCCCACCACCGACGACATGACCTACGTCGGCTTCGTGCGGCTCTTCCACGAGATGGAGGAGGTCGTGATGCGCGACATCGGCACCATCCACTACCTCGACGGCGAGGGCATGTACGAGCTGGCCGGTCAGGAGTGAGCATGGCCCGCGCCCCGAAGCCGCACCTCGTGGTCATCAACCGCTGGCGCGAGAGCTACGCCCGCTACGCCGCGTACGTGGACCACGACACCCACCACGTCTCGTACATCACCACCGAGGTCGGCCTGCCCTCGGTACCGGAGGCCGCTGTCGACGTCGTCCTGGTCGAGCGCACCGACGACCTGGACGCGGTACGCGCCGCGACCCGGCTGCTGGCCGCCCGGTACGGACCGCCGCAGGGCATCGTCGCCCTCAAGGAGGACGACCTGCTGGTCGCGGCGGCCCTGCGCGAGGAGTGGGACTGCCCGGGCCCGCGCACGGAGTTCCTGGAGCCGTTCCGCGACAAGTTCCTGATGGCCACCGCCGTCGCCGAAGCCGGTCTCGACGTACCGGACTTCGCCCTGGCGCCCGACGCCCGCACCGTCGTGGACTTCGGCCGGACGCACGGCTGGCCGCTCGTGGTGAAGCCCACCCGGGGCAGTTGCAGCGAGGGCGTCGTACGGCTCGACGGCCCCGAGGACGTACCCCGGCTGGACTTCACCGGCGAACAGCTGCTCGTGCAGCGCTTCCAGGCGGGCCGGATCTACCACGTCGACGGCGTCTTCACCGGCTCCGAGCTGCTGCACTGGACCGCGTCCCGGTACGTCAACACCTGCCTGGGCTTCCGCACGGGCAGCTTCCTCGGCTCGGTCGAGGAGGACGACGAGGGGGTCCTCGCGGCGATCGGCGCCTACGCCGTCGAGGCTCTGAAGGCCCTGACCCGGCAGGCGACCGTCTTCCATCTGGAGGTGTTCGTCGACCCCGTCGCGGGCCGGCCGCACGTCAGCTTCCTGGAGGTCGGGGCGCGGGTCGGCGGCGCCGAGATCGCCTTCGTGTGGCGCGAGGTGCACGACTACGACCTGATGCACGCGGCCTTCCGGTTCCAGCTGGGCCGCCCCCTGCCACCCGGCGCGCCGAAGCCGGACCGCGAGTTCGGCGGCTACCTCCTGATCCCGGCCCCGGCCGCGCGCCCCTGCCGCATCACCGAGGTCACGCCGATGACCGGCCGCACCCCCGGCCCCTACGCCGAAGCCCTGCTCGACGTGGGCGAGGTCCTGCCGCTCGCGGACGCCTACTACGAGCACGTCGGCGGCCGGTTCCGCTTCCGCGGGCGCGCCAGCGGGGAGGTGGAGGCCGCGCTGAAGAAGACCGCGAGCGGGTTCCGGGTGTCGGCGGTGGCGATTCCGGCGGCGGAGACGGTCGCCGCGTGAGGCCGATGAACGAAGGGCAGTGGAGGTCGTTCGTCCGCACCGGCACCCGCACGGGGAAGCTGGCGACCCACCGCAAGGACGGACGGCCCCACGTCACCCCGGTGTGGTTCCTCCTGGACGACACCCCGGACGGCGAACCGCAGCTCCTGTTCACCACCTGGCACGCCTCCCTCAAGGCCAGGGCGCTGCTGCGCTCCCCGCGGTTCGCGCTGTGCGTGGACGACCAGGAGCCGCCCTACAGCTACGTGATGCTCGACTGCACGGCGCGGCTCACCGAGGATCCCGAGGAGCTGCGCCACTGGGCGACCCGCATCGGCGCCCGCTACATGGGCGAGGACCTGGCCGAGCGGTACGGGGCACGCAACTCGGTGCCCGGGGAGTACCTGGTGCGGGCGACGGTGCACGAGGTCCTCGCGTACGGCGGCATCGCGGACTAGGGGGCTTCTGACGGATCTCCGCGGAGGAAGGAGCGGCGTTCGGTGGTTGTTCTCGGTGTGCCGGACGGAAGGCCCGCCGGTCAGTCGAGGCCTCCGCCCACCGTGAAGCCGGTGACCGTGCCGCCGCCCTCCCGCCGGAACGCGAAGGGCGCTCCCCCGTGCGCGAGGGCCACCTCGCGGACGATGGACAGCCCCAGGCCGGAACCCGGCAGGGAGCGGGCGTCGGCGGCCCGGTAGAAGCGGTCGAAGACCCGGGTGAGGTCGCTGTCGGCGATGCCCGGGCCCCGGTCGAGGACCTCGACCCGGATGGTGCCGGGCCGGGCGGGCCCCGAGACGACGATCTCGACGGGAGCCCTGCCGCCCTGGTCGAACTTCACCGCGTTCTCGACGAGGTTGGACAGCGCCCGGGTCAGCATCCCGGGCCGTCCGTCGGTCGTGGTGTCGCCACTCGCGCGCAAAAGGATCTCCCGGCCGCTGCGGCGCCGGGCCACCCCCGCCACCTCCTCGGCGATGTCGGCGAGGTCCACCCGGCGCGGCGGCTCGGTGTCGGACTGCCCGGCCGCGAGATCCACCAGCTCGTTGACCAGGTCGGTCAGCTCCCGGGCCTCCTGGCCCAGGTCGGCGACCAGTTCCTCGCGGGCCTTAGGCGGGAGTTCGTCGATCCGGCGCAGCAGGGAGATGTTCGTACGCAGCGAGGTCAGCGGCGTGCGCAGCTCGTGGCCCGCGTCCTGGACCAGACGGCGCTGGTCCTCCTCGGACTGCGCGAGCCGGCCCAGCATGCGGTCGAAGGCCCGGCCGAGGCGGCCCACCTCGTCATGACCGGCCACCGGCACCTGGATGCCCAGCCGGCGGGTGCGCGCGACGTCCTCGGCGGCGTCGGTCAGCACGACCAGGCGGCGCGTGATCCGCCGGGCCAGCCACCAGCCGAACAGCCCGGCGCCGATCACCACCGCGGCCATCAGCACCAGCGTCCGCTGCTGGAGCGCCCGCAGCAGGTCCTCGACATCGCTGAACTCCTGCGCGACTTGCACGGCGCCCCGCCCGCCGCCGAGGGAGACGGTGGCGACGCGGTAGACGTCGCTGCCCACGTCGACGTCCTTGTGCTCGACCACCTGCCCGGACGGCTCCTCGGCGGCGATCCGCGCGTCGGTGCCGGTGACCGGCAGCCCCGGACTGCCCGCGTCGACGACGTGCCCGTCCGGGCCGAGCACCTGCACGTCGGTGCGGGCGGGCCGTACGAGGTCGTGGCCGGGCGCGGCGGACGAGAAGTCGCCGGGCGTCATGTGGTTCTGCCGCACCTCGTCGCGCAGGTCCTGCACGACCTCGTCGAAGACCGTCTGCTGGTCCACCCGCACCAGCCGGGCGGCGGCGCTGTAGGACAGGATGCCGACCAGGATCGTCACGGCCGCCGTCACCGCCGCGAACGACACGGCGAACGTGGTGCGCAGCGAGACCAGCTTCGGCCGCCGCCCGGCCGGCAGGCGACGGAGGCGGCCCACTCAGTCCTCCCGCAGCACGTAACCCACGCCGCGCACCGTGTGGATCAGCTGCGGTGCGTCCGGCTCGTCGAGCTTGCGGCGCAGATAGCCGACGTAGACGGCGAGGTTCTTCGAGCCGGGCCCGAAGTCGTAGCCCCAGATGCGGTCGTAGATCGTGGAGTGGTCGAGGACGATGCCCGCGTTGCGCACCAGCAGTTCCAGCAGCTCGAACTCGGTGCGGGTCAGTTCCAGCTCGCGCGCGCCGCGCCAGGCCCGGCGCGCCTGCGGGTCCATGCGGATGCCGGCCGCCTCGATGAACCGCTCCGGGAGCGCCTTGGGCGCCTCGGCCGCGGGTGCGTTGCCTGCGCCCACCGGGCTGGTGCGGCGCAGCAGGGCGCGCAGCCGGGCGAAGACCTCCTCCACGTCGAAGGGCTTGACCACGTAGTCGTCGGCGCCCGCGTCCAGTCCGGCGATCCGGTCGGCCGTCTCGACGAGGGCCGTCAGCATCAGTACCGGCGTGCGGTCGCCCTCGGCGCGCAGCACCCGGCACACCTGGAGCCCGTCGATGCCGGGCATCATCACGTCCAGGAGAAGCACGTCGGGGCGGTTGCGGTGGGCCTGCGCGAGCGCCTCGACGCCGTCGGCGACCGCCAGGACCTGGTAGCCCTCCAGGGTCAGGGCACGCTCCAGGGCGTTGCGGATGGCGCGGTCGTCTTCGGCGAGCAGCACGGTGTGGGGCACGCGTCCAGTGTGCCAAGCCGCCCGGCTCCCCAGGCCGTATGCGGTGCGCCGGGGCGTCCTTCTTACTCCCCTCTCACCAGGAGGCGGGCAACCCGGGAGCCGGGTCCTACCGTCCCCTCACCGCCGGTCGCCGGCGAGCCGGGACGCGTGCGTCGGGGCGTCCGGCACGTCGGCCGGGCGGTCCACGGCGAACTCCTTGCGCAGCACCGGCACGACCTCCTCGCCCAGCAGGTCGATCTGCTCCAGCACGGTCTTCAGCGGCAGCCCGGCGTGGTCGATCAGGAACAGCTGGCGCTGGTAGTCGCCGGCGTACTCGCGGAAGGCCAGCGTCTTCTCGACGACCTGCTGCGGGGAGCCGACGGTCAGCGGCGTCTGCTCCGTGAAGTCCTCCAGCGTCGGCCCGTGCCCGTACACCGGCGCGACGTCGAAGTAGGGCCGGAACTCGCGCACCGCGTCCTGCGAGTTCTTCCGCATGAACACGTGCCCGCCGAGCCCGACGATCGCCTGCTCGGGCGTGCCGTGGCCGTGGTGGGCGTAGCGCGTGCGGTACAGCTCGACCATGCGCTTGGTGTGGTCGGCCGGCCAGAAGATGTTGTTGTGGAAGAAGCCGTCGCCGTAGTACGCGGCCTGCTCGGCGATCTCCGGGGAGCGGATGGAGCCGTGCCAGACGAAGGGCGGTACGCCGTCCAGCGGGCGGGGCGTGGCCGTGAAGCCCTGCAGGGGCGTGCGGAACGTGCCCTCCCAGTCGACGACGTCCTCGCGCCACAGGCGGTGCAGCAGGGCGTAGTTCTCGACGGCGAGGTTGATGCCCTGCCGGATGTCCTGCCCGAACCACGGGTAGACCGGGCCGGTGTTCCCGCGGCCCAGCATCAGGTCCACCCGGCCGTCGGCCAGGTGCTGGAGCATCGCGAAGTCCTCGGCGATCTTCACCGGGTCGTTGGTGGTGATCAGGGTCGTGGCCGTGGAGAGGACCAGCCGCTCGGTGCGGGCCGCGATGTGGCCGAGCATCGTGGTCGGCGACGAGGGCACGAAGGGCGGGTTGTGGTGCTCGCCGGTCGCGAAGACGTCGAGCCCCGCCTCCTCGGCCTTCAGCGCGATGGCGACCATGGCCTTGATCCGCTCGCGCTCGGTCGGTGTCCGGCCGGTGGTCGGGTCGGGCGTGACGTCGCCGACGCTGAAGATCCCGAACTGCATGGTCGCTCACCCTCCAGGTTGTTTACGGTTCAACCATACCCGGAGAACGGCGGCCGACCGGGGGCTATTCCCAGTGGGGGTCCCTGCCGGTCCGCGCCTGCAGCCGCTCGAACGCCGACGCACCCGCGCCCTCGGGCACCGGCTCCCCGAACACGCCCGTCTTCCGGGCCGTCGGCGCCAGCTGGTCCACCGCGCCGGCCAGCTCCGCCACGACCGCCTCGTCGGCGCCCGGGAAGGACTGGGCGGAGAACCACTTCGACGAGGTCGCACAGGCCCGCGAACGCTACGACGCAGAGACAGCGGACGCATGACGGCTGACGGCGGCTGACGGCCGACGGCTGACGTCCGACGGCTGACGGCTGACACATGACGTCCGACGGATGACGGCCGAGGCCGACGGCCGGCAACCGACGGCACGAGGCCGTCCCCGGGCGTGCGAAGCTGACCGCCATGTCCGTGCTCCGCTCCGCCGCCCTCTTCGTTCTCGCCGCGCTCCTCGAGATCGGCGGCGCCTGGCTCGTCTGGCAGGGCGTGCGCGAGAACAAGGGCTGGCTCTGGGCGGCCGGCGGCGTCCTCGCGCTCGGCGCCTACGGCTTCGTCGCGACCTTCCAGCCCGACGCCCACTTCGGCCGGGTCCTCGCCGCGTACGGCGGGATCTTCGTCGCCGGTTCGATCCTGTGGGGCGTGGTCGCGGACGGCTACCGCCCGGACCGCTGGGACATCACGGGCGCGCTGGTCTGCCTCGCGGGCATGGCCGTCATCATGTACGCCCCGCGGGGAAACTGACCGGCCCCTCGGCCGGCTCAGAGCGGCTCGTCGGGCGGGAGCAGCCCCAACTGCCCCAGGAAGTCCATCTCGTCGAAGTACAGGCGGTAGTCGACGATCCGCCCGTCCCGCACGGTGGCGATGTCCACCCCGCGGATCCGGACCTCCTTCTGCGTCGGCGGCAGCGTCTCACCGTTGGGCAGCTCCAGCGGCCCGGTGTTCCACCCGCGGTAGATGCCCTCGTCGATGGCCGTGTCCCCGGCCTCGTAGGAGTGCAGCACCTCGAACGTCGCCCCGGGCACCGCCTCGGTCATCGTCCGCCAGTACTCGACGATCGAGTCGCGCCCGCGCAGCTCCCCCTCGTCGGGGGTGAAGGCGACCGCGTCCTCGGCGTAGAGCTCGCCGACGGCCTTCAGATCGGTGTGTGCGGTGACCGCGTCCGTGAGCCGGTCCATGACCTCGCGCGCCTCACCCATGATCCACCTCCGGGAGAACAGAGGATCACCCGTCCTCATTCTCCCACCGAAGGGCCCGCCTATCCTGGCCACGGGCCCGACGCGGACGCCGGGCCCGCCCACGCCCGAGGACCCGAGGAGCACCCCATGGCCACCGCCGCCCCGCCCGCAGCCTCCCGCATCGCCGTCGTCACGGGTGCGAGCAGCGGGATCGGCGCCGCCACGGCCCGGCAGCTCGCCGCGGCGGGCTACCGCGTCGTCCTCACCGCGCGCCGCAAGGACCGCATCGAGGCCCTGGCCGAGGAGATCACCGCGGCGGGCCACCAGGCCACGGCGTACACCCTCGACGTCACCGACCGCGCCGCGGTCGACGAGTTCGCCACGGCGTTCAAGACGATCGGCGTACTGGTCAACAACGCGGGCGGCGCGCTGGGCGCCGACCCGGTCGCGACCGGCGACCCGGCCGACTGGCGGCAGATGTACGAGACGAACGTCATCGGCACCCTCAACCTCACCCAGGCCCTGCTGCCCAAGCTGATCGCGAGCGGCGACGGCACGGTCGTGGTCGTCTCCTCCACCGCCGGCCACGGCACCTACGAGGGCGGCGGTGGCTACGTCGCCGCCAAGCACGGCTCCCACGTCCTCGCTGAGACCCTGCGCCTGGAGATCGTCGGACAGCCGGTCCGGGTCATCGAGGTCGCCCCCGGCATGGTCAAGACGGACGAGTTCGCCCTGACCCGCTTCGGCGGCGACGAGGAGAAGGCGGCCAAGGTCTACCAGGGCGTCGCCGAACCCCTCACGGCCGACGACGTCGCCGACACGATCACGTGGGCGGTCACCCGCCCCGCCCACGTCAACGTCGACCTCCTGGTCCTGCGCCCCCGCGCCCAGGCGTCCAACACGAAGGTGCACCGGGACGCGTAGCGCCGGTCAGCCCTTCACACAGACGACCTGCTTGATCTGCGCCACGACCTCCACGAGGTCGCGCTGCTGGTCGATGACCTGCTCGATCGGCTTGTAGGCGCCGGGGATCTCGTCGACGACCCCGGAGTCCTTGCGGCACTCCACGCCCTGGGTCTGCTGCTCCAGGTCCTTCGTGGTGAACCGGCGCTTGGCCGCGTTGCGGCTCATGCGCCGGCCCGCGCCGTGCGAGGCCGAGTTGAAGGACTTGGCGTTGCCGAGACCCTTCACGATGTACGAACCCGTGCCCATGGAGCCGGGGATGATCCCGTAATCGCCGGAGCCGGCCCGGATCGCGCCCTTGCGGGTCACGAGCAGGTCCATCCCGTCGTAGCGCTCCTCGGCCACGTAGTTGTGATGCGCGCTGATCTCCGGCTCGAAGGTGGGCTTGGCCTTCTTGAACTCCTTGCGGATCACGTCCTTCAGGAGCGCCATCATGATCGAGCGGTTGCGCTTCGCGTACTCCTGCGCCCAGAACAGGTCGTTGCGGTACGCCGCCATCTGCGGGGTGTCCGCGACGAACACCGCGAGGTCGCGGTCGACCAGGTTCTGGTTGTGCGGGAGCTTCTGGGCCACACCGATGTGGTGCTCGGCCAGTTCCTTGCCGATGTTCCGGGAACCGGAGTGCAGCATCAGCCAGACGGAACCGGTCGTATCCGTGCACACCTCGACAAAGTGGTTTCCTCCGCCGAGCGTTCCCATCTGCTTGATGGCACGTTCCTGACGGAACTTGACCGCCTCCGCCACCCCGTCGAACCGCGACCAGAAGTCGTCCCACCCGGCGGTGGCCATTGCATGGAACCGCCCCGGATCCACCGGGTCGTCATGCATCCCGCGCCCCACCGGAATCACCTGCTCGATCCGCGACCGCAGCCGGGACAGGTCGCCGGGCAGGTCGTTCGCCGTCAGGGACGTCTTCACCGCCGACATTCCGCAGCCGATGTCGACCCCCACCGCCGCCGGGCACACCGCACCCCGCATCGCGATGACCGAGCCGACCGTCGCGCCCTTGCCGTAGTGCACGTCGGGCATGACGGCCAGGCCCTTGATCCAGGGCAGGGTCGCCACGTTCCGCAGCTGCTGGAGCGCGCCCTCCTCGACCGAGGCCGGGTCGGCCCACATCCGTATCGGTACCTGCGCACCAGGTATCTCTACATACGACATAACACCCTCAATCCCCCGCAAACGAACACAAGTCTTCAACAGAAAATACCGGAGCCAAGGTCGACGAAAGGGAAATCGGACCGGCGTTCACGGCAGTGCGTGCGATACACATTGTGTTCATCGCCCGGCCTGGGGCGGCAAGCCAATATCCGTGTCGAGAGGGGCCACCACGTGCAACGGAAGGCCTACGTACCCGGTATCGCCGTGCTCCTCGCGGCGGTCCTGGCCGGCTGCACCGGCGGCTCGGGCGACGAGGGGACGCCGGACGGCTCCAACCCGGGCGACACCGGCACGGCATCGCCCGCCGCCGAGCCCGGCCGCTACCGCACGCTCCCCGAGCCCTGCGCCGAGGTCGGCGAGAGCACGCTCGACGAACTCCTCCCGGGCATCCGGAAGATCGGCGACGAGGAGCAGCGCGAGAAGGCCTACGAGGGCGAGCCCACGACCACGTTCGACACCGACCGCAAGGTCGGCTGCCGCTGGAAGGTGGACTCCCCGGACGCCACCGACCACCTGCTGGTCGACTTCGAGCGGGTCGTCTCCTACGACAACGCCGTCAGCGACGACAACCAGGCCGAGCAGCTCTTCGCGGAGCAGGAGGCCTCAGCCCACCTGCCCGTGCCGACCGCGACCGAGACGGCGGTCACCGGCAGCGCCCCGGCGGGCGGTGCGAGCACGTCCAAGAGCGGCTCCCCCTCCACGTCCGGCTCCTCCTCGCCCTCGGCGTCGGTGTCCGCCGCCCCGGCCGAACTGCAGCCCCGGGTACTGGAGGACCTCGGCGACGAGGCCTTCCTCGACGACGGGCTCAGCAGTTCCGGTTCGACGGCCAAGCAGCGGACGGTGACTGTGGCGTTCCGCACGTCCAACGTCATCGTGACCATCGAGTACACGGAGCAGCCGGCGACCGTCGGCGTCGTCCCGGACAGCAAGGAAATGCAGGACAGGGCGCAGAAACTGGCCTCCCAGCTGGCGGATTCGCTGAGCGACTGAGCCCCTTTCACGGCCCCTTCACGCAGAGCCGCAAAGCACCCGAAGGAAGAACACACCGTTGCCTCACCGCGTACGGTGACCACTCGGACCCGTTCCGACCGCAGGGAACCACGAGCGTCATGAGTGAAGGAACCATGCAGCGACGAGCACAGCGAGAAGTGGGGGCACCTCCCAGGCCGGCCGGGCACTGGGGGAGAGACCAGCGAGCGAAGCGCCGTAACCGCGTCCTTGTCTGCGCGGCCGCCGTCCCCGTGATGCTGGTCGCCGCCGGCTGCTCCTCGGACCTCGGCTCCGGCGACAGCACGGACAAGGCGGCGAAGGCCGCCGCTTCGGCGTCCGCGAGCCCGTCACCGACCGTGCAGGCGGCGGCGTACGGCAAGCTTCCGGAACCGTGCAAGGCGTTCTCGAAGAAGACGCTGGAGGACCTCGTCCCGAAGGGCAAGTCCGGCAAGGAGGGCAAGTCGGACGATATCTCGACCCGGGGCCGCTGCTCCTGGAACAGCCTCGACAACAACGGCGTGAAGGGCTCGCAGTTCCGCTGGCTGAACGTGTCGATGCTGCGCTTCGAGTCGGACGTCACCCGGGGCCCGGCCGACAAGCTGGCCCAGGAGTACTTCGACAAGCAGGTGCAGGAGGCCCAGGCCGTCGAGGGCGCGAAGGGCGTCAAGACGGAGCCGGTCCCGGACACGGGCGACCGGGCGACGGCCGTGCACTACGACCTGAAGAAGAAGGAAGGCACCTTCAAGCAGCAGACGGTCGTGGCGCGCGTCGAGAACGTCGTGGTCACACTCGACTACAACGGCGCGGGTCTGGCCGGCGACAAGACGCCGAGCGGCTCCGACATGCTGAAGGACGCGAAGAAGGCCGCCAAGGAGGCGGTGGACGCCGTGTCCGAGGCGAACGGCAAGGGCGGCGGCAAGGCGGACGGCAGCCCGTCCAAGTCCGCGTCCAAGTCGCCGTCGAAGTCCGCGTCCGAGGAAGCCTCGGACGAGCCCTCGAAGGACGACTCGACCTCGCCGTCGAAGAAGCCCGCGTCGGAGAGCTGAGCATCTCCGACGGGAACCGGCCACCCGTTCTCCGCACACATGTGCCACCCTGTTGCGCGCAACAACATGCAAGGGGAGGGGAGTACGGGTGGCCGCGCCACTGCAGCTGACTCGGATGCACCGCGTTCTCATCGGCGTGGTCGTGGCCGGTGCCGTGATCATCGCCGGTATCGGCTTCGCCGGTTCGTACGCGGCGGTCCGCGAGTTGGCGCTGAAGAAGGGCTTCGGGAACTTCTCCTACGTCTTCCCGGTCGGCATCGACGCGGGCATCTGCGTTCTGCTGGCCCTGGATCTGCTCCTCACCTGGATCAGGATCCCGTTCCCCCTGCTGCGCCAGACGGCGTGGCTGCTGACCGCGGCGACGATCGCCTTCAACGGCGCGGCCGCGTGGCCGGATC
The DNA here is from genome assembly GCF_014207295.1 of Streptomyces sp. AK010. NCBI lineage: Bacteria > Bacillati > Actinomycetota > Actinomycetes > Kitasatosporales > Streptomycetaceae > Streptomyces > Streptomyces sp. AK010. The sequence continues at coordinate 214,644 of NZ_JACHCX010000012.1, forward strand.
CGCTCGGTGTGGGCATGCACGCGGTGATCCCGATCTTGTTCGTGGTCTCGGTCGAGGCGGCCCGGCACGCGATCGGCCGTATCGCCGACATCACGGCCGACAAGCACATGGAAGGCGTCCGCCTCACCCGCTGGCTCCTCTCCCCCGTCCCCACGTTCCTCCTCTGGCGCCGTATGAAGCTCTGGGAGCTCCGCTCCTACGAGCAGGTCATCAAGCTGGAGCAGGAGCGGCTGGTCTACCAGGCGCGGCTGCGGTCGCGGTTCGGGCGGTCGTGGCGCAGGAAGGCTCCGGTGGAGTCCCTGATGCCGCTGCGGCTGGCGCGGTACGGGGTGCCGTTGGCCGAGACGGCTCCTGCGGGGCTGGCGGCGGCGGGTATCGAGCCGGCGCTGATCCCGCCGGCTCCCCAGCAGGCGCTGGACGCGGCGGCCCCGCCCGCCCGGGCCGGGGGCGGTCCCGCCGCTTCCTCCCAGCCCGCCCCGCGTAGGGCGACGACGCCTCCCGGCGAGCAGCGCCTGGAGCTCGACGGCGCCCCCGCTCCGGCTCCCGAGTTCCTGGAAGCAGAGCCCGAACCCGACCAGAGTCCCTGGTTCAACACCCCGCGCGAGGTCGCGTACCAGGGTGGCTACGACCCGGCCTACGACCCGGAGCAGTACGCCCAGTGGTTCGCGGAGCAGCAGCACGCCGAGCAGTACCTGGAGGACCAGCCGCTCGAGGCCCCGTCCCCGGAGGACACGGGCGGCTTCCCCATCCCGGTGGGGCCGGGCCGCACCCGTGAACTGGGCGAGGGCGGCGGCACCCCGCCTCCCGGCTCCGCGCCCGCCCCGGAGCCGGACGAGGAGTCGTTCTACCAGGTGTTCAAGCAGTCGATCAACGGCAGCTACCCCACGCCGCGCGAGCTCATCGACAACGTGGAGGCGGAGTTCGGCATCGGCCTGCCGCCGGAGGATGCCAAGCGCATGGTCAACCGCTTCACGAACCGGCACAACGCGGAACTGGAAGAGGACCACATCGCATAGCCGGGCGGCAATTTCGGAATCATTTGTTCCGCCGCCGGGCCCCGGCCGGCAAACGGCTCAGTTCAGGCCATTTCCGAAAACAATCCCTTGCGCGCCCCCGCGCCGCGTGGCTACGATCCTGCGGCGGAAGCGGGGGATCTATGCAGGCAGTTCACTGACGCGCCGATAGAGACGACACGAGTTCGCCGCAAGCCAACTGCGGCGACCCCTCTCGGCGATGAATTGATTCACTTCACCACCCAACTCCCGGGCGACGATGTCACGTAGCGACGTCGCATGGCGGGGGAATTCTGGAAGTTGGGGGCGCAGCCATGCAGCCAAAAGAATATGTACTTCTTCTCGGAGCCGACCAGTATCTCCGGGAAAGAGCCTTCTCGGGCGCGAAAGAGGCCGTCAACCTTCCGGTCTGGGCGGCGTCGGAGGACGCCGTCCGCAGACTGAACCGCACCTTCGACACCATGCTCTCCGCCGACCCCAAGGACGCGGACTCCCTGCTGCGGGCCATCCGCCGGCATTCCGCCCGGGGCTGGCACCCCCGGGTCGTCGTGCCGCTCAACGACTGGACGGTGGACTCGGCGAACGTCGTGAACCGCACCCTGGGCCTGGGCGGCCTGGACGCCACCGCGGTCACCAACGCCCGCAACAAGCACGCGATGAAGCGGGCCCTCCTGGCCGCCGGAGTGCGCACCCCCCGGTCCCGGCTGGTGCAGTCCGAGGAGGAACTGCTCGACGCGGTCGAGGACCTCGGCCTGCCCGTCGTCGTCAAGCCGTACGACTTCGGCGGCAGCGGCGGCGTCGTCCTGGCCACCACCCGCGAGGAGGCGCTGGCCGGTCTCGCGGAGTCCAAGGGCGTGATCGCCCAGTACGGCGCGGCGTTCAACATCCTCGGCGACAAGTACCTGGTCGAGCAGTTCGTCGACTCCGACGACGAGGTGTCCGTGGAGGTGCTCTGCGGTGCCGGGCGCGCGCGGGTCCTCGCCGTGACGGAGAAGTACCTGTCCCCGCGCCCCTGGTTCGCCGAGCTCGCCCACCTGGTGCCGAGTCACCGCACGGGCGACGCGGCGCTGACCGACCTGGCCGTACGGGCCTGTGTCGCGCTGGGCGTCGACCGGGGCCTCGCCCATGTGGAGATCAAGTTCGGCGCGGACGGGACGCCCTGGGTGATCGAGGTGGCGGCCCGCCCGGGCGGCGACGGGATCATGGACCAGGTCGAGCGGGCCTACGAGCTCAACCCCTACCGGCTGCACGTCGGTTCCTACCTGGGCATCGACCTCCTGGACACCGTCGCCGCCGCCACACCCGTCAGGACCTCGGCGATCGCGTTCCTCAAGGCCGCCCCGGGCCGGATCCTGGACGTGCTCGACGGGAAGCCGCTGCCGCCCGAGGTGCGCAGCGTCAACATCGCCGCCAAGCCCGGCGATGTCTCCCACGCGGCCAAGAACTGGAGCACCCGGGAAGGCCTCATCGAGCTCGAATGGGACGAGCTGTTCGATGCGAGGACGCCGCTGCCGGTGACGGTGGCGAAGGACCTGTCCGACCAGATCTTCGTGACGGGCGAGGCGGCCGGGGCGTGACGCGGTACACGCTCTACTCCGCTCTCTACCGATTCTTCAACGGAGTGGTGCTGCTGCTCCTGAACTGGCACATCGCGTCCGCGCAGGGCGGCGGCTACGACGCGCTGGCCGTCTCCACCACGCTCTCCTTCGTCCCGGCCGTCTTCGTCCCGCCGCTGATCCGCTTCACGCCGATCACCGGCGGGGCCAGGATGACCGCGGCGGGCCTCACCGGGATCTCCCTGACGCTGCTCGCGATCGCGGCCTGCTGGTCCCAGGTGCACGCGGTCGTCGCCCTGAACTTCGTCCTGTGGATCTTCTTCTTCTACCTGGAGTCGACCTGGGAGGTCTGGTTCAACGACGAGGCGTCCGGAGTGCACGGTGAGGCCCTGCGCAAGCACAGTTCGCTCACCATGACCGTCAACCAGGTCGCCCTGATGGTCGGTCCGCTGTTCGCCCCGCTGTTCACGCGCCTGATCCGGACCGAGTGGGTGCTGGTCGTGTGCGCCGGACTGTTCGCCGTCGTCGCGGTCCTGAGCCTCGGGTCGCACCGCCTCGCCACCGCCGCACAGGAGGCGCCCGAGACGGCCGGGCCGCGGCGCGCGGGCGGCGTCAACGGGCTCTACCTCCTGGCCTTCCTGCTGGTCTGGCCCATCCTCGGGACGTTCAACCTCATGCTGCCGCTGCAGGCCCTCGCCCACGGCAGGAGCATGCTCGCCGTCGGCGTCCTGGACATGCTGCTCGGCATCGGAATGGCCGTCGCCGGAACCTTCCTGCACCGCCTGACGAAAAGCCTGGACATGCGCTGGGTACTGACGGGAGCCGCCGGCGCGGTGGCCGCGGCGATCGTGATCTGGGCCGTCGTCCCGGTATTCGGGGCGGCGCAGATGGTCGCCGTCTTCGCTCTCGGATGCGCCTTCGGTTCCCTGCGCGTACTCCTGCGCGCGGAAGCCGCGGAGAACTTCTCGCCACGCCAGGTCGGCGCGATCGTGGCGAACGCGAACGCCTGCTCCCTCCTGTTGCTGTCGGTGGTCCTCGCGGGCGGCAGATTCTTCTCCGCGCAGATCTGGCTGGCGCCGTTCGCGCTGACCCTGCTGCTCGTTCTCTCGTTCCACGCCATTCGCAAGGCCCAGCACAACCGACTCGTACCGGCGGAGGTGTCCGAATGACCGTGCTCACCGATTCCCGAGGCGTTCCGCATCACGTGGAAAGCCCGCCGGACATGGAAAGCGTCGAGCGGGCGATCGTCCAACTCGTCTCCATGAAACTGGACCACGACCGATGTCGCCGCTCCGGTGCGGCCCTTCACCTGATCCTGGCCGTGGACCTGCTGTGCTCCATGGAGCGCCCGGCGGTCGAGGAGGCCGGCGCGATCCTCGCCGCCCTGCCGGAGACCGGCCCCGCCGACGCCCGGACCGACGCGATGCGCACCGCCCTCGGCTTCTGGACCACCGGGGACCTGGTCGCCGCCCGCAACGGCTTCCAGACCCTCGTCGACACATATCCCGGCGACGCCGTGTCGATCTACGCCGTGCACATGCTGGACTTCTTCCTCGGCGACGCCCCGCACATGCTCGCCACGACGGCCGATTCCCTGGCGGCCTTCGCCCCCGACGACCCGGTCATCGGCTACCTGCACGGCCTGCACGCCTTCGCGCTGGAGGAGAACGGCCTGATCGAGGCGGCGATCGAACGCTGCCGGCTCGCCCTCGCGCTGAACGCCGACGACATCTACGCGATGCACGCGATGGTGCACTGCCTCTACGAGACCGGCCGGCACGAGGAGGGCGCCCGCTACATCCGCGACTACATGCGCGGCCGGGACGCCTCGACCCCCATGCGCATCCACGTCTGGTGGCACTACGCCCTGTTCGAGCTCTACGCGGACAACATCCAGGAAGTGCTGGCCTGTTACCGCATCGGCATCCGCAGGAAGACGTCCCTGCGCTCGGCCGAGGACCTGGACGCCGTCACCCTGCTCTGGCGCCTCGCCCTGATCAGGCCGCAGCTCGACCTCTCCGCCTACTGGCGCTCGCTCTACCAGGACTGGGAGCAGTACCTGGAGGAGAGCTGGTACCTCTTCAACGACTTCCACGCGTACCTCACCTACTGCCAGGTCGGCGAGTACGGCCGCGCCGACGCCCTCCTGGAAGCCGTCCTGGCCCGCGGCAAGGAGGTGCCCGAGGAGATGGTCGACGTCTTCCTCGGCTTCCGCTCCTTCACCACCGGCGACTACGCCGACGCCGCCGACCGGCTGGCCAGGTCCTACCACCGGGCGTTCGCGATGGGCGGCAGCAACGCCCAGCGCGACGTCGTCGAACTCACCGGGATCGAGGCGGCCCTCCGCTCCCGGAACTACGAACTCGCCGAGCACCTGCGCGAGTCGGGCCGGATCTTCCGCCACCGCAGCCCCGTGCTCGACGAGTACGCGGCCCGGCTGGCGGCGCTGCGCACATCCGAACGCCACACACAGGGGGTACTGAAGTGAGCCTTTACCAAGCGATACTCGACGAGACCGCGCCCGGCGACGTGCCGCCCAGCACGATCAAACTCGCCGACCGGACCACCGTGTGGCAGCTCGACAGCCCGTCCGGCTTCGCCGCCAAGGTGACCCACGGCCGGGCGGCGGTCTTCGTCTGCGAGAAGGCGGCGGCCCTGACCCTGGACGCCCTGAAGGAGTGTTGCGCGCCCTTCGGGGTCGGCGAGGCGGTCGAGTGCTCGAAGTCGCAGTACCTGCTGGCCATCGGGCTGCTCGACGACACCGCGCTGCTGGTGCTGGGCGCGGACGCCGATGTCACGGCCGCCCCGGTGGAGTTCTCCCCCACCAGCGACGACGTCCGCAGCATCGTCGGCGCCCTCGACGACTACTACTACGGCTACGAGGACCGCTACCGGACCGTGTACGAGCACGGCGCCGAACTGTGGGAGTCGGCGGAGCCGAACGCCTCCCTGCGCCAGATGATGACGGAGCGCCCGGACGTCTTCGCCGGGCGGATCATCGACCTGGGCTGCGGCGAGGGCCGCGACTCCCTCTACCTGCTGTCGCGGGGGCACGACGTCGTCTCGGTCGACGTGTCCCACTCGGCGCTGTCCCGCGCCCGGGAGCGCGCCGCCGCCGCGAACCTGGACGCCTCCGGGTTCATGGAGCGCGACATCATCTACCTGCGCGGCTTCGAGGAGGGCGGCTTCGACCTCGCGATGAACATGGGCTGCCTGCACATGCTGGTCGACGAGGAGCAGCGGGCCCGCCACATCTCCCGCGTCCACGAGATCCTCCGCCCGGGCGGCCACTTCGTCGTGGACCACTGCGCGAGCGAGTGGGGGAAGGGCTTCTTCTCCATCCCCGACTACGACGACGTCTCCGAAGACCTCGTCCCGGGGCGGGTCATCTCCCGCAGGATCCGTGTCGAGGACGGCGAGAAGAACATCGGCCTTGAGGTGCTCCCCTACGCGGAGCGGTCCGGTGACGCCCTCACCGAGGAGATCAGCCGGCACGGCTTCCGGCTGGTGAGCAGCACCCACACGGACACCGAGGCGTTCGGCTCGTCGACGATGCTGCTGTTCCAGAAGCCCGGAGCCTGACCCGAGAAGGGGCCCTCCGGCTGGAGGGCCCCTTCCCTGTCGGGCGACTACCGGCCGAGCAGCGCGCGCACCCGGTCCTGCCCCACCGCCAGCAGCAGCGTGGGCAGCCGCGGCCCGGTGTCCCGGCCCACCAGCAGGTGGTACAGCAGCGCGAAGAACGACCGCTGGGCGGTCTTGATCTCCGGCGGCAGCTCCTTCGGCGTGGCGTCGGCGGAGAACCCGGCCTGCACCTTCGGCACGCCGTAGACCAGGTGCGTCAGCCCGTCGAGCGACCAGTGGTCGGCCAGCCCGTCGAGCAGCAGCCGCAGCGACTGCTGGGATGCCTCGTCGAGCGACTTCAGCAGCTCGGCGTCCGGCTCGTCCCGCACGATCGTCCGCTGGTCGGCGGGGACGTGCGTGTTGATCCAGGCCTCGGCCTTGTCGTAGCGCGGGCGCGCCTCGTCGAGGGAGATCAGCGGCTGGTCGGGGTCCAGCTCGCTGAGGATGCGCAGCGCCTGGTCCTCGTGCCCGGCGGTGATGTCCGCGACGGACGCCAGGGTCCGGTACGGCAGCGGCCGGGGCGTGCGGGGCAGCTCACCGGCGGCCGTGCCCACGGCACGGGCGTGCGCGGCCACGTCGGCCGGCAGGGCGCTGCCGTCGGCGACCTTGGCGTCCAGCCGGTCCCACTCGTCGTAGAGCCGCTGGATCTCCTGGTCGAAGGCGACCTTGAAGGACTGGTTGGGCCTGCGGCGCGCGTACAGCCAGCGCAGCAGCTGCGGCTCCATGATCTGCAGGGCGTCGGCCGGGGTGGGCACACCGCCCTTCGAGGACGACATCTTCGCCATGCCGGAGATGCCGACGAACGCGTACATCGGCCCGATCGGCTGCTTGCCGCCGAAGATCCCGACGATCTGCCCGCCGACCTGGAACGACGACCCCGGGGAGGAGTGGTCGACGCCGGACGGCTCGAACACGACCCCCTCGTACGCCCAGCGCATGGGCCAGTCGACCTTCCAGACCAGCTTGCCGCGGTTGAACTCCTCCAGCCGGACCGTCTCCGAGAAGCCGCACGCGGTGCAGGCGTAGGTCAGCTCGGTGGAGTCGTCGTCGTAGGAGGTGACGGAGGTGAGGTCCTTCTCGCAGTTGCCGCAGTACGGCTTGTACGGGAAGTACCCGGCGGCGGTGGAACTGCCGTCGTCCTCACCGGCCGCGCCGGAGCCCTCGGCGGCCTCCAACTCGGCCTCGTCGACCGGCTTCTGCCCCTGCTGCTTCTTCGCCGGCGCCTTCTTCGTGCGGTACTGGTCGAGGATCGCGTCGATCTCGCCGCGGTGCTTGATGGCGTGCAGGATCTGCTCGCGGTACACGCCGTTCGTGTACTGCTCGGTCTGGCTGATCCCGTCGAACTCCACGCCCAGCTCGGCCAGCGACTCGACCATCGCGGCCTTGAAGTGCTCGGCCCAGTTCGGGTGCGAGGAGCCCTTCGGCGCCGGGACGGACGTCAGCGGCTTGCCGATGTGCTCCTTGTAGCTCTCCTCGTCGACCCCGGCGATGCCCTTGGGCACCTTGCGGTACCGGTCGTAGTCGTCCCAGGAGATCAGGTGCCGCACCTGGTGGCCCCGGCGGCGGATCTCGTCGGCGACGAGGTGCGGGGTCATGACCTCGCGCAGGTTGCCGAGGTGGATGGGGCCCGAGGGTGACAGGCCGGACGCGACGACGACGGGTTTGCCCGGGGCCCGGCGCTCCGACTCCTCGATGACCTCATCCGCGAAACGGGAGACCCAGTCGGTGGTCTCGGTGCTCTGAGCCACGATCGGCACGTCCTTCTTTCTGCATCGGGCAGCCGGTACGGTCGCACGGCTGACCGCACCATTGTCCCAGACCCCCTCGCGCCCGGAAAAACGGCTTTACCCCCATGGGATACTGGCCGTGTCCATCGATTTCCCCTAGGAGAACGGCACCCTCGCCCATGGCCTCGGTCACGTCCCTCAGCGACTCCGTCCACCAGCGCCTCGCGGCGGCCCTCTCGGCGGCCCTGCCGCAGGCCGGCTCCGCGGACCCGCTGCTGCGACGAAGCGACCGGGCCGACTTCCAGGCCAACGGGATCCTGGCCCTCGCCAAGAAGGAGAAGGCCAACCCGCGGGACCTGGCGACGCAGGTCGTCGCCCAGGTCGAGTCGGGTGACGTGATCAAGGACGTCGAGGTCTCCGGCCCCGGCTTCCTGAACATCACGCTCACCGACCGCGCGATCACCGGGAACCTCGCCGCGCGGCACGCGGACGGCGAGCGTCTCGGGGTGCCGCTGAAGGAGAACGCGGGCATCACGGTCGTCGACTACGCCCAGCCGAACGTGGCGAAGGAGATGCACGTCGGCCACCTGCGGTCGGCGGTCATCGGCGACGCCCTGCGCGGCATGCTCGACTTCACCGGTGAGCAGACGATCGGCCGGCACCACATCGGCGACTGGGGCACCCAGTTCGGCATGCTCATCCAGTACCTGTTCGAGCACCCCGGCGAGCTGGCCCCCGCGGCCGACGTCGACGGCGAGCAGGCGATGAGCAACCTGAACCGGGTGTACAAGGCGTCGCGTGCGCTCTTCGACGCGGACGAGGAGTTCAAGGAGCGGGCCCGTAAGCGGGTCGTCGCCCTGCAGTCCGGTGACAAGGAGACGCTCGAGCTGTGGCAGCAGTTCGTGGACGAGTCGAAGGTCTACTTCTACTCCGTCTTCGAGAAGCTGGACATGGAGATCCGTGACGAGGAGATCGTCGGCGAGTCCGCCTACAACGAGGGCATGCCCGAGACCGCCCGCCTCCTGGAGGAGATGGGTGTCGCGGTGCGCTCCGAGGGCGCGCTCGTGGTGTTCTTCGACGAGATCCGCGGCAAGGACGACCAGCCGGTCCCGCTGATCGTGCAGAAGGCGGACGGCGGCTTCGGCTACGCGGCCTCCGACCTGACGGCGATCCGCAACCGCGTCTTCGACCTGCGGGCGACGACGTTGCTGTACGTCGTGGACGTGCGCCAGTCGCTGCACTTCAAGATGGTCTTCGAGACGGCCCGCAGGGCCGGCTGGCTGGGCGAGCACGTCACCGCGCACAACATGGGCTACGGCACAGTGCTCGGCGCGGACGGCAAGCCGTTCAAGACGCGTGAGGGCGAGACCGTACGGCTGGAGGACCTGCTGGACGAGGCGGTGCAGCGGGCCGCCGAGGTCGTCCGGGAGAAGGCGCAGGACCTCACCGAGGACGAGATCCAGGAACGGGCCGCGCAGGTCGGGATCGGTGCCGTGAAGTACGCGGACCTGTCGACGTCGCCGAACCGGGACTACAAGTTCGACCTGGACCAGATGGTGTCGCTGAACGGCGACACGTCCGTCTACCTCCAGTACGCCTACGCCCGGATCCAGTCGATCCTGCGCAAGGCCGGCGGGACGGAGCCGGTCGCGCACCCGGAGCTCGACCTCGCACCGGCGGAGCGGGCACTCGGTCTGCACCTGGACACGTTCGGCGACACGGTCTTCGAAGCCGCCGCCGAGTACGCCCCGCACAAGCTGGCGGCGTACCTGTACCAGCTGGCGTCGCTGTACACGACGTTCTACGACAAGTGCCCGGTCCTCAAGGCCGAGACGCCCGAGCAGGTCGAGAACCGGCTGTTCCTCTGCGACATCACGGCACGCACGCTCCGCCAGGGCATGAACCTGCTGGGCATCCGGACACCCGAGCGCCTCTGAGCCCGGGCTCCGGCCGACGGCCCCGAGGGCGGCACTCCCCGGTGGAGTGCCGCCCTCTGGCGTTCCGCAGCCATTTCCGCGGCGGTGGGTGAGTGCCGTGGGTGCTGCCCGCCCGGCTTCGATGCCCCGCATCCGGTCGGCTCAGCGCCGGGCCGTGGTGTTCGCGCCGTCCAGGGTCTCCCTGATGATGTCCGCGTGCCCGGCGTGCTGGGCGGTCTCCTTGATCAGGTGCAGCAGGATCCGGCGTACGGACCAGTGCCCGGGGCCCGGCGGGGACCAGGGTGTGCGCGGCAGCGGCACGCGCACGTCCAGGTCCGGCATCCCGGCCACGGCCTCGTCGGCGGCCCGCGCGGCCGACTCGTAGCGCTCCAGCAGCGCGGGGAGGGTGTCGCTCCCGGCCATCCGCTACTGCGCCATGTCCGGCATGCCGTCGGGCAGTTCCCCGTCGGCCTTGGTCATCAGCTGCGTCCAGGTCTCCTGGCCCTGGGCCAGGTGCTTCAGGACGCCGCCGAGGGTCAGCTCGCTCACCGTCGTACGCTGCGCGGCCTGCGCGTCGGTGAGTCCCTGCACCGTGAGCAGCAGCAGGGCGCGCTGTTCCGCGAACGCCGCCGGCAGGTCCGCCTTCTCCGAGGAAGTGGTCATGTCCCGAACGGCAGGGCGCCAATAAGGGGTCCTTTCACTATGAGCGTCCGATCAGGGCGCGTGGTCTGGTGCCGTGCGTCGCAAGGCGCCGGGAAGCCCTCGTAGCGGAGCTACCAGGGCTTTTCGGCAACGCGGCGAGGTGCGGTGCCAGGCCGCGCGACCCGGACGGGCATAGTGAAAGGACCCCTAAGTCGGATTCTGTCCGCCATGACGGTCGCGGGGCCGGCCGGGCTGTCAGTGGCGGGCTCTACAGTCCCCACCATGGCGACTCTTCCCAATCCCCTGCCCGCGCTGGCGGCCGACCCGAGCGGCGGCTCGCTCGGCCTCCGGCTCCCCGCCGGGACGCTCCTCGACACCACCGACGAGGGCCCCTGGCACGAGCCGTTGCTGTGGTGCGCGGACAGCCGGGCCCTTCCGGGCGGCTGGGCGGCACTGGAGCCGGCCCGCCGGGCTGGACTGCTGCCCGTCGTGCTGGAGACGGGCGACGGCCACGGCGGGCCGGACCGCTGGGAGTTGATGCCCGGCGAGATGTCCTACCCGGGGGACCACGACGCGCAGGAGGTGCTCGCCGAGTACTGGGAGGAGCACGCCGCACAGGACGAGGCATGGCCCGCACCGGCCGGGCCCCTCGACCAGGGACGGGACCCGGAGGTCCTGGCCGCCGACGTCGCGGACACCCTGCTCGGCGACGGCGGCCCGTTCAAGGAGCCCCGCCTCGCCCTGGTCCCGGCCCGCCGCAGCGCGGACCTCCCGACGGCGATCGGCTGGACGGGCCCGGTGAACCACGAGGGCGACACGGCCCGCCTCAGCGCGGTGCTCCGCTCCTGGGAGGACCGCTTCGGCATACGGGTCGCCGCCCTCGGCTTCGATCACCTGCTGGTGTCCGTGGCGGCCCCGCCCACCACCCCGGCCGCCGCGGAGGCCGTCGCCGCCGAGCACCTCGCCTTCTGCCCGGACAACATCCGGCAGGGCGCCCACCCGACCCTCCGCGCCTACGCCGAGCACCAGGTCCTCAACCGGCGGACCTGGCACTTCCGGTGGGACTGAGCCCCTCCCCCAGCCTGCGCAGCCCTTCCCCGATCTCCTCGGGCGTCTGCGTCACGAAGCACAGCCGCAGGGTGGTCCGGTCGGGCGTGCCCGCGTAGAAGGGGGCGCCGGGGACGTAGGCCACGTTCTGCCGGACCACCTGCGGCAGCAGGGCCGTGGTGTCGTACGGCTCCGGCAGGCGCGCCCAGAGGAACATGCCGCCCTCGGGCCGGTGCCAGACCGACCCCTCGGGGAGTGCCCCGGCGAGGCCGGCGAGCATCGCGTCGCGGCGGTCGCGGTACACGCCGGCGACGCGGGCGACATGGGCGTCCAGGTCGTTGTCGGCGAGGTAGCGGGCCGCGGCGAGCTGGTTGACGGTCGGGGTGTGCAGGTCGGCGGCCTGCTTGACGACGGCACAGGCGCGCCGCAGCTCGCCGGGCGCCCGCAGCCAGCCCAGCCGCAGTCCGGGCGCCATGACCTTGGAGAAGCTGCCCAGCAGCACCGTCCGGTCCTCGGCGCCCGGGTGGGCGGCGATCCACGGCACGCGTTCACCGTCGTAGCGCAGCTCCCCGTACGGGTCGTCCTCGACGATCCACAGTCCGCACCGGGCGGCGGCCGACGCCACGGCGGCGCGCCGCTCGGCGGGCAGCGTCCGGCCGGTGGGGTTCTGGAAGGTGGGCACGGTGTAGAGCAGCTTGGGCCGCTCGCGCACGACGAGTTCCTCCAGCGCCCCGGGGTCGATGCCGTGCTCGTCGCCGGGCACGGCCACGATCCGCGCCCCGGCGAAGCCGAAGGCCTGGAGTGCGGCCAGATAGCAGGGGCTCTCGACGAGGACGGTGTCCCCGGGTTCGAGCAGCGCGGTGGCCAGCAGCGAGAGGGCCTGCTGGGAGCCGGTGGTGACCAGCAGGTCGTCGGGGCCGGTCGGCAGGCCGCGCGCGGTGGTCCGGGCGGCGAGCGCGTCCCGCAGCGCGGGTTCGCCCTCGGTCGTGGAGTACTGCAGCGCCCGCCCGGGCGCTTCGGCGAGCACCGCCTCGTAGGCGGCGGCGATGCCCTCGGCGTCGAACAGCTCCGGTGCCGGGAGCCCGCCCGCGAAGTTGATCACCTCGGGGCGGGCGGTGACGGCGAGGATGTCCCGTACGGGAGAGCCGCCGACGGCCCGCGCCCGCGCGGCCAGGGGCGGCACGGGAGAGTGGGTGGGCAGGGGCTCGGCGACGGTCATGACAGGGCTCCTTCGGCTGCGGTGACGCCTGGTGCCCCGCAGCCTAAGGAAGTACGTGCCGTCTACAAGCAGGGTTCCGGGATCCGGACGCCCCGCAGGTCACACGGCGGAACCGCGACTCACCCCTTGGCGCCCATCGCCGCGTACACGTTGATGTCCGCGTCCGTCACGTCGTTGATGTCGCGGTAGCGCACCTTCTCGATCTCCTCAAGACCGGCGAGGTAGGACTCCTCCGGCTGCTCGGGGACGGGGGCGGCGTGGTCGGGCCTCCAGCGGTGCGCCGGGACGATCCCCGGGTCGGCGATCTCCAGCCCGCTGTCCGTGAAGAACCGCTCGACATCGGCCCGGGACCGCAGCACGAAGGTGAACCCCCGCTCGGTGTAGGTCCGCTGGACCGCGCGGATGTTCTCGGGGTTGAGGTCGTCGGTGAGGTGGCTCAGCACCAGCCGGCTGCCGGCGGGCAGTTCGTCGAGCAGCCCGCTCACCAGCGGGTAGGCCTCCTCGTCGGCGACGAAGTGCAGGACCGCGACCAGGCAGAGCGCGACCGGCCGGTCGAAGTCCAGGGTCTTGGCGGCCTGTTCGAGGATGCGGGCCGGGTCCCGCAGATCGGCGTCGATGTAGTCCGTACGCCCCTCGGGTCCGCTGGTCAGCAGGGCCCGTGCGTGCGCGAGGACCACGGGGTCGTTGTCGACGTACACGACCCGCGACTCGGGCGTGATCCGCTGCGCGATCTGGTGCACGTTCTCGGCGGTGGGCAGCCCGGTACCGATGTCGAGGAACTGCCGGATGCCGTCCTGCTCCACGAGCGTGGTCACCGCACGCCGGAGGAAGTCGCGGTTGTGCCGGACGTCGAGGTATCCGCGCGGGTTGGCGGCCAGCGCGGCGGCGGCCGCGTCCCGGTCGGCGGGGTAGTGGTCCTTGCCGCCGAGGAACACGTCGTAGACCCGGGCCGGGTGCGCCTTGCTGCTGTCGATCCTCCTCTGCAACTCGGCGGGATCCTGGCTGAGGGCGTCACCGGACATGGACGTCTCCCTGAAAGTAGGTTGTTCAATCAGCAACCACTACGACGGTCAACAACCTAACGGTTCACCTGATTTGATGGTGCCCGTGCCGAACGACCACCGACCGACGACGACCCTCTGGCACCCGACCGGCCCCAAGGAGCTGGACCTGGTCCGCGACCTCGACTGGCGCGCCTGGCCACCCCGGCTCCCCGAGCAGCCGATCTTCTACCCGGTCCTCAACGAGGACTACGCGATCCCTACCACCCGGTCCTGCGCTTCGACGAGATGCAGTGGGTCCCGCGGCCGATCAGGGACTCCAAGCCGCAGGCGGTGACGACGCCGGCCCCCGGCGAGTCCGGCTACGCGGGCGTCTCGCTGTCGGCGGCCGACGGCAGCGGCGAATGGGGCACGACCAGCCACAAGCTCACGGTCGGCTTCCAGGGCCGCACGCCGAACAGCGACGGCGGCCCCTCCGCGTCCCGGCCCTGCCGGCCAAGGGCGTGTACTACGACAGCACGCTCACGGTCACGTACTGGCTGCGCGACATGGACGACGCGCTGTCCTACTGAAGCCGGAGACCTACTGGTCCTTGAGCTTCTGGGCCACTTCGGTGGCCCAGTAGGTGAGGATGCTCCGCGCACCGGCCCGCCGGATGCCGGTCAGGGCCTCCATGATCGCCCGGTCCCGGTCGATCCAGCCCTTCTCGGCGGCGGCCTCGATCATCGAGTACTCGCCGGAGATCTGGTAGGCGGCGACGGGCACGTCCACGGCGTCCGAGACGCGGGCGAGGATGTCCAGGTAGGGCCCGGCCGGCTTGACCATCACCATGTCGGCGCCCTCCTCCAGGTCGAGGGCGAGCTCGCGCAGCGACTCCCGGATGTTCGCGGGGTCCTGCTGATAGGTCTTGCGGTCCCCCTGGAGCGACGAGCCGACGGCCTCCCGGAAGGGCCCGTAGAAGGCGGAGGCGTACTTGACGGTGTAGGCGAGGATGGCGACGTCCTCCCGCCCGATCTGGTCGAGCGCGTCACGGATGACCCCTACCTGCCCGTCCATCATCCCGCTGGGCCCGACGACATGGGCGCCGGCGTCGGCCTGCACCTGGGCCATCTCGGCGTACCGCTCCAGGGTGGCGTCGTTGTCGACCCGCCCCTGGTCGTCGAGGACGCCGCAGTGCCCGTGGTCCGTGGTCTCGTCGAGGCACAGGTCGGACATGACGAGCAGGTCGTCCCCGACCTCGGCCCGCACGTCCCGGAGGGCGACCTGGAGGATCCCGTCCGGGTCGGTCCCGGGCGTCCCGAGGGCGTCCTTCTTCGACTCCTCCGGCACGCCGAACAGCATGATCCCGGAGATCCCCGCGGCGACCGCCTCCGCGGCGGCCTTCTTCAGACTGTCCCGGGTGTGCTGCACGACCCCCGGCATGGCGGTGATCGGCACGGGCTCGCTGACACCCTCCCGCACGAAGGCCGGGAGGATGAGATCGGCAGGGTGCAACCGGGTCTCGGCGACCATCCGACGCATCACGGGGTTGGTCCGCAACCGCCGCGGCCGAGTACCGGGAAATGATCCGTACGTCGTCATGCCCCTACGCTACGCCCGCCCCAAACCCCCCGATACCGACGCCTTGTCGGCCTCCACCCCCGCTGCGGGCACGCATGCCCCCGCCCCCGCTGCGGGCATGCGTGCCGCCAGGGGCGGCACAGGTGGGCGCAGCGGCACCCCGCTCCGCCGGGCTGCGGATCCACCCGGCCCCAACGACAACCCCGAGCACCCCCGAAGCCCACAGCCCCCGCATGCGCCCCCACACCCCCAGGTCCATCCTGAAACAGCAAGGACAAGGACCCCGACGGCAGGCCCACACCCACCGCCGCCGTCCCTCCGTACCCGCTCCCACGGAGGACGCGATGACCGCCCCCCACCACATCCCCGATCTCTTCGCCCTCTCAGAGATCCACGGCCCCGTCCTACGCCCCGGCGAACGCGCCTACGCCGACGAGGTGACCGGCTTCAACCTGGCCTCCCTCCACACCCCGGACGTCGCCATAGGCGCCACCGGCCCCGACGACGTCGTCACCGCCATGCGCTGGGCCCACGCCACCCGCACCCCCGTCGCCGTCCAGGCCACCGGCCACGGCGCCAACTTCCCGATCGAGCACGGCCTGCTGATCAACACGTCCCGCATGACGGACGTCCACGTCGACCCCACCACCCGCACCGCCACCATCGCCGCGGGCGCGAAGTGGAGCCACGTCATGGCCGCGGCCGCCCCGCACGGCCTGGCGGGCCTGTGCGGCACCTCCACGGACGCGGGCGTCGTCGGCTACACCCTCGGCGGCGGACTCCCGGTCCTCGGCCGGGCCTACGGCTACGCCGCCGACCTGGTCCGCTCCTTCCAGGTCGTCACCCCGGACGGGCACCCGCGCGAGTCGGACCCCCGCCACGAACCGGAACTGTTCTGGGCGCTGCGCGGCGGCAAGGGCAACGTGGGCGTGGTGACCTCACTGATCACCGAACTCCTCCCGCTACCCCGCCTCTACGGCGGCGGCATCCACTGCCACGCCGAGCACACGGAGACGCTCCTGCGGACCTGGACGGACTGGACCCGCAGGGTACCGGACGAAATGTGCAGCATGTTCTCGGTCCTGCGGCTGCCGCCGATCCCGCAGATCCCGGAGCCCCTGCGCGGCGGCTTCTGGGCCCGGGTCGCGATCGCGTGGCCGGGCGACCCGGCCGAGGGCCAGGCCCTGATCGCGCCGCTGCGCGAAGCCGCCCCCGTGGCGGTCGACACGATCGAGGAGATGGACTGCGCGGACATGGACCGCATCCACATGGAACCCCAGGACCCGCTCCCGGCACGCGAGTGCTGCATGCTCCTGCGCGACCTGCCCCCCGACGCCATGGACACGTTCCTGGAGCAGGTCGGCCCGGCGGCCGGCGCCGAGCACCCCCTCCTCGTCGCCTCGCTGCGGCACATGGGCGGCGCGCTGTCCCGCCCGTCCGCCGTCGAGGACGCCGTCTGCTCCCGCGACGCCCGCTACTTCATGGAGTCGGTCGGCATCATGCCCGCACCGCCCGTGGCCGAGGCCGTCGAGCAGGCGACCCGCCGCCTCTACACGGCCATGGCCCCGTACGGGACGGGCCGCACCATGGTCAACATCCACGGCACCCCGGGCGACGAACAGGACCGCGCCCGCGCCTGGACCCCGGAGGTCTACGCCCGCCTACGCCACGACAAGTCCGTCTACGACCCCAGAAACCTGCTGCGCTACGGCCACGCGGTGACACCGGCGTAGCGGCGGGCGGTTACAGGCAGGCCTTCGACGGCTCAGGGCGACGGCAGCGGCAGACACGGGAGCTGCGGGTGTCACAGGTGCTGTCCGGCTTCATGGACGCAGGGTGAAAGCCCCCGGCTCATGCCGGGCTCTCGTCACTCAGTGCCTCCACTGGCGCGCAGTACGTAAAGCGATGACGGTTCGTACGGCCGGAAGCTGTACGGGAGGTGTCCGGATTCCGTCCGGGCTGTCCGGCGTGACCGACTGACACCGGCCGGAGTTGGTCCGGGGAAGGGCGCGCGACGGGAGGGCGGCGAGCATGAGCGGGTGGGAAGCGGGGCTGGACGACGACGAGGCCGGGGCCGTGATGCGCACGGTCACGCGGCAGTTGAAGCTGTGGCGAGAGGCGGCAGGCCTCACCCAGGCGGAGTTCGGGGCGGCGATCGGGTACGGCGAGGACCTGGTCTCGTCGGTGGAGCGGGGACGGCGGATTCCACGGCCGGAGTACCTGGACGCGGCGGACGAGGCGCTGGGCGCGGACGGGAAGATCGCCGCGATGAGGAGGGACGTGGTGGAGGCCCGGTATCAGAAGAAGGTGCGGGACCTGAAGAAACTGGAGGCGGAGGCCGTCGAATTGGGGGCCTACAACAACTCCGTCGTCCATGGGCTGTTGCAGACCCAGGCGTACGCACGGGCAGTGTTCAGCGCTCGCCGACCGCCCTTCTCGACGGACGAACTCGAACAACGGTTGTCAGCCCGTGTGGCGCGTCAGGAGATCGTCAGCGACACGACAGCCCGCCCGCTCTTCACTTTTGTCCAGTGTGAGTCGACGCTGCGCAGGCCCATCGGGGGCAGGATGGTCATGCGCGAACAGCTCGAACGACTACTGGAGGTGGCCGAGTTGCCCAACGTCGACCTTCAGGTACTGCCGCTGAGCCGGGAGGAGAACTCAGGTCTCGCCGGGCCGTTCAGGCTGCTCAGGCTCAAGGACGGCACCACGGTCGGGCACGTGGAGGTGCAGCACATCAGCCGTGTGATCGCCGATCCGAAGGAAGTGCAGTTCCTCGACATTCGTTATGGGACCATCCGGGCGCAGGCTCTCAGCCCACGAGAGCCGATGACCCTCATCGAGAAAGTGCTTGGAGAGACATGACCGACCTCGTGTGGACAAAGAGCAGCTACAGCACGGACGAGGGCCCCGACTGCGTCGAGGTGGCGACCCCGGACGAGACCCGGGTCCTCGTCCGCGACTCCAAGAACCCTCACGGCCCCCGCCTCGCCCTCACCCCCACCACCTGGGCGAGCTTCCTGCCGTATGCCTCCGCGCACTGACGACAGCCCGAGCGGGGCGAACACGCTGATCGCGGTTCGCCCCGCTCGTCGGGTCAGGTCGGCCGGGTCCGGCCGGTCGGCTCAGGTCGTGGACCGCCTCCGCCGCGCCCCCGGCCGCCGCTCGCTCGGCCGCGTCACCGGGTCCCCGGCCTCCAGGGCCGCCGCCCGGCGCTTGGCGCCGAAGTCAGCGAGGGCCTCTGCCAGCTTGTGCACGGACGGCTCGGGAGCCATGACGTCCACCCGGAGCCCGTGCTCCTCGGCGGTCTTCGCCGTGGCCGGGCCGATACAGGCGATCACGGTGACGTTGTGCGGCTTGCCGGCGATGCCGACCAGGTTCCGCACCGTGGACGACGAGGTGAAGAGAACGGCGTCGAAGCCACCGCCCTTGATCGCCTCGCGGGTCTCCGCCGGCGGCGGCGAGGCCCGCACGGTCCGGTAGGCCGTGACGTCGTCGACCTCCCAGCCGAGCTCGATCAGCCCGGCGACCAGCGTCTCCGTGGCGATGTCGGCACGCGGCAGGAACACTCTGTCGATCGGGTCGAAGACCGGGTCGTAGGGCGGCCAGTCCTCCAGCAGACCGGCGGCCGACTGCTCACCGCTCGGCACCAGGTCCGGCTTCACGCCGAACGCGATCAGCGCCTTCGCCGTCTGCTCGCCGACGGCCGCGACCTTGATGCCCGCGAAGGCACGCGCGTCGAGCCCGTACTCCTCGAACTTCTCCCGCACGGCCTTGACCGCGTTGACCGAGGTGAAGGCGATCCACTCGTAGCGGCCCGTGACGAGCCCCTTGACCGCGCGCTCCATCTGCTGGGGCGTGCGCGGCGGCTCGACGGCGATCGTCGGCACCTCGTGCGGCACGGCCCCGTACGACCGCAGCTGGTCGGAGAGCGACGCCGCCTGCTCCTTGGTCCGCGGCACGAGCACCTTCCAGCCGAACAGCGGCTTGGACTCGAACCACGCGAGCTGGTCGCGCTGGGCGGCGGCGGAACGCTCACCGACCACGGCTATCACCGGCCGGCCGCCGTCGGGCGAGGGCAGCACCTTGAGCTGCTTCAGCGTCTGCGCGATCGTGCCGAGCGTGGCGCTCCAGGTGCGCTGCCGGGTGGTGGTGCCGGCGACGGTGACCGTCATCGGGGTGTCCGGCTTGCGCCCGGCGGAGACGAGCTCGCCGGCCGCCGCGGCGACGGAGTCCAGCGTCGTGGACACGACGACCGTGCCGTCCGACACCCCGACCTCCGTCCAGCACCGGTCCGACGCCGTCCGCGCGTCCACGAACCGCACGTCCGCGCCCTGCGCGTCACGCAGCGGCACACCGGCGTACGCGGGCACGCCGACGGCGCTCGCGATGCCGGGGACGACCTCGAAGGGCACCCCGGCGGCGGCGCACGCCAGCATCTCCTCGGCGGCGTACGTGTCGAGGCCCGGGTCCCCGGACACCGCACGCACGACCCGCCTGCCGCCCCGTGCGGCCTCCATGACAAGATGTGCGGCATCCCGCACCGCGGGGGCGGCGACGGTGGTTGACGTGCCGTCAACTACCGTCAGCTGGGGCGTTCCTGTGCCCGGTGCCGGATCCTGGGAAGGATCAGGGTCCGTGTGCACTTCGGACACGCCCTGCCTGGCGTGCTGACGTACGACGTCGAGCACCTCGTGCTCGGCGACGAGGACGTCCGCGTTCGCCAGCGCCTCCACGGCGCGCAGAGTCAGCAGTCCCGGATCTCCGGGTCCGGCACCCAGGAAGGTGACGTGCCCGTGTTCAGGACCGGCGGAAAGGGTGGTGGGGCTCAATGTGCTCGCTCCCCCATCAGACCGGCCGCGCCCTGGGCGAGCATCTCGGCGGCGAGTTCGCGACCGAGCGCCATTGCCCCGTCGTACGTCTCGGGCACGGGACCGGTGGTGGACAGCTGCACCATGCGCGTGCCGTCGGTGGTCCCGACGACGCCGCGCAGGCGCATTTCCTTGACAATCTGCCCGTCGGCCTGGGGGTCCCCCCGCTCGAGCGGATCCGGGAGTGGGGGCAAGTCGGCCAAAGCGCCCACGGGAGCGCTGCAGCCGGCCTCCAGGGCGGCGAGCAGTGATCGCTCGGCCGTCACGGCGATCCGCGTGAACGGGTCGTCGAGTTCGGCGAGCGCGGCGATGAGGTCCGCGTTGCCCGCGGTGCACTCGATCGCCAGGGCCCCCTGGCCGGGGGCGGGCAAAACCGTGTCGACCGACAGGAAGTCGGTCACTTCGTCGCCGCGGCCGATCCGGTTGAGTCCGGCGGCGGCCAGCACGACGGCGTCGAGCTCTCCGCTGCGCACGAACCCGATGCGGGTGTCGACGTTGCCGCGGATCGGGACCGTCGCTATGTCCAGGCCGTGGCTGCGGGCGTACGCGTTGAGCTGCGCCATGCGGCGCGGGGAACCCGTACCGATGCGGGCCCCGGAGGGCAGGTCGGTGAACTTCAGCGCGTCCCGGGCGACGATCACGTCCCGCGGGTCCTCGCGCACCGGCACGGCCGCGACGACCAGGTCGTCGGGCTGCGTGGTCGGCAGGTCCTTCAACGAGTGCACCGCGAAGTCGACCTCGCCCTTGAGGAGCGCGTCGCGCAGGGCGGTCACGAACACGCCGGTGCCGCCGATCTGGGCGAGCTGCTCGCGCGAGGTGTCGCCGTACGTGGTGATCTCGACGAGCTCGACGGGCCGCCCGGTCACCCGGCTCACGGCTTCCGCCACCTGGCCGGACTGGGCCATGGCGAGCCTGCTGCGCCGGGTGCCGAGCCTCAGCGTCTTGTCGGTCATGCCGGCCCTCGGTCTTTCTCGGTGGTGCTGTCCTCGGCCCGGGAGACGGCGGCCACCGTCTCGGGGTCGAGGTCGAACAGGGTCCGCAGTGCGTCCGCGTACCCGGCGCCGCCGGGTTCGGCCGCGAGTTGCTTGACCCGCACGGTCGGCGCGTGGAGCAGTTTGTCGACCACGCGCCGCACGGTCTGGGTGATCTCCGCTCGGTGTTTGTCGTCGAGACCGGGCAGCCGACCGTCCAGCCGGGCGATCTCGCCGGCCACGACATCGGCGGCCATGGTGCGCAGGGCGACCACGGTCGGTGTGATGTGCGCGGCCCGCAGTGCTGCCCCGAAGGCCGCGACCTCGTCGGAGACGATACGCCGTACCTGGTCCACATCGGCAGCCATCGGAGCGCCCGCGGAGGCCTCCGCCAGCGACTCGATGTCCACCAGCCGCACCCCGGCCAGCCGGTGCACGGCCGCGTCGATGTCGCGCGGCATCGCGAGGTCCAGCAGGAAGAGCACGGGCTCGGGCCGCTGCGGCTCCTCGGCCCGCTCGGGCCGGCGCCGCTCGGGGATCCGCCCGACGGTGGCGACGGTCGCGGCGAGCGCGGCGATGGCGTCGGTGTCCGCGGCCGGGTCGAGCGTGCCGGTCTGTCCCGGCCGGGCCGTACCGCCCGCGGCACGCCGGTCGCCGCCCGCCGAGCCGTTGTCCACCCACGCCGCGTGCTGTTCGAGGTCCGCGGCGGCCATCCCGGCCACGGCGGCCTCTCCCAGCACGGAGAACCCGGCGGTGCCCTGCACCGCGGAGAGGTCGAGCGGACAGCCGTCCTCGATGCCCAGGCTGGTGCCCGACGCACCGCCGCGCTGCGCCCCGGAACCGGTCGCGGAGCCGGACTCGCCGCCCGGCGCCCCCGGTCCGTCCTCGCCGGACCCGGCGGCCGGCGCGGGCGTACGGCCCTCGACTGCCTCGGCGACCGACTCGGCCGTCAGGACCAGGCCCGTCGCACCCGTGCAGGAGACGGTGACGTCGGCACGTGTCAGCTCGGCCGGCACCGACTCCATCGGTACCGCGCGGGCCGCCACGTCCGTGTCGTCGCCGTCCATGAGACGTTGCCCGTACTGCTCTTCGAGCAGGTGGGCGAGGCGCTCGGCGCGGTCCAGGGTGCGGTTGGCGACGACGATCTCTGCGACCCCGGCCCGCGCGAGCGTGGCGGCGGCCAGGGAGGACATCGACCCGGCCCCGATGACCAGGGCCTTCTTGCCCCGCGCCCACTGCTGTACGTCCCCGCCCCGGGCCAGCTGCTCCAGGCCGAAGGTGACCAGGGACTGGCCGGCGCGGTCGATGCCGGTCTCGGAGTGGGCGCGCTTGCCGACCCGCAGGGCCTGCTGGAACAGGTCGTTCAGGAGCCGGCCGGCGGACTGCAGGTCCTGCGCCCGGGCCAGGGAGTCCTTGATCTGGCCGAGGATCTGCCCCTCGCCGACGACCATCGAGTCCAGCCCGCAGGCCACCGAGAACAGGTGGTGGACGGCCCGGTCCTCGTAGTGCACGTAGAGATAAGGGGTGAGCTCCTCCAGGCCGACGCCGCTGTGCTGGGCGAGCAGCGTGGACAGCTCGGCGACACCGGCGTGGAACTTGTCCACGTCGGCGTAGAGCTCGATGCGGTTGCAGGTGGCGAGCACCGCGGCCTCGGTGGCCGGTTCGGCGGCGACCGTGTCCTGGAGCAGCTTGACCTGCGCGTCCGCGGTCAGCGCGGCCCGCTCCAGCACGCTGACCGGGGCGCT
This sequence comes from Streptomyces sp. AK010, assembly GCF_014207295.1. Taxonomy (NCBI): domain Bacteria; kingdom Bacillati; phylum Actinomycetota; class Actinomycetes; order Kitasatosporales; family Streptomycetaceae; genus Streptomyces; species Streptomyces sp. AK010. The sequence goes on from NZ_JACHCX010000012.1 coordinate 237,533, forward strand.
GCGGTGGCTGAGTCCGACGACGAGGAGGCTCATGCCGGCATCACCGCGGGCATGTCCCCGTCGGGCCCCTGGTCGGCGGAGTCGCTGCGGGCGGCGGCGGTGGGGACGCCCCCGTCGGAGGCGGCGGCCTCCTCCCCGGCCTTGCGCTGCTCATGGAAGGCGAGGATCTGCAGCTCGATGGAGAGGTCGACCTTGCGTACGTCGACGCCCTCGGGGACGGACAGCACGGTCGGCGCGAAGTTCAGGATGGAGGTGACACCGGCGGCCACGAGCCGCTCGCAGACCGCCTGGGCGGCACCGGCGGGGGTGGCGATGACACCGATGGACACGCCGTTGTCCTGGATGATCTTCTCCAGGTCGTCGGAGTGCTGCACCGGGATCCCCGCGACGGGCTTGCCGGCCATGGCCGGGTCGGCGTCGATCAGAGCGGCGACCCGGAATCCACGGGAGGCGAACCCGCCGTAGTTGGCGAGGGCGGCGCCGAGGTTACCGATACCGACGATCACAACCGGCCAGTCCTGGGTGAGCCCCAGTTCGCGGGAGATCTGGTACACGAGATACTCGACGTCGTAGCCGACACCCCTGGTCCCGTACGACCCGAGGTAGGAGAAGTCCTTGCGCAGCTTCGCGGAGTTGACCCCCGCGGCGGCCGCGAGCTCCTCGGAGGAGACCGTGGGCACCGAGCGCTCCGACAACGCGGTCAGAGCGCGGAGGTACAGCGGAAGCCGGGCGACGGTGGCCTCGGGAATCCCTCGGCTGCGGGTCGCCGGTCGGTGAGTTCGGCCAGTTGCCACGGTGCTCCTGCGGGTAGAGCGGGGCTGTAGGCGGTCATACGTCCCTACATGACCGCCCCGTCGAAAGCAGGCTATGTCTTTGTGAACGCGTGCACAAAGATGGTGTCCGATTTGCCCGGCCAACGTGACCGGGGTCACGCGCCCCCGGCGCACGCGCAGGGAACCGGCGTATGTGCACCACCGTTCCTTGTCTTTCGGGGGCAAAACCGCACACTCTCCTCAGTGAATCCCGCCCCCGAGACCAAGTCACCATCGATCCTAAGCGACTCCCCGGCCACTTTGGACTGATCGGTCAGTCGCTGACCGGGCGGGATCAGTCGGTCAGCGCCTTGCGCAGGCGGTCCTCGTTCACGCGCCAGAACGTGTGCTGCCTGCCGTCCACCAGCACGACCGGGATCTGCTCCCAGTACTGGTCGTGCAGTTCCCGATCCTCGGTGATGTCCTTCTGCTCCCAGGGGACTCCGAGATCACCGCACACCTTCTCCACAACGACCTGTGCGTCATCACACAGATGACAGCCGGGCTTGCGGATCAGGGTGACGAGCCGGTCCCGAGGGGGCCTGCGACGGAAGAGGGGACTCATGTCGGCCATTGTCGCGCGGCCGCGCCCGGGCGGAACCCTCGCGAAAGCGCCAGGGGACGCGCCGACCACGCCCACCCCGTGCGGCATCTTTAACGACACGCTTGCCGAGAGTTCACAGGCTCCCAACCTTCCGACTCCGGAACCCCCGAACAAACTGGCTATGCTCACGCCATGGCCGCTCTAGGATGGCTCACTCCCCGTAGGCGCTCCGCCACGGCGCGGAGCGTGTTGGCAGGCGAGGCCTCGGCGGAGGCAGCCCGCAAGTCCACGCAGGAGGTCGCCGGCACGACCGAGGAACCGCAGTTCCCGGTGCACGGCGACGACCAGGCCGCCGCCTTCTTCGACCTGGACAACACCGTCATGCAGGGCGCGGCCCTCTTCCACTTCGGACGCGGCCTGTACAAACGGAAGTTCTTCGAGACGCGCGAGCTCGCGAAGTTCGCCTGGCAGCAGGCATGGTTCCGCCTCGCCGGCGTCGAGGACCCCGAACACATGCAGGAGGCCCGCGACTCGGCCCTCTCGATCGTCCAGGGCCACCGCGTCGCCGAACTGCAGTCGATCGGCGAGGAGATCTACGACGAGTACATGGCCGAGCGCATCTGGCCCGGCACCCGCGCCCTCGCCCAGGCCCACCTGGACGCCGGCCAGAAGGTGTGGCTGGTGACGGCCGCCCCCGTCGAGATCGCCACGGTCATCGCCCGCCGCCTCGGCCTGACCGGCGCCCTGGGCACGGTCGCCGAGTCCGTCGACGGCGTCTACACCGGCAAACTCGTCGGCGAACCGCTGCACGGCCCCGCGAAGGCCGAGGCCGTCCGCGCCCTGGCCGCCGCAGAGGGCCTGGACCTCGGCCGCTGCGCCGCCTACAGCGACTCGCACAACGACATCCCGATGCTCTCGCTGGTCGGCCACCCCTACGCCATCAACCCGGACAGCAAGCTGCGCAAGCACGCCCGCCGGCTGGACTGGCGGCTGCGCGACTACCGCACGGGCCGCAAGGCCGCCAAGGTCGGCATCCCGGCCGCGGCGGGCGTCGGCGCGGTGGCCGGCGGCACCGCGGCCGCCATCGCCCTGCACCGCCGTCGCCGCTGACCAACCGATCAAACCGAGACACCATCGTTTACGGCCTGACAATCGCCGTAAATCCAACTGGCGTACCCCCACAACCTCGTATCCAGTCCTCTTGGCTGCACACGGCCACAACACGCCCCGGACTCAGCCGCAATCCGAACCCTTTCGATCAACAACCGCACACTCTCCGGCACTTGATGCGGCGTCAATCGGTTACGGAAGCGACGTAATCGATGATTTGAGCAACTCGGTGTAGCAGGGCCTACACGAAGCGTTATTCTCCTCAGACGCAAACCGGTACCCCTCCGTCGCTACGACGGGTGAAAGGTCCCGCACTGCACGTGATGGAAGCTCTGCCTCTGGGAGTCCCGTGTACCCACACGTCGGGGTTGACGCCTCGGGCCTGGCTACGCTGCGCGCAACGGTCCAAGACCTGTTGCGCGGCTTCGTCCCCACCGCGTACGCCGTCCCCGCATTCGCCACCGCCGCGCCCGTCGGCCCGTGCTACGCACTGGCAGACGGCAGCGCCGCGGTCGGCAGACGAGGCCGCCCGTCCGGGGCGGCCACCGCCCGCCGCCCGGCGGCGGACAGCGACAGCGCCCGGATGATGGACCTCGTGGAGCGCGCCCAGGCCGGCGAGTCCGACGCCTTCGGCCGCCTCTACGACCAGTACAGCGACACTGTCTACCGGTACATCTACTACCGGGTCGGAGGAAAAGCGACCGCCGAGGACCTCACCAGCGAGACCTTCCTGCGCGCCCTGCGCCGCATCGGCACGTTCACCTGGCAGGGCCGGGACTTCGGCGCCTGGCTCGTGACCATCGCCCGCAACCTCGTCGCGGACCACTTCAAGTCCAGCCGCTTCCGCCTCGAGGTCACCACCGGCGAGATGCTCGACGCCAACGAGGTCGAGCGCTCCCCCGAGGACTCCGTCCTGGAGTCCCTCTCCAACGCCGCCCTGCTCGACGCCGTACGGCGGCTCAACCCGCAGCAGCAGGAGTGTGTGACGCTCCGCTTCCTCCAGGGCCTCTCCGTCGCCGAGACCGCCCGGGTGATGGGCAAGAACGAGGGCGCCATCAAGACCCTCCAGTACCGGGCCGTCCGCACCCTCGCCCGGCTCCTCCCGGAAGACGCCCGCTGACCGCCCCGCACACTCGGCGACATTCAACTCACGTTCCGTGACGGCGCGTTGACTTCGGCATTCGATCAGCCGGTGTCCGTAACCCAAGTGCCGCGCCGCTCGTTGTGCGGGATGCAGGCTCCCTGCGGTCACCCCCTGGCCGGCTCCGATCACTCGATCGTGTGGTCGCGGTCAGGGTGTGCAACCCTCAGGACCCCCTGGGGAGTCGACCGTCATGACGAGAGGAGGTGCCGCCAGTGATCGCGAACGTATCGGCGCACCGGCGGGCGAACGCCTTCGCCCAGGCCCTGGAGGAGCAGCCCGAGCAGGGCACGGCGGCCGAGCAGCCCGAAGGATCGGCACCGGCCCCGGCGACCGCGGAACCGAGCGAGCAGGACCGCCATCTGGCGCTCGCCTCGGGGCTCGGCGCGCTGCCCAAGCCGGAGCTCGACCCGGAGGTCAAGGTCGTCCAGCGGGCCCAGCTGGTGGCCGCTTTCGAGGCCATGCTCCAGGAGGGCACCGCGGGCGGCGGGGCGACGGACAGCGCGGTCCCCGAGCAGCGATCCCGGGCTCGCGGCGCGCACCGCGCGAGTTCACTGAAGAAGTTCCGGCCGCGTTCCCGGCTCGCCAAGGGCCTCACCGCGGGCGGACTCAGCGTAGGGGTGGCCGCGAGCGCCTTCGGCGGAGTCTCCGCCGCCAGCTCGGACGCCCTGCCCGGCGACTCGCTCTACGGCCTCAAGCGCGGCATCGAGGACGTCACGCTCGGCCTCGCCGACGGGTCGGACGAGCGCGGCCGGGTCTACCTCGACCACGCCTCCACCCGGTTCAGCGAGGCACGCCGCCTGATGGAGCGCGGCCGCAGCGGCCCCCTGGACCACGAGTCCCTCGGCGAGATCCGCCGTGCCCTGTCCGGCATGCGGCACGACGCGTCGGAGGGCCACCGGCTGCTGAGCGAGGCGTACGAGCGCGACCCGGACTCGCTGGGCCCCATCCAGGCCCTGTCCGCGTTCTCCCGCTCCCACCGCGAGGCCTGGGGCGAACTGCGCGAGCGACTGCCCGTCCAGCTCGGGGACGTCACCGAGCAGGTGTCGTCCGTGTTCGACGCCATAGACGAGGACGTCGCCCCGCTGCAGTCCCTGCTGCCCGAGCCCCCGGCCACGAGCGGCGGCGACGGCAAACGGCGCGGCGCCTCCGAGTCGGCCCCCAGCGGCTCCTCCGGAACGGACCGCTCAACCCGCCCCAGCGACAGCGGCGGCAGGCTCAGCGACGAGGGCCGAACCGGCAGCGGCAGCCCCAGCCGCTCGGCCGGCTCCGGCAGCGACGGCCTGCTCGGCGGCAACACCGGTGGCCTCCTCGACCCGCCGAAGGACAAGGACGGCGAGGCGAGCACCTCTCCGTCCGCGGGGGGCAACACACCCGTCCCCGAGCCGGATGTGACGCTCCCACCGCTCCTGCCCGGATTGCTGCCCGGCCTGGGCATCGACGGCGAGGACGCGAACTGAACGGCACGTTGGGGGCGCCCCTTCGGCAAGGGGCGCCCCCAACGTCGTACGCGGGTCGGCTCAGTACTCGGGCCGGCTCAGTACGCGGGCAGGTTCAGAAGATCACCGACCGCTTCTGCACCAGCAGCTTGGCCCCTCCTGTCTGCTGCCCTCGCACCGCTCCGCGGGCTTCAGACACCTGCGCCGGACTCCGTCCGGCGGCTCCGAGCAACCGGCGGGCTGTTGCGAACGACGGCGTCAGAAGAACACCGACCGCCTCTGCACCAGCAGTTTGTACAGCGTGTGCTGGATCTGCTCCCTGACCTGGTCGGTCAGGTTGAACATCAGCATCGGGTCCTCGGCCGCCTCCGGCGGATAGCCGTCCGTGGGGATCGGCTCGCCGAACTGGATCGTCCACTTGGTCGGCAGCGGGATCGCCCCGAGCGGCCCGAGCCACGGGAACGTGGGCGTGATCGGGAAGTACGGGAAGCCCAGCACCCGCGCGACCGTCTTGGCGTTGCCGATCATCGGGTAGATCTCCTCCGCCCCGACGATCGAGCAGGGCACGATCGGCGTCCCCGCGCGCAGGGCGGTCGAGACGAAACCGCCGCGGCCGAAGCGCTGGAGCCTGTAGCGGTCCGCGAAGGGCTTGCCGAGACCCTTGAAGCCCTCCGGCATCACCCCGACCAGCTCGCCCTGCTCCAGCAGCCGGGACGCGTCCTCGGCACACGCCAGGGTGTGACCCAGCTTGCGGGCCAGCTCGTTGACCACCGGCAGCATGAACACCAGGTCCGCAGCCAGCAGCCGCAGATGCCGGCCCGCCGGGTGGTTGTCGTGCACGGCGACCTGCATCATCAGGCCGTCCATCGGCAGCGTGCCGGAGTGGTTGGCGACGATCAGGGCGCCGCCCTCGGAGGGGATGTTCTCGATGCCCTTCACCTCGACCCGGAAGTACGTGTCATACAGGGGGCGCAGCAGGGACATCAGGACCTGGTCGGTGAGTTCCTCGTCGTAGCCGAAGTCGTCGACCTCGTAGTCCCCGGTGAGGCGGCGGCGCAGGAAGGCCAGGCCGCCCGCGATCCGCCGTTCCAGGCCGCCCTCGCCGTCCCGGGAAGGCTCCGGCGGCTGTTCATCGGAAGTCACAGGAACATCATCCTGCGGAACAGCCCTGGTGGGCAGGGGCTGCACCTCACGCACCGGCACGGACTCCGCGCCCGAGCGGCGGTTCCCGGCGCCCCGGCGCCGCTGCGGGCGCTGCACGGCGCTCCCGCGGGACCGGTCGTCGTCGAACGGAATGACCTTGGCGTCCGCCATCGTTGATGCGCTCCTCAGTTGGCGCTCTGCGTCGGGGAGTGTCCGCCGCCCGCGAGGGGCGAGTCGGCGATCCGGTCGACGGCCCCCGCAAGGGCCTCCGGCGGAAGAAGTCCGGGGCCCTGGCTGCGGGCGAAGTCCGCGAACGTCTCCGCGGTCGTGTACTTGGGCTGGAATCCCAGCGTTTCGCGCATCTGGCCCGTGGCCACCACCCGGCCGTGTGTGAGCAGCCGGATCTGCTCGGGCGAGAAGTCCGTCATGCCCAGCGTACGCACCAGCGAGCCCGCCCATGTGACCGCCGGCAGCAGCAGCGGCACCGTGGGCCGCCCGAGGCGCCGGGAGCACTGGGAGAGCAGCAGCACACCGTCGCCCGCGATGTTGAAGGTGCCGCTGTTGAGCGTGCCCCGCCGGGGTTCGTGCGAGCCGATCCGCAGCACCTCGATCACGTCGTCCTCGTGCACGAACTGCAGCCGCGGGTCGTAGCCGAACACCGTCGGCAGGACCGGCAGCGCGAAGTACGAGACGAGCGGGGTGTCCGCGGTCGGGCCCAGGATGTTGGCGAACCGCAGCACACACACGGCCACGTCGGGCCGGCGGCGCGCGAAGCCGCGGACATAGCCCTCGACCTCGACGGTGTCCTTGGCGAAGCCGCCGCTGGGCAGGGACTTGGGCGGGGTCGTCTCAGTGAACACGGCCGGGTCGCGGGGCGCGGAGCCGTAGACGTTCGTGCTGGACTTCACGACCAGCCGTTGCACGGCCGGGGACTTCTGGCAGGCACCGAGCAACTGCATGGTGCCGATGACGTTGGTCTCCTTCAGGGAGGCCCGGTTGCCGCTGCCCAGCGGTGTGCCCGTCACGTCCAGGTGGACGATCGTGTCGGCGCCCGTTTCGGCGAGCACCCGCGCGATCCCGGGCTGCCGGATGTCGGCCTGGACGAAGTCCGCACCGCCCAGATGGTGCTCGGGCGGCACCGCGTCCACGGCGACGACCCGGTCCACCTCGGGGTCCCGCTGGATGCGCCGGACGAACCGGCTCCCCAGCTGGCGGGCCACTCCGGTCACGAGCACGACCTTGCCCAAGATCAGCGCCTTCCTTCCAGAACGTCTTGCCCCCCGCCGCGTTCCCCCGTGGGGCCAACTTAGCGGGTTGTCGTTGCGCTGTGATGACCGCCCGATGCGTGAAGTGACCGAAGCAGCCGGACGCAGGAGCGCGGGGCCGCGGCCGCGGGGCCCGAGGCGGATATGCGTGTGGCCCCCCACCGGTGGTGGGGGGCCACAGCAACGCTTTCGCGGCTCGCGCGTCGCGAACTTACTTCTTGTTGCGACGCTGAACGCGCGTGCGCTTGAGCAGCTTGCGGTGCTTCTTCTTCGCCATCCGCTTGCGCCGCTTCTTGATAACAGAGCCCACGACTACCCTCGCTCACTTCTCATCACTCGGTGTTTGGGCGCCATGGGCCCATACGACCTACGAGGGGCCAGCCTACCCGTCCGAGCGCTGAGGTCGTAATCGAGGAGGCCGGGGGGATCCCGAGTGCCCTGTGGGGATCGCCCCGACCCTGCCGTCAGGCGGTTTCCACCCCCACGTAACTCTCGCGGAGGTACTCGTGAACCGCTTGCTCCGGGACGCGGAAGGACCGCCCCACACGGATCGCGGGCAGATGACCGCTGTGCACCAGCCGGTACACGGTCATCTTCGACACTCGCATCACCGAGGCGACTTCCGCCACGGTAAGGAACTGAACCTCGTTCAGAGGCCTCTCGCCAGCTGCAGCCATGACACACCTGAACCTTCCGCACTCGACGGCCACCGGCTTCCCCTTCCGGTGACTCTTCGTCGCTGCGTGCTCACTCCCCAATGTAGGTGCCAGTGATGCGAGTGGGGAAGAGGTGCACCCATCGGCGGCCTACTGTGACAGACACGCCCGATTGAGTACGTAGCGGGTAAGTGGCAGGTAGTAATCGGACCGCACGCCGTCATCAAGTGGAACGGCCACGGCCACGGACCCCTCGGCCTCCCCCACGAACAGCGCCGGGTCGTCCGTATCGGCCGGCCCGATGGCCTCGAACCCGAGCTGACCTGCCCCGCAGACCCACCCGTGGTCCCCGATCACCAGCTTGGGAAGGGGCCCGCCGGCCTCCGCACAAGCGGCCAGTACGGTACGAACCGGGAGAGGTGAGTGCGTATGTGCGCCGGGCTCACAACCGGGGCGTTCCACGCCCGGGGACCGCACCAGCGCGACTCCTCGTACGTAGTCGAGGTTGTACGTACGTAGGCCGAACCGGGTCGTTATGTCGACACGGCGACCCTGCGCCGGGGTGAGAACGGCACATCCAGCCGCCGACAGCGCGTCTGCCAGAGCGCCGTAGAAGCCGAGCAGCCGGTGCGGGTGCCCGGTCCCGAGAAGCACGGGAGCACCCCGCCCGGCGGCCTCGGCGAGACGTTCCGCGAAGGCGTCCAGCCCCGCCAGGGTCCGCTCCGGATCGATCACGTCCTGGCCGGAAACCAACCGGGAATCGGCCGAAACGCCACACCGGTCCGCCATCAGCTCGATCAACTCCCGCTGCCCCCAGGCAGCTTCGGGATCAATGCCGAGCAGCACCCGGGGGTCCCGGGCGGCGAAGAGCCGGTAACTGCGCAGGCTCTCCTCCCGCGAGGTCGCCACGGTCCCGGCGAGCCGAGCGCCCACCAGATGCGCACGCAGGGCTTCGGTGGTCAGCACAAGAAGATCGTGCGTGACCGGAACTCCCCCTGTCCCGAGAACCCGCGAAGACCGCACGGTCGGCCTACGCCCGCCGGCACTGCCTCACGCCAGCAGCCCCCGCAGCGGGAACACCGCCCGCCGGGTCTTCAGCACCGCCTGGTCCAGCCGGTCCGCCGGGTCGTACCCCTCGTCCCAGCCCGACCAGGCCACGGGCCAGCGCCCGTCCGTCATCCGCGCCGGGGCCAACTGCCGCGTCTTCGCGAACACTTCCTGACGCCAGCCCTCGGGGATCATCGCCTCGGGCTCCACGGCCCGCCCGGCCGCGATCGCCACCAGGTGCGTCCAGGAGCGCGGCACCACGTCGACCACCGCGTATCCGCCCCCGCCCAGGGCCACCCACCGCCCGTCGGCGTATTCGTGCGCCAGGTCGTGACAGGCCACCTGCACCGCCCGCTGCGCGTCCAGCGACACCGCCAGGTGCGCCAGCGGATCCTCGAAGTGCGTGTCGGCCCCGTGCTGCGTCACCAGCACCTGAGGCCGGAAGTCGGCGATCAGCTCCGGCACGACCGCGTGGAACGCCCGCAGCCACCCCGCGTCGCCCGTCCCGGCCGGCAGCGCCACGTTCACCGCCGAGCCCTCCGCGGAGTCCGCCCCGGTCTCCTCCGGCCACCCGGTCTGCGGGAACAGCGTCTGGGGATGCTCGTGCAGCGAGATCGTCAGCACCCGCGGGTCCTCCCAGAACGCCGCCTGGACCCCGTCCCCGTGATGCACGTCGACGTCGATGTACGCGACCCGCTCCGCCCCGAGCTCCAGCAGCCGCGCGATCGCCAGCGAGGCGTCGTTGTAGATGCAGAACCCGGACGCACCGCCCGGCATCGCGTGGTGCAGCCCGCCCGCGAAGTTCACCGCGTGCAGCGCCTCACCCCGCCACACGGCCTCCGCCGCCCCCACCGACTGCCCGGCGATCAGCGACGACACCTCATGCATCCCGGCGAACGCCGGATCGTCCATCGTCCCCAGCCCGTACGACTGGTCCGCCGCCCCCGGATCCGCCGACGCGGCCTTCACCGCACCGATGTAGTCCTGGCGGTGGACGAGCCGCAGCGTCGACTCCCCGGCCGCCTTCGCGGCGACGACCTCCACCTCACGGTCCAGCCCGAAGGCGTCGACCAGTCTCCGGGTCAGGGCGAGCCGGACCGGGTCCATCGGGTGCCCGGGACCGAAGTCATAGCCCGTTACTGCCTCGTCCCACATCAGCTGTGCGCGGCCGCTCATGCCCGCCACCGTATCGGTCCGGTTGAGCCGCGAACGAACGGGCGTACACCAGCGTCACCAGCACCAACACCATCGGCACGAGCATGGCCCCGCGGTAGCTCCACAGATCCCCGAGCGCGCCCACCAACGGCGAACCGATCAAGAACCCCACGTAGTTGAAGACATTCAGCCGCGCTACGGCCGCGTCCGACGCCCCCGGGAACAGCCTTCCGGCCGCCGCGAACGTCTGCGGCACCAGCACGCACAACCCCAGTCCCAGCAGCGTGAACCCCAGCATCCCGGCCCAGGCCCCGGGCGCCGCGGCCACCACGGCGAACCCGCCCGCCGCGACCAGCGCCCCGGCCCGCACGACCGCCACGGCCCCGAACCTCCGCACCCCGAGGTCCCCGATCGTCCGCCCCAGCAGCGTGGTGACCATGTACACGTTGTACGGCACGGTCGCCATCTGCTCCGAGCTCCCGAGGACGTCCTGAAGGTACTTGGCGCTCCAGTTGGAGACCGTCGAGTCCCCGATGTACGCGACCGTCATCACCAGACACAGCGGCACCAGCCACTTGAAGACGAGGACCTGGCCCTCCCCGGCCGGCTTCTCCGCCTCGCCCGCCGCACCGCCCCGGTCGTCGACGTACCACCGGCTCCCCGCCAGCACGGCCGGCAGCAGCACCAGCACGACCGGCAGGTACGACACCCACAACGCCAGATGCCAGTGCGCCCCCGCCCATGCCAGCGAGGCCCCGCCGATCCCGCCCAGGCTGTACGCCGCGTGGAAACTGAGCATGATGCTGCGCCCGTACGACCGCTGCAGGCTCACCCCGAGCATGTTCATCGACGCGTCCAGCACACCGACGGCGAGCCCGAAGGCCGCGAGCGCGATCCCGAGCTCCACCATTCGCTCCCCGGCCCCGACGCCGAGCAGCGACAGCAGCACCACGGGCTGGGACCACCGCAGCAGCCGGCTCGGCCGTACCCGCTTCACCAGCCGCTCGGTGGTCACGCTCCCGACCCCGGCGAGGATCGGCACAGCGGCCAGAAACGCGGGCAGCAGCGCGTCGGACACCCCGTACCGGTCCTGGATGGCCGGGATCCTCGTCACGAGCAGAGCGAAGGCGACACCCTGCACCAGGAAGCTGAACGCCAATGAGCCCCTGCCGCGCCGCAGCACATCAGTCATGGCGGCGAGCGTAGGGCCCCGGCCTACCCGTGGGTAGATCCAGCCAAAGGTGAATTCTCCTCAGCTTCGGCCGGGTCGTCGGGAACGGCTCACACCAGCAGGTCGAGCAACTCCCCCATGCCGGAGAAGAGCCGGGTGGCCCCGGCGAGCTTCTCCGGGGGCGTCATGGCGGTGAAGCCGTACACGTCCATGCCGGCTGCGACAGCCGCCTGTACCCCCAGCGGACTGTCCTCGACGACGACGCATCGCTGCGGCGCGACCCCCATCCGCTCGGCCGCGTGCAGGAAGAGATCGGGGGCCGGCTTGCCCTGCCCGACGTCCTGCGAGCTGAAGACCCGCTCCTCGTCGAACCACCGGTCGAGCCCGGTCGTCCGGTGTCCCACGCGGATCCGCTCATGACTTCCGGAGGATGCCACGCAGTACGGCACCCCGTCGGCGGCCAGCTTCTCCAGCACCTCGGAGGCCCCTGCCACGGCCACGAGTTCCTGCTCGAAGGCCGCGAACACCCGTGTGTGAAAGACGTCGTCGAAGTCCTGCGGCAACTGCTGTCCTGTCCGCTCGAGGACCAGTTCGTGAATGCGGTGCATCGCCGAACCCATGTAGTCACGAATGGACTCCTCGTAGGAGGTGGGGTGCCCCAGTTCGGTGAGGTACGCCGCGAGCAACCGGTTGGAGATGGGCTCACTGTCGACGAGCACACCGTCGTTGTCGAAAATCACGAGGTCATAGCGCATGGATTCGAGCTTAAACGCAGAAAGCCCCCGCATCCGAAGATGCGGGGGTTTTCCCAAAGATTGTTCGGCGGCGTCCTACTCTCCCACAGGGTCCCCCCTGCAGTACCATCGGCGCTGTA
>NZ_JACHCX010000013.1:0-92283 GCF_014207295.1 Streptomyces sp. AK010
CTCCCACATGACTTCCCTGGCCACGGCACCGTCTACTTCTACTACGCCGCCTGGCGCGACGAGGGGATCTTCGCCCAGCTCAATTACGACCTCACTGCCCTCGCCCGCGTGAAGGAAGGCCGGAAGTCCGAGCCGACGGCCTCCGTCATCGACACCCAGAGCGTCAAGACCTCCACCAACGTGCCCGTGACCAGCCAGGGAACGGACGCCGCGAAGAAGATCGTGGGCCGGAAGCGAGGCATCCTCACTGACACGATCGGCCTGATCCTCGTTGTGACCGTCGCCGCTGCGAGTCTCTCGGAGAATGCACTGGGGATACGCCTCCTCGACCAGGCGAAAAACACGTACCCAACCATCACCAAGAGCTGGGTCGACACCGGCTTCAAGAAGGCCGTCGTAGAGCACGGCGCGAACCTCGGAATCGACGTCGAAGTCGTCGACAAAAACCCTGGGACCCGCGGCTTTCACGTCCTGAAAAGGCGCTGGGTAGTGGAACGAAGTATCGGTTGGATCATGATGCACCGCCGCCTCGCCCGCGACTACGAGACCCTCACCGCCAGCTCCGAAGCCATGATCCACGTCGCATCGATCGACAACCTCGCCAAGCGCATAACGGACGAGACCACGCCAACCTGGCGAGGAACTTACTAGAACTTAAAGGGCAATTCGGCTACATCAAACGCCCTCTCAGGGCGCCGTGACGTTCACCTGAGCTGTGAGTAGCTCGACCTGTGTCTGTACCTCGTCGTAGACACTGAAAGTTTCCAGCATCCACATGCGCCTGTCGGCTGAGAACGGGATCACGCCTAGGGAGACGGACGGCAGGGCCATGATGGAGAGCAGGTAGCCGAGTTGGCCAGCCATGACCTCAGAGCCGCCTACGCGGTGCCTGAGTACCGCCTCCTCGACCAGGAGCGCGAACCGATGGTTGCCCTCACGGATCACTCGTGAGCGCTCCATACGCGCTGCCACGGCCTCCGACACGTCGTCGGGCGTCTCCCTGAAGGCAGCGATGGAGCCGAGTAGAGCGCTCGCATAGCCGTCCGTCTGGAGGAGCCCCGGGACGACGTTCGAGCAGTAAATTCGGAATACCCGCGTGCGCTCGAAGAGCGGCACGTAGGACTCCTGCAACCGGCGGAGCCCAGTGCGCTGCAACCGGCGCCACTCGACGTACATCGAGTCGGCTGACAGTGAGGATGTGACGTGGTGACGCTGCTGGTGGGTCTGACTCCTCGGCTGACTGACGTCTCGACTGTCCTGTTTGGGATTTGTCGGCCCGCCGGGCGTCACCACGCACGCGGCCGGACGGGTGTTTGTGACTTCATAGGAGCTTGGTCCAGAAGCCCCGTCACTGTCTTGTCCACCCGCCCGACCGGCGCGTGCCGCCCTCGGAACGGACACGCCACAAGGACGGACATGACCAGCATGACGCACGACGACCCGCAGATCACCGGCGGAGTCGACACCCACGGCCTGACCCACCACGCGGCCGTGATCGACACGGTCGGCCGGCACCTGGCCGACCGGGAGTTCCCCGCCACCATCCGCGGCTACCGCGACCTGCTGGACTGGATGCGCTCACACGGCACGCTGCTCGCGGTCGGGGTGGAGGGGACCGGCGCCTACGGCGCCGAACTCGCCCGGGTGCTGACCGCCGCGGGCGTCACGGTCATCGACGTGGACCGGCCCGACCGCAAGACGCGGCGGATGAAGGGCAAGTCCGACCCGATCGACGCCTACGCCGCCGCGACGGCCGTGCTCTCCGGACGCGCCACCGGCACACCGAAGAGCCGGGACGGCGTGGTCGAGGCCGTGCGTGTCCTGCGACTCGCCCGCCGCAGCGCGGTCAAGGCCCGCACCCAGGCGATGAACCAGATACGCGGCCTGCTCGTCTCAGCTCCCGCGGTGCTGCGTGAACAGGTCGCCGGTCTGGACCGGGCCGCACTGATACGCACACTCACCCGGCTGCGGCCCGGAGACGATCTGTCGCGGCCGCTGACGGCGACCCGGGCATCGCTGCGCCGCCTGGCCCGGCGTCACCAGGCACTTGACGCCGAGATCGCCGACCTCGACACCGAGATCGGCCCGCTGGTCAAGCAAGCCGCCCCGCAGCTGCTGGAGCTGTTCGGCGTCGGCCCCGAGACCGCCGGCCAGCTGCTGGCCTCGGCTGGGGACAACCCGGAGCGGATGCGGTCCGAGGGCGCGTTCGCGCACCTGGCGGGGGTCGCACCGATCCCGGCCTCGTCCGGACGAACCCACCGCCACCGCCTCAACCGCGGTGGCGACCGGGCGGCGAACAACGCCCTGCACACCATCGTCCTCACCCGCATGCGCTTCGACGAACGCACCCGCGCCTACGTCGAACGCCGCACCAAGGAAGGGCTGAACAAGAAGGACATCATGCGCTGCCTCAAGCGATTCGTCGCCCGCGAGGTCTACCGCGCCCTGACCAGCACACCAACCGAACAAACCACTCAAACCGACCTGGCTCCAGCGGCTTGACAGCCATAGGAGCATCTGACGAGAGCCCCCTCCTGCTACTTGGAGGGGGCTTTGTCGTGCGTTGTCAGTTGGTCAACTCAGCCGCTAGACCGTCGTGCTCCGCAGCAGCGTCGGCGAAGAACTCGGCAGTCACGTCGAACGACACCCGCGACTCGTCGAGCTTCCGCCACCCCCCGCGGGTGCCCCTCTTGACGCGGACGACGACCCCGCAGTCCAGAAGCAACGCACGGCGTTCCAGGTCGTCACTCGCCTCCCACGTCTGCGCGTAGGTGGTCGACAGTTCCTTGACAACGGTCTGCGGCTCCGTCTTCGGTCGGGCCTCCAGCTCTGCCAGACGGGCGTCAAGCGTGTCGTGGAGCTCCTGCCATGCTGCGATGGCTGCGCGGGACTTCTGCTTGCCGCGCTCCGCCAGGTGAGCCTTGAACTCCGCCTCTGTCTCATCGATCTCCGGCGCGGGGTCGTAGCCAGGGATCGTGATGTGCTCCTGAACCCGGATGCCGCCCAGCCGGCGCAGGAACTCCCGCTCTACGTACTCTTCGGCCCACGCTTGCTTGATCGACGAGGGGGCGGAGCACTGCATACCGGGGCTGAAGGCCTGACACACGTAGTTCTGCGCCTTCGCCCGACGCTGGAGGTACATGCGCCCGCCGCACCCGTCACACAGGAGGACTCCCAAGAGGGGCGCGTTCGTGTCCTTGCGTTCGACGGGCTGTCGGGATCGAGCTTCGAACAGCGCGGAGACGTGGGCGAACTCCTCGCGGGTGAGGATCGGCTCGTCCGTGAAGGGCACGGGGACGCCGGTTTGCGTCTTACGGACCACCTGACCGTTGTACGTCTTCCACCCAAGCATGGCGTGATCAGTCAGCATCGCCTTGATGATCGCCCCCGTCCACCCTCGACGGCTCTGCGACGGCCCTTCTCTCTCCGCCTCGTCCTCAGCGTCGTTGCTCAATTCTGCGTCGGCCGCCGTTGCGGTCTGAGCCTTCCTGAGCTCCTGCCGCTTTTTCGCCCAGTAGCGCCGGGGCGTGAGAAGGCCTTCCGCAGTCAATTCGATGGCAATAGCCGTCGGAGACTTCCCCTTCCCCCGTGCGGTCAGGAGCTGTACCGCTTCTGGCATGCTCGAACGAGTTCTGCTCGGCGGCCCCGTGACGGGTCAGCCGGTGGCGGACTTCTGCTGCCTGGTGCGCTTGACGTAGTACCAGCACATGTTGGACGACAGGCCCGCCAGCAGTACCCACACGATCCCCAGGAAGCTGCCCCGCGTGAAGGAGACGACGGCGGCGGCCACGGAGAGGACGCAGACGATCAGGGCGTAGAGGGCAAGGCGGGGCATGGCGGTCGGCTCCTGTCGGGGGGACACTTTCTGGCGCGGCTGGTACCGCTGCTGCCGTCCAGTGTCCCCCACGGACCTCACCGGCTCACACGTCGGTGACGCGGAGCCCGGCGTGCGCCTTGTAGCGGCGGTTCACGGAGATCAGGTTCGCGACCAGCGACTCCACCTGGTGGGCGTTGCGCAGCCGCCCGGCGAAGATGCCGCGCATGCCCGGGATGCGCCCGGCCAGGGCCTGGACGATCTCCACGTCCGCGCGGACCTCTCCGAGCACCATCACATCGGTGTCGATCTCGTCGATCTCCGGGTCCTGGAGCAGTACGGCCGACAGGTGGTGGAAGGCGGCGGTGACCCGGGAGTCCGGCAGCAGGGCGGCGGCCTGCTCGGCGGCGCTGCCCTCCTCGGGCTTGAGGGCGTAGGCGCCCTTCTTGTCGAAGCCGAGCGGGTTGACGCAGTCGACGACGAGCTTGCCGGCCAGTTCCTCGCGCAGGGATTCGAGGGTCTTGCCGTGGCCGTCCCACGGTACGGCGACGATCACGATGTCGCTGCGGCGCGCGGTCTCGGCGTTGTCGGCGCCCTCGACGCCGTGGCCGAGTTCCCCGGCGGCCGCCCGGGCGCGATCCGCCGCCCGCGAGCCGATGATCACCTTCTGGCCGGCCTTGGCGAGCCGGTAGGCCAGGCCCTTGCCCTGCGGCCCGGTTCCGCCGAGCACCCCGACCACGAGTCCGGAGACGTCGGGCAGGTCCCAGGGGTCCTTGGCGGGCGCCTTCTGGGCGTTGTCGGTGGCAGCACTGTCGGTAGAGGTCATGGCCCCGACTCTACGACCGCGCCGCCGCCCGGGACGGCTCAGGTCAGCTCCGTCACGGGCACCCGCCGGAAGGTGATCGTCTCGTAGGCGCCGAAGTCGCCGGTCTCGTACAGCAGGCCCACGGTGTCCGTGTCGATCCGGACGAGATCCGAGTACGCGGCGGGCAGGCCGTCCACCGTGTACGCCGGGCGCCAGGTGGTGCCGCCGTCGGTGGAAGCGCGGATCGTCATCAGGGCGCGGAAGCCGGGGTCGGCGGGGCCGGAGTACAGGAGCAGGTCGGGGTCGCGGAGCTGGAGGACGGCGGCCTCGCAGACGGGGGCGGTGAGTCCGGCCTGCGGGCGGAAGGGCTTCACCAGGGTCCGGCCGCCGTCGGCCGAGTGGGCGTCGGCCCGTGTGCCGGGCGAGGGCGAGTCGTTGCGGGTGTTGAAGTAGACGCGGCCGTCGGGGAGTTCGGCGGCGGTGGTCTCGTTGGCGTTGATGTAGCCGTCGGTGTCGTCGTCGACGTAGCCGATCCGCCAGGTGGCGCCCGCGTCGTCGCTGAGCAGGCAGTGGCCGCCGTTGTAGCGGCCCTCGGTGCCGTTGTCGGTGCCGGTGGGCGGCAGGGAGTGATTGGCGGGGACGACGATCCTGCCGGTGGTGAGCTGGATCGCGTGGCCGGGGGTGGTGGCGTACCAGCGCCATTCGGGCCGCTTGGTCTCCCGGGTGATCTCCTTGGGCGCCGACCAGGTGCGGCCCTCGTCGTCGCTGTGCCGCACCCAGACGCGGCGCCCGTCCGCCGCGCTCACCGTGCCGCGCCGGATGGCGTCCTCGGTGGCGAGGGCGGCGTTGCGCACGTGCACGAGGAGGACGCGGCCGGTGTCGAGGACGACCGGGGCGGGGTTGCCGGCGAGGGCGTCGCCGTTGTGCGCGGCGACCTGGAGCGGGCCCCAGGTGCGGCCGCCGTCCGTGGAGCGTTTGAGGACGACGTCGATGTTCCCGAAGTCGTCCCGGGAGCCGACCCGGCCCTCGCAGAAGGCGAGCAGGTCGCCGGTGCGGGTGGCGACGACGGCGGGGATACGGAAACTGGTGTACCCCTCCTGCCCGGCGCGGAAGGGGACGCTGGCCTCGGTCATCGCGGGCTCCTCCGGTCGTTCGACAGCGGTACGGGTGACCGGTCGGCCTACCCAGCCCGGGCGAATGCGGGGTGAATTCCACGTCACGGGTGTCCGCTTGGGGCAGGATGCGGCCCCATGGATGCGGTACGGGTCGCGCTGCTGCGGGAAGTGCTCGCCGGGACGGAGTGGCTGGGGGCCACCCGGCGGTTCGCCGGGGCGCTGCGCGGCTCGGTGGTGTCGCACGGGGGCGGGCTGCTGCTCGTCGGCACGCCGGAGTACGAGCCGTGGCACCTCGCCGCGCACCTGGTGGACGAGGCGGCCTGGTCGGGCACGCCGGAGCTGGCCCCGACGCTGGTACGGCACGACGCGCGCCCCTCGGATCCGACGCACCTGGCGGTCGGTCTGGGGCGGCTGGAGGCGGCCCGGCGGGGCGAGACGCTGCTGGTGGTCGCGCCCGACGGGCCTGCCGCACCACTCCTGGAACGGGTGTCCGACGCCCGCCGCGCCGGAGCGACGGTCCTGGCCCTCGGCCCGGGCCGTGGCGAGCTCCCGTCCCTGGCGCACGAGGCCCTGGCCGTCCCGGACGGTTCGGAACTGGACCTCGACACGGTGCAGCACCTGGTCAGTGCGGCGGCCGGGGAGAACGCCCTGCCGGCCCCGCGGGGGCGGCGCCGCCTGCGGGACCGGGTGGCGCGACTGGCGGAGCACCTGACGGCCCCGCCGCCGGCCCGCTGGTGACGTCCGGGCGTGCCGCTGCCGATGGCGTGGCCCCGGACACACGAACGCCCGGGGCCGCGGCCCCGGGCGCCGGCGGGATCAGCTCTCGTCGTCCCGGCTGCCCGCCGGGGCGTCGTGCCACTTGGGGTCGTTCTCCCACTGGAGGTTGCGCTCGCGGGCGGTCGCCATCGCGTGTTCGGCCTCCGTGCGGGAGGCGTACGGCCCGAACCGGTCCTTGTTGGGGCACTCCGGCCCCTCCTCGACCTTCTTGTGTTCCAGGCAGTAGTACCACTCACCCGGCTTGCCGACCGTGCGCTTCTTGAACAGGGCCATGACCAGCTCCTCTCGCCATCGACATGTTCCCCCATCGCCGCTGGTTAGACTCGCTGGCATGTCTGGCCAGTCGCTGCTTGTACCGGGGGAGCTGTCCCCCACCCGTTCCGTGCCCGGAAACATCCGCCGCCCCGAGTACGTCGGCAAACCCGCGCCGACGCCGTACACCGGACCGGAGGTGCAGACGCCCGAGACCGTGGAGGCGATGCGCGTGGCCGGCCGGATCGCGGCCCGGGCGATGGCGGAGGCCGCGAAGCTGATCTCCCCCGGGGTGACCACGGACGAGTTGGACAAGGTCGCGCACGAGTACATGTGCGACCACGGCGCCTACCCCTCGACGCTCGGCTACCGCGGCTTCCCGAAGTCGCTGTGCACGAGCGTCAACGAGGTCATCTGCCACGGCATCCCGGACTCGACGGTCCTGCGCGACGGCGACATCGTCAACCTCGACGTGACGGCGTACATCGGCGGTGTGCACGGCGACAACAACGCCACCTACCTGGTGGGTGACGTCGACGAGGAGTCGCGGCTGCTGGTGGAGCGGACCCGGGAGTCCCTGGAGCGGGCGATCAAGGCGGTCAAGCCGGGCCGGCAGATCAACATCATCGGCCGGGTCATCGAGTCGTACGCCAAGCGCTTCGGCTACGGAGTGGTCAGGGACTTCACCGGGCACGGCATCAACTCGTCGTTCCACTCGGGCCTGATCATCCCGCACTACGACAGTCCGCACGCCACGACGGTGATCCAGCCCGGCATGACGTTCACGATCGAGCCGATGCTGACGCTCGGCACGCACGAGTACGACATGTGGGACGACGGCTGGACGGTCGTCACGAAGGACCGGAAGCGGACGGCCCAGTTCGAGCACACGCTGGTGGTGACGGACTCGGGCGCGGAGATCCTCACGCTGCCGTAACCCACCACCCGCACCCCACCGCACGGCCCGCTCTCCCCCGGAAGGCGGGCCGCTTCTTTTCCGCACGGCGGTTCCGCACGGCGGTTTCGCACGGAGGTTTCGCACGGCGATTTCGCACGGAGGTTTCGCACGGCGATTTCGCACGGAGGTTTCGCACGGCGATTTCCCACGGAGGTTTCGCACGGGAGGTTTTTACCGACAGTCCGTCGGGAAAAGTGCGCGCATGGAATCCTTCTCGACGCTCCTTCGGACCGCCTCTCGCGAGCAGCACGAGGAGGTCAGGGGCTCGGCCTTCATCGGCGACCTGCTGGGGCACAAACTGGGGGTCGAGGCGTTCGCGCGCTACACGGAGCAGCTGTGGTTCGTGTACGGCTCGCTGGAGTCCGGCGCCCGGCAGCTGGCCGCGGACCCGGTGGCCGGCCCCTTCGTCCGTCCGGAGCTGTTCCGCATGACGGCGCTGGAGCGGGACCTGGAGCATGTGCGCGGCCCCGGCTGGCGGACGACGGCCACCGCGCTGCCGGCCACCCTGGAGTACGCGGAACGGATCGCGGTGTGCGCCCGCACCTGGCCGGCCGGCTACATCGCCCACCACTACACCCGCTACCTGGGCGACCTCTCCGGCGGGCAGATCATCCGCGACACGGCCGAAAAGACCTGGGGCTTCGCGAAGAAGGGCGACGGAGTCCGCTTCTACGTCTTCGAGGAGATCCCCAACCCGGCCGCCTTCAAGCGGGCCTACTGCGAGCTGCTGGACGCGATGCCCGGTGACGAGCTGGAGCGGCAGCGGATCGTGGCCGAGTGCAAGCGGGCGTACGGGTTGAACAACGCGATGTTCGAGGCGCTGAGCGAGGAGTTCCCCCTGACGGCGTGACGGGCGGGGCCCCGCCCGCACGCGGCGAGGGGCCCTGGTGCCGGTCCGGGAGGGGGCCGGGCCTGTCCTGCTCAGATGTCGAACGGACCGTTGCGCCAGACGGCCCCGCCCCACTCGATCTCGGCGGTCTCGGCCTCGAGCTCACCGAAGTACGGGCTGCACGCCACGTGGTGGTCGTCGCGGTACTCCCCGTCATCGTCGGCGGAGGCCGCGGCCGCACCGGTGGCGGTCAGGGCGGCGGTCGGGGCGACGACGGCCAGAGCGGATCGAATGCGCATGATGCCTCTCGCGGTGGTGCCTGGTCACGCCCAGCGACCCCCGTTCACCACCGCCCGCACACGCTGTTCCACCCGTACGGACGCGCTCCGTCCGGGTCAGCGTTCGAGGTGGACCCGCCCGCCGACCTCGGTCCATCCGCCCGGCTGGGGCGCGGTGAGGATCTGGGAGCCCGCGCCCTGGGTGATGTTGAGGGCCCGGCCCAGCCGGTCGGTGAGCAGCAGGGCCGCGGCCCCGGTCGCCTCGTCCTCGTCGATGCCGTCGTCCCGGCCGGGAAAGGCCCGGGCCCGGATCCGCCCGGCGGGCTCGTCCTCCCACGCCCAGGCGTACACCCACTCCCCCGGCGGCGGCACGGTCAGGTCGTCGACCTCGGCGGCGCTGCCGTAGCGGCGCAGCGTCCGCGGCGGCACCCACTCCGCCCGCGCCTCGATCCAGCAGAACTCCCCGTCCTGCCGGGCCCCGACCACTCCGGCGGGCGTGACCAGCTCGGGCACGTCGAGCAGCCATGCCGTCCCGACACAGGGGTGCCCGGCGAAGGGCAGCCGCAGCGTGGGCGTGTAGATGTCGATCACTCCGCGCTCGGGATCGTCGACGAACACCGTCTCGCTGAACCCGACCTTCGCGGCGAACGCCTGCCGCTCGTCCCGCTCGGGCATCACGGACCCCTCGCGCACGACCCCGAGCTCGTTGCCGTACCCGCCGTTCGGCCCGCAGAAGACGCGGAGCACGTCGTAGTCAGTCACGGGAGGCATTCTCGCCGGTCAAGGACGTGCGCCGGCGCGGCAGGGGGCGCGATGCGACCTTTGACCTTCCCTTGACCCAATCATGACGGCGATTTTGAGCCACTTGAGCCATCCTTATGTGCTGCCTTAGGTGAGCCTCACCTACCTCTTCTCTGGAGCCCTCATGCGACCCGCTCGTCCCGCTTCCGTCGTCATCGCCGCCGCGGCGGCCCTGGCCGCCGTCACCGGCTGCACCGAGAAGAGCGACGCGAAGGACGGCGACCACGTCATCAACGTGACGGCGACCGACGACAAGTGCCAGGTGTCGAAGAAGGAGTTCCCGGCCGGGCACGTCGAGCTGGCCGTCGAGAACAAGGGCTCCAAGGTCACCGAGGTCTACGTCCTCTTCCCCGACGACCGTGTGGTCACCGAGCGCGAGAACATAGGCCCCGGCACCAAGCAGCGGGTCACCGCCGAGGTGAAGGCCGGCGACTACCAGATCGCCTGCAAGCCCGGCATGAAGGGCGACGGCATCCGCCAGGCCGTCAAGGCCACCGGCGGCAAGGCCGTCAAGCGCGACCCGCGTCTGGACAAGGCCGTCGCGGCCTACCGCGCCTACGCGCAGGCGCAGGCCGGCGAGACGCTGCCGAAGGCCGAGGTGTTCGCCAAGGCCGTCAAGGACGGTGACCTGGAGGCGGCGAAGAAGGCCTACGCCCCCTCCCGCATCGGCTGGGAGCGCACCGAGCCGGTCGCCGAGTCCTTCGGCGACATCGACCCCAAGGTCGACGTCCGCGAGGACGGTCTGGAGGACGGCCAGGACCCGGCCACCGACTGGACGGGCTGGCACCGCCTGGAGAAGGCCCTCTGGCAGGACAAGAAGATCGGCACCCGCGAGAAGGACCTCGCCGACCTGCTGATCAAGGACCTGAAGGACTGGCAGAGCCGGGTCGGCAAGGCCGAGATCACCCCCACCTCCATGGCCAACGGCGCCAAGGAACTCCTCGACGAGGTCGCCACCGGCAAGGTGACCGGCGAGGAGGAGCGCTACTCGCACACCGACCTGGTCGACTTCAAGGCCAACGTCGAGGGCGCGCAGAAGTCCTACGACTTGCTGAAGCCGGTCGCGAAGGAGAACGACGCGGCCCTCGTCACCGAACTCGACGAGCAGTTCGCGGCCCTGGACAAGCTGCTCGTCCAGTACCGCCCGAGCACCACGTCGTACGACTTCACCTCCTACGACAAGGTCGGCAAGGCCGACCGCAAGGAGCTCTCGGACGCGGTCAACGCCCTGGCGGAGCCGCTGTCGAAGCTCGCCGCGGCTGTGGTGAAGTAACCATGACGGACACCAACTCTCCCTCCCCCAGCCGCCGTTCCCTGCTCGGCTGGGGCGGCGCGGGCCTGGCCCTCGGCGCGGCCGCGGCGGGCGGCGCGGTGGCGATGGCCCGCACCGAGGACGACGCCGCGCTGTCGGCCGGCTCGGCGATCGCCTTCCACGGCCCCCACCAGGCGGGCATCGCCACACCGGTGCAGGACCGCCTGCACTTCGCCGCGTTCGACGTGACGACCGACGACCGCGAGGCCTTCGTCCAGCTGCTGAAGGACTGGACGGCGGCCGCACGGCGCATGGCGGCCGGACACGCCGTCGGCGAGGGCGCGTTCGGCGGTCTGGCCGAGGCGCCCCCGGACGACACCGGCGAGGCGCTCGGCCTGAAGCCCTCCCGCCTGACCCTCACGATCGGCTTCGGCCCGTCCCTGTTCGAGAAGTTCGGCCTCGCGGACCGCCGCCCGGAGGCCCTGGTCGACCTGCCGAAGTTCCCCGGCGACAACCTCGACAAGAACCGCAGCGGCGGCGACCTGTGCATCCAGGCCTGCGCCGACGACCCCCAGGTCGCGGTCCACGCCGTCCGCAACCTGGCCCGCATCGGCTTCGGCAAGGTCGTCATCAAGTGGTCGCAGCTCGGCTTCGGCAAGACCTCCTCCACGACGCCCGAGGCGCAGACACCGCGCAACCTCATGGGCTTCAAGGACGGCACCCGCAACATCGCGGGCACCGAGACGGACCGTCTGAAGAAGTTCGTCTGGGTGGACGAGAAGGACGAACCGGCCTGGATGGCGGGCGGCAGCTACCTGGTGGCCCGCCGCATCCGCATGCACATCGAGACCTGGGACCGCACCTCACTGCAGGAGCAGGAGGACATCTTCGGCCGCGACAAGGGCGAGGGCGCTCCGGTCGGCAAGGCCAAGGAGCGCGACGAGCCGTTCCTGAAGGCGATGAAGCCCGACGCCCACGTCCGGCTGGCGCACCCCGACACCAACCACGGGGCGACGATCCTGCGCCGCGGCTACTCCTTCACCGACGGCACGGACGGCCTCGGCCGCCTGGACGCGGGCCTGTTCTTCCTGGCCTACCAGCGCGATGTGCGCAAGGGCTTCATCCCCATCCAGCGCAGCCTGGCCGCGGACGCGCTCAACGAGTACATCCAGCACGTTGGTTCGGCGCTCTTCGCCGTCCCGCCGGGCGTCCGCGACAAGGACGACTGGTGGGGCCGGACGCTGTTCTCGAAGGAGGCCTGACCCGGTGTTCTCCAACTATTTGATCGGTCTGCGCGAGGGCCTGGAGGCGAGCCTCGTCGTCTGCATCCTCATCGCCTACCTGGTCAAGACGGACCGCAGGGACGCCCTGAAGCCGATCTGGGCCGGCATAGCCGTCGCGATCGCCCTCGCGTTCGGCTTCGGCTGCGCCCTCGAATTCGGCTCCCAGGAGCTGACGTTCCAGGCCCAGGAGGCCCTGGGCGGGTCCCTCTCCATCCTCGCGGTCGGCCTGGTGACGTGGATGGTGTTCTGGATGCGCCGCACCGCCCGCCACCTCAAGTCGGAGCTGCACGGCAGGCTCGACACCGCCCTCGCGATGGGCACCGGCGCACTCGTCGCCACGGCGTTCCTCGCGGTGGGCCGGGAGGGCCTGGAGACGGCCCTGTTCGTCTGGGCCTCGGTCCACGCGGCGAGCGACGGCACACCCCGTCCCCTGCTCGGCGTCGCCCTGGGCCTCCTCACGGCGGTCCTCCTGGGCTGGCTGTTCTACCGGGGCGCCCTGCGCATCAACCTGGCGAAGTTCTTCACGTGGACCGGCGGCATGCTGGTGGTCGTGGCGGCCGGTGTCCTCGCCTACGGCTTCCACGACCTCCAGGAGGCCGACTTCCTGCCCGGCCTCACGGACAAGGCGTTCGACATCTCCGGCACGATCCCTCCGGACAGCTGGTACGGCACACTCCTCAAGGGCGTCTTCAACTTCCAGCCCGACCCCACGACGCTCCAAGTGGCCGTCTGGCTCCTGTACCTGATCCCGACCCTGGCCCTGTTCCTGGCCCCGACCCGCACCACGACGCCAACCCCGGTACGCGACAGGGTGTGACACAGCACCGCCCCTGAAGCCGAGGGCCGGGCGGGCCCGCGGCCCGGCGTAACTGGGTGCCGCCGCGCGGCACGCATGCCCGCGGCGGGGGCGGGACAGCCGGGCGGCCTTGCGGCGCGAAGCGAGGGCCGCTCGGGACAGCCGGGCGGCCTTGCGGCGCGAAGCGAGGGCCGCTCCCGCAGCCGTGCGCATGCAGCAGAGGCCACGACGCTCCCGCACCCGCGTACGGCGGGAAGGGGCCGTGTCGGGGGGTGTCCGCCCGCAGCGGTTGGCGCGTCAACGGACAGTCAGTCGGCGTCAGGCCTCATCGCGCCGTTCCGAGGACGGACACCCCCCGGCGCGGCCCCGACCCACACCCCACGCCAAGGCGCAGGCGCGCACCCCACGCCAAGGCGCAGGCGCGCACCCCCACCCGCCGCAAGCCGAAGAGGACGCCCACCCCACCCCACCCCGCCCCCGCCCAACCGCCGGAGGCACCCGGTAGGGTTCGCCTCCGGAAAGGGGAAGGTGAAGGTACCCGATGAGCAGGGATCGCGACCCTCGAACGCTCCGCAGGCCCGCCCGGAGCGCCCTCATAGCAGTCTCGGCGACCGCTTTGTCGATGACGGCCAGTGGATGCGTCGTCGTGCACGGCGAACGGGAGATCCTCCCGTCCACGACCCGCGCCGAAGCCGCCAAGGCCCTCCAGGAGTTCACGACCGCGTACAACGAGGCCGACAAGGCCTACGACGGCACCCTGGACGCCGACCACACCACCGGCGCCCTCGCCGACATCGACTCGGCCCGCCTCGAGGCCGGGAAGGCGAACAACCCGGACGGCAACCCGAACCACACCCCCCTGACCCTGACGGACACGAAGTTCACCATCCCCAAGAAGGCCGGGTGGCCCCGCTGGTTCGTCGTCGACGCGGCCGGCAACAAGGGCGGTACCGCCCGCTGGCTCCTGGTGTTCACCCGCAGCAGCCTGGACGACCCGTTCCAGGTGGCGTACCTGACACTCGTCGCCCCGGGCAAGGTCCCGCAGTTCAAGAAGGACGCCGACGGCTGGGCCGAGTCCGTCCCGGTCAAGTCGACCGACCTGGCCACCGACCCCGGCGACCTGAGCAGCACGTACGCGACGTACCTGAAGAGCGGCGGCGAGACCTTCACGGACGGCGCCCACACCAGCCAGTGGCGTGCCCTGCGCGAGAAGAACGGCAAGAAGCCGGGCATGGTCACCCAGTACATCGACGAGCCGCTGACGAACGGCGACTACGCACCGCTGGCGCTGCGCACGACCGACGGCGGGGCGCTGGTCTTCTTCACCACACGCCACTACGAGAAGCAGACCGCCTACGCGGGCACCTCCGTGCCCACCCCGAACAAGGACGTCCTCGCCCTGACGAAGGGCGAGATCAAGCAGTCCCTGACCATGGAGTTCGTCTCCAACGAGGTCGCGCTGGCCCCCAAGGGCCCGGGCAAGGTGACGATCCTGGGCAGGATCCAGGGCATGACCTCGGCGGAAGGCTCGTAGCTCAGAACCCCACCCAAGCCCTCACACCCAGGCCGGCCCTCACACCCAAGCCCTCACACCCAGCCCGGCCCTCACACCCAAGCCCTCCCGGCCCAGTCGCCGACAGGCACCCGCATCAGTGCCGCAGCGGCCAGCCCGCCCCCGCGGCATGGTCCGTTTCGCCGCCCTCGTCCACAAAGCGCCCGCACACCTCCGTGAGCACCTCCAGCAGGCTCAGTGGATCCGGCAGCGCGTGCTCGGGCCCGCGCACCCACCGCACGGCCTGGCCCTCACCGGGCAGCATCGCCGGCGGCACGAGGACGTAGGAGCCCCGGCAGTGCCAGCGCAGCCCGGGGTGCTCGTCCATCGTCTCGGGGTGGCAGTCCAGTTCGCACGGCCACCACTCGTCCTCGTCCTCGGGCGTACCGCGGGTGAGCGTGAAGAACAACAGGCGGCCGTCGTCGCTCTCGGCGACCGGCCCGACCTCGATCCCGGCGGCGAGCAGCCGCTCCAACGCGTCGCGACCGGCGTCGAGGGGCACGTCGAGGACGTCGTGCATCATGCCGGTCGCGGTGATGAAGTTGGCCCGCGGCTGGTGGCGGGCCCAGCGCTCGATCTGGGCGTGGTCGGTGGTCGACTGCGTCTGCCAGGCGAAGGACACCGGGTGCCGGGCGGGGGTGGGACAGCCGACCCGGTCGCAGGAGCAGCGGTACCCGGCCGCCGGATGGGCCGCGGGCGCGAGGGGCAGTCCCGCGTCGGCGGCGGCGAGCAGCAGGACCTCACGGCCGCCGTCCCCGGCGGTCTCCTTCGGCCGGCGCCCGGCGCGCAGCCACTGGGTGAGTTTGCCCTGCAGGCCGGTCCGGCCGCCGAACTCCGCGCTCATCTATCCCCTCGCCTCGCCGTCGTGCGGAACAGCATGCCTCATCGTCCCATCTTCCCGCGCACCGGGGGGCCAGTGCCCACATCCGGGACACCGGGGACGCAACGTACACCGGTCGTCCGATAGGAGGAGAAGCGGCGATCCCCGCTCTCGGCATGATCGGGTGTCATTGCCCGCTTTGACATGACATGGCGTCCTACCGTGGTCGCCATGGTCACAAGGATCGCGCTGACGGGTCTGGCCTCCGTGGCTTCCGTGGTCTCGCTGACCCTCACGGGACCCGGCGGCCGCGCTCCGGCGCCGCTGGAGTGGGGTGCGGGTCCGCTGACCGTGGCGGCCCTGCCGAGGATCACGTACGTCGCGCACCGCGGCGGCGCCCGCGAGGTCCCCGAGAACAGCATGGCGGGGCTGACGACCGCCTACGAGCGCGGGACGGCGCAGGTGCTGGACTTCGACACGCGGCTGCTGCGGGACGGCACGCCGGTGGTGTTCCACGACGAGACCCTGAACCGCACGACCTACCTCGGTGGCGCGGTGGGCGGTCTGGACGCCCGGGAGTGGCAGGGCGTACGGCTGCGCCCGAAGGACCGGCTCCCGGGGAGCTGGCGGTCGGAGCGGCCGCCGACGGTCGCCGAGGTGCTGGATCGTTTCGGCGGGCGGATCGTGCTCATGCTGGAGGCGAAGGACCCGCGGAGTCTGGACCGGCTGGCCGAGCTGATCCGGGCCCGCGGCCTGACCCGCTCGGTGTTCGTGAACTCCAACGACCCGGAGGTGGCCCGGCGTGTCCACAGCCTCGGGCTGCTCTCGCAGTTGTGGCGCTCGGCGCAGCAGCTGCGCACGGACCGCCCGGAGCGCTGGAGGTCGTTCGTGGACCTGCTGGACGTGGACCACCGGGCGCGCGACGCGGACCTGGTGCGGGCGGTGAACTCGGGGATCGCGCGGGTGTGGGCGCACACCGTGCTGACGGACGCGCAGCGGGACCGGGTGCTGGCGCTGGGCTGCGGCGGCGTGATCACGGACGCGCCGGGGCGCCTGGCGCGGGCCGCTCAGCGCGGGGCGAGGCCGTGAAGGGCGTAGTCGACGAGGGTGTCGGTGTACTCGTGGGAGATCGGGCCGGTGTGCTGGAGCCAGCGCTGGGCCAGCGGGGAGACGAAGAGCTCCAGGGCGATGCGCGGGTCGATCTCGGGCCGCACCTGACCGGCTTCCTGTGCGGCGCGCAGCCGGGCGATGTAGAGGTCGAGTGAGGGCTGCATCAGCTTGGCGACGAGTCGCCGCCCGAGCCGTTCGTTGACGACGCCCTCGGCGGCCAGCGCCCGCGAGGGTGCCTCGAACCTCGGGTCGCGCAGTTCGTCGACGGTGGCGCGCAGGACGCCCTTGAGGTCGGTGGCGAGATCGCCGGTGTCCGGGAAGGCGTACGGCGTCGGCCCGGCCTCCTCCACGGACTGCTCGGCCAGGTCGAGGAACGCCTCCATCAGGACGTCCGCCTTGGACGACCACCAGCGGTAGATCGTCTGCTTGCCGACGCCGGCGCGGGCGGCGATGCCCTCGATGGTGGTCTTCGCGTAGCCGGCCTCGACGACGAGCGCGAGGGCGGCGTCGTAGATGGCGCGGCGGGACTTCTCGCTGCGCCGGGTGGAGTCGGGGGCGGGCTTGCCGGGAGCGGGCTGGGTGGGTTTCTGGACGGCCATGGGCCGAATTTACCAGGTTGACAAGACGGAGCGTCTCGCGAACAGTGGGCACATGCGCACGAGACGAACCGTCTCGTCGTGAAAAGTGGTGACGAGCGGTCACGGAAGGAGCCCGGGATGACCCGAGGCGGAGCCGGAAACATGCTGGGTGTCGGCGGATCACGCAAGAACCTCGGCCGCAGGGAGCTGCGCGGCGGCGGCCGGGGCGGCCGGATCGGCGGCGGCCTCGACCCCCAGGCCCAGAAGCGCGAACTGCTGCGCAAGCTCCAGGAGAGCCGGCGGCAGCGGGAAGTGCGGGAGGAGGGCACGGCCGGCGAGGCGTCGTGAGCCTCCCCCGCGGGGGAGAGCGCCCCCCCGCGCGGGAGGATCCCGGGCGGTCCGGCGGATGCGCGGGAGGATCCCGGGCGGTCCGGCGGATGCGCGGGATCACCCCGGGCGGTCCGGCGGATGCGCGGGATCACCCCGGGCGGTCCGGCGGATGCGCGGGATCACCCCGGGCGGTCCGGCGGATGCGCTGGGCCCGGAACAGGCCCTACGCCGGTCGCGGCCCGCGTCCGGCGGAGATCCGGCCCCACTGACCCCCGGGAGGACTCGGCTCATGAGCGCATGGACCAGACGACGGCTGCTCACCTCGGCGGCCACGGCCCTCCCGGCGGCGGGCCTCGCCGTCATGGCGGCGCCGCCCGCGCGGGCGGCGGCAACCGCCCGTCCCGGTGACGTCGATGTGGCGGACGCCCTGCGTGCCCTGCCCGGACTGTGCCTGATCGAGGAGCGGCACGACGCCGGACCGGGTCACCGGCACTTCGTCCTGGGCCTGCGCCAGCCGGTCGACCACACGGACCCCGCCGCCGGCACCTTCGAGCAGCGCCTCACCCTGCTCCACACCGCCGCCGACCGCCCCACCGGCTGCTCAGCACGGGCTGCCAGGCGGTCCTCACACCACGGCGGAGCGAACCGATTGTTCTGCCCGGAGCCAGCCAGCTCCAGGTCGCACACCGCTACTTCGGCACCTCACGCCCCGCGGGCCCCGGCTACACGCACCTCACCGTCCGCCGGGCGGCCGACGACCACCACCGCGTCGTTAGGCTCTTCCGACGGCTCTACCCTGCGATGTCGCAGCCCTTGGTGCCCTTGTGTCAAGCGCGCAGACTGGTGGACTTGGTGCTGGCCGACTTGCGGACGTGAACGGTCGACAGGGCCGTGAGGCTCTTGCAGCTCGCCGTCGCCGCCACGGTGGCCATGCCGCCGCTCCCGGCCGTCGCCGTGCCGGAGGCGCTCGGCACGAACCCGGCCAGGGCCGGGGCCGCCGCCGCCAGCGGGGCGATCTGCAGTTCCTTCACAATTTCCTCCCGTTTCAGTGGCACGCGTCGTACACACCCGGGGGCGCGAGTTGACCTTGTGCGTACCTGACAGAAGCTCAGGAGGGCGGCCAGGGATCTCCCCAGTCGGCGTCCCGGGCGGCCTTGTACAGGTCGCCGTGGCGCTTGGTGACGGTGGCGCGACGCAGGGACGGTTCGCTCTCGCACAGGTCGAGGAGGACCTGGCCCTTGCGGATCTGGGGGCGCCGGACGACCCGGGAGGGTGCCGGTTCGACAAGGAAGCGGGCGGCGGCCACGTAGGCGAACTTCTCGTCCTCGTAGGCGAGGGAGCCGCCCTTGACCTGGCGGTGCAGGGAGGAGCGGCTGACCCGGGCGGAGAAGTGGCACCAGTCCGTGCCGGGGACGATGGGGCAGGCGGCGCTGTGCGGGCAGGGGGCGGCGATCCGGAAGCCGGCGGTGATCAGCCGGTCGCGGGCCTCGATGAGGCGGGCGTAGCCGTCGGGGGTGCCGGGTTCCACGATCACGACGGCCTGGGCGGCTGCCGCGGCGGCGTCGACGAGGGCGGTGCGGTCGGCGGCGGTCAGCTCGTTGAGGACGTAGGAGACGGTGACGAGGTCCGTGCTCTCGAGGGTGAGCGCCGCTCCGATCCGGGAGCGCTGCCAGCGGACGTCCTTCAGCTCCGGGTTGGCCGCGGCGATCTCGCGTCCCAGGGCGAGCGCGGGCTCGGCCCAGTCGAGCACGGTGGTGGGCCGCTGACCGCCCCAGACCGCACTCACGGCCCAGGCCGCGGCGCCCGTGCCCCCGCCGAGGTCCGTGTGCCCGGCGGGCACCCACTCGGGAGCGGCGTCCGCGAACGCCTCCAGCGCGGAACGCACGGCCTCGAAGGTCGCGGGCATCCGGTAGGCGGCGTAGGCGGCGACGTCGGCCCGGTCCCGGAGGATGGGGGCGTCGGTCGGGGTGGCCCCCCGGTAGCTGGCGATCAGCCGCTCGACCGCCTGCGAGGCCTGCCGGGGCGGCAGCCCGTCGAGCAGACCGGCGAGGGCGGCGCGGAGGTTTTCGGCCGGGGGTGCGGGGGCGTTCACCCGGCGATTCTACGAGGCGCGCCGCGACGGCGGGGGCGGCGCCCTCCCGGACAGACACCTCGAAAGCCCGCGGCAGCGTCACCGCACCGCCCGCGCCACCCGTGACGCCGCTGCCGCTCGCGGCGCGCTGTCGGGGCGGCGGCGGCGTGGATGGACCGCGTTGGTGAGGAGGACGAGGAAGGTGTCCGTGGCCGGGTCGAGGACGAGGGACGTGCCCGTGAACCCGGTGTGGCCCGCCGCGCCGCGGCCCGCCAGGTCGCCCATGAACCACGGCTGGTCGAGCGAGAAGCCGAGGCCCGGCGGGGTGAAGAGGAGCTCGACGAAGTCGGGGCCGAGGATGCGGGCGGTGCCGTGGGAGCCGCCGGCGAGGAGGGTGCGGCAGAACACCGCGAGGTCCCGGCCGGTGGAGAACAGGCCCGCGTGCCCGGCCACTCCCCCGAGCGCCCAGGCGTTCTCGTCGTGGACCTCGCCCCGCAGCATCCCCCGGTCCGCCTTGGCCCACGGCCGGCGCTGGTCCTCCGTCGCCGCGGCACCCGGGCACGGCCCGAAGTCCGTCGCCGTCATGCCCAGCGGCCGGGTGATGCCGTCGTGGACGAGGACGTCGAGCGTGCGCCCGCAGACGCGCTCCAGGACATGCTGGAGAAGCAGCATGTTCAGGTCGGAGTAGCAGTATGCGCCCGGCACCCCGACCGGCGGCTCCGCCTGGAGCGCCGCCAGTCGCGCCGCGTCGTCGGCGCAGTCGTAGAGCGGGAGTTCGGGCCGCAGCCCGGAGGTGTGGGTGAGCAGCTGCCGTACGGTGATGCCGTGCCGGGCGGCGGCCGTGAAGTCGGGCAGGTACGCCCCGACCTTCGCGTCGATGCCGAGCGTGCCGCGCTCGATCTGCTGCACGGCGGCCACGGACGTGAACAGTTTCGTGAGGGACGCCAGGTCGAAGGGTGTGTCGACGGTCATCGGCACCCGGTCCTCGGGGGGCAGCTCCACCCCGGCGTCGGTGTCGGGGTCGTAGGCCGCGTAGCGCACGGCCCAGCCCGCCGCCTCCTCGACGGCGATCACCGGGCCGCGTCCGACGACCAGGACGGCGCCGGGCGCCCAGGGGCGCTGCCCGGTGGTGAGGACGTGGACCTCCCGGACGAGGTGACGCAGCTCCGTGGGGTCGAGTCCGGCCCGCTCCGGCGTGCCGTCGCGCAGTCTGGGTGCGCTCAGCTGACTGCTCCCTCCACGCTCGCGCGGCCGCTCTCCTTCTTCCAGGGTCGGCACATTCCCATGAAGCAGGCCAGTGCCACCAGTGCGGCGGCCAGTTGGACGACGGCCATCGGGAGGGCGGTGTCCTCCCCGGCGATGCCCACGAGCGGGGAGGCGATCGCGCCGATGAGGAAGGAGGTGGTGCCGAGCAGGGCCGATGCGGAGCCCGCGGCGTGCTTGGTGCGCATCAGGGCGAGGGCCTGGGTGTTGGGCAGGGTGATGCCCATCGCGGACATGAGCACGAACAGCGCGGCGGCGACGGGCACCAGACCGACCTCGCCGAAGACGCCGAGGGACATCAGCAGCAGGGCGGTCGCGGCGGTGATGACGATCGCGAGGCCGATGCCCAGGACCCGGTCGAGGCTGACCCGGCCGACGAGGATCTTTCCGTTGATCTGGCCGACGACGACCAGCCCGACGGAGTTGACGCCGAACAGCAGGCTGAACGTCTGCGGGGAGGCGCCGTAGATCTCCTGGATGACGAAGGGAGAGGCCGAGATGTAGGCGAAGAGGGCGGCGAAGGCGAAGCCGCCGGTGATCATGTAGCCGGTGAAGGAGCGGTCGGCGAGCAGGCAGCGCATCGAGCGCAGGGCCTCGCCGACGCCGCCGCTGTGCCGCTCGGCGGGCGCCAGGGTCTCGGGCAGCCGCGTCCAGACCAGGACGCCGATCAGCACGCCGATGACGGTGAGGACGGCGAACACGCCCCGCCAGTCCGTGATGCGCAGGATCTGCCCGCCGATCAGCGGCGCCACGATCGGGGCGACCCCGGAGATCAGCATGAGGGTGGAGAAGAAGCGGGCCATGGCCATGCCGTCGTAGAGGTCGCGGACGACGGCCCGGGCGATGACGATGGCGGCGGCGCCGGCGAGGCCCTGGGCCAGCCGGAAGGCCACCAGCAGCTCGACGGTGGGGGCGAGCGCGCACAGCACGGTGGCGACGACGAAGACGGCGAGCCCGGCGAGCAGCGGGCGGCGGCGCCCCCACCGGTCGCTCATCGGCCCGACCACGAGCTGCCCGAGCGCCATGCCGGCCAAGCAGGCGGTGAGCGTGAGCTGGACGGTCGCGGCCGGCGCGTGCAGGGAGCGGGTGACCTCCGGCAGGGACGGGAGGTACATGTCCATCGCCAGCGGGGGCACAGCGGTCAGGCTTCCGAGGAGGAAGGTGACCAGGAGCCCGGTGCGGCGCTGCGATGTGCGGTCGGGCCGCTCCGTCCCGGCTGCGGCCTCCTGCGCGGTGTTCGATATGGACGCCCCACCCTCGGGCATGAGTCCCTCCCTCTGACAGTCGATCGCCACCTATGCTCTCAGCTCATACGGAATGCTCGTACGACCGCATGTACGGCCGCATGTACGACCGGTCGTGCGACGGCTCGTACGAACTGCTCGGGGTCACGAGGTGGAGGCGGGGCGCGATGACGGCGGACACGGTGCGGTGGGGGATCCTGGCGACCGGCGGGATAGCGGGCGCGTTCACCGCGGACCTGATCGACCTGCCGGACGCGGAGGTCGTGGCGGTGGCGTCCCGGTCGGAGGCGTCGGCGAAGGCGTTCGCGGAGCGGTTCGGGATCCCCCGGGCCTACGGCGACTGGCACGCCCTCGCTCAGGACGAGGACATCGATGTCGTCTACGTCGCGACCCCGCACACGGCGCACCGGGCGGCCGCCGGGCTGTGTCTCGCGGCCGGGCGGCACGTGCTGTGCGAGAAGCCCTTCACGCTGAACGTGCGCGAGGCCGGGGAACTCGTCGCGCTGGCGCGGGAGCACGGGCGCTTCCTGATGGAGGCGATGTGGATGTACTGCAACCCGCTGGTCCGGCGGCTGAAGGCGCTCGTCGGCGACGGGGCGATCGGCGAGGTGCGCAGCGTTCAGGCCGACTTCGGGCTGGCCGGCCCGTTCCCGCCCTCGCACCGGCTGCGGAACCCGGAGCTGGGCGGCGGCGCGCTGCTCGATCTGGGCGTGTATCCGGTGTCGTTCGCGCAGCTGCTGCTCGGGGAGCCGTCGGACGTCGCGGCGCGGGCGGTCCTCTCCGAGGAAGGCGTCGACCTCCAGACGGCGGCGGTGCTCTCCTTCGACAGCGGCGCGCTCGGTTCGGTGCACTGCTCCATCGTGGGCGGCACGGCGACCTCCGCCTCGGTGACCGGCTCCCGGGGCCGGATCGACATCCCGCAGGGGTTCTTCTTCCCGGACCGTTTCGTCCTGCACCGCGACGGCCGCGACGCCGAGGAGTTCACGGCCGACCCGGCGGACGGGCCCCGCAACAGCATGCGCCACGAGGCGCTGGAGGTGATGCGGGCCGTGCGCGCGGGTGAGACGGAGTCCCCGCTGGTCCCGCTCGACGGCACGCTCGCCGTGATGCGGACGCTCGACGCGATCCGCGACCAGGTCGGCGTCCGCTACCCGGGCGAGGCCCCGGACGAGGACCTCACCTCGGAGCTCACGCCCGCCTGAGCTCTGCTCATGCGGGGGCCCGGGGGGGCCGGCTCCCGTACGCTGCGGGCCCATGAATGCCAAGGACAATGCGATCGCGGTGGTGACCGGGGCGGGTTCCGGCATCGGCCGGGCGGTCGCCGTGGAACTGCTGCGTACGGGCTGGTCGGTGGCGCTGGCGGGCCGGCGTACGGAGACCCTGGAGGAGACGGCGGCCCTGGCTTCCGGTGGCGCGGACGAGGGCGTACCCACCGGGGCGGCGCTCACCGTACGGACGGACGTCTCACGCCCCGAGGACGTGAGCGCCCTGTTCGCCGCGACCGTCGAGCGCTTCGGCCGGGTCGACCTGCTGTTCAACAACGCGGGCACGTTCGGCCCCGGCGGGGTGCCGGTCGAGGAACTGCCCTACGAGGCCTGGCGGCACGTGGTGGACACCAATCTCAACGGGGCGTTCCTGTGCGCGCAGGCGGCGTACCGGCAGATGAAGGAGCAGGACCCGCGGGGCGGCCGGATCATCAACAACGGCTCGATCTCCGCGCACACGCCCCGCCCGCTGTCGGTGGCCTACACGGCGACCAAGCATGCCCTGACCGGCCTGACGAAGTCCCTCTCCCTGGACGGGCGGCCCTACGAAATCGCCGTCGGGCAGATCGACATCGGCAACGCCGCCACCGACATGACGTCCCGTATGCAGACGGGAGCGCTGCAGGCGAACGGGGAAGTCGCCCCGGAACCGGTCATGGACGTCGCGGACGTGGCCCGCACGGTGCGGCACATGGCGGAGTTGCCGTTGAAGGCGAACGTGCAGTTCGCGACCGTACTGGCTACGGCGATGCCGTACGTCGGTCGCG
This sequence comes from Streptomyces sp. AK010, assembly GCF_014207295.1. NCBI lineage: Bacteria > Bacillati > Actinomycetota > Actinomycetes > Kitasatosporales > Streptomycetaceae > Streptomyces > Streptomyces sp. AK010. The sequence continues at coordinate 23,961 of NZ_JACHCX010000013.1, forward strand.
GCTGAGCGCGCGGCGACATTCGTCAACTCGTCAACATGCACAAACGGAATACAAGCGTCCGCACTATTGCGGCCGATAGGGGGCCTATGCTCAAATCTCCTACACCAAAGCTTCACACTTGGAGCAGAGAGCTCCCGTCGGCCACATCCAAGGGGGGGAGGCGGCAGCCGTTCCACGGCACCGGGTGGGGGTGGATTCCGCGAGGGACCGCGGAGTACGCACCGGTGCGCGTGGAACGACTGCCGCCCACAGCAAGGACCGGACCGGGGATCACCGCCCGAGCAGCCGGTCGACCTCGGTGAGTTGCGCGTCGGTCAGAGCCCCCTTCTCAAGCGCCCCCGCGTTCTCCTGAGCCTGGGCGACCGACCGGAAACCGGGGATCGGAACCGCGCGCGGGCTGCGTGCCCACAGCCAGGCCAGGGCGCAGTTGCCCCACTTGGTGGCCACGACGGCATCGGCCCTGCGCTTGCCGAGGGCCCGGCCCAGCACCCGTTCGCTGTGCCCGGCGCCATAGGCGTCGGCGGTGTCGAAGAAGGTGACGCCCAGGTCGGGGGCGCGCCGCACCGCCCGTACCGACTCCTCGTCGTCGACCCTGCCCCAGCCGAGCGGCTGCCCGTCCGCGGCCTGCTCTTCACCGCCGATCGCCCAGCAGCCGAAGCCGACTGCGCTCACCTCGATGCCGCCGCGTCCCAGCGGCCGTGTGGTCTCCATGCCGGGAGAGGCCAGGAGTTGGAGCGCACACGAGCACAAGCCCTGGCTCGGGGGCCGGGGTCAGGCCTGACCGGTCTCGAAGCGCGTGATGCGGCCGTCCTCGTCCACCTGGAAACTCCACCGGGTGCGCATCTCGCCCCAGGTGTCGTTGCTGTAGCGGACGAGGAGGGAACGGCCGCCGTTGGACTCGTTGTCGACCTCCATGTGGCCGTGGGAGGAGAAGATCTCCCGGTCCACCCAGTCGTCGAGGTCGCGGTCGGACCCGTCGTCGGTCATGGTCGCGCTCGGCGCGAGGACCTTCATGAAGCTCTCGCGGTCGTGGTTGTTCACGGCGGTCACGAAGGCCCGGACGGCCGGATCGCTGAGGCGCGTGGTCTGAATCGTCATGCGAGCAGCCTCGTACCGGCCACCGGCCCGCGCCACCCGTGCCACCCGAACGGCGTCCCCGGGGCGGTCGGCGGGGCGTCGGCGATGCGACGGTGGAATCGCGACGACGCGACGCATGGTCCTGTTCCGTATTGATGGCTGCCTGCTCCGGGAGACGACGTGAGGCGTAACGACCGACGTGATCTGGGTCTGCTGCTGCTCCGGCTGGGTGCGGGCGGCGCGCTGGCCGCCCACGGCGTGCAGAAGCTGTTCGGCTGGTTCGGCGGACACGGCATCGAGGGGACCGGCCAGTTCATGGAGTCCGTCGGTTACGTCCCCGGCAAGGCGAGCGCGACGGCGGCGGGCCTCGCGGAGACCGGCGGCGGCACACTGCTGGCCCTCGGCCTGGCCACGCCGGCCGCGGGCGCGGCCGCGGCCGGCGCGATGGCCGGCGCGGCGGCGGTGCACGCCCCGCACGGCTTCTTCAACCAGGGCGGCGGCTACGAGTACGCGGCGACGCTGGGCCTGACGGCGGCGGGCCTGGCCATCACCGGCCCGGGCCGCCTCTCCCTGGACCACCTGCTCGGCCATGCGGTGAACCGCGGCTGGATGATCCCCGCGGCCTTCGCGGCGACGGCGGCGGGCACGGCGGTGGTGGTGGGGGCCCGGGCGAGGCGGCTGCGGAAGGCGAAGGAGGGGGAGCAGGAGGCGTTGTTCGAGGAGGAGTACATGGAGTAAGGGGTCCTTTCACTATGAGCGTCCGATCAGGGCGCGTGGTCTGGTGCCGTGCGTCGCAAGGCGCCGGGAAGCCCTCGTAGCGGAGCTACTAGGGCTTTTCGGCAACGCGGCGAGGTGCGGTGCCAGACCACGCGACCCGGACGGGCATAGTGAAAGGACCCCTAAGGGGCCCGGGGGGCCGGGACCCGGGGCGTTGTCAGTCCCGCATGGCAGGCTGCGCCCCCATGAACGAACAGTCCCCCGCCCCTGAACTCTGGTCCACCATCGACGCTCTGTGCGAGTGGCTCGACACCAACCGTCCCGTCGAGGGCCGCGAGGGCCTCCTCCTTCGCATCCTCAAACTCTCCGAGGAGGTGGGCGAGGTCGCGGAGGCGGTGATCGGGGCGACGGGGCAGAACCCGCGCAAGGGAGTCACGCATACGTGGAAGGACGTGGAGGCGGAGTTGTGTGATGTCGCCATCACGGCGTTGCTGGCGTTGCGGACGCTTACGCCGCAGGCCCCGGAGGTGTTCGCACGTCACCTGGAGCGGGTGACACGACGGTCCACGGCGCGGTCGGCACAGGCGGACGTTCCGCGTGGGTCGCTCTGATCACCGGATACCGCAACAAGAGCCCGTTCACCCTTCCCCGGCCGGGTCACGCTGCGGTGAGAGGCGCCGGTCCTGCCTTCACAGCGCGTCCACCGCGCTCACCTTCCACCCGTCGCCGGTGCGGTCCATCGTCATCCGCACCCGGTTCTGGTCCAGGCGGGACCCCGACACCTGGGTGCTCTCGGTGACCTGGTTGACGAAGAGCAGGACGACGACCTTGTCGGGGGAGGCTGAGACGACGGAGGCGGCAGGTGCGCCGCCGGAGCCGGGGGCGGCGACCCTTGCCTTCACCACGCCGCGGTACTTCTCGGCCGTCGGGGCGACCACGGTCTTCGTGGTCTTGCCGTACTCGTCGCGGAAGTCGCCCGTCAGGTGGGCGCGGGCCCTCGAGAAGTCCTTGTCCAGGTGGCGGTAGTCGTACGACAGGACGGTCGGTGCCGCCTTTCGCGCGGCCGTGAGCGCCTCGGTCCGGGCGGTCTCCGTCCGGCGGCCGTCGCGGTACTGCCATCCCAGGACGGCCAGGGCGACCAGGCCGACGACGAGCAGGACGGCCAGGACCGAGGTGAGCAGCCTGCGGCGCCCGCCGGGACCGGGTTCACTTTGCTCTTGCGGTCCGTCCTCCTCGAACGGCTCCGTCGACGGCTCCGGCGGATCGTCCCAGCCGTCCCGAGGGGCCTCGACGAGGACGGTGCGTCCGGCGAGCGGCCGCTCGGCACGGCGCGGGGACTCCTCGTCCGTGGCCGTCACCGCGTCCGCTTCGCGGTGGCCGCGCTCCGCGCGCTTCGCCGCCGCTCGGGCGGCCGCCGTCATGGTGCGGCGGGCGCCGGGACCGTGAGCGCGGCCGGTGGTCGTCTTCGGCATGGTGGTACTCCTCGTCGGTGCTTGTCGGTCGGCGTATCGGTCCGTGGATCAGCCGACGAACTCGACGTCGGACGTCAGCCAGCGGCCGTCCTTGTGTACGAGGTCGAGCTGGAGCCGGTACGTGCGCGCCTCTCCCCCGGGCACGGCGGTGTTGGTCACCTTGCTGTCGGCGACCACCAGCACACGGGCCGAGTTCTCGTCGGAGCGGACGATGCCCGCCTCCAGGACCTGGCCTTCCGACACGGACTTGTTCTGGGCCACCAGCTTCGTCAGCCGGTCGGTCTGCGCGGTGAACTGCTTCTTGAACTCGCCGGTCGCGCCCGCAAGTACGTTCGCGCTGTCGCGGTCGTAGTGCCGGTAGTCCAGGGAGGTGAAGTTCAGTGCCGACTGGCGGGCCGCGGCCAGGATGCCCTGGCGTCGATGGTCGGCCTCGCGCTGTGCGTGGAGGCCGAGGGCCAGCCAGAGTGAGAGTGCTGTGGTGATGACGGTCGCCGCTACGAGTCCCGCCGTCAGCACTCCTGGTCGCACCGGCCTCATGCCATGGGACCAACGAGCAGCCATTGCCACGATTCCTTTCCGAACACGGCCTGCTGGCCGCCCGCCGAGCCGATCTCGACGTTCCTTCCGTCCGGGCCGGTGATGGTGCCGGTCTCCGGGTCGTACGGGGTGACGTACGCAGCCTGGTTCGCGCCGCCGTCGGCGGTCGACGCGCCCGGGGCGTTCTGCGCACCGCGTACCGACGACTCGCTGCCGCGTGGGAGTGTGCAGCGGGCGTCGGTGTTCGCCTCGCGTGTGCTGGTGTCCGCCGGGTCGCGGCGTGCCGTGCCGTACCCCTGAGTGCAGGCCGGCGGTTCGTCGGCGTTCAGCACCAGGCCGAAGTGGGTGGTGCCGTCGCCGGGGACCACCGTGTAGCTGCCCGCCACCGTCAGCGGGAAGGTGACGAGGGCCTGCTCCACGCCGGGAAGGCGGGCCAGCGTGATCTGGCCGCCGCTGATCAGGTTGCCCAGCAGGACCGACAGCTGCGGCCCGGTCGCCTTCAGCAGCGAGTTCAGTTCCTGCGCCGCCGGCCGCGCGTTTCCGATCAGCCTGCGCAGGTCCCCGTCACTGGCTTTCAACTGGGCTGACAGCGCCGCCAGATCGCGCGCGAACGACTTGATCGACGAGCCCTGGTCGGCCTGTGTCTTCAGGACCTTCCGTGAGTCCTCGATCAAGGCGATCGTCTCCGGCAGCGCCTCGGACGCCGACTCGACCAGGGTGTTGCCCGAGTCCACCAGGCGGCCCAGGTTCGGGCCTGTGCCGGCGAACGCCTTGCCCAACTCGTCGACCGTGACCCGCAGGTCGTCCTTGCCGACCGAGTTCACCAGGCGGTCCAGACTGAGGACCATGTCCGTCGTCGACAGCGGCACCCGCGTGCTCTCGCGCGGGATCGTGCTGCCGTTCAGCAGGTACGGGCCGTGGGAGGTGCGGGGCTGAAGGTCGACGTACTGCTCGCCCACCGCCGAACGGTTCGCCACCACGGCCAGCGTGTCCGCCGGGATGCGCGGCGCCCCGTCCTCGATGTCGAGCGTGACCGAGACCCCGTCCGGGCCGGCCAGGCGCAGTGCGCCGACCTTGCCCACCGGCACCCCGCGATACGTGACCTCGGCGCCGGAGAAGACGCCCCCGGAGTCGGCGAAGTCGGCCCGCACGGTGTAGCCGCGGTCCAGGACCTCGTCCACCAGGCCCGTGTACTCGGCGCCGACGTACGACACACCCACGGCGGTGAGGGTGGCGAAGGCGATCAGTTGCGCCTTGACCGTACGGGTGATCACGGCTGGACCCCCTTCAGCATCAGCTCGGCGAGATCGAGGTTGATCCCCTCGGGCCAGTCGCCCCCGGTGCGGTGGCCGTGGGAGCCGTAACCGGCGGTGCACACCGGCGGGCACAGTGGGTCGCCGCCGCCTGCGGGGGCCGACGGGGACGACGGCACGCTCGGACCGCTCGGCAGCGCGGTGGGCTTCGGCACGCGCGGCACGTCCGGGAGCTCCGGCACGTCCGGGAGGTCCGGTACGTCCGGCAGGTGTGGGGGCTCGGGAAGCCCGGGCCCGGAGTCCCCGCCGTTCCCGCCGCCCGGCTCGTCCGTCAGATTGCCGTAGATCCCGGCCAGATCGAGGTCCGCCGTGATGTGCAGGTTGACGTAGTCGCCCTTGATGGCGTCCACCACGTTGCGCGGGAACGGGTACGTCGTCAGCAGCTCGAGGGAGTTGGGCAGGTCGCTGCCCGCCTTGTTGAGCTGTCGCAGGATCGGCCGGAGCTGCTTGAGGTTGGCGACCGTGTCGTCGTGCGAGGCGTTGACCACCTTGGTGCCGGTCTTGCCCAGCCTGGACAGGGCGGTGAGCATCCTCGTCAGGTCGCGGCGCTGGTCGGCCAGGACCTTCAGGGCGGGCGGCATCGTGTCGACCGCCTCGGCGATCGTCGTCTTCTCCTTGCCCAGCCGTTTGGCCAGCCGGTCCACGGCCTTCAGCGCGCGGACGATGTCCCGGCGCTGGTCGTCCAGGCCGCCGATGAAGGTGTCGAGCTCCTTGAGCAGGGACTTGACCCGGTTCTCCCGGCCTTCCAGGGCCTTGTTCAGCTCCGTGGTGATCGTCTTGAGCTGGGCCACGCCGCCGCCGTTGAGCAGGGCGGACAGCGCGGACAGCACCTCCTCGACCTCCGGATTGCGGCCGCTGCGGGACAGGGGGATCACGTCGCCGTCGCGGAGCCGGCCGACCGGCGTGCCTTCCGGCGGCGCGGCCAGCGCCACGTACTTCTCGCCGAGCATGCTGGTCTGCCGCAGCCCGGCCACGGCGTTGGCGGGCAGCTTCACCGAGTCGGCGACCCGGAGGCGGACCCTCGCGTGCCAGCCCTCCAGCTCCACCTTCTCCACCGCGCCCACGGTGACGTTGTCGACCTTGACCGACGACTGCGGAACCAGGTCCAGGACGTCGCGGAACTCGACGGTGACGTGGTAGGCGTGGCCGTCGGCGGCGGCTCCGCCGGGGAGCGGGACGTCGTACCAGCCGTTGAACTCGCAGCCGGACAGGAGCAGCGCCCCGACGGCCGCCCAGGTGACGGCCCCGCCCTTGCTCAGTGGCCTCATGCGCTCGCCCCCAGGATTCCACCGAGGGTGCGGTCGACCGTTCCGGCGCCCGAGGTGCCCCGGGGCACTTCGGGCAGGGAGTCGAAGAGGTCCCTCAGGTCCCCGCAGTCGGCCTTCTCCCCGGTCGTCTTCAGGATCGAGCACAGCAGTGAGGCCGGATCCTGCGGATGGTCCGGGTTGTTGCGGGTGTCGAGGGTGCCGGCGGAAGGGTTGTAGGCGTTGTGCAGGTTCGACACGCCCGTCGGCGCGACCTCCAGCAGCTCCTCCAGCGCAGCCCGTTGGGTGACGAGCACCTTGGTCACCTTGCTCAGGCCCTCCACGTTCGACGTCAGCGACTTCTTGTTCTTCTTCACGAAGGCGGACACGTCACCGAGCGCCGTGCCGAGGTGTTTCAGCGCCGCCGCCAAATCCTTGCGCTCGCCCGCGAGTTGCCCGGCGGCCTTGGCGAGGCTGCTGTTGAACGACCGCACGCTCTTGTCGTCCGCCGCCAGTGCCGCCGTGAACACCTGGAGGTTGCGGACCGTGCCGAACAGGTCCGTGCGGCCGTCGGACAGGGTCGTGACCGCCTCCGAGAGGTCCTTCACCGTCTGGTGCAGGTTCTCGCCCTGGCCGTCGAGGTTGTCGGCGCTGACGCCGAGCAGCCGTGACAGGGCGCCGTCCTTGTTGGCTCCCTCGGGGCCGAGCGCCTCTGCCGTGGTGTGCAGGCTGTCGAAGACGCGGTCCAGTTCGACCGGCACGGCCGTGCGCGACTCGGGGATCTCGTCCCCGTCCCGCAGTACCGGGCCGCTGCGGTACACCGGCAGCAGCTGCACGTAACGGTCGCTGACCACCGAGGAGTTGACGATCGCCGCCTGTGCGTCCGCCGGGACCTTCCGGTCCGCGTCGTACTCCAGCTCCACCCGCACCCGGCCGCCCTCCGGCGTGATCTTCTTGACCTCGCCGATCCGCACGCCCAGCACGCGGACGTCCGAGCCGGGGTAGATGCCGACGGTGCGCGGGAAGTACGCCGTGACGCGGGCCGGCTCGGTCCGCGGCCACAGGACGTGGGTGAGCGCCGCGACCAGGGTCAGGGTGATCAACAGGGCCGCGCCCTTCCTCCAACGGTTGCTCACCGCGCGCCTCCCGTCCGCGTCCGCGGCACCACCGGGGCGGCGACCAGGTTCTGGACGTAGGAGTCGAACCAGCGGCCGTTGCCGAGGGTGTTGGTGAAGACCCGCACATAGGGCGCAAGGAGCTCGATGCTCCGGTCGAGGCTGGACTGGTTGCGTTCGAGCATCTTCACCACGGTGTTGAGGCCCTTGAGCGCGGGCCCGATCTCCTTCTCGTTGTCCTGGACCAGGCCGGACAGCTGGATGCCGAGCGCGGCGGAGGTCTTCAGCAGCTTGTGGATCGCATTGCGCCTCTTGCTGATCTCCTTGAACAGCTTGTCGCCGTCCTCGACCAGGGCGGTGAAGTCGCCCGACCGGTCGGCGAGTACACCCGTCACGCCGTTCGCGTGGTCGAGGAGCTCCCTGAGGGCCTTGTCGCGCGAGGCCACGGTCCGGGAGATTTTCGACAGGCCCTTGATGGACGACCGCACTTCGGAGGGGGAGTCCTCGAAGGTCGTCGAGATGGTGTCCAGCGCCTTCGCCAGCTGTTCGGTGTCGACCTTCTCCGTCGTGGTGGTGAGATCGCTGAACGCCTGCACGACGTCGTAGGCGGGGACGGTCCGCTTCAGCGGGATCTCGCTGCCGGGCTCCAACTGGCCCCGCCCGCTGGGGTACAGGGCGAGGTACTTGGCGCCGAGAATCGTCTTGACCCGGATCGACGCGCCGGTCTCGGTGCCGAACGCCGGCTCGCCCTTGATCTTGAAGGTGACCTTGACATGGTCGCCGTCCAGGTCGACCTCCTCGACCTTGCCGACCTTGACCCCGGCGATCCGCACCTCGTCACCCGGCTTGAGACCGCCCGCCTCCGCGAAGGCGGCACTGTACGTCTCACCGTCGCCGATCACCGGCAGGCGGTCGGCGTTGAACGCGGCCACGGTCAGCAGCGCCAGGACCGTGAGCCCGACGGCACCGATGAGGACGGGGTTGCGCTCGCGGAAGGGCCCGAGGCGCGGACGGCGGAGCCGGATCCTCGGCAGCTTCGGCGGGTCGACGCGGACCTTGACCAGCGGCTGCGGGCGCGGCGTGCGGCGCGGCAGGAGCCGTGTCCTCGGCAGCCGTACTCTGGGCAGCTTCGGCGGTTCCACCCGCACCCTGACCAGCGGCTGCGGGCGCGGCGTGCGGCGCGGCAGGAGCCGTGTCCCCGGCAGCCGTACTCTGGGCAGCTTCGGCGGTTCCACCCGCACCCTGACCAGCGGCTCCGGGCGGTTCTTACGGCTCATGCCCCACACCTCGCCCTCGCCACGTGCATCTCGGGGGTGAGCACCTGCTTCGTCTTCGGCAGCACGATCCGGCCGTCGAAGTCGCACAGGTAGAAGTTGAACCACGATCCGTAGGACGCCGTCCCCGTGAGCTCGTTGAGCTTGTTCGGCAGCCTCTTCAGCACGCCCTCCACGGTCTTCTCGTTGTCGTTCAGCGTCCCGGTGAGGTCGGTCAGTTCCGCGATGTCGTCCTTCAGCGGCGGACGCGCGTCCTTCAGCAGGCCCGAGGTGGCCTCCGTCAGATCGCCGATGCTCACCAGCGACTCCCCGATGGGCTTGCGGTCGGCGGACAGGCCCGAGATGACCCGGCGCAGCTGCTTGAGCAGTCCGGAGAAGCGGGCGCCTCGCTTGTCGAGCGTCTTCAGCACGGTGTTGAGGTTGTCGATCACCGAGCCGATCAGCTTGTCGCGGCCGGCCAGCGACGTGGTGAGCGACGCCGTGTGCGTGAGCAGGCTGTTGACGGTGCCGCCCTCGCCCTGGAGGGTCTTGATGATCTCGGTGGCGAGCTGGTTGACGTCCTTCGGGCTGAGCGCGGCGAACAGCGGCTTGAAGCCGTTCAGCAGCGCGTTCAGATCGAGGGCCGGCTGGGTGCGCGCGAGCGGGATCGTGCCGCCGGGGCGCAGCCGGGTACCGTCGCCGGCGCCCTCGGTCAGCGCGACGTACCGCTGCCCGACCAGGTTGCGGTAGCGGATGACGGCGCCCGTACTGGTCAGCAGCGGCCGGTCCTGGCTTGTCGTGAAGGTGACCTCGGCCAGCGTCCGGTCCTTGATCCGGATGCCCTCGACCTCGCCGACCCGCACTCCGGCCACCCGGATGTCGTCGCCCTCTTCGAGGCCGGTGACGTCGCTGAAGACCGCGCGGTACTCGTGCTCGGGGGTGAAGGAGATGTTCACGATGGTGGCGGCGAGCAGGGCTGTCGCCACCAGCGTCACCAGCGCGAAGAGACTGAACTTGACCAGCGGGGCGGCGGTCTGCCGGGCTCCTGTGGTGCTCATGCGACGCTCACCGCCGTCCCGCGCGCCATCGGCCCGAACAGCAGCGTCGCGACCGGTGGCACCTCGTCGGCGGGCACGCCCAGCACCGGCGCCACGAGCGAGCCGACGGCCCGCTGCTCGGCCCGGGTGGCGGAGACGCCGAGCGGGCCGCCCGAGGCCGGACTCGCCTCCTTGGAACCGTCGTCGAGGTGGGCGCCGGGCGCCGGCACCGCAGGGTGCGGCAGATCACGGCAGTTCGGGCCCGACCGCTCGCCGTAGCGCGGTTCCTCACCCGGTTCGTACGCGCCCTGCGGTCGTACGACCTCCAGCGTGATGTGCATCTTCCCGCCCTTGAACGCCTCCTCGGACGCCTTCTCCTGCCGGACCAGGCCGGCCAGCAGACAGGGGTACTGGGGGGAGTAGCGGGCGAACAGCTCCAGCGTGGGGCGGGAGACCCGGCCGAGGGTGATCAGCCGGTCGCCGTTGGAGTCGAGGAAGTCCTCGGCGGTGTCCGCGACAGTGGCCGTGCTCTTCAGCGCCGCGGCCAGCCGGTCCTTCTGATCGACGATCGTGCGGCTGGTGGTGACGGTGTTGCGCAGGATCTCCATCAGGTCGGGCGCCGCGTCGCCGTAGACCTCGGCGACGTCGGCGAAGCGTGCGATGTCCTCTTTCAGGGACGGCAGGTGCGGATTGATGCGGCGCAGGTAGGCCTCCACTCGCGTGAGGTTGTCGCCGATCCGGTCGCCGCGGCCGTCGAGGGCGGTGGCGAACGCGGAGAGCGTGGCGTTGAGCTTGCCGGGCTGGACCGTCCGCAGCAGGGGCAGCAGGTCGTTCATCAGCTGCTGGACCTCGATGCCGACGCGGGTGCGGTCCTGGGTGATGACGTCACCGGCGCGAATGGGCCGGCCCGATGAGCCGCGCGGTGCGACCAGGTCGACGTACTTCTCGCCGAACAGCGTCTTGGGCAGCAGGCGCGCGTGCACGTCGGACGGGATCCGGGCGACGTGTTCCGGCTTCAGCGCGATGTCGAGCGTCGCCTTCGTGCCGTCGGCCCGCACGCCGCGCACTTCGCCGACCAGCAGCCCGCGCAGCTTGACGTCGGCCCGCGGATCGAGCTGGTTGCCGAGGCTGTCGGCCTCCAGAGTGATCCGCACGACCGGCGTGAACGCCTGCCGGTAGACGGCGACGGACAGGGACAGCAGCAGCGCGAGCACGGCGATGAAGACGACGCCGTACAACCGCAGTCTCAGCACCTTCATCCGGCGGCTCACCCCGCGATCCGTACGGTCGTGCTGGCGCCCCAGATCGCCAGCGACAGGAAGAAGTCCAGGACGTTGATCGCCACGATCGAGGTCCGCACGGCGCGGCCCACCGCGACGCCGACGCCCGCCGGGCCGCCGCTCGCGTAGTAGCCGTAGAAGCAGTGCACGAGGATGATCAGGACGGCGAAGACCAGCACCTTGCCGAAGGACCACAGCACGTCGACCGGTGGCAGGTACTGCTGGAAGTAGTGGTCGTAGGTGCCCGTGGACTGCCCGTAGTAGCCGGTGGTGATGGTGCGGGCGGCCAGGTACGAGGACAGCAGCCCGATCACGTACAGCGGGATGACGGCCACGAACCCGGCGATCATCCGCGTCGTCACGAGGAACGGCAGCGAGGGCACGCCCATGACCTCCAGCGCGTCGGTCTCCTCGCTGATCCGCATCGCGCCGAGCTGGGCGGTGAACCCGGCGCCGACGGTCGCGGAGAGCGCGAGCCCGGCCACCAGCGGGGCGATCTCACGGGTGTTGAAGTACGCCGAGAGGAACGCCACGAAGTTGGAGGTGCCGAGCTGGTTGAGCGCGGCGTACCCCTGCAACCCCACTTCCGTGCCGGTGAAGAACGACAGGAAGGCGATCACGCCGACCGTGCCGCCCACGACGGCGAGCGCGCCGCGGCCGAAGCTCACCTCGGCGAGCAACCGCAGGATCTCCTTCTTGTAGCGGCGCAGGGTGCGGCCGGTCCAGGCCAGCGACCGCCCGTAGAAGGACAGCTGGGCACCCAGCTCCTCCAGACGACTCAGCAGCGCCATGCCTCAGCCCCTCTGCGGAACGACTTGGAAGTACACGGCGGTCATCACGAAGTTCGTCACGAACAGCAACATGAAGGTGATCACCACCGACTGGTTCACCGCGTCGCCCACACCCTTGGGTCCGCCCTTCGCGGTCAGCCCCTTGTAGGAGGCGACGATCCCGGCGATCGCACCGAACACCAGCGCCTTGACCTCGGCCGCCCACAGGTCGGAGAGCTGGGCGAGCGTGGTGAAGGAGGCCAGGTAGGCGCCGGGAGTGCCGTTCTGGAGGACGACGTTGAAGAAGTAGCCGCCCGCCACGCCGACCACCGACACCAGGCCGTTGAGCAGCACCGCCACCAGCATCGACGCCAGCACGCGGGGAACGACCAGCCGGTGGATGGGGTCGATGCCCAGCACCTGCATCGCGTCGATCTCGTCGCGGATCTTCCGCGCCCCGAGGTCGGCGCAGATCGCCGTGCCGCCGGCGCCCGCGATCAGCAGCGCGGTGACGATCGGCGAGGCCTCGCGCAGCACGGCGAGCACGGAGGCCGCCCCGGCGAAGGACTGGGCGCCCAGTTGCCGGGTCAGGCTGCCGATCTGGAGCGCGATGACCGCCCCGAACGGGATGGAGACCAGGGCCGTCGGCAGGATCGTCACGCTCGCGACGAACCACGCCTGCTGGATGAACTCCCGTGCCTGGAAAGGCCGTCGGGGGATCGTCCGGGCGACGTCCAGCGCCATCGCGAAGAGGCTGCCGGAGTGCCGCAGCGCCCCGGCCGGTGACAGGCTCATGCGCCGGCCACCTCCTTCTGGTGGAGCCGGGCCTCGCGCCGTGCGATCGCCTGCCAGCGGGGCGGGCGGGTGATGCCCGGTCCCGGCAGCAGGCGGGGAGTCAGCTCCTGCACGCGCGTGCTGTCGTCGATCTGCGCGAGCTCCTGCTCGACCTGCGCCGCGTCCTTCTCCTCCGCCATGCCGATCGGGCCCTGCATCCGGCCGTTGAGGAACTGCCGTACGACGGGCTCGTCGCTGGTCAGCAGCTCTGCGCGCGGCCCGAACATCACCAGCTCCCGGCGGAAGAGCAGCCCGATGTTGTCCGGCACCTGGCGGGCCGAGGCGATGTCGTGCGTGACGATCAGGAAGGTCGCGTCGATCTGGGCGTTGAGGTCGACGATGAGCTGGTTGAGGTAGGCGACGCGGACCGGGTCCAGGCCCGAGTCCGGTTCGTCGAAGAGGATGATCTCCGGGTCCAGGACGAGGGCCCGGGCCAGCCCGGCGCGCTTGCGCATCCCGCCGGAGATCTCGCCGGGCAGCTTTTCCTCGGCGCCGATCAGCCCGACCATGTCCATCTTCTCCAGCACGATGCGCCGGATCTCGCTCTCGGGCTTACGGGTGTGCTCGCGCAGCGGGAAGGCGATGTTGTCGTACAGGTTCATCGAGCCGAACAGCGCGCCGTCCTGGAACAGCACGCCGAAGAGCTTGCGCACCTCGTACAGGTCGTGCTCGCGGAGCTTGGTGATGTCCCGGCCCTGGATCGTGATCGAGCCGCGCTCCGGCTTCAGCAGTCCGACGAGCGTCTTGAGGAACACCGACTTGCCCGTGCCCGAGGGGCCGAGCATGACCGAGACCTCCCCGGCGGGCAGCGTCAGCGAGACGTCCTGCCAGATGACCTGGTGACCGAAGGACTTGGTCAGTCCTTCCACACAGATCTCGACACCCATCCGGTCCACCCTTCAGCCCGCGGAGCAGCTCTGCCATCTGCTCTACGGGGAGGGACTGGGCGTCCGTCGCTCGTGCGGCGGATTTTTTTCGGGCGGGTTACGGGCAGCACCTTCGAGCGGCGCCAGGCAGCGCCTGCAAGCCGGTTCCCGGGCAGCACCTTCGCGCGGCACCGGGCAGCGCCCGCGAGCCGGTTCCCGGCAGCACCTTCGGGCAGCGCCAGGCAGCGCCCGCGAGCCAGTTCCCGGCAGCACCTTCGGGCAGCACCGGGCAGCACCTGCGAGCCGGTTCCCGGCAGCACCTTCGAGCGGCACCGGGCAGCACCCGCGAGCCGGTTCCCGGCAGCACCTTCGAGCGGCACCGGGCAGCACCCGCGAGCCGGTTCCCGGCAGCACCTTCGAGCAGCGCCAGGCAGCACCTGCGAGCCGGTTCCCGGCAGCACCTTCGAGCAGCACCGGGCAGCACCTGCGAGCCGGTTCCCGGCAGCACCTTCGAGCAGCGCCAGGCAGCGCCCGCGAGCCGGTTCCCGGCAGCACCTGCGCGCGGTGCCCGGCAGCACCCGCGAATCGGTCTCCCGGCAACACCTGCGCGCGGCGCCCGGCAGCACCCGCGAATCGGTCTCCCGGCAACACCTGCGCGCGGCGCCAGGCAGCGCTATGAGGCGGGTTTACTGACAGCGCTACGGAAGCGGGCTCGCCGTGAGCTCGAGCCCGGGGAACGAGGTGGACAGCGTGTTGGATGTCTCGGGAGCTTCCGGGACGGCCGTGGCCGCCGTGTCCCTCGGCACGGCGGAGAGCTCCACCGGCAGGCCGGGGGCGTCGGGCACCTGCGGGACCTCCGGCGCGGACAGCCCGGGCAGCGGGGCCGCCGGGACCTGAGGAAGGTCCGGGACATCCGGGACCTGCGCGACGACCGGGACCTCCGGCAGCGACGGCACGGACAGCGGGAGGAACGATTCGCCGGCGGGAGCCCCGGCCGCTCCGCGCTCGGCTGCGGCAGTCGTGGGCTCAGACCCCCGACGCGTACCGCCCTCGCCACCGCCGTCCGGCCGCATCGTCTCCGCGTCCGGCGTGGCGACGGCGGGCCGAGGCGCCGCACCGCCCCCGCCTCCCCCGCCGCCGCCGCCGCCGTCGAGCGCGTACGGCAGCACGAACCCCGCCACCGCCAGGGATGCCGCCGTCGAGGCGACCGCCACGGCCTGCGCCCTGCCGACTCCGCGCGACCGCCCCCACCCGATCAGGAACAGCGCGCACCCGAGCGTGGCGGCCAGCGACTGCCGCAGCGTCCGCCGGGCCCGGGCCAGCAGCGACTCGACGGTCCGGTAGCTCAGCCCCATCCGGACGGCGACCTGGCCGACGTCCAGGTCCTGCGACTTCAGCCGCAGCGCCTCGGCCTGCCGCGCGGGCAGCTCACCGCTGCGCACCGCCAGCCACTTCGCCTCAGCCCGGTCGCACACCGCCTCCTCGACGGGCACCGGGCCGGGGGTGACGAGCGTCGGACTGGTACGCACCTCGGCCTCGCGGTGCACCTGCCGATAGCGGTCGACGCAGAGCCGCATCGTCACCGTCGTCAGCCAGGCCGCGAGCCGCTCCTCGTCCAGATCGGGCCGCTCGGCCGCGCGCAGCATCGCCTCGTGTACCGCGTCCTCGGCGTCCTCCGCACTCATCGACCTGCGCCGGGCCACCTTGAGCAAATGCTCGCGGTGGCTCCACATGTGGCGCCACCGCTCGTCGGCCGCGTGTATCTCCACACGTGTCTGTGCGGGCATGTCCGTCGCCATGAGGGCCCCTTCGCGCTCACCCACCGGTCCCGTGCTGTCCGGCGGGGGGCGACATTACCGCCCGGTATCGGCGGTTGTGGAGGGGGAGACGGTCATCGAGTCCGCGCTGTTACTGGTGAGTGGGGCACCGCTGGGCAGCAGGTTCTCGCCGGGGAGCTTCATGTCCGGGCCCGGGACGGGAAGTTGCGGCTCGTCCGGCCTCTCGGGTTCGGCGGCCGGGCCGGTTCCGGCCGGGGCCGGGGCCGGGGAGGCAGGGGTCGGCGGGGTACGGGACGGCGGGGCACTCGGCCGGGCGGAGGGTGTCCGCGACGGCTTCGGTGTGGCGGCCGGCCGCGACGGCTCCGGGCGCGCGGAGGAGGGCCCGGCGGAGCCGTCCGGCACCACGCGGTGTCCTTCCGTGAAGTAGGCGTACCAGGCCCTGACCGTGCGCAGATAGGCCGCCGAGTGGTTGTAGCCGAGGATCGCCCGGTCCAGCTGGGCGGGGACGGACAGGTCCCGGCCGCCGGCACACAGGTACCGTCCGGCGGCGAGGGCCGCGTCGAAGACGTTGTTCGGATCCGTACGCCCGTCACCGTTGCCGTCCGCGCCCCAGCGGGCCCAGGTCGACGGGATGAACTGCATCGGCCCGACCGCGCGGTCGTACGCCGTGTCCCCGTCGTGGACACCCCCGTCGGTGTCCCGGATCAGCGCGAAGGCCACGCCGTCCAGCCGCGGCCCGAGGATCGGCGCCACGGTCGTACCGTCCGGCGTCACCCTTCCGCCGCGCGCCTGCCCCGACTCCACCTGCCCGATCGCCGCCAGCAGCTGCCAGCGCAGCCGGCAGCCGGGCGCCTCCCGCGCGAGCCGGTCCTCGGCTTTCCGGTAGGCGGCGAACACACTCGCCGGCAGCGCTCCGCCCACCTCCACGGCCGCCCCGCCACCCGAGCGCTTCCCGGTCCGCAGGGGCGGAAGCGCTGTGCGATAGGGGGCGTCGCCGGACACGCTCGGTCCGTGCTCGGCCGGTGCCTGACCGGGCGCCGGTACGGAGGCCCGCGCCGGGATCACCCCCGGCCCCTGCGACGCGGTGAGCGCCGCCATCGCCGCCACCGCGGCTACCGTACCCCTGACACGTCTGCCCCTGTGCCCTGCCACGTCCTGTTCCCCTCCCGGTGAGCTTCCTGTCGTCTGCTCTACGGGGGAGAGTGAGGGGTCCGTCGCGGGAATTGCGCACGGGGTGCCTACGGGACTTCCGAGGGCAGGTGAGGAGGGGCTGGGCCGCTCCGGGAAGGGTTGCCACGTTCAGGGCTTCGGGCGGCAGCACGGCTGCAACCCCTGCGCGCAGGCCGCCTCGTCGCCGTAGACGCCTCTGCCGTACGTGGGGTCACGCCGTGGAACGAACGAGTGCGGCGGCGAACTGAGCGGGCATGGCGGGACTGCGCGGCCGAGTGGCACTCCAGCGTCGATGAGAGAGCCCCGCTTCTTGTCACCGGGACGGAAGCAAGGGCGAAAGGAAGCGGCTCGGCTCGCCATGCCAGGTGATGGCGAGCGCGTCACGGGCGCGGGTCGCCGCAACGAAGAGCAGCGAGCGTGCCCGGTGCAGTTCTCGCTGGTGGCGGCTCGGGTCAGTGTGTTCCCAGGCGTCCACCGAGGCCCGGGGGACGAGCCCCTCGGCAACCCCGGCGATGATCAGGCAGCGGTACTCCAGTCCTTTGAAGCGGTACATGGTGCCGATGTGGACGCCCTGGTCGCTCCGCGGCCCGTCCTGCGTGATCTCGGTCGGAGTGATGCCGCGCCGGACGAGCCGGTCGGCGAGCTGGGTGACCATGTCGTTGGTCGGGACGCAGATGGCCGTGGACTCGCGGGGCACGTCGTGCCAGGCCCGCAACTGCTCCACGACGAGGTCCATCTCCTCGTCCCAGCTCCGCGCGCCGCGCAGCGACGGGGCCGGGCCGTGGAGGACCGAGCGGTATCCGGCGAGGGTGTCGGCGCCGCCGTCGAGATCGTCGTAGTCGGCGTCGCCCAGCACCCGGATCGCGTCGCGGAGGATCTCCCGGGTCGTGCGGTAGCTGAGTGTCAGACGGGAGGAGCGGCCGCGGATGTGGACGCCCAGGCTGCCGAGGGTGACCTGGTTGTCGTAGATCCGCTGGTGCGTGTCGCCGACGAGGAAGAGGTCGTCGGGCTCGGACGGCACCATGGCACGCAGCATCTTCCAGTGGGCGGCGCTGAGGTCCTGTGCCTCGTCGACCACGATGTGCCGGTACCGGTAGCGCAGCCACGCACCGGAGCCGGCCTCGATGTGGAGGTTGTCCTGTCCTCCTCGTTCCTCGCGTTCCTCCGCCCGCTTGTCGATCCTGGCCTTGCGGGCCATCTCCAGCCGCGCGGCCCGCTCCGCGACCTGGCGGTGGGTCTCCAGCCCCTTGGTCTCGAGCCGCTGGGTGAAGCGCTCGGCGAGCTGCCAGATACCGGCGCGCTCGGCGCGGGTGACACTGCGTCCCCGTCCGGCACGCCGCACGGTGAAGTAGTTCGCGCGGGAGGTCACGGCCTGGCCGAGGATGACCTGGTTCCATTCGTCGCTGAGGAACTCGGCGCTCCAACGGCTCTCCCCCGCCTCCACCAGGAGCTCGCGCCACTCGCGGAGCGCCGCCGTGTCGTCGATCCGCCGCTTGGCGTTGCCCGGATCGGCCTCGCTGACGACCCGGGTCGCGAGTTGGTCGACATGGGCGATGTCGACCCGGGCCAGCACATCGGGGCCACCGAGCGAGAGCAGCCGGGCCCGCAGGTCCGCGGCGAGGTTTTTGTTGAACGTGGTGAGCAGGACGGGCTTGTTACGACCGGGAGGAAGCCTTCGCACGAGATGGCACACGCGGTGGAGGGCGACGATCGTCTTGCCCGTCCCGGGCCCGCCGCCGACCCGGGCCGGGCCGGAGCAGCGCCGGTGTACCAGCTTCTCCTGGGTGGGGTGGAGAAAGACCTTCCATCGACCGAAGTCACCTTCCTCCAGGATGCTCTGCAGGGATTCGTCGTCGGTGATCACCACGGTCTGGGAGCGGTCGACGGCCGCCTGCCAGTCGTCGGTGTCGAGGTTCGTGTCCGGCTCGGTCACGGCGACGGGCGCGGTGACCAGTTCCATGACCAGGTCGTACGGAACGCCGTCGCGCAGTTGGAGGAGCACCTCTGCGCTGTGGCGGGGCGCGTATTCGGCGAGGCCGAGCAGTTCGTCGTCCGTGGTGAGCTTCCGGACGACCGGGATGAGGGGTGCGGCGACGCCGAGGTCCGCGAGCTGCTCGTCGGTGTACGCGGCGAAAAGGGGCTCCTCCGGCGGCTTCGGCCGGTCCGATTGCGGTGCGGGAGCGGGGGTGGGCGCGGGAGGCGGGGCGGGAGTGGCGGGCGGCGTGAGGTCACGGCGCAGCACGCTCTCCTCGACGACCTGGAGGTCGACGTACTCGATGGCGCCGGTGACGTGGTTGATGCCGTAGTTGAGCCTGTCCAGGTTCTTGTGGACGTGGCTGCGGTGCTTGACCGAGACGAGAAGCCAGTCGTCACCGCCGAGGCGGATCATCAGGGCCCGCCACTCGCGGTTGACGCGTGCCGACCAGAGCCGGTCGTGGCCTTCCAGTGGTTTGAGGTGGAACCCGCCGGCGTCCGGGTTGCGGCGGAAGTCGTGCTGGAACTTGTAGAACGCCCCGAGGACCGCACGGTCCAGTGTGACGATTTCCTTGTCGGCCTTGTCGAGCAGGCGCAGGGTCACGCCCGTCCTCGGCGCGCCGGTGACCGTCATCGCTCGTTCTCCTCATGGTCGTTCGTCGCACTGCCGGCGTCGCCGTTCACCAGGGCGGCGAGTTCGTCGGCGTCCCAGTCCGTCGCGGTGCGGACCTGCCAGCCCGCCTCCCGGTAGGCCTGGTCCCGTTGTTCGGCATCGATGTCCTGTTCGCCGCCCGGGCCCGGCCGGTGCGCGAGGACGACGCCGACGCGATGGGCGGGCCAGGCGAGTTCGGCGGGCCAGGCGGCTGCTCCCAGCTCGTAGCCGGCCTCCGGGGCGGGCAGGCCCCGGTCGGCGAGGGTCCGGGCGAGAGCGGGCAGGCCGGGATCGTCGACAAGGAGCTCGATGACCTCGTCCCAGGCGGGATCGCGCACGGTCGCCGGAGTGTCCTCGGCGTCCGGCCGCTTCGCCGCCGCTTCTCCTCTCTCCGCTGCGGGTGCGTGCGCCCGCCGCTGGGAGGTGAGCCATCCGGCTCCGCCGGTGACCGCCAGTTCAGCCGGGTCGAACCCGGGCAGCATCCCGGCCGTCAGCTGGACCCCGTCCCCCTCGCCCGTGTCGAGGAACTGGAGCAGGTTGCTCCAGTAGAGCCACGCCTGCCAGCGCCTGCGGTGGGCGGCCTCCCCGGCCGTGACTGCATCCGGGCTGTCGTCCAGTACGGTCAGCGCCGTCCAGACCGCCCCGCTCTGTCCTCTGCGCAGGTCGAGCGCGATGGTGAGCGGGCATCCCGACGCGTCCCGGGTCGCCATGACCTGAACCGCGCCCTGCCCCTTGGCCAGCCGCCGCCCGTGCAGCGCCTCACCGATCCGGCGGCCGATCTCCTCGCCGTCGGCCAGGGCCCTGCTGGTCGCCGACACTGCGGCGAAGCCCGCGAGCACGCTCTGGGTGCGGCGCCGCCACGCGTCGGGGTCGGGGTCGGTGAGGTAGCCGATCAGCGTCTCGACCGGATTGGCCCACACCAGGCGCGGCAGGTCACGGGTGTCCCCTGCGTGCATGCGCCGGTGGACGTCCATGGCCGTCTTCTGCGCGGTGTTCGGGTACGGCTTCCACACGGGGTCGGCCTGTGGTCTGGTCTGTCCCGTCCAGGCCTGCACGTCGTCCCAGGTGAGCTGGAAGACCTGCCAGCCCTCCGCGCGCAGCCGGGTGCGTTTCACCGCGTCCGACTCCGCGATGAGGTGCTCGGGGCTCGCGTGGTAGCGGTATCCGTCGAGGTAGACGGCTACGCGACGGTCCGCGTCGGTGCTGCGGAAGACCACGTCCGGCCGGGTGAAACCGAGCGGGGTCTGGGTTTCCATCTGCCAGCCGCGGACGGTTCCGTCGGGTGCGGTGAAGCGGAGGGTCGTGTCCCTGGTGCCGTCCGCGGTGAGCGCGGTGCGGACGCTGACCTCGTCCATCCGCTCGGCCCATTCCAGGAGTCCGCGGCGGAAGAGCGCCTCCAGTTCGCTCTCCACCTGGTGCACCAGGGTGATGTCCCGGGTGGTGGCGACCGGTACGACGCTCCACCGGTCGGCGGTGCGGCCGAACAGGTCGCCCAGCATGTCGAGGGCGTGCTCGCGGGAGACGAGTGCGTACTCGTTGTCGGTGACGTGCCTCAGCAGGCAGCGGTGGCAGGCGGGGCGGCCCTGACCCACGCACACGCAGGTCTCGATCACCTGGCGGGCGGCCTCCAGGACGCCCTTGAGGCCCTCCTGGCCGGCGAGGCGGTGCAGATAGCCGGTGCCGCCGGGAAGCGTGTCGTAGAGCACGAGGAAGTGGCGGCGGTGCGCGCTCTCGCCGCGTTCCTCGGGCATGGAGTCGGTGACGACCGCGAGGTGGTCGGGGTCGCCACCGTAGCTGCGGGCGATGCCGGCCAGCAGCAGCGCCTTGAAGGACGCGAGCCGTTCCCGGGTGTGCGCGGTGACGGCGGGGATGAGGATGCGCAGGGCGTCGGTGCGCAGTTCGTGGGCGAGCAGGATCCTCTCGCCCCGTCGTGCGGTGTCGGCTCCGGCGCGCCGTCTGCGGCACCAGGGGCGATGGTACTTGCCGTTCGCGGAAGGGTCGGCGGCGTCGTGAGCGGCGGGTCCGCCGTCGGGGTCGGCGAAGCCGCACGCGTCGCAGACCCAGAAGGGGTTGAGGCGGACCTCCTGTCCGGCGAAGGCGGTGTCGGCCCCGCCGTCGACCCGGGTCGCTCCGACGTTGATGTGGCGGATGTGAGCCTCGCGGGTGAACTCCCAGCCGAAGGTGGCATGTTCGTGCTTCCACGCCTGCTCGACGTCGCCCGCTTCGATGTCCACGGCCGGGACGACGGTGTAGTGCCGCTCGTCCCGCTCGTCCCTGTCGTCCCGTACCCGGACGTCGTCGCGTTCGTCCCGGGAGGTGACGCGGCGCGGCACGAGGACCTTGTGCAGGCAGCCGACGTCTCCGATGGCCGCGGACCGGCAGCGGGGGCAGGGTGAGGCGTCCTGTTCGGCACGGTGGGTGCGCACGTGTCCGCAGTCGGGGCAGACACGCCACCAGAGCCAGGCCGGGCGGTCGGGGCTGCCGATGTCCAGTCCGGTGACCCGGTGTTTGTAGCCCTGGGCGTAGTAGTGGTTGCCGGGGGCGAATTCGGAGAGCGCGAAGCGCGCGGGACGGCTGTGGCGCAGGGTCTTGCTGCGCTTCTCGCCGGTGCCGTCGGTGGTCTTCTCGGTCCAGGTGAGGGTGGCCTCCAGCTCGGTGGCCGAGTCGATCAGGCTGTAGTTCGGCAGCAGGCCGAGATCGACGAGGGCGCCGTGCGCGGTGGTGTGGCTGATCTCGCGGGAGACGCGTGCCACGTCCCGGCGTTCGGCGCGCAGTTCGCGCCCCTGCCGTTCGTGGTCGGGGTCACCGGCGACGAGCAGTCCGTGAGCCCGGTCGATGGCCTCGCTGCGGCGCTGCAGGTCGGCCCGGCGGTCCTCCCAGCGCCGGCACGCGGCTTCCAGGGCGCCTGCCAGTCCCTCCTCGCCGGGGTCGGTCGCGTAGGTGACGAGGGCGGCGCGGGCCTGCGGGCTGACGCCGGTGCCGCGGCTCTCGTCGTACGGCGGGAACAGGTCCAGGAAGCGCTGTACGAGCCGCCCGCCGTCGGCGAGCGCGGCCTCGGCGAACTCGGCCTGCCAGGCCGAGGCCCCGAACAAGTCGGTGGCGCGCCCGGGCAGCGGCCGCAGGGGTGTCCCGTCGGGGGCGGTCAGCCGTCCGGCGCCCGCGAGGTCGAGGAGGTGGGCCAGGTACTGGCGGCGCAGGATCTCCGCCGCGGACAGGTAGCAGCCGGGCGGCAGGACGTCCCCGGCGATCATCATCCGGGGTTCTTCGAGGTAGTAGCGGTCGCGCGGGCCGCGGTCGACCATGGTGAGCAGGTAGGCGTTGCCGGTGGAGCGGCCCGCCCGGCCGACGCGCTGGATGTAGTTGGCCGGTCCCTTCGGCAGTGAGGCGAGGACGACGGCCGACAGGTCGCCGATGTCGATGCCGAGTTCGAGGGTGGGGGTGCAGGACAGTACCTGCGGGTTGGCGTAGTGGACGTCGGTGCCCTCTCGGAAGGCCCGCTCGACCGCTTCGCGCTTGGCGCGGCTGAGGGTGCCGGTGTGCTCGGCGGTGTTGATGGTGAAGACCCCGGCGTCGCGGTACATGCGCCGGTAGAAGTCGTCGGTGAAGTCCCTCTGCCGCAGGCCGCTGTCCAGGTCACGGCCGGTGCCGAGGGTCCCCCCGCAGCGGTAGCGGGGGCACGGCTGCCCGTGCCACCGGTCGGCGAGGTCGGGGTGGATGGTCTGTTCCCAGAAGCAGCGCGGGCAGTGCGCGGTGGCGTCGGGCAGGATGTCGTCGGCGAGTCGGCGGACCTGGATGTGGCCGGGCTGGAGTCCGTAGACGCGGGTGGCGCCGTCGAGCGCGGTGCGTGCGGAGAGGACGCCGGTGTCGGCGAGCGCGGGCAGCAGCCGGGCGAGGAAACCTGCGGCGGCCTCCCGGCGCAGGCCGAGGGCGCGCACGGCCCAGTCCTGGTACCAGCCGAGCCGGCCGGTGAGCACGTCGAAGTCCTCGCTGCCCTGCTTGGGTGAGCCGAGCAGGAAGGCGGGCGCGGAGACGCCGCGGGGGAAGGCGGGCATGCCGGGTTCGCGTCCGCCCCAGATCGCCCACCGGCGCACTCCGGCCTGGTCGAGCCAGGGGTCCAGCCAGGCGTGCCGGACGGCGCCCCGGATGCGCAGCCGTTCGAGCAGGCCCCGGACGAAACCGAGGTACTGATCCGGGCCGGGCGCCGATCCGTCGGGGAGTGCGATCTCTCCCGGTGTGGTGAGGAGGATCTCGTGGACGAGGTCCGCCACGGCGTCGGGGTCCGTCAGGGGCACGTCGGCGGCGACGGTGCGGGTGAGTTCGAGGGTGCGGCCCTGCCGGGACCGCAGTCCGAACTCCATGACGGTGGCGAACGCCAGGCGCTGCGCGATCAGTTCCCACGTGGGCCGCGAGCCGCGGCTGCGGCCGGCGAGCAGGATGTCCACGCCGCGGATCAGGTGCAGGTCCGGCGGGATGACGGCGGCCTGCACCGCCTTGCTGTCGACGACGTCCGCGATCAGGTCGGCGGCCAGGTCGTTCAGGGTGGTGGGTTCGTCCTCGTCGATGCGGCTGGCGAGAAGCGCGCGCAGCGAGAACGTGTACGAGCGGCTGGCGACGTATCCGGCACGGTGGGCGGCGTCCTGGACGGAGTCGTTGAAGAGCAGGGTCTTGTTCTCGCCCAGGTTCTTGTCCAGTTCGCCGCCGGTGAAGAGCTGGGTGATGGCGGCGGCGGCGAGCGCGGCGAGGCCGGTGCCGAGGTAGCGGATGGAGTTGAAGGTGCGGCAGGCGGGGCACTGGTCGCGTTCCGCGGCCCGGTCGCCGTCGAGGTCGACGTGGACGAACGCCGCGTTGTGCAGGGGTGCGGGCCGGCGTGGTCCCTCGCCGTTGACCGGGCTGGTGAAGTCGGCTTCGGGCGAGAGGGGGCGCAGCCGTCCGCCGCTGCCTTCCAGGACCATGACGGCGGGCCCGCCACGCCGCTGTTCCGCCCCGGCTGCGAAGGCGGCCTCGTGCACCTCCTGGGGAGTCGCGGCGATCATGTTGCGCACCCGGCGCTTGTCGCGGCTCACCGAGGCGCGGCGGATCTTCGTGGCGGTCAGGTCGAGTTCGGCCGGGTCGACCTCCGGTGAGTACGCGGCCCAGCCGGAGCGCCCGCACTCGCGGCAGAACACGGCGGGCAGGAAGACCTCGGCGGGCGGCGGGGCACTGTCGCCGGCCGGTACGGCGGCCTGTTCGGCGGCGTCGAGCGGTACGGCGGGGCCCTCTCCGTCGTACGGGGACGGCCGGGCGGCGGTGCTCTGGTCCTTGCGGGCCAGTGCGCCGCCGGAGGTCACCCGCTCGTCGTCCCAGCGGAACTCGGCGCGGGCCGCGCTGATGCCCCGTAGCACGCGGGAGACCGAGCGCACCCAGTGGTGGACCTCGATGGACAGCAGCGGCCGTCCGGGGTGCTCGGGGTCACGGGCGTACGACAGGAGGGCGACGTAGCGGGCGAGGGCCTGGGCGGCGATCCGTGGCCGCTGCTGCACGGCCATGCCCCAGTGGTAGGCGTAGCGGGGCAGCACCTCGGTGATCTCGGTGAGGGTCTTGGGGGTGCCGTCGAGGATCTCCAGGACGGCGGCGGTGAGCCGGTGGCGGCGCAGCACCGCCCCGAGTTCCTCGGGGGTCGGTCCGCTCCGGCCGGTGAACGCGGCGACGAGGTCGTCCATGGCGCCCGGGTCGCGGGTGGGGTCGCCGAGGCCGGTGACCTCCTCGGGCGAGGGAAACGGCAGGGTGAAGTCGCACTCGCCGGTGAAGTCCTTGGTGGAGCGCCGGTCCTCGCCGACGACCGAGTCGGGCGGGAACGGCACGCCGAAGACCTGCTCGGCGACCTCCAGCATGCCGGGTCCGCCGCCCGGCCGCCCGGTCCCGCCCCGCCCGTCCGTGCCCCGTCCGTCTCTGTCGGGGCCGTTCGCGCCAAGGGTGGCCGACGTCGCGACGGGGCAGACCGGCCCGAGCGGCCGGCCGGGCCGCGCGAGCCCGGTGACGGAGCCGAGCCTCCGCAGCAGCATGGCCACGTCCGTGCCCTGGGCGCCGTCGTAGGTGTGGAACTCGTCGAGGACGACGTACGCGAGTGCGGAGTCCTGCCACAGCCGCTGGTCCTCGGGCCGCTGGAGGAGCAGGTCGAGCATCTTGTAGTTCGTGATCAGGATGTCCGGCCGGGTGCGCCGGATCTCGTCGCGGTCGACGGCGATCGCGGGGTTGGCCTGCTTGAAGTCCTGGGACGGTGTGTCGCCGATGTAGAGCGCCGCCCGCACCCCGGCGTCGTGCAGCCGGGTGTCCTTGACGTCGGCGAGCCGCTCGCCGATGCGGTGGGCCTGGTCGGTGGCGAGCGCGTTCATGGGGTAGAGCAGGATCGCCTTGACGCCCTCCCGGCCGGCCAGCCGTTCCCGGTAGCAGTGGTCGAGCAGCGGGATCAGGAACGACTCGGTCTTGCCGGATCCGGTGCCGGTGGTGACGAGGGTGGGCCGCGCTGGTCCGTGCAGGGTGGACAGCCGTTCCCAGGCGGCTTCCTGGTGCCGGTACGGGGTCAGCTCGGGATGCCAGACCAGGTGCCGCTTCCAGTCTTCTCCCTCGGCGGTCCGGAACGGTGTGCGCACCCGGAGGTAGGGGCCGCGGAAGATGCCGTCGTCGGCGTCGCCGAGGAAGTTCTCCAGCGCGCGGCGGGTGCTCTCGTCGGCCAGCGCGTACGTCGTCGCGAGGTACTGGCTCAGGCTGGCCCGTACCTGGTCGGCGGCGAGGGTGGGACGCACGCGCGGTCCTCCTTGGTGCTGGTCGTGCCGGGACGGGCTTGCCGGGGGCGCCCGTTCACCGCCCACGGTATCGGGGGAGGTGGTGCGGCCCCGGGCCCGCCTCACTTGCCGAGTTTCCGCCCGACGTACGCGATGCGCAGGGTGCGTTCCTCGTGGAGCAGCCGGAAGTGCATCCGGCCCGGCGACGGCAGGAAGTCGCAGTGCCAGTCGAACAGGCGGTTCTCGCCGTCGTCGTCGGTGAACCAGCACAGGCGCCGACGCGCCTCGAACTCGGTCCGTACGTAGGAACGCCACTGGGGCGCGATGGGCTGCCGGTCCGGGTTCCAGTCGCTGACCGCGTCCTGGAGCTCTCCGAGCCGCTCCCCCACCGGCTGCACCCACACCTCGGGCAGCTCGGTGAAGTACTGCTCGGCGAGCCGTGTGAACTGGAGGTGCGGCCACAGCTCCGCCTTCAGTCGCCACAGCTCGGTGCCGGACCGCAGGCCTTCGACGGCCTTCTGCCGGACACCGTCCGCGCCGCGGCGGATCCACGACAGGTGCGTGGCGACGTGCTCCCGTCGGGCGGCGTGCTCCACCTCGACGCTCGTGAGGGCGGAGCCGCCGTCCTCGTCGTCGAGGAGTTCCTCCCGTACGAGGGTGAGCCGGTCGGCGTCCCAGCACGGCTCGACGGGCAGGGACACCCCGAGACCACCGGTCAGGTGCGCCGACCCGAGCCCCTCGACCGCCTGCCCGTCGTGCCGGTACTCCACGTCGGAGTGGGTCTCCCCCTCGGGGAAGGCCTCCCGGTGGGGCCACTTGGTCTGCATCTGGAGCAGGCGCACCCACAGGTCCCTGGCACCCGGGGTGCCGATCCACTTGCCGATGGCGTGGCCCTGGGCCAGCTGTAACGCGTTGACGGGCTCCCGGGAGAAGAGCCGGGTCCCCGCCCGGTCCTCCCTGGCCACCGCGAGCACGGCCCTGACCATCTCGGTCATGGCGCGGTTGACCCGCTCCGGATCTGCCTTCGACTCACAGGACTTCTCGTTCAGGAACAGCTGCGGCACGTCTCCCCCTCCGCGACGATGTGTGCGCCTTGCCCGCCTCCCCAGGCGGGCGTGTCAGCCGATGAGCTGGTCGAGCGTGTTCTCCAGCTCGTCGAAGAACCCGGTGGGCCACTGGTCGAGCATGCCGTCCGCGTCGACGCGCGGGCTGACGACCTCCACGCCGGTGCCGTCGCCGCGGAAGTAGTGGAACACCGCCTGTCCGGGGGTGATCCGTCCCTGCTTGACGGCGAGCCGCACGCCGTTGATGACGTGGTCGCTGTGCGTCTCCATGATCACCTGCGCGCCCTGTGCGGCGGCCGCGGCGGCGAGCGTCGCCATCTGCGTCTGGCCCTGCGGGTGGAGGTGCGCCTCCGGGTTCTCCAGGAGGACCAGGGAGCCGGGACGGGCGGTGAGGCAGGCCACCACGACCGGCAGGACGTAGGTGAGGCCGAAGCCGACGTGGCTGGGCCGGCGGCGCCGGGTGGGGCCGAGCGTGCCCTGGAACCCGTAGGAGAGGCGCACGGCGTCGGCGCCCTCGATGGGGTCGGCCTGGATGTCCACTCCGGGGCACAGGTCGCCCATCCAGGCGGCGGCCTGTTCGCGCAGGGAATCGGACTCGGCGCGCGGATGGTGCAGCGGGCCCTTGGGGACCTCGTCCCGGGCGTGGTGGCGGAGGAAGTTGACGGTGTGCTCGCCCCGTACGCCGAGGAAGCCCCGGCCGACGGCGGCGTGGTGGTCACGCGGGTAGAACTCGGCGGGCGAGATCCGGTCGGCGTGCAGGTACTGGAAGGGCGCGGTGAGGAACGACGGGGCCACGGCTTCGGGACCGGTCGGTGCCGCGGACCCCTCGGAGGTGGACGGCAGGTCCACGTCGCGCAGCGGCAGCAGGTTCTGCTCGGGGTCGTAGTCGACGGTCCAGCCGTAGTGGTACGGCCCCTCGTCGACGGCGAGACCGATCCGGGCCTCGTCCCCCGCGAAGTCCTCGTGCAGGACGTCCTCTCCGGTGCCGAGGCCGACGAGTTCGCCGTTGAGCAGGAAGCCCTGGTTGGCGACGCTGTGCCGCAGTCCGGCCCGCTGCGCCTCGCGCAGGTACTCGGAGACCGCGAGGTCGCCCGCCTCGAACGACTGGCGCAGCAGCGCGATCGACTGGAGGACGCTGCTCTTGCCGGACGAGTTGAGCCCGGTCAGGAGGGTGAGCGGCCCCAGCGGTAAGGACGCGTCGCGGAACGCCTTGAAGTTGTGCAGGGTCAGACGGTCGATCACTGTTCGGCTACCCCCCGGAACAACCGTGCCACGTACTGGAATCTGGTGCGGATCTTCGCCGGGTCGCCGGTGCCGATGGAGATCGACCGGTCGAAGTCCCAGTCCCTCATGAGCTCGGCGTACCGGTCGAGCAAGATCTCCCGAGACGCTACCAGCCGGTCCCGCTCCTGGTCGTCGAGCAGCGCGAGATGAACGGAGATCGTCTCGAAGAGGGCCTTGTTGATGGGCGAACGCCCCGGCCCGTCACGCCACTTGCGGAAGGCCCGCTCCCCGAACAGGTCCCGCGCGCACCGCATCGCCCTGCGGAACTCCCGTGTCAGCTGCTCCCGCCGCTCCTCGGTGAGGTTGTTGACCCGGTACATCACATCGGTGAGGAAGCGGTCGAAGTCCTTCTCGTCGTGCGCGGCCGGGTTGGTCAGGCGGAAGGCGAGGAAGCGCAGCACCATCTCCCGGTCGGCCATCCGCTCGTTGGACACGCTCCACTGCGTGGCCTCGCCGAACGCCGGGTCCTCGGCGAGGTCCGCGAGGAACTCCCGGGCCGCACCCCGCACCAGCGCGTGCCGCAGCTCCTGCTGCGTCAGCCGCATGCCGGTGGTGTTGATCCGGGAGAACACGTTGTGCTTGACGGTGTCCGGGGTGCCCTGCTGCATGATGTGGACGGTCAGCTGGGTCTCGCGCAACCTGATCTTCAGCCGTCCGGTCAGCTCCTGGTAGGTGCTGCCGTCGAGTTTCCAGAGGTAGTCCATGCCCCGGAGGGTCAGGGGACCTAGGCCGGTGAGCTTGGGCTCCATGAACCGGGCGATGGCGGTGAGCCGCTGGACGCCGTCCACCACGGCCCACTTGTCCTCGTCGTCCTGGGCCATGTGGAGGTTGGAGATCGGGATGCGCAGCAGCAGCGACTCGATCAGACGGCTCTGCGCGCGGTCGCTCCAGATCCCGGCCCGGCGCTGGAAGTCCGGGGCGAGGTCGATCATGCCCTCCCGCAGCCGGGACAGCAGCAGGTCCACGGTGGTGGTCTCCGTGTGGATCTTGATGCTGTCGGGCCGGAACGGCGCGGAGATGCCGTCGGCGTCGCTGTAGGGGCCCTCCTCCCCCTCCTCGTCGTCGGAGGGAAGCTCCAGCTCGACGCCGGTCGGCCGGCCGTCGGACCCGATCTCCAGGGGCGGCCCCAGCGGCAGGAAGAACGCGTCGGGCCCGCCCTCGACGTCCTCCGGTACGGCGTACCCCCGGGGTCGCGCCGGCCGGTGCCGCCCGGCGCCCCGGCCGCCGCCGCTGTCCTCCAGGTCCGCCATGCTCCCCGTTGCCCTCCGCCGCCCGATGCCGTGCCCGGCACAGCCTATAGACGGCGTCGTGGCCTGTCAGCGAGATCGTCCGGGCCTGTCGGCGCCCGTCAGCGCGGCAGATCCAGCTCGGCGACGACCGTCTTGCCGACGGGGACGCGGTCGAGGACGTCCCACCGGTCCGCGAGGGCCTCCACGAGGAGCATGCCCCGGCCGGTCTCCGCGAGCGGCGGGAGCGCCGGGCGGGGCGCGCCGGGGCCGACGGGCCGCTCCTCGCCCCGGGTGTCGGAGACCTCGATGCGCAGGGTCCGGCCGAGGAGCCTGACGGCGACCTCGAAGTCCCGGCCGGGGACGCGGCCGTGCGTGACGGCGTTGGCGGCGAGTTCCGCGACGAGCAGGGCGGCGGTGTCGGACGCCTCACTGCCGTACGGCACGCCCCAGGTGTCGAGCTGGTGCAGTGCGAGCCGGCGGGCGAGGCGGGCGCCGCGCGGGGTGGAGCTGAACCGCTGGGTGAACACACGTACGGTGACGGGCGCTCGGCGGGTTGTGGGGGTGGACGGTGGTGTCATATGCCCAATGTGACGCTGAATCAGGCGATTCACCAGGGCGACCCCGCGTACGCTGGGTCAGCGTACGCGCACATTCCGTGGACAGTACGCGTCACCGTGCGTGACCATGAACGGAGTCAGAAGCGTTACGGCGGGCGGGTGGCACGGGAGGTGTCCGGCGGTGGCCTACGAGAGCACGGACGGCGGTACGGGCGCGGGCGGCGCGGAACCGGGGGCGTCGGACAGTCTGCGCACCTTCGGCGCGGTCGTCCAGGCCTTACGCGAACACGCGGGCCTGAGCCGGGAGGAGTTCGGCACGCTGGTCGGCTACTCGAAGCACACGGTCGCCTCGGTCGAGCAGGGCCGCCGGATGCCGGACCGGGACTTCGTGGAGCGCGCGGAGCCGGTCCTCGGGGGCACGGGGGCCCTTCGGAGGGCGGCGCCGCATCTGTCGCGGCAGGCGGGGCTGGCGAGTTGGTTCCGGCAGTGGGCTCGGCTGGAGGCGCAGGCTGTGACCTTGTGGACCTACGAGTGCCGGGTGATCCCCGGACTGCTCCAGACCGAGCGGTACGCGCGAGCCGTGACGGAAAGCGTGCCGCCCGTGAAGGACGAGGAGCAGGTGGCCAAGCAGGTTGCAGCTCGACTGGAACGCCAGCAACTGTTCGAGCGCAGGCCACCGATCGCGTTCAGCTTCATCATCGAGCAGGCGCTTGTCGAACGAGGTACGGGCGGGCCCGACGTGATGCGGGAGTTGCTCGACCATCTGCTGGAGCGGTCGGTGCAGTTCAACGTCGAGTTGCAGATCATGCCGCGATACCAGCCGGATCATGCGGGGTTTGACGGACCGCTGAGGCTCCTAGAAACGCAGGACACCAAGTGGTTCGGGTACGCGGAGGGACAGCGTGGCGGCATGCTGATCTCCGACCCCAAGGAGGTCAGCATCACGTTCCAGCGGTATGCGAAACTGCGCTCACAGGCCCTCTCCTCCGAGGACTCAAGAGGCCTGCTGAAGCAACTTCGAGGAGCGCTATGAGCAGCATCGACGAACAGGCTTGGTTCAAGAGCAGCTACAGCGGTTCCGATGGCGACGACTGCGTCGAGGTGGCGAAGGGCACGCAGGCGATCCACGTCCGGGACTCCAAGGACCAGCGGAGCCCCGAACTCGCCCTCTCCCCCGCCGCGTGGAGCGACTTCATCACGTACGCCGCCCAGGGCTGACCCCAGAGCCCCGGGGAGAGTCACGTTCGCCAGGTTTGACCATGTGGGGCACGAGCGGGTATCGGATGTAAGTCGAGCACGGCACTTGCGGCTCATGGAGTTCTCTACGCTTCGAGATCCGCGAGGTTGTTGTGCTCGTCGCTCCGTCATCTCCTACGCCCGTCGCGCCCGCTGTGGCGCCCTCACGCCGACCGGGCCGCTGGTGGGGCCGCCGGGCTGCTCCACTCGCTTGCGCGGGTGCCCGATCCGCGTGACCGGCGCGGGAGCAAGGCAGACGAGCGAGCCTTCGAAACGAAGAACTTCGTTCTGGGTGGCGATCTGCCCATCAAGGCCCCCGCCCTCGGGAAGGTGGACTGGGGAAACGGGAAAGATCTCAGCCGCCCGCTGATGGAGGCGAAGAAGGCATACCAGTCGTTAGCTCTCAACCGCAGCGCCGGACCGCACCTGACCGTGACGGGGGCTCGGCTCGGCACGACAACCATCGTGACCAGCCGTGGCAACGCAGCCGTTCCCGCATGGTTGTTCACGCTGGAGAGCTACGACACCCCGCTCAAGCGTGTCGCCGTAACCCCCTCAAAGCTTCCCGAGCCGCCGATCGGACAAGCCCGGCAAGGGACTGCCGGCGGTCTCAGGAGCATCGCCCGGCTGGCCGGAACGGCGGCAGATGGCCGTTCCGTGACTGTGCGGGCCACTCACGGATCCTGCGACGACAGCCCCGTCGTCAAAGCGCTGGAGACAAAGGAGAGCGTCGTGTTGCACGCCTCTCTCAAGGGGGCAGAAAGCGGCCCATGCTCCGCCGAGATGATCGAACAGAACCTGAGGGTGGAACTGTCGCAGCCGCTCGGTGACCGCCTCCTCCTGGACGCCCTCACTGGTCGACCAGTGCCGTTCGGAGACCCGAAAGGGACTGCACCGAGCTGGACATAAGCGCAACATCATCCAGCCTGCTGTATGCGCCGTCCATCACAATGTCGAGCCGTGACGGCAGGGGCGCGGTGGCGGCGGACTTGGCCAGCATTTTCGGCGACTGACCCTTCGGCCTGCGTCCCGTGCTGGACAGGTCCGGCACGGGACGCTGCCGTTCAGCGGGCAGGCGGCATCCACTTGCCTGTGTCGACGGCTTCCTGAAGCCGCGCGGAGAAGTGAGCGTGCGCCTCACGCATCTCCTTCTCGCGGTCAGCCTTGTAGAAGGGGGCGGTGTAGCCCTCGGGGGGCTCGGGCCGCTCCTTCTTCTGGTAGGCGAGGAAGTGCTCGTAGTGCTCCTTGGTCTGGCCGTGACCGTGGGCATACGGGTCCTTGGCCAGTTGACGCCCGCTGGCGTCGAACCACATGTGTGATTCCCGATCGGCAAGGATCGCGTACCGCGCCTTGTGAATGGCGATAAGCTCGTCCGCGCTCATGCCGAGCCATACCGCCACCAGGGCGTCGATCTCCACAAGGGCGGCACGACGCTCGTACTCCGTCCGAAGAGGTGTGCCGTGTCTCCATTCTTTCCCAATCCCGCTGGCAAGCGGCGCAAGGTAGGGCCACTCCACACCCCAATCCTCATAACCAGGCCAGGTCATTTCGTAGAGCTCGCCCCAGAGTGGCGCGTACGCGTCGGTGAGGCAGCTGAGTCGAAGGGTCCGCAGAAGAAGAGGACTTGCGAGGGGGTGAACCGGGTCAGCGTAAGGCATTGCAAAGGCTTCGGCGACGCGCAGGTGCGAACGACCCGTGATTCGAAGTAGGTAGTCGAATGGCAGCGAGTACCAGAAGCCTGCGTTCAAGGCAGTAACTCGATTGCACTCCAGCGCCATTGAATTGACGGCATCCACATGCGCCGGACCTGGCGGGATAAGTGCCGGAAACAGACTCCGCTCCGTATTGAACGGGATCATGACGCGCCAGGCCAGCCGGTAGAACTGGGTGTAGGGCCGGAAGGACCACAATCGCTCGCGCAGCAACTCCCGCTGCTCACCGTCATCCAGCTTCAGCTCGTCCTCTGTCAGAACATCACTGCGGCCCGCCCACTCCTCAGCGCTCGGCTGCCAGTCGACTCTGAGTCGCGCTCGGTCTAGCCAGCGGTCCTGTTCGCCTTCGTACCTCTTGAGCGAACACGATTCAGGGCGGACATAGTTCGTCCGTGGGACGGCGTCCGCGGGAAGGGACGTCAGATCAAACGCGGTCCAGTCGTGGTTGCCTCGGCACGGCACCTTCGGCTGCTTGCTGATCGGAGTAGCAATGCCGAAGTGCGGTCCCTGAAGGACCAGCTCTGACAGCGAGGCTGGTTGGGACGTGGACCAGGCAATGAACCCGTCCTTCTTGCCGTTCGTTTCGTTGTACCCCTGGCTGATGGGCGGCTTATGCTGCCCAAGTCTCACGCCAACAGCTGAGAGCGCCTCAATCGCCCCCTGCTCCGCCGTGGTGGTCGGCTGGAGCAGCGCAGCCTGAGACTCAGGAATGTCCATGTCTCCGGTCAGCCGTCGCCATTCCGCCAATACGGAGTCGTCGACCTCGATCACTCGCGCCTTATGTGGTCGCAGATCCCAGGTACCGGCATGCCTCATACCGGGCACCTCGCCCCAGCCGTCGTGGTCCAGAGACGCCAGCAGCGGCTCAACGCCGTACAAGCGACTGAGGTTGTTGAAATGGACCACGTCCTGACGGCTGCCATAAATGTGCACGCCGAACTCAGTGTTCCGGCTTGCTTCGAAGGCCCAGTTTCCCACGTTGATAAAGCCGGCGTGCAACCGTAGGTGCCGATAGGCCGCGCCACGAAGCCGCCCGTCCTTTACGCCTCCGAAGTGCGTATCCGGGTGGATGAGGCCCGCCATGCCGCCCTGCCCAAGGTTGCTCCAAACCCGGCTCATGAAGGCTCGATAGAGGTCTGGGCGGGTTCCGGCGAGCACCGAGTAGGCGGCAGGCGACCCCAGCATCTCCGAGATCCCGCTTGTTGCTGCCAGCTCCCGCAGGTAGTACCTGAGTGCCCCCGCATCCCCCAGCAGCAACGCCTTCTTCTCTCGCCGCTCCGTCGCCGACGGTTGCTCGGCGAGCATGAACCAGGGGTCAAGCTCCGCCAGCACCTGGCTTTCCAGCCACTCCGGCCGCACCCAGGGCGGATTCCCCACCTGAAGGTCGAACCCGCCCCCCGGCCCCCGGAACACATGCGCGAAGTGCAGCTCCCAGTGGAAGAAGCCGTGGCCGTCCTCCGCCTTTATGTCCTTCTCCGTCGTGCCGGCGATGTCCTCGACCGTGTTCAGCCACGGGTAGCGGAACGGCAGCAGCACGGCCGGTCGCATGCCGAGGAAGCCCGGCAGGCTGTCCTCCACGTCGGACAGCCGGTTCAGAGCCTCGTCCGGGGTGAGGTTCTCGATGCCGGAGAGGAGTGAGCTCTCGGGCATGTCGACCTTGCCGAGGACGCTTTCCAGGAAGTCCAGCCAGTCGGCGACATCGCGGAGCGGGACAGGCCCGGGACGCTCTGTGGCCCGGGCCGACGCTGCGGCTTCCTGGGCCGCGTACTCCGGGTCCGTGCCGTCGAGTTCGCCGACCCTGTCCAGCGGCCAGAACCACAGCGCGCACCACGCGTCCATCACGGTCTTCAGCCGCCAGTACGGGGTGCCGTACCGGGTCAGGTCGTCGAGGACCTTCTGCTTGTCCTCCGCCTCCGAGGACTGCTCCAGCCAGTCCGCGCCCCACACGTCGACGCGCCGGGCGACCGCCCGTTCGGAGAGTTCCAGGCGAATCGCGACCAGTGACCACAGGAACTCGGCGCGGCGGGCCAGGCCCTGCAAGCGGCCCAGCTCGGTCTTGTCCGCCGCCTTGCGCCACCGGTCGTAGCGCTTCTGCCGCGCCTCGGCGGTCTCCTCGCCACGCTCCTGGAACGGCTTCGGTCCCTTCGGCGCCTTCTGCACACCCTTGCGCCATGTGGCCAGCGCCTTGGCCTCGTCCGCCGCGAGCTTCTTCGCCTCCGGTTCAGCGGCGACCGCGCCCCAGCCGATCGCGGGCAGCAGGAACTGGTGCACCGCGCCCTCGGGCAATGGGCCGTCCCGGAACGGCAGGTCGGTCGGCGGGAGGGTGTTCTTCTTCGCCAGCCACCCACCATCCGTCAGGACATCAGCCCTGTAGACCTTGCGGCCCGCGCCGATGAGCGAGTTGCCGCGCCGCAGGTGCAGGCCGAACCAGGGGGCCCGCATGCCGGGGTGCATGGAGTTGAGCCAGAGGGAGACCTCCGCCAGCTCCACCGCCGTGGCGTTGAGGTCGACGCCGTACGCGTTGTGCAGGGCGATGTACGCCTTGGTCTTCTGGAGCTCGATCTGCCGCAGCTCGGGATCCACCCGGCGGCCCAGCTCGTGCTCGCGCCGCCGCAGGTACTCGGCGGCGACCTGGTCGATGGCCTCGTTGAGGAACGCGCCCGAGCCTAGGGCCGGTTCGCAGATCTTCCACTCCAGGAGTTCCCTGGCCGGGGTGGTGGTGCCGTCCTGGTCGAGCCGGTGCTTGAGGGCCAGTTCGACCGTGACCTCGGTGAGGGACTTCGGCGTGTAGTAGGAGGCGGAGGTCTGGCGGTCGCGGCCGGCCAGGCGGTAGACGAACGCGCCCTCGGGGTGGACCACCCGCTCGCGGCGGCCGGTCTCCGGGTTCGTCCGCTGGACGAAGACGTCGTCCTTGTAGTGCTGGACGCGTGAGGCGGGGACCATCCAGCTGCCGCCCGAGGGGTCGCCGCCCTTGGCGACTTCGTACAGCTCCTCCTCCGCGATGAAGCCGGTGTAGGACATGAGGCCCTCGTACACCGCGCCGAGCTGATTGATGCCGAGCTGGGCGTACGAGATGAACCCGCCGCGCTCCCTGCCCCGGCCCTGGGTCAGCATGAGGCGGCGCAGCACCTTGTGCAGGGTCTCATTGCGCAGCCGGGTGTCGAGGAACGGGCGGCGCTTCTCGCCCTCGCCGCCCCGGTAGGCCGGGTTCTCGATCTGGTCGTCCGCGATGAGGCGGACCGCCTCCTTGGTGAACAGCTCCGAGCGCAGGGCCTCGAAACGCAGACCCGCGCTCGTGCTGCGGGCGGCGGCGCGGCGGACGCGGTCGGCCTCACGGACGCGCTCGGTGTGCTCGGCGCGGGTGATCGCACCGTCGGCGAGCAGCCGGTCCGCTTCCCGCTCCGCCTCGGCGGCCTCACGGGCGGCGGCCTCGGCGGCCAGGTCCTCGGGCTCGGTGCCGTAGCGGCGGTGGCCGTGCTCGACCTTGTCGAAGAGCAGCTCCAGCGACTCGTACAGGTGGAAGCCGCGCCGGGAGCGCTCGCCGACGAGGTCGCGCAGGACGAGGTCGCCGAGGCGCTGGAGGCCGTAGCCCTGCTCGTACTCGGGGTAGTCGGAGGGCAGGATGCCGAGGGCGGGGCTGGCCTCCGCGTAGAGGAGGAACAGGATCCGGTACAGGTAGCGCAGCGACTCGCGGCTGAGTTCCTTGGCCAGGCGGGCCGGGTCGTCGAGGTCGGCCGGCGTGACGCCGTTCTCCGGGTCGCGCAGGCGCTCCAGGACCGCGTTCGCGATCCACTCGACGCTCAGGCGCAGGCCCTCGCGCAGCTCGGTGGAGACGCCGACGGCGTGCTTGCCGGACTTGTCGAGGAAGCCTGCGAGCGGCGCGGTGCCGCCTTCGGAGGGGATGCGCAGCGAGTCGGCGCCGAACAGCGCGGCCACCGTGTCGAGTTCACCGCCGTGGCGGTCGTCGCGCCGGTTGAGGGCCGCGTCGAGGTCGGCGGCCAGGTAGCGGCCCTCCGGCCAGGCGAGGCGGTCGGCGAGGACGATGACGCCGCCGACGAGCAGGAGCACGTAGCGCGGGGGTGTGTCGCAGGCGAAGAGGAAGTCGGTGAGGGCCTTGGCGTCTTCGAGGGGAGCCGCCGACGCCTCCAGGTCCACGGGGTGGAGCAGGCGGCCCGCGCCGTCCGGGTCGAGCGCGGCGTCCGGCTCGGTGGTCCAGCCGCAGGAGACGGCGTACAGGCCGGATTCGGCGAGGGCGACCTGGAGGGTGTACGCCCGGTCGGCACGGTGGACGGTGACGGTCTGCTCGTGGGCGTCGGTATAGCCGAGGGCGTGCAGGGTGTCCAGGTGGCTTTCGGTGAACCGCTTCCGCCAGCCCTCGGGTTCGGGCGCGCCGCTGTCGGCGAGCGCTTCCGCGTCCTGGGCGAGGGCGGCGCGGCTCGCGAAGTAGGGACCGTGCAGGGCACGCAGTCCCTCGCGGGGTGTGCGGGCGCGCGGAGGCACCGAGTCGGGGTCGAGGCCCTGGCGCTTGGCCTCGGCGACGGCGTCGGCGTGCCGGCGGCGCTCCTGCTCCTCGAAGGCGGCCCAGCGTGAGAGGAGGCCGTCCTTGGCCTTGAGGTCCTTGGGGAGGACTTCGGCGAGATAGTGGGCCGAGAGGTAGTCGCCGTGGTTGACCAGGGAGTCGTACGTCACGTCAGTTCTCCGCCTGGGCGTCGGACGGGTGGGCGTCGGGTGCGAAGGGCCCGCCCGAGGAGTCGTCGTCCTCGTCGGCGCCGGGGGCGTCCGGGTCACCGGGGCGGTCGAGGACGGCCAGGACGCGGAGCAGGGGGCGGCCGGTGGTGTGCAACTGGTCCAGCAGCCGGGCCAGTTCGTCGGCGGTCTCCTCGACGAGGCGTTCCCGGCGGCCGGTGATGCCGGGCAGCAGGGATTCGGTGCGCCACTGGGCCACATGGTCGCGGTAGGCGGCCAGCGGCTCGCTGATCCGCTCCTCCCACTGGGCCCTGCCCGCCTCCAGGTGGGCGCGGGCGGCGGCGACGGCGGCCGGGACGAGGGCCTGGAGCCGGTCCAGGTCGCGCGGGCCGCCGGTGCGGGCGAGCCGCGGGCCGACCTTCGCGTCACGCAGCGCGTCCGCCATGGGACGTACCTCCGGCGTCCCGGCGCCGTCGTCGGCACCGAGCCCGGTCACGGCCATCCAGCGCACCACCGTGGGGCGGCCGAGGGCGTTGGAGTGGATGCCCTGGACGAGGAACACCGGCCCGTCGACGTGCGGGGTGGTGATGACCGGGGCCTCCTGGGGACCGAACTCGACGAGGACCTTGTCCGTCAGCCACTCCACCACCGGGTGGATGTCGGTGAGGAAGGAGACCTCCGGCCACATGGTGGTGCTGCTGTCCCTGGCCTCGGTGAGCTTGCGCTGCGCGAGGGTACGGTCGAAGGTGACCAGCATCCGCTCGGCGACCCGCTGCTCCTTCAGATAGGAGGGCGGCAGGGCCTTGAGGCGGTGGAGCAGGTCGGGGGCCTTGGCCGGGGAGAGCGAGAAGTAGGCGCCGCCCTTGGCGTCGGTGCCGGACGACAGGCCGACCAGGTCCTCGGCGCGCTCCTCGTAGACCACGTCGAGGGCGGTGTCGACGAAGGCGGCCGTGTCGCCCTCGAAGAGCGAGATCAGCTCGGCGCGGGCGGGCAGCTCCTGCTCGGTGATCGTGTCCACCTGGCCGAACAGGTCGGCGAGGGCGGTGTCGTCGGCCGGGCCCGCCTCCAGGAAGTCCTCGACCGTGCCGCCCCGGACCAGCTCCTTGATGAGCCGGCGCTCCTCCTCCTCGGCCCGGTAGAGACCGGACACGGCCTCGGCCGTGCCGTCCAGCTTGTGCGCCTCCTCCTCGCGGCGGAGCAGCTTCTCGGCGACCGTGCGGTCGTCCTTGGCTCCGGGGACGGCCGAGGTCAGGATCAGCGCCCGGAACTGGGGCTCGTGCTTCTGCCCGTACCGGTCGATACGGCCGTTGCGCTGCTCGATGCGGATCAGCGACCACGGGATGTCGTAGTGGATCAGGTGGTGACACTGGCGGTGCAGGTTGACGCCCTCGGAGGCCACGTCCCCGGTGAACAGCAGCCGGACCGGGTTGTCGGCGAGGCCGAACGCCTCCAGGACCTTGGCCTGTTCGTCGTCGCTGAGCCCGCCGTGCATGACGGTGACGGCCTTCGCCGTGCCGTCGGCCGCCACCGGGAAGCCCAGACGGGCGGGGACGACCTCGGCCAGCCAGGTGAGCGTGCGGACGCGTTCGGAGAAGACCACGGCCCGGGTGGTGGACCGGGGACCGACGCCGATCTCCTTCAACTGCTCGACGAGCGCGTCGAGTTTCGCGGAGTCACCGGGGGCGGTGCCGTCGCCCATGCCGGCGACGATGTCCCGCAGCCGGGTCAGGGCCGCCTGCTCCGGGGCGATGGCCGGGTCGGGCCGCAGCCCCTTCTCCTCGGCCCTGCCGACCCGGTCACCGAGGGTGGCGAGACGCTTGTCGACCGTCTCCCCGAGGGCGACGTGGGAGGAGAGGAACGTCTTGAGCAGCTGGTAGGCGAAGAGCTGCTCGGTGGCGACCGACATACGGTCCTGGTCGGCCGTCCCGAACTGAGTACTCGTCGGCGCGGCGGGAAGCCAGTACTCGGCCAGCTCGGCGAAGATCCGCTCCTCCGCCTCGGTGGCGGCGCAGTGCAGGGAGACGGTGGGGCCGCGGTCGGGCCATTCCGTGCCCATCTCGTCGCGCACCTCGGGGCTGATCTTGGTCCGCCGGATGTAGAGGTGGCCGAGGTCCTGCGCCGGGTCGTAGTGGTCGCGGTCGGCGATGGCGGCCGGGTCCAGCAGTGAGATCAGGTCGGCGAAGGACCGCTTGTCACCGTTGTGGGGGGTGGCGCTGGCGAGCAGCAGGGCGTCCGTGCGCGGGGCGAGGATCTCGGCGAGGGCGCGGCGCTGGCTGCCGGGGTTGATCAGGTTGTGGGACTCGTCGATGACGACGGCGTCCCAGCGGATGCGCTCCAGGTGGTGCCGGTACTGACCGATGTTCTTGAGCGTGTCCACGGAGATGATCACGCGCTTGTAGTGCGTGAACGGGTTCCGGCCCGCCGGGATCTCGCGCTGGATGCGCTGGATGCCCAGGGAGTCGAGCCGCACCAGGGGGATCGAGAAACGGGTCCACAGTTCGTGCTGGAACTGCTCCAGGATGCTCTGCGGTGTCACGACCAGGATGCGCTCGCCGCGGCCGCGGCGGATCA
This sequence comes from Streptomyces sp. AK010, assembly GCF_014207295.1. Taxonomy (NCBI): domain Bacteria; kingdom Bacillati; phylum Actinomycetota; class Actinomycetes; order Kitasatosporales; family Streptomycetaceae; genus Streptomyces; species Streptomyces sp. AK010. The sequence continues at coordinate 64,150 of NZ_JACHCX010000013.1, forward strand.
GCTCCGCGAGGGTCAGGCCGATCTCCAGCGTCTTGCCGAGACCCACGACGTCGGCGATCAGCACCCGCGGGCGGAGGTTGCGCATGGACAGGGCGAGCTCGGCGGGGCGCTGCTGGTAGACGAGCGGGTCCAGCAGGAAGCGGTCGGCGAGGGCGAGGCCCCGCTCCGACTGGGGCAGCGGCGTCTTGCGCAGGACGGCTTCGAGGAACAGGCGGCTGCGCCGGAAGTAGGAGGAGGTGTCGGGGACCAGGCGGGTCTTCTCCGGGTCGAGCAGCTCCACGCGGTCGATGCCGCTGAAGAAGACGGCCTCCTCGTCCCGGACGAACTCGGAGACGCCGACCGCTTCGATCCGCTCCCCGTCGTGGTCGGTCGTGGTGGTGGTGCGGACCAGCCACTCCTCGTCCCGTACGAGGATCTGCGCCCCCGGCGGGAACCGGGTCCCGTCCTGCGTCGCCCCCTGGTCGGTCACCTGCGGCCCCTTAAGCTTCCGTTCGTCGCGCGGTCCTGCGAAACGCAAGTCTGTCACGCGGGCCGAGGGGGCCGTGCGGGCTTCCGCAAGCGAACCCGAGCAGCTCAGAAGCGCGCCTCGCGGGCATAGGCGGCACGGATCCGTTCGGCGATGCGCGGGGGCGCGGAGGGGCGGACACCGGTGGCCCTGCCGCTTCCGGGCGGGGTTTTGTCCCGTCCGAGGACGACACCCCGGGGGGCGGAGGGACCGGCGCTCCGCTGTTCCTCGCCGGGCTCGCCGTCGAGGTCGTGCCGTTCGGCCCCGCCCGCCCGCTCATCGTCCTCCACCGCCGCCGGATCGGCGGCGGCCGGCGTGTAAGGAGGAACACCGGCTCCGGGCGCGGGGGCGCGGACCGGTGCGGGGAGCTGGGGCACGACGATCTCGGGCGTCAGGTCGGTGAGGCGGCGCTTGGCCTGGAGGGCGGTCAGGCCCTGCTCGTGGATGACGCGCACCAGACGCCCGATGACCTCGGGCAGAGCCGGCCGGGCACCGGGGTCACGTGCGAGCATGTCCGTGACCAGGGGCTCGAGCTCCGCCGGCAGGTCCGTCAGGTCGGGAGGAGTGCCCGGGTCCTCGATCTTCAGCGCGATGGCCTGCCAGGTCGGTCCCTCGTAGGGGTAGTGCCCGGTCGCGGCGAACAACAGCACCGCCCCCAGCGCGTAGACGTCGGCCGGCCGGTCCAGCCGGTGCTCGCCCCGGGCCTGCTCCGGCGGCATGCACAGCACGCTGCCGACGACGAACCCGGTCGCCGTCAGGGTGGTGCGGCGCTCCGCGAGCACGGCGAGACCGAAGTCGATCACCTTGGGGCCGTAAGGGGACAGCAGGATGTTCTGGGGCTTCAGATCACGGTGGAGCAGCCCCGCGTCGTGCACCGTGCCGAGACCCTCCGCCAGCAGCGCCCCGAGGCTGGCCGTCTCGGCAAGCGGGAGCGGGCCATGCTCGGCGACGAAGGTACGCAGATCAGGTCCGGGAACGTACTCCACCGCGAGCCACGGCTGGTCGGCGTCCGCGTCGGCCCCGACGAAGGCCGCGACGAACGGCCCGTACACCGTGCGCAGGCTGTCCACTTCGGACAGGAAGCGGGCGCGGGTGTCCTCGTCGAGGACGGAGGGCTTGATGACCTTCACGGCAGCCTGATGCCCGGCCGCGGACTCGCCGAGAAACACCTGCCCCATGCCGCCGGATCCGATTCGGCGGACGAGGGCGAAGCCCCCGATCTCCTTCGGGTCCTCGTCCCTCAGTGGTTCCACGGTGCTACGCCCCCCTGTGGTCTGTGTGCGCCGCTCCGGACATGAGTCGTCCTGGACCGGAATCAGTCTATGCATGAGGCTCAAGCCCGCCCTGGCCCGCGTGTTTGCAGGCCATTCCAAGCCACGCCGACGCCGAGTCCCCTGACATCGGGTCGACTACCGTGAACCGCTCCGCGGTGCGACCCGCCCTTCATCACCACCTGGGTGACGGAACCGATGACCAGGCCTGGACCACGTTCCAGCACCTCATCCAGCACGTGAGACAGGCATGACGCGCGGCCGGGCCGTGGCCGGGCGGGCGCGTTGGGTGCGGAGCCCATGCCGTTCCGTTCCCCGGTGGCCGTTTGGACACGCGGGCGTCGGCAGCGGTCAGCAGGCGGGGATACGTGGCCTGTGCCCTCAGGAAAGAGCCTTCGGAGGAGGGCAAGCGCAACTGGCCCGCCCCATGCGGCGCCGGTGCCGCCATCAGGTCGTCACGCGACGCCACGCTGCACATCCCGGCTGCGCTCAGTCGCCGACCACACGCGACGCCACGCTGCACATCCCGCCGGCGCTCAGTCGCCGACCACTCCCGCGTCGATACGCTCACCACGTGCTGTGTCCACCACGACGGGGATGCCGTCCGGGATCTGCCCTTCGAGCCGGTCGAGCAGGGACTGCACCGGCGGGAGGTCTCCGGGGGTGCGGACGTGGACGTACATCGTCCGAGAGGTCGCGTCGACGCTTGTGACGGACGCGCCCGGCACGTCGGCGAGCCACTGCTGTGCCACGTCCTTGGTCCTGCCGGTCCACGCATCGAGCAGGAATGTGACCACGGTGTTGGCCGTCAGTGGAACGAACACGACGACGAACAGCAGGACCATGGCGGCGTAGGCGCTACGGGCCGGCCGACCGGCGGCCTTGTCCGCCTCCGTGCCGTAGCCGAGGGAGGCGAAGACCACCATGCCCCCGAAGACCAGGGCGAAGAGGTTGGACACGAACAGCACCAGAGCACCCAGCGCCAGCCATCCCGACAGCTGTCCCAGACACACCCCGGCCACCACCAGGGGTGGAACGAGGGAGATGGCGATCGCGACACCGGGCAGCACGGCGGCGACGTCCCGGCGGGCCAGTGCCACCGCGCCGGCGAATCCGGTCGCCAGGGCGGCGATCAGGTCCATCAGGCCCGGCGATGTCCGCGAGGAGATCTGGCTGTTGGACAGCAGGTCGTAGTCGCTGGGCAGAGCCACCGACATGACCATCCCGACCGCGATCACCAGCAGGCACGCGAGGAGAACGACCACGGCCGATCCGGTGCGGCGGCGCTGCACCGACCCGAGGGCGATGCCCATGATGGGCGTGGACAGCGGCGCGATGATCATCGCGCCGATCACGGTCGCCGTGGAGTCGGTGAGCACCCCGCCGGACGCGATGACCGACGACAGGGTCAGCATGGTCCAGAAGGCCGAGCGCTTGGAGGCGGTGTCACCGGAGGACAGGTCCAGATCCTCGGCCAGTTCGTTCAGCGAGCGGCGCTGGGAGGCCGGCAGGACACGGGCACGGACTTTGCCGATCATGCACCCAAACAACCACAGTCGGCATGATTTCGGCGGTCAGGACACCGGCATGCCTCTGTGCGAATCCGGGGAGGAGCGGAACAACTGATCGCTTGCGGGAACGGTTGTGACCTTCGGGCTCCATGGGCGTCGGATCCCCAGTGGCAATGACGCAAGGTCACACAAGATGCCGTAAAGCCTCCCCGCCCCGACCAGCCGCACGCCGCCAGCCCCGTGACAGCCCCGCTGCAGATCCCGAGGGCTCTTGCCGGCCGTGTTCCCGCCTGCCTCAGGCCGCTTCGGCTTCTACCCGCCCCGCTTTCACGGCGTCGACGAGGGCCTGGTGGTCCTTCTCGTTCTGGTCCGCATACAGTTCGGCGAATGTCGCCAGTGAGCGGTCGAAGACGTCACCGTCTCCGAGGTACGCGGCAATCGCGATTCTGTCGCCGGACCTGGCGTGGGCGCGGGCCAGTGTGGCACCGCAGAGCCGGCCGAACAAAGTCATCACCTTCGGAGACAGGCTCTCGGCCACGGCGATTCCCTTCCAGTCCCTCAGCTGGCGTACGTAGAAGTCCCGCTCCTTGCCGTCGATGCCCAGAACGCGTTCCCATCCCAGAAAGATGTCGCTGGTGGCCTGCATGAGGCGCTGGCCCGCGACGACACGCTCCCCCTGGGTGGTGAACTCGCTGCCTCCGGCATAGGGCGCCAGAACCGACTCGTCAGCTTCCTTTGCCTGAAGGAACAGGGGGTCCTCGTCGTCCTTGCCGAGCAGCAGAATGGTCCAGCAGCGGGTCCCCACACTGCCCACGCCGACCACCTTGCGAGCCACGTCGGCAATGCGGTAGCTCTCCAGGAGGAACCTGCGGTCCGTCTGCAGACTCTGGCCGTAGCGTTCCACCAGCCGGCTGATCTCCTTCTTCAATGCGTCGCGTTCGACTTTCGGCAGCAGATCCTCAAGCCGTATCAAAAGCGGTGGATCGGGAGCGATCTGACGCCTTCCGTCGACCACGTGTGTCAGCTTCTCGAAAACCTGCAGCGTGTCATGAGCCCGAGCCCGCTTGCGAGTGCGTTCCCAGCGGTCGCGCCTTTTGGCGTCTGCCGTCGGGGCGAACTGCTGCTGCAGCTCATCCGCGTCGAAGTGGGTGTACCAGACGTCAAGGTTGCCCATTCCGGCGAGCATCCGCATGCGTTCGCGGTAGGACCGTACGGCCGCCCGCACCACTGTCGCCCGTTCCTTTGAGTTGAAGCCGTTCGCCCGGCCTGCGATGACGAGGCTCGCCGCCAGCCGCTTGACGTCCCATTCCCAGGGGCCGGGCAGCGTCTCGTCGAAGTCGTTGATGTCGAACATCAAGCGGCGTTCCGGCGATGCCAACAGCCGGAAGTTCAGCATGTGCGCGTCGCCGCAGCACTGCACCCTGATCCCGCTGCGCGGTGTCCCCGCAAGATCAGCGGCCATGATGGCCGCGGCCCCACGGTAGAACCGGAACGGCGACTCAGTCATCCTGCCGTAGCGGATGGGCACGAGTTCCGGCACCCGCGTCGCGGACTGTTTTTCGATGGTCTCCACTGGGTCCGTGCGATTCGGCGGGGGCCTGAACTCTGCGTGGCTGGACCGAGGGGTGGTGGATCTCGCGTCCTTGCCACGGGCAGCGCGTTCCTCCGGGGTGAGATGGCGTGTCTCGTCGCCGGACATAGAATTCTTGGCCATTGCGAACGCTCCGCAGAGGAGATGTGCGGCAGCATCGAGGGCCGCCCTCGATGCTGCCGATTTCATCGTGTTTTGGAGACGCTTGAGATATCCAGGGGACTGTGCAGCCCCACGCGCACCAGAGCAGGAAATGACATGCCACACCGGTGCGCGAATTCGGTCCGTACTCGAAAAGGGTATCGCCGTGTGGCTCTCCCGGCGATACGGCCCTATGGGGACCGCCATCCGGGTGTTGCTGACGCCGTGGAGTGCTGGTCGGGATGCGCTGTCGATCCACCCAGTGGAGGGTGAAGGCATGAGCCCTCACCATCGGCCCAGACACTCCATCCCGATCGACCATCGGCTCGTCACGGCAGGCGCCATGCTCACCGCAGTCGGCGCCCTCGTGACGGGTGCCGGTATCACCGTCGTGGCGTTCGCCGTGCTCTCGGCGGGGCGCCGCCTGGTCCGTGACATGGACGTCCCCCCGGCCCAACAGGCGGCGATGAAGTGGCGGCAGGCCAAGGAGGCATCGCAGGCGGGGCTGCAGGCCTGGCACTCCGCGTCCGATGCCCACAACGCGAACCCCTCCCGGTAGCCACGCCGTTTCGCTCGGACTGCGGGGCCGGCGGCAACGACCGGTGCATGCTCGACTCCTTCTTCGCAGAGAGGCAGCAGATGGATGCCAGTCGCCAAGGAGGGACTCGCCAACGGGTCGCCCCCTGATCCTCTGGCGATCCTGCGGAGTCGCCCCTATGCGGCCCTTCTGGTCATGGCCGCGCTCATCGGGGTGCCGGTATCCGTGGTGGCCTTCGGATTCCTCGCCCTGGTCGGCGAACTCCAGCCGCTGGTCTACACGGATCTGCCCGAGGCACTCGGGCTGGACAAGACACCACCGTGGTGGCCGCTGCCCCTGCTCGCCGTTGCGGGACTGCTCACGGCACTGAGCATCCAGTACCTGCCGGGGCGCGGAGGCCATGAGCCGACCGCGGGGCTCTCCGCGGCAGGACCTCCCACACTCACCGAACTTCCCGGCATCGTGTTCGCCGCCCTGGCGACCCTCGTCTTCGGAGCCGTCCTCGGGCCGGAAGCGCCACTGATCGCTCTGGGCAGTGGGCTGGCCGCAGCCGCCGTACGACTCGTCAGGCGGGGCGCACCGGAGCAGGCGCTGGCGGTGATGGGCGCAGCGGGCAGTTCCGCGGCCATCAGCGCCCTGCTGGGATCGCCACTGCTCGCCGCGTTCTTGCTGATGGAGGCCTCGGGTCTGGGAGGGGCGATGCTGGGCCTGGTCCTGGTGCCCGGCCTGCTCGCCTCGGGCATCGGGGCCCTGATTTTCGTCGGCTTGGGATCCTGGACGGGGCTGGGCACCTACTCGCTGGCGCTGAACGACGTACCCGAGGCGACGAGCCCCACCGTCGGCGAGTTCGGCTGGGCGCTGGTCATCGGACTGTCATCCGCCTGCGCGGGCGCTGCGATCCGGTGGCTCGCCGCTCGGCTGAGAACGCTCGTCGACGGTCGACGGGTGCCGGTCACGGTGCTGCTGGGCCTCGTTGTCGCGGGGCTGGCGATCGGATATGCGCAGGGGACCGGTAAACCGGCTGCTGACGTGCTGTATTCGGGCGAGAACGCCCTGGATCCGCTCCTCACCCACAGCGCCACGTATACGGCAGGAGCGTTGGCGTTGCTGGTGCTGTGCAAGGGCCTGGCCTACTGCGCATCGCTCAGCGGTTTCAGAGGAGGCCCGATCTTCCCCGCGATGTTCGTGGGAGCGGCCGGTGGCATCCTCCTGTCCCATCTGCCGGGACTGACACTCGCCGCGGGGTTCGCGATGGGCATCGGAGCGATGTGCGCGGCCATGCTCAGACTCCCGCTCACCTCGGTCCTGCTGGCCACCTTGCTGCTCGGGGCACAAGGGCTGACCGTCATGCCGCTCGTGATCGTCGCCGTCGTGGTCTCGCACGTCGTGTCGGCGAGGCTCACACGCCCCGCTACGGAGCCGAGTGCACCAGCGGCATCGGGCGGAAAGCGGTCCTGAACAGGGCACCGGCCCGCGTCCACGGGTCAGTGGAGAATCTTCTCCTTGGCCCGCTGGAATTCCTCGTCGGTGATGTCGCCCCGGGCCCTGATCTCGGAGAGCTTGGCGAGTTCGTCCGTGCCGGTGGTGCCCGTGCTGCCGGCCGTCTCGCGGATGTAGCGGTCCATCTGCTCCTGCTGCGCTCTGGCGTGGGCCCGTTCGCGCGCGCCCATGCCCTTGCCCCGGGCGAGGACGTAGACGAGGACGCCCAGGAACGGCAGAACGATGGTGAAGACGAGCCACCCCGTCTTGCCCCATCCGCTCAGCTCGTCGTCGCGGAAGATGTCGACGACGACACGGAAGAGCAGGACGATCCATATGATCCACAGGAAGATCCACATGATCGTCCAGAAGGCCCCCAGGAGGGGGTAGTCGTAAGCCAGATGGACGTTCGCGTCGCTGTTCATCGGTTCTCCTTGGGAGTCGTCGCTTCGGTCGGCTGTGGCCGCGGCGCTGTGAGTCCTGCCCGGAGGCAGGGCTCACGCGCCGCCGCGGATCGTGCGGGTGTTACGCGTCCTCGGCGTTGAGTTCGAGCCCGAAGGCCTCGCCGATACTGCGGGCCGCGGAGACCACACGGGCGCTGCCCACCACGGGGGCGATCGCCACGAGCGTCCCCTGGATCTTCTCCAGGGGTACGCCGAGTTCCGCCGCGGTGCCGATGTTGAGGAGGTAGGAGGGAGCGGAGGCGTCCATCGCCACCAGGGCGGCGATACGCGCGAGCAGATACGCCTCCTGGTCCAGGCCGGAACGCTCGAACGTGTCGAGGTTCATCTGGATGAGCGTCTCGAACACGGGGGCGTCGGCCTCCGCGAGGGCGGTGACGCCTTCTGCCCCTGTCTTTCCGTCCGCCATGGTCGGTCTCCTTTTCCTGAGCGGTGTGACTGCTTCTCCCAGAACACCCCGGCTCGGCAGGGATGGCCTCACCCGGAAGAGGTGAACGGCCAGTCGTCCGTGCCGAGGCACTCGGCCGCCCCGGAAGCAGGGGAGAGGAGCCGGAGAGCAGCGACGATGCCCGGGACCTGCCACTGGCCGTCGCGCCGTCACGACCGTCCGCCACTGGACTCAGGCCTGACCGGCAGACCGCTGAGCGTCCGAACCGGCCCTCGCTCACGCGCATCAATGCCCGCACGCAACACATGACGGACCGGCCCGCACAGGGACTCCCGCCCGGAGATCCCCCGGAGCGGGTGATGCCCGGACGGGGAGAAGCGCGTTCCATGTTCACAGTGCATGGAGCTGCAGGAGGTCTGAATGCCGCCCGCTACCCAAGCCTCTCCGGCTTTGCGCTGGACCGCGCGTCTGGCCCTGGCTTCGGGCACCGGAGCAATGCTGGTGCTCCTGCTGTCCGCCGGACTCGAAAGCCTGCTGCTGCTCGCCGTGGGGACCATCGGACTGTTTCTGACGGCGGCAGGCGCGTGGTGGGCGCTGGTACACACCGGTCCGCTCCGGGTGGCGGCCGCGCTACTGGCCCTGGCTGCCCCCGCCGTTGTCGTCGCCCTCTACGTGGCAGCGGGGCTGCTGTGGGCGGTGCTCGTTTCGCTCGCGCTGTGGGTGCTGGCTGTCTACTGCGGGCGGGTCGCGCCGGCGGATGCGCTCGACGACAGCCGGGCGCGGTTGCCGGAGCGGCCGGTGGCGCCACCGCGCAGACCATATCTGATCATGAACCCGCGGTCGGGTGGCGGCAAGGTCGGACGGTTCCGCCTGCAGGAGAGGGCCCGGGCCCTCGGTGCGGAGGTCGCCGTTCTGGATGTGACACACCAGCAGGATGTCGCGGCACTCGCCCGCCGGGCCGCGGATGCTGGCGCCGACCTGCTCGGCGTCGCCGGTGGCGACGGCACACAGGCCCTCGTCGCGGCCGTGGCGGCGGAGCGTGACCTGCCTTTCCTGGTGATCTCCGCAGGGACCCGGAACCACTTCGCACTCGACCTCGGGCTGGACAGGGACGACCCGTCGAGGTGCCTCGACGCGCTCACCGACGGTGTCGAACGCCGTGTCGACCTCGGCACCGTCAATGGCCGGGTGTTCGTCAACAACGCCTCGTTCGGAGCCTACGCGGCCGTCGTACAGAGCCCCGCCTACCGCGACGACAAGGTCCATACCACCTTGCAGATGCTCCCGGACCTGCTGACGCATCAGCACGGCCCACGGCTGTCCGTGTCCGCCGAGGGCACGACCATCGAACAGCCACAGGCCGTACTGGTCAGCAACAACCCGTACCGGACGGACGACCCGGCAGGGCTGGGCCGCAGAGAGCGACTGGACTCCGGCGTTCTCGGCGTGATCGGCGCCCAGGTCGACAGCGCGGCCCAGGCGGCGGACATGCTCCTCGGACGCCGAGCCCGCTCCCTGAGCCAGTTGATGGCGCGGGAGGTGATGGTCGATGCCGACGCCGACACGATTCCCGCCGGCGTGAACGGCGAGGCTCTCACACTGCCGGCCCCGGTCCGGTGCCGCATACAACCGGGCGCCCTGCGCGTCCGTGTCCCCCGTGACCGCCCCGGCGTGCCGCGCGTCAGGCCCCCGATGGACTGGCGCCAGGTGAGGAGACTGGCACGGTCGACCATGCGAACGGCGGCTGGGCATGGCAACTGACACCCCGAAGAGCCCCGGACGCCGCGCGGCCGTGCTGGCGGGGGCACGGTCCGCCGGCATGGCGACCGGACTGGTCATCGCCTACTACCTGCTGCCCATGGACCAACCGCTGGCCGCGGGCACGACGGCTGGTCTCGTTCTCGGCCTGCTCGCGGTGACCGCGCTCTTCCTCTGGCAGGTCCGTGCCATCGTCCGCTCCCCGCACCCGCAACTGCGCGCCGTGGAGTCACTCGCCGCCGTCGCCACCTTGTTCGCGCTGCTCTTCGCGACCTCGTATTTCCTCCTGGAACACGACACGGCCGGCAGCTTCTCCGAACCCCTCAGCCGTACCGACGCGCTCTATTTCACGCTCACCGTGTTCAGCACCGTCGGCTTCGGAGACATCACCGCCGGCTCCACCACCGCACGCGTCATGACGATGATTCAGATGGTCGGCGGAATCCTGCTCGCGGGCGTGGCCATCCGGGTGGTCGTCAGTGCCATCCAGGCCGGACTTCGACGACAGGGGAAGAAGGACCCGTGAGATTCCGGCCGCAGTCCGCCCGAGCGTCACCGGACCACGGACAGTCCCTCTCCCACGGACCGCAGCCGCAGCCGCAGCCGCAGCCGCAGCCGCAGCCGCAGCCGCAGGAACGACTGCGCAGCCGGAAAGGCGGCAGCCCACCGGACGGCACTGCGCCCTGCCCTCAGGGAGGGCAGGGCGCAGCGGCGGTGAGGAAGGTCAGGCGTTCGCACAGATCGCGTACACCGAGATGCCCACGCTGCTGTACGCCTTCTGACGTCCGAGGCCGACCCAGCCCCGCCCGTCGTCCGTCGGGAACGACCCGACAAGGATGGCGTCGCTGCCCTGGGCCTCCGCGCCTCCGCCGATGGCGACCTTCCCCGCCGGGCAGTACACCGTCCGCCGCTGGAAGTTCGGCACGTTCGCGTTCGGCAGCTTCACCACCTGGTACCCGTCGACCGCAGCGGCCCGGGGCGCCTGCGCGCCCTTCGCAGCCGTCTGGCTGTCCGACGCCTGCGCCGCCCAGCCCACGCCCGACACCAGCGCCACCGCCAGCGCGCCCGCCCCGAGAACCTTCAAGCCTCGCATCCTGCTCCTTCACGTCCGGCGAAGCCTCGACGACCGAGACCTCGTCCACGGCCTCCACTCTGCCCGCCTCCGCCACCCAGAGCGCCACTTACGCGACTAAACGCCCGGATGGGGCGAACGAGGAGCACAAATTCTCCCGATGCGCCCGGCGCCCGCCCCCGGTGCTGCGGACGGGCGGCTCCACGGCGCGGCCGGACGCCGCCGCCGAGATCACAGCCGCCTACTCACCCACCCATGACCTTCACGGCCCTGGCTTCGACGCGACGTTCAGGCCATCCGCCATGCGGAGCCGGATGATGGTCTCGGTCCCGTCGAGACAGGCGTAGATGCCGTCCCGCCAGGTCGTCACGATCGGGCGGGCCACGACCGCCTGGCTCAGTTCGGTCGTGGTGACGACGTCCAGCGACTTCGGGTCGAGGACGGCGGCAGTGGTTCTCGGATTGGCCTCGGTCGCTCCCGGACACGAGGACGGGGCGTAGTTGCCGTAGGTGTCGCAGCCTGCCGCGCGGTTCTGGGACGTGGGCACGATATGACCCTTTTCGTCGGGCAGGAAGTGGGAGCCGTCGAAGTTGGCGTCCTTCTGCGGGCCGTCGAGCATCGTCACTTCCTGATGGGCGAGGATCGCGCCGGAGGCGGGGCTGAGCCGGTAGACGTGCGGGCCGAACGCCGCGTAGACGCCTTCCTTGCGGACGGCCATGCTCGGCGCCGGGTTGACTGGCCGTTGGTGTTGATGTTCCACAGCGGCTGACGCCAGATCTCACGGCCGGTCGGAGGGTTGAACTTCGACCCGTACGGCCCGGGAGCGTACGTGTCGAGTCCGGAGGTGCCACCGATCAGGTAGGCGTCGTCGGGCCCTCCGAAGGTGACGAAGACGATGCCGCCGGGGTAGTTCGTCTCGGACCTGTACGTGAAGACCCGGTTCGGGCCCTTGGAGTCACCGGTCCACGTGGCACACGGAATAGACGCCACTGTGGACCGAGTCGGGGTGCTCCGGTGCGCCGATGACGGGCGGATGGTTCACCATGATGTTGACGGGGTCGGCCGCGTAACTCTTCATGCAGTCGACTTCTTTGGGGATGGCGTTCAGATCCCCGACAAGCGGTCCGGTGTTGGCGAGGGGGCTCTCCGTGAATCCGCTCAGGTTGCTGGCGATCTGTGGCGTGGCGCCCTTCAGCAGCGGCACGAGCGTGAGCACGAGAAGTGCGGCCACCGCCACGACTCCAGGACCGGCTTGATGACGCGGCAGACACGATGCAGGAAGCGCCTCACTTGTATGCCCCTTCCGTCACGGCCGGTACCGGCCCGGCATCCTGGGTCCGCTCGGCCCTGGCCCGGCGGCGCCTGCGGAAGACAAGCACGAGGCTCGCGAGGAGCAGCCACACGACGAACGCCGCCCACCATGTCCACTGCCCGAGCGCCCCGGTGGCCGGATTGAGAACCCCGCCCCACCCAGTACGGGCCGGTGAACGTCAGCAGAGACGGGACAGCCGCCAGAGGCACATTTCGTCGCGCATCCGAGTATGCAGAAGACATCGACACTGACGCCGAGCCTGGACAGGGGGCGAGCACGCTCGGGCGGCGAGACACCACGGTTGTGACGGAGAGCGCGGCACCGGTCACCGCGTTGGTGAAGCGCGACGGGGTGATCAAGGAGTCTGAACCGTTGATCACATGCACACCACAGCCGACGCCGGGCCTACCGGATTTTCCCCCGGCCGACCAGAGCGTACGCCGGGCCCTGGGCATGCGCTTCGAACTGCGGAAATACGGAACGGCCGACGAGTCGGGCCGTACGCCCACTGTGGGTCAACCTTGGCCACGGCCACACCCCGACCCGCCTGACCAGGTACTTTACGTAAGGCGGAGGGCCCGATGCGGCCGCTGGGACTTCTCGGGCCCATCCGGTCGGGAGGCTTCAGGCATGAGGGAGGCGAACGTGCGCCCAAAGGACGTGGAGCCCTCGCCCATTGCTGGCCCTACTCGAATTCGCTGCGTTCACAGGTCTCGGCAGGACCAGGATCGCGGTGACCACAGCGAGCTCCAACTGTTGGCAGTACACGACTTGGCCTCGATGCCCGTGACCACTTCTACGCTGCTGGCGGAGCGAGCCGTCAGTCAGTACGGAGCTGGGATGCCGCCTCGCCTCAATCAATCCGAACCAGGCCACCGAGCGGATGCGCGAGGCTGGGGCGAAAACCCTGGCCCCGTACCCGGGCGCGGACGGTCCATGGCACTGCGGCCGTACGACCTGCGGGACAAGGCGCGGACTGCTGCCCTCCGGTGCAGCAAGGGGCAGCGCCGTCACTTCAAGTAGTTACACATATTGCACTTGGTTCACTTGTTTCATATGGTTGAGGGTGATAGCAGCCACTCAAAGCTGAGGACGCACCTGTGCCCGTGAGCCGCCAGGAACAGAAACCGGCCAAGCAGAAGAAGCACCCCACCGACGACAGTACGACGACCTTCAGCCACGAGATCGAGACCTCCCGCTCTCGGAAGAAGGTGCCACGCAAGCGCCCCACCGAGAACCCGCCCACACTGCGTGGGACCCAGGCGCAGCGGACGCGGAAGGAGCAGCGCAAACGCAGCGTCGAGGAGGCCGTGCCGTGCCTACGTGACGCCCTCACCAGCAGTGCCGAGACGTTCCACATCACCGTCGCCGAAGCGGGCAAGGTCACCATGGAGGTGCCACGTGAAGCCCTGACGGTCCTCATGGAGACCATGGCGCTCATTACCTCCGGCCGCGCCGTCGAGGTAATCGCCAAGAGTGCGGAGCTGTCCACTATCCAGGCGGCGAAGACCCTCGGCGTCTCCCGGCCGCACCTGGTCAAGCTGCTCGACAAGGGCGTGATCGACTTTCGCAGGGTCGGCACCCACCGCCGCGTGGACGCCGCATCTCTAGAGGACTACCGACGACGCGAACAGAACGAGCAAGCCCAACGTCGCCGAGTGGCGGTCGCCTCCGCCATCGGCTCCACTGAGGCCGAGGGGCTGCGCGTCAGCGCAGACACCACCGCCGGCCTCGACGCCTACGCCCGCGGAGAACTCGACGCCGCAGCCTTGCGCGCCCGCACCCTCGCCCGCTACACCCGTAAGGCCGCTGAGTGACCGACCCCTACAGCGAGCCCAACGGTGTCCTTCGAAACAGTCTCGGCATCACAGACGCAACCGAGCTCTCCGAGGCCGAAGCGGACATCGCCGCCGTGGAACTCGCCATCCTGGACGCCCAGCCTCTGCCTGGCAGCTACGACCTCGCACACCTGCAAGCCGTTCCACCGGCGGATCTTCGGCAGCGTGTACCCGTGGGCCGGGGAGCTGCGAACCATTGAGATCTCCAAGGGCACATCGTTCTGCCCGTCGATCCACATCGCGTCCTTCGCAAAGGACGTGTTCCACAAGCTCGCCGACAACGACCACCTGCAAGGCTTGGACCGCCTGGAGTTCATCCGAGCCCTGGCCGACCTGTACGGCGATGTGAACGCCATCCACCCCTTCCGGGAAGGCAACGGCCGCACCCAGCGCGCCTTTCTCACCCAACTCGCCCGCGAAGCGGGATACACCATCTCCTGGCAGGACATGGACCAAGAGGAGAACATCGCCGCATCGGTGGCCAGCTTCAACGCGAACAACGACCTACTGGAGAAGATGCTCGACGCCCTGGTACGTCCCGCCTGATCAGCTGCGCAGTGAAGCTTCCCCTTGATCGTGGACACCTGTAGGCCGCCTCGAACTCCTCGGGTGGAAGGCAATCGAGTGCGGAGTGCAGGCGCTCGGTGTTGTACCAGCCGTCCCACTGCACGACGGCGCGTTCGACCTGGTCAGCATCGTGCCAGGGGCCTTGGTGTTCGATCAGTTCGGCCTTGAAAGTGACGTTGAGTGCCTCGGCCATCGCGTTGTCGTACGAGTCTGCGCCGGAGCCACCGGTCGCTACACAGACCCTCTGGTCGAAGTGGCCGCCGGCACGTACACCCGCCCGACGGATCCGGACCAGCTGTCCGAGTTCAACAAGACGGTGGCCAGGCAGGTTGAAGAACTTCGTGCGATGCACCCCCGGCTCGCCGCCGCCCGCGCCGAATGGGCCGCGCGGACCGAGACGATCACCAGCGCCGAGAGCGCGTAAGCCAGCCGATCAAGACCGTCCCGAGGTGGACGACTCCAGCCCAAGGTCCCAGCCACTGTCGCGAACGCGCTGCTCAAAGGCGTCGCCGGCCCCTCCGCTGCAGGGACTTTTCAGGGACTTTCAGCGCTGTCCGAGGGACTTTTCGCCGCGTAACACGGCAAGCCCCCGAAAGACCGGAAAGGGCCTCCGTCCCAGATCAGAGGCCCTTTCCAAGGCAAAGCCGCAGGTGACGGCAGACGAGTCGGGCTGTACGCCGGGTTCTGTTCCGGCGGGTCCTCGCGGTCCCGCCGGCGACGGCCATCCATCTAGGGCCGGCGTTGCCGCCGGCCTCGTGCGGTCTACCCGCGGACTCGGGCGGGCAGCCCTCGATCGTCCGCGCAGGAGCACCGAGGTGCTCCCTCTTGACCTTGCTCCGGGTGGGGTTTACCTAGCTGCCCAGGTCACCCTGGGCACTGGTGGTCTCTTACACCACCGTTTCACCCTTACCGAGGACCGAGGTCCCCGGCGGTCTGCTTTCTGTGGCACTGTCCCGCGGGTCACCCCGGGTGGCCGTTGGCCACCACCCTGCCCTGTGGAGCCCGGACGTTCCTCGGGGAGCTCCCCGTCAGGGGGACTCCACGCGGCCGTCCGCCCGGCTCGTCTGCCGTGTCGCCCATGGTACCCGGCGCACCTCGCGCTTCGGCGCCGCGGCCGCCGTGGCCCGTACCGAGCCCGCCAGGATCAGGATGAAGGCGACGCCGATGCCGAGGGCCAGCTTCTCGTCCGGGAACAGCGCGCCCGCGGCGACCGCCACCGCCGGGTTGAGGTACGTGATCACGCCGGCCCGGGTCGGGCCGACCTCCTTGATCAGCTCCAGGAAGGCCACGAACGCGATCGCGGTGCAGACCACGTCCAGGCGGGCGAGGGCTGCCAGGACCTTCTCCGACGGCATGGTGGCGGGCCTGGCCAGGAAGGCCGCGGGCGCGTGGACGACGCGGCGAGCGTGAGATGGTGGCGGGCCTGGCCAGGAAGGCCGCGGGCGCGTGGACGACGCGGCGAGCGTGAGATGGTGGCGGGCCTGGTCAGGAAGGCCGCGGGGGCGTGGACGACGGCGGCGAGCGTGAGGCAGGGGGTGGGCGGTGAGGAGGTCGAGGGGCGGACCGGCACGGCCCAGGCGGGCCCTGGTCCAGCTGGTCTGTTCGCGCATCCCCCTGTCGCACTCCCGGCCCACAGGGGATCAGACGAGGTCGGCCGTGTCCAGGTCGAAGGCGAACGGTTCCGGAAGAGCGATGGGCTTGCCGAAGGGGCGGGCGCAGTGCTCGCGGTAGTCGTCCCCCTTCGGCTCGCTGAACACCGTGACCTGCGCCGTGTCCCGGTCGACGAGCAGGTAGAGCGGGATGTCCGCGCGGGCATAGCAACGGCGTTTGGCCTCGCGGTCGGCCTGCGGCTTGCTGGAGGTCACCTCCATCACCATGGCGACGCCGTCGCAGGGCATCCACGAGTCGGCTCCGGCGAACAAGTCGCGCTCGATGAGGCCGAAGGTGACGTCCGGAATCAGGTGGTTCTTGGGGCAGCCGCCCCCTCTCCTCAGCTTCAGCCCTTTGTTCCCCGAGAAGTCCATGTCGGTCCGGGAGCGCCTGATCACTTGCCTCACGATCCGGCTGATGTACTTCTCGTGATCCCCGTCCGGCGGCGGCGTCACAACGATCTCCCCCTCGATCAGCTCTGCCCGGAAACCCTCCGGGGTGTCCAGGGCGAGAAAGCCCTCCAGCAGGACGTCTTCCTGCGAGCGCGGCTCGTGGGCCATGGCAGTCATGTCACGCCCCTCCTTCGGTCGCTCGCCAGACTGGGACATCGGCTGATCACCTGTCCGTGAGATCGGGATCCCTTCCCTCGATCGTGGCACACGATCAACGCCGCCGTCAGACACCGAACCTCTCGCTTGACCCTGCCGTAGCGTCAACGTCTTCACTGGTCGTATGCGGATCGGAGAACTCGCCGCCGTCGTCGGTGTCACCACGCGGGCCGTGCGGCACTACCACCATCTGGGGCTGTTTCCCGAGCCCGAGCGGCGGGCCAACGGGTATCGGGAGTACGGGTTGCGGCATGCCGTCGTGCTGGCGCGGATCCGGCGGCTGACCGAGCTGGGGCTGGGGCTCGCCGAGGTGCGGGACGTGCTCGCGGACGATGCGGGGAAGGACCTCGTCGAGGTGCTGACCGAGCTGGACGAGGATCTGGCGCGTCAGGAGGCGGCCCTGCGGGAGCGGCGGGCGCGGTTGCGGACCCTGCTGGACGCGGAGGGCGGGATGCCCGCCGAGGGGCCGGTGTCGCCCGAGCTGGCCGCGTTGTTCGCCGGGACCTCGCATCTGTCGGACTCGCCCATGGCCGTGAAGGACCGCGAGATCATCGCCTTCCTGGAGACCGCCATGCCGGCCGAGGACCGGGAGCGGATGGTGGCGTCGGTGGGTGAGGCGCTGGGGAGTCCGGGGGCCGTGGCGCGGGCCGGGGAGGCGTACGCGCTGCTCGACGCGCTCGCCGACGCCGACCCCGACGACCCGCGCGTCGAGGAGGCCGCCCTGACACTCGCCGACTGCATTCCGCCGGGACTGTTTCCGGAGGCCGGGGAGCTCGACCCGGACGACGGTTTCCTGCGCGCCTTCTACGACGATCTCGCCCCGGCCCAGGCGGAGGCCGTCCGCCGCGCGCTGCGGATCCTCGCCGAGGAGCGGTGATGAGGGTCGGGTGGCTGCTGGTCCGGCACGAGGTGCGGTTGCTCGCGAGTCTGGCCCTGTGGGTGGCGCGGCGTACGCACGGGACGGGCGGCGGGGTGGCCTTCGGGTACGCGCGCGGGCAGGGATCGATGATGGCCGGGTTCGCGTTCGTGTGTGTCGTCGAGACGGTCGCCCTGTCCGTGCTGCTGCGGGACTGGCCCGCCGTGCACGCGGCGTTCCTCTTCCTGGACGTGTACACGATCGTGTTCGTCGTCGCGCTGCACGCCTCGTCCGTCGTACGACCCCATGTGCTGGATCCGGACCGCGGGACCCTGCGGATCCGGCGGTACGTCCATGTCGATCTGCTGGTGCCGCTGGGGCGGGTCGGTGCCGTGCGGCGTGAGCTGCGGATGACGCACGAGCGGGCCGACGGGGAGCTGGATGTGGAGGTGGGCTCGCAGACCAGCGTCACGCTGGAACTGACGGAACCCGTCACGCACGTCGGCTTCCTCGGGCGGAGCCGGGAGGTGCGGGTCGTCCGCTTCCACGCCGACGACCCCGACGGCCTCGTCCGCGCTCTCGGCCGGGCACGCGTCTGAGCTCCTCGTCCGCCCCCGTACGCTGTCGGCGGAGTTCGATCGAAGGAGTACCCCGTGCTTGTCCTGCTGCCGCCGTCCGAAGGCAAGGCCTCTTCCGGCCGCGGTGCCCCGCTGAAGCCGGAGTCGCTGTCGCTGCCGGGGCTGACCGCCGCCCGGGAGGCCGTTCTCACCGAGTTGGTCGAGCTGTGCGCCGGCGACGCGGACAAGGCGCGTGAGGTGCTGGGCCTGAGCGAGGGGCTGCGGGGCGAGGTCGCGAAGAACGCGGAGCTGCGCACGGCGGGGGCTCGGCCGGCCGGGGAGATCTACACCGGCGTGCTCTACGACTCCCTCGGTCTGGCGAGCCTGGACACGGCCGCCAAGCGGCGGGCCGCGCGCTCGCTGCTCGTGTTCTCCGGGCTGTGGGGTGCCGTGCGGGTGACGGACCGGATTCCGTCCTACCGGTGCTCGATGGGCGTGAAGCTGCCGGGGCTCGGGGCGCTGGGCGCGCACTGGCGTACGCCGATGGCGTCGGTGCTGCCCGAGGTGGCCGGGAGTGGGCTGGTGCTGGATCTGCGGTCCGCCGCGTATGCCGCCGCCTGGAAGCCGAAGGGCGAGGTCGCCGGGCGTACGGCGTCCGTGCGGGTGGTGCACGCGCCGACCCGGAAGGTGGTCAGCCACTTCAACAAGGCGACCAAGGGGCGGATCGTGCGGAGCCTGCTGACCTCGGGGGCCGAGCCGAAGGGGCCGGCCGAACTGGTGGAGGCGCTCAAGGATCTCGGGTACGTCGTGGAGGCGCAGGCTCCGGCGAAGTCGGGGCAGAGCTGGTCGCTCGACGTGCTGGTGGACGAGATCCACTAGCGGACGCCGGAGGTGCGTTGCATGCTGCGCAACGACCTTTGCGCAGCATGCATGCCGACGGCAGGATGACGCCATGGTCTCCCCTGCCCTGCCCGCCTCCGTGCTGGACCTCGCGCCCGTCGTCCCCGTCGTCGTCATCGAGGATGCCGGCGACGCCGTACCCCTCGCGCGGGCGCTGGTCGCGGGCGGGCTGCCCGCGATCGAGGTGACGTTGCGGACGCCGGCGGCCCTGGAGGCGATCCGGGAGATCGCCCGGGAGGTGCCCGGGGCGGTGGTCGGGGCCGGGACGGTGATCCGTCCCGCGCAGGTCGCGGAGGCGGTGGCCGCGGGCTCCCGCTTCCTGGTCAGCCCGGGCTGGACGGACGTGCTGCTGGAGGCGATGCGGGCCTCCGGGGTGCCGTTCCTGCCGGGGGTGTCGACGGCGTCCGAGGTCGTGGCGCTGCTGGAGCGCGGGGTGCGGGAGATGAAGTTCTTCCCGGCGCAGGCCGCGGGCGGTACGGCGTATCTGAAGTCGCTGTCGGGGCCGCTCCCCCAGGCCCGTTTCTGCCCCACGGGCGGGATCGGCCCGTCCTCCGCCCCGGACTATCTCGCCCTGCCCAACGTCGGCTGTGTGGGCGGGAGCTGGATGCTGCCGCGGGACGCCCTCGCCGCCCGCGACTGGGGCCGCGTCGAGGAGCTGGCCCGTGCGGCGGCGGGGCTCAGCGCAGGTAGGACGTGTCGTTGAGGAGGCGGACGCTGGCGTTGCCGTCCGCGTAGTAGGCGACGACCGACAGGGACGCGGCCGACAGTTCCATGCGGAACAGGGACTCCGGCGGGGCGCCCAGGGCGAGCCGGACCAGCGTCTTGATCGGGGTCACGTGGGTGACGAGCAGGACCGTGCGGCCGGCGTGGGCCGCGACCAGCCTGTCGCGGGTGGCGGCGAGCCGGGTGGCCGTCGCCGCGAAGCTCTCGCCGCCGCCGGTGGGTTCGGCGTCCGGTGAGGCCAGCCAGGCGTTCAGATCCTCGGGGTGCCGCTCGCGCACCTCGGCGAAGGTGAGTCCCTCCCAGGCGCCGAAGTCTGTCTCGCGCAGTCCGTCGTCGATGCTCACATCGAGTCCGAGCCGGGCGGCGACGATCCCGGCGGTCTCCCGCGTACGGGCCAGCGGCGACGACACGACGGCCTGGATGGTGCCCCGCCGGGCCAGCATCGCGGCAGCCCGCTCGGCCTGCTCCCGGCCGGTGCCGGACAGGGACGGGTCGGTGCCGCCACTCCCGGAGAACCGCTTCTGAGGGGTCAACGGCGTCTCGCCGTGCCGCAGCAGCACGAAGGTGGCGGGTGCGCCCATGTCGGCGGGGGCCCAGCCGGGAGCAGCGACGGTCTTGGCGGCACGGGTGTCGGCGCCGGCGTTCACGGCTTGAGCGGCGCGGGTCTCGGCATCGGCGTTCACGGCTTGAGCGGCGCGGGTCTCGGCATCGGCGTTCACGGCACCGGCACGGGCATCGGCATCGGCGTTCACGGCACCGGCACGGGCATCGGCATCGGCATCGGCCTTCGCTACACCGGCATCGGCAGGAGCATCGGCATCGGCCTTCGCGGCACGGGTGTCGGCATCGGCGTCGGCCTGCGCGGCACGGGTGTCGGCGTCATCCGTCGCCGAGCCGGAAGCCGCCCCGGCCGGGACACCCTGGCCCGGCTCCGTCGAGGCCCGCGCGGCATCCGGGCCCGAGCCGGCCGCCGCGGCCGCCGCGCCGCCTTCCGCCAGAGCTCCGCGCACTCGCGCCGCCCCCGCCGCCGCGTCGCCGGGCGGCTCCGGCGGGACAGCGGCCACGGCACTCCCCGAAGCCCCAGCACTGCCGGAGGCCCCGGCACTCCCGGAGACCCCGGCACCCCCGGGGGCACCCTCACCCGCCGTGTCCAGTCCCGCCGTCGACGCCGTCTCCGACCACCGCTCCCCCCTGGCCCCCGCGTCCATCGCCTCGTTGGCCAGCCGGTCCGCGTGCTTGTTCTGGGCCCTCGGCATCCACTCGTATGTGACCCGGCCGGGTGGGAAGATCCGGGCCGCCTGCGCGGCCAGGGGCTTCATGTCGGGGTGCTTGATCTTCCAGCGGCCCGACATCTGCTCGATGACGAGCTTGGAGTCCATCCGGACGTGGACCGTCGCCGTCGGGTCCAGCGCGTGGGCGGCGCGCAGGCCGGCGATGAGGCCGCGGTACTCGGCGACGTTGTTCGTGGCGACGCCGATGTACTCGGCGGTCTCCCGCAGGGTCTCCCCCGTCGCCGCGTCGCTGACCACGGCCCCGTAGCCGGCGGGCCCTGGGTTGCCCCGCGAGCCGCCGTCGGCCTCGACGATGAACTCCCGCACCGGAAGGGCTCCTTGCAGGCCTAGAGACCGGACTCGGACGTGCGCACCAGGATGCGGCGGCAGTTCTCGCAGCGGACCACCGTGTCGGGCGCGGCCTTGCGGATCTCGGCCAGCTCGGTGATGGCGAGCTCCTGCCGGCAGCCCTGGCAGCTGCGCGCGTACAGCTTCGCCGCGCCGACGCCGCCCTGCTGGCCGCGCAGCTTGTCGTAGAGCTTCAGCAGATCGGCCGGAATGGAGGCGGCGACGACCTCGCGCTCCTTGGTGACCGTGGCGACCTCGCCGTCGATCTGCTCGAAGGCGGCGTCGCGGCGCGCGGTCGCGTCGTCGATCTTCGACTGGACGGAGGTGACGCGCTCGGTCAGCTCGGCGACCCGCTCCTGCGCGGACTCGCGGCGCTCCATGACCTCCAGCACCACGTCCTCCAGATCGCCCTGCCGCTTGGCGAGGGAGGCGATCTCGCGCTGGAGGTTCTCCAGGTCCTTGGGGGAGGTGACGGCGCCCGAGTCGAGGCGCTGCTGGTCGCGGGTGGCGCGCTGGCGCACCTGGTCCACGTCCTGCTCGGCCTTGGTCTGGTCGCGGGCGGTGTCGCTCTCCTCGGTCTGCGCGGCCACGAGCAGGTCGCGCAGCTGGGTGTGGTCCTTGGTCAGCGACTCGATCTCGGCGTGCTCGGGCAGCGACTTGCGCTTGTGCGCGAGCTGCTGGAGGCGGACGTCGAGGTCCTGGACGTCGAGGAGTCGGATCTGGTCGGCGGGCGCGGCGTTCAGTTCGGGGCTCCAAGGGGATCAGAAGGGGGCGAGGCCGCGTGCGCGGTCCAGGGGTCGGTGACCGTCTTCGAGACGTGGACGCGCAGGTCCCATCCGTGCCGGTCGGAGATCTCGTCGAGCTGGCTCGCGGCCAGCTCGCACCAGGGCCACTCGGTGGCCCAGTGCGCCGCGTCGAGCAGCGCGAGGGGACTGTGGGCGCGGGCCTCCGAGACGGGGTGGTGTCGCAGGTCCGCGGTGAGGAAGGCGTCGACCCCGGCCGCGCGGACCTGGTCGAAGAGGCCGTCGCCGGAACCGCCGCTGACGGCGACCGTGCGCACGGGCGCCTCGGGGTCGCCGGCGACGCGGATGCCCTGCGCGGTGGCGGGCAGCCGCTCGGCGGCGCGGGCGGCGAACTCGCGGACGGTCACCGGGTGGTCCAGCGCGCAGAGGCGGCCGAGGCCCCGGCGGCCCGCGGGATCGGTGGGGTCCGGCACGAGCGGCCCGGTGACCCGGAGGTCCAGCGCGCCCGCGAGGGCGTCGGAGACACCCGGGTCGGCGGTGTCGGCGTTGGTGTGGGCGACGTGCAGCGCGATGTCGTTCTTGATGAGGGTGTGCACGACGCGGCCCTTGAAGTGCGTCGCCGCGACGGTCGTGGTGCCGCGCAGATAGAGCGGGTGGTGGGTGACGAGCAGGTCGGCGCCCAGTTTCACCGCCTCGTCGACGATCTCCTGGACCGGGTCGACCGCGAACAGGACCCGCATGACCTGCTGGTCCGGGTCGCCCGCGACGGTGCCGACCGCGTCCCAGGACTCGGCCCGCTCGGCGGGCCACAGGGTCTCCAGCGCGGCGATGACTTCAGACAGACGGGGCACGGGAGCAAGGCTACCCGCCTGATCTGTGGCGTTGCACCGCCACCGCCCGCTCCCGGCACCCATGGCCCCGCTCAGCACAATCGCCCCCTTTTCCTCAGGCGAATCGTTCCTGGAACACCCTTATGTGTGAAGTCCGTGTCCGAGGAATTCCCCGTCCGCGCGTGCGATACCTAGCGTTCGTCACTGGAGGTGACCGAACGATGACGGTCTGTGTGATCGAACCTTCGGCGGGACACGAGGACGAGGACGTGACCGCGCCGACAGGCTGCACGCTCACCGCGGACGGTGCCTACGGCGCCCGCCTCGCGTCGGCCGGCGACTCCTGGTTCCCGGAGCGCTGGACCCTGGACGGCCCCGAGCCGTACGCGGTGCCGCTGCCCCGCAACCAGCCGGAGGAGCCCGGCACCGAGGTGCAGCCGATGGCCGACGGGCGGGTCCTCATCCACCGCGTGGTGGCCGGGCGGCACGCCTTCTCGCTGCTCTATCCGACCGGGCCCGGCACCGGCGAACTGCCGCTGGGCGCGGTCGAGTGCCCGGACGGGGCCGCTAGGCTGCGGCTGCTGCCGCCCGCCCCGGGCGGCGAGCGGGCCTACGCCCTGGCCGTCGGGCCGCGTGCGACGTCGGTGTGGCTGGTGGCGGGCGGCGCCTTCGGGCCCGAGCGGCTGGCGGAACTGCCCGGCCGCTGCTCGGGCGGGGTCTGGCTGGACCGGTCGGGACGGCTGCTGGCGCTGGACCGGGAGACCGGCGGTCACACCAAGTCCGTCGTGGTGGACCTGGAGGGCGGCGGCGAGGTGTCGCCGCTGCTGCAGATCACCGCCGAGAGCGACGACCGGCTGCTGCTCGCCGACCACGACAGCGGGCTGCTGATCATCCGCTCGGACGCGCCCTCGCCGGGGCAGGACCGGCTGGGCTGGGGCGTCCTGGGCAGCTCACTGCCGGTGCGCTTCCCGGAGTGCCTGCGGGTGCGGGACTGCTCCGTCACGCCGTTCGCGATCCAGCCGGGGCAGGTGCTGACGCCGGAGAGCTGTGCGGTGGCGCTGCGCGTGGACGGGCCGGCGGGCAGCTGGGTCGCTGTCTGGCGGCCCGCCGAGCGGCGGGTGCACCATTTCCGGGCTCCCGAGGGGTGGTTGGCGGGCTCGGGCCTGTGGA
This sequence comes from Streptomyces sp. AK010, assembly GCF_014207295.1. Lineage (NCBI taxonomy): Bacteria > Bacillati > Actinomycetota > Actinomycetes > Kitasatosporales > Streptomycetaceae > Streptomyces > Streptomyces sp. AK010. The sequence continues at coordinate 88,238 of NZ_JACHCX010000013.1, forward strand.
CGCCGGAGGGGGTGCTGCGGCTGCCGTACGCGACGGAGGCCGTGCCGTGCGGGGTGGCGCAGGTGAGTCCGCCGCCGGCCGTCGAACCGGAGCCCGGGGCGGTGACGGCGCCGCTTCCGGAGCCCGGGCCGGCGGCGCCGGTTGCGGAACATTCCGCACATCCCGCGGAACCGCCGGCTCAGCCCGCCGAGCCTCCGGCGCCCTCCGCTCCACGCCCTGTGCCCCTTCAGGAAGCGCCGTTGGGACGCCTTGTAACGAACTAGTGCCGGTTGGCGTGGCTGCCTGGATCCGGGGTCAGGGGGGCCGGTTAGACTCACCCGGCTGTAAAAAAGATCATGTTGACGGGGTGAATTCCATCCGATGAGTGACGCCAGCACGAACCAGCCGCGCAATGCCGACGTCCAGCAGTCCTCCACCGGCCCCGGCCGGCACCGTGGAGAGGTCTCCACGCGGGACGGCGAGACGACTCCGCGCGGACGTCACCGCAAGCCGGTGGCGGAGAGCGAGCAGGCCGTGACCGCGGCCTGACGGCACGCCGGTCACCAGACGGCGAACGGCCCTTCCCGCCACAAGCGGGGAGGGCCGTTCCGTGATTTCGATGTCTCTCACCGCTTTCGATGTCTCTCACCGCTTTCGGTGTCTCTCACCCGCGTTTCAGGCCCAGCACCTCCGCCGCCGCGAACGTCTCCCCGGCCGGCCGGTCCGCGTAGTACGGCCCGAGGACGGCCGCCAGCTCGTCGTAGGTGAAGGTGTCCTGCTTGCTGTCGAACTTCACGGCGAGACGCGGCCGTTCGACGACGGCGACCATCCCGCCGTGCACCACGAGGAGCTGCCCGTTGACGTGGGCGGCCGCGGGTGAGGCCAGATAGCCGACGAGCGGGGCGACGTGCTCGGGGGCGAGCGGGTCGAGGCCGCTGCCGGAGGGCTGCTCGACGCCCGCGAAGACGTCCTCGGTCATCCGGGTGCGGGCGCGGGGGCAGATGGCGTTGGCCGTGACGCCGTATCTGGCGAGGGCGAGGGCGGTGGACGTGGTGAGGCCGACGATCCCGCCTTTGGCCGCAGCGTAGTTGGGCTGCCCGGCGGAACCGGCGAGGAACGCCTCCGAGGAGGTGTTCACGATCCGCCCGAACACCGGCTCGCCGGCCCGCTTGGACCGCTCCCGCCAGTGCGCGGCGGCGAACCGGGTGGTGTTGAAGTGTCCCTTCAGGTGCACGCGCAGGACGGAGTCCCACTCCTCCTCGGCCATGGAGAACACCATGCGGTCGCGCAGGATGCCCGCGTTGTTGACGAGGATGTCGAGCCTGCCGAACGCGTCGACGGCCGACTCGACGAGCGTGCGTGCCTGTGCGAAGTCGGAGACGTCACCGGTGTGCGCGAGCGCGGTACCGCCCGAGGCCCGGATCTCGGCGGCGACCTCCTCGGCGGGCCCCGCGGACGCCTCGCCCGAACCGTCGCGGCCGGGCTGCCCGTAGTCGTTGACGGCCACGGCGGCGCCGAGCCGGGCGAGTTCCAGCGCCTCGGCCCGGCCGAGCCCGCGGCCCGCGCCCGTGACGACGGCGGACAGCCCTTGAAGTGGCAGTGACATCGGCGGAGTCCTCAGATCTCTATGCAGGTACGCAGGGCGGTCCCGGTGCGCATCTGGTCCAGGGCCTCGTTGATGTCCGCGAGCGGCACCCGGTGGGTGATCAGGCCCGCGAGGTCGATACGGCCCGCCCGCCACAGGGCGATGGTCCGCTCGTAGGAGGTCAGCACGTCACCGCCGCCGTACATCGACGGCAGGATCCGCTTCTCGTCGAAGAACAGCTCGAACATGTTGAGCTGGAGGAAGTCGTCCATGGCGCCCGCGCCGACGATGACGAGGGTGCCGCCGCGCCGGGTGTTCTCGTAGGCGGTGCGGGCGGTGACGGACCTGCCGACCACCTCGAAGACGTAGTCGAAGCCCTCGCCGCCGGTCACCTGCTGCTTGGCATCGGGCAGTTCCTCAGGGGAGACGGCCCGCGACGCGCCGAATCTCAGCGCCGACTCGCGACGCGAGGCCACCGGGTCGACGGCGACGATCTCCGCGGCGCCCTTCAGCCGGGCCCCCTGGATCGCGGAGATGCCGACGCCCCCGCAGCCGATGACGGCCACCGACGAACCGGCCTCCACCTCGGCCGTGTTGAGCGCGGCGCCGAGGCCGGTCGTCACTCCGCAGCCGATGAGGGCGGCGATGTCGAAGGGCACGTCGTCGGGTATCTGCACCGCGCAGCCGGCGTCGACGACGACCTCCTCGGTGAAGGTGCCGGTGCCGGCGAAGCCGAAGACGTCCCCGCCGGGGCGCTTGAAGTTGGGGGTGCCGGCGTTCATGAACCCGGCCAGGCACAGCTGGGTCTGGCCGCGCTTGCAGGCGGGGCAGGCGCCGCAGGCGGGCAGCCAGCACACCACGACCCGGTCGCCTGCCTTCAAGTGGCTGACGTCCTCGCCGACTTCGAGGATCTCGCCCGCCCCTTCGTGCCCGGGCACGAACGGCCCGGGCTGCGGCAGCACCCCGCTCATCGCGGACAGGTCCGAGTGACACAGTCCCGTGGCGCGCACCCGGATCCGCACCCTGCCGGGCCCGAACCCCACCGCCTCGACGTCGTCGAGGACCTCCAGCTTGTCCTGGCCGATCTCGTGCAGTACGGCTGCGCGCATGGTGCGGGCTCCCCTCGTACGGCGTTCTGGACTCAGGTGTGTTCGACGATGGTGTCGGCGAGGACGGGCGCGTCGTCCCGCTCGACGGCGCTGACGGCGACCCGGGTGGACTCCGGCGTGTGCCACATGCGGATCCGCAGGGTCTCCCCCGGGTACACGACCCCGGCGAAGCGGGTGGCGTAGGACCGCACCCGGGTCACGTCCCCGCCGAGGAGCGTGTCGACGACGGCCTTGAGCGTGATGCCGTAGGTGCACAGGCCGTGCAGGATCGGCCGCTCGAATCCGGCGAGCTCGGCGAACTCCGGGTCGGCGTGCAGCGGGTTCCAGTCGCCGGAAAGGCGGTAGAGCAGGGCCTGGTCGTCGCGGACCGGCCGCTCGACGGTCCGGTCGGGCTCGCCGGTGGGCGGTTCGAGGCGGGTGGAGGGGCCGCGGTCGCCGCCCCAGCCGCCCTCGCCGCGGATGAAGATCTGGGCATCGTTGGTCCACAGCGGGCCGTCGGCGTCGGCGACGTCGGTGCGCAGCACGAGGACGGCCGCGGTGCCCTTGTCGTGGACGGCGGCGATCCGGTTGGTCGCGGTGGCGGTGCCCGTCGCCGGGAGGGGCCGGTGGATGACGAGGCTCTGGCCGCCGTGCAGGACGCGGGCCAGTTCGACCTCGATGCCGGGCATGGACAGGCCGCTGGTCACGCCGGGCTTTCCGCCCCCCGCGACGGTGGCGAAGCTCGGCAGGACATGCAGCCGGGACTCCAGGGTGTAGCGCAGCTCGTCGGGGTCGGTGGCGGGGCTGCCCGCGCCGATGCCGAGGTGGTAGAGCTGCACGTCCCTGTGGTCCCAGGAGATCGCAACGGTCCGGGGTCCGGCGGCGAGCGCCTTGGCTGCGTCGATGGGCATGGGGCTCCTGATCGCCGGAGGAAGGACCTCGGTACGGCCGTCCGCACCGTCGGCCGCACCGAGGCCGTCCGGTGCCGGACCGGGACGCGAACTGAAACGCGTTCCAGTCCCGCGCCCTCTGTATAGCCGAGGCCCTGACACTTGTGAAGACTCCTGACACTGTGTCAGATTCTTCGGGCCGGGTCGGCGCGGAGCTCGCGGGGAACGGTGCGGCTGACGGTGTCCGACGACGGGGGCGGGGCGGGGGCTGCCGGGGGAGCGTCGGTCGCCAGGCGGCGGAGACATGGGTTCGGCCGGCTCCGGCGGCACGGTTCCGGCCGGTTGCGACGGCACGGTTCCGGCCGGTGGCGACAGCACCGTTCCGGCCGGCTCCGACAACACGGTTCCGGCCGGCTCCGACGGCACAGGTCCGACCGGCCTCGACGGCACGCGGGTGACCGGCTCCACCGACACCGGCCCGACCAGCCCCGACAGCACACGAGT
>NZ_JACHCX010000013.1:92380-240988 GCF_014207295.1 Streptomyces sp. AK010
GGTGACCGGCTCCACGCACACCGGCCCGACCAGCCCCGACAGCACACGAGTGACCGCCTCCACGCACACCGGCCCGACCAGCCCCGACAGCACACGAGTGACCGCCTCCACGCACACCGGCCCGACCAGCCCCGACAGCACACGAGTGACCGCCTCCACGCACACCGGCCCGACCAGCCCCGACAGCACACGGGTGACCGCCTCCGGTGGGAGCGGACTCACCGGGTTGACCGAGCGTCTCGTCGCGGCGGGCGGTTCGCTGACGGCGGGGGCGCGGGCCAGGGGCGGGTTCGACGTGACGGCGGAGCTTCCGCTCGACGCGGAGGACGAACGACCGACGGGGGCGGGAGAATGTCGCGGCGACGCGGACGTGTACGTTGGCCGGTGATCCGCGCGACCTACACGTCGAGCACCGGCAACGGCCGGGGGAACGGGAGCACATGGGACGCGTCGCCGTCATCACCGCGCCGAACATCGGGTACCGCAACACGGGCATGCTGACCGTGGACCTGGCGTTCGAGTCCCTGCGGCGGCGGATGGACATCCCGTTCGACGCCACCTGGTACACGCTGCACACGCCGGAGACCGTGCCGCTGCGCGACGGCGCGCGCGGCATCGATTTCCCGTTCCGCTTCCACCCGCTGGCCGAGCACCTCGACACGCTCCGGGACCATGACGCGGTCGTCTTCTGGGGCGACTTCCTGCACACCCGGCACTACCTGGCGCAGGACGCGACGAACCGCCTGCTCGACTTCGGCTTCGCCGCGGACCGGGACGACGCCCGGGCGCAGCTGAACCGCGCCCTGCTGCTGGCGGACCAGCCGGACGAGGTCCTCGCCCGGACCGTCAGCTACGGCGGCACGATCCTGCACAACACGCAGTCCGACTACGAGGACAAGGAGTACGGCCCCCCGTTCTCGCGCCTGGTGACCCGCAGTCACCGGATGTGGGTGCGGGATCCGCTCTCGGCGGCGAAGATCGCACATCTGCGCCGGGACCGTACGACCGACCACTTCGGTGCGGACGCGGCGCTGCTCTCCCGCCCCGGCGACCTCGACCACCTCCCGGTCACCGAGTGGTCCCGGTCGGTCCCCGGCGGCGGTGCGATCGGCGTGTTCCTGGGGGCCCGCACGCCGATCCCCGACTGGCTGCCCGGCTTCTGCCAGGCCCTGTCCGACCGCCTGGGCGTCCCGCTGGAGTGGCTGCCCTGGTTCGACCGGGAGGTCCCCGACGCGGTGCGCCACATCGCCGCCCGCCCGGGGAACCCCACCGTCGGCGACCTGGTCGGGGTCCTGCCCCGCTACCGGCTGGTCGTCACGGACACCTACCACCTGGCGGTCAACTCCTGGGGCGCCGGCACCCCGGCGGTGTGCGTGGGCGCGCCCGAGCCGACGCCCAAGACGCACGACGACTACCTGACGCTGAGCGATGTGAAGAAGCACGTCTTCCACATGGCGTACGACGCGACGGACTTCTACCTGACCACCGTGGAGGGGCACGGGCAGGATCTCGACCGGCTCGTACGGCTCCTGGAGGGCGGCGGCGCCGGGACCGTCGCGGCGCGCATCCGCGACCACGCGGACCACTCGGCGTCGTCCTTCATCCGGACGCTGACCTCGTTGCTGGACACACCCCGCCCCGCCCCGGGCCCGTGACCGGGCGGCCCATCCGCGTCCTGCTCGCGGAGGACCAGGGCATGATGCGCGGCGCGCTCGCGCTGCCGCTCGGGATGGAGGACGACATCGACGTCGTCGCACAGGTGGCCGCGGGCGACGCGATCCTGGACGCGGCCCTCGCCCACCGCCCGGACGTCGCCCTCCTCGACATCGAACTCCCGGGCAGGAGCGGTCTGGACGCCGCCGCCGGCCTGCGTGTCCGGTCCCCGACTGCCGGGTCCTGATCCTCACGACGTTCGGCCGCCCCGGCTACCTGCGCCGCGCCATGGAGGCGGGTGCCACCGGCTTCCTGGTCAAGGACGGCCCCGTGGAGGCGGGTGCCACCGGCTTCCTGGTCAAGGACGGCCCCGTGGAGGAACGCGCCGCAGCCATCCGCCGGGTCCTGGCCGGCGAGGCGGTCGTCGACCCCGCCCTGGCCACCGCAGCCCTCAGCGCGGGCCCGAGCCCCCTCACGACCCGCGAGAGCGACGTGCTCAGGGCCTCCGCGGACGGCGCGACGGTCGCCGGCATCGCCACCGCACTCCACCTGTCGGAGTCCACGGTCCGCAACCACCTGTCCTCCGCGATCGGCAAGACGGGCACCCGCAACCGCATGGAGGCCCAGCGCGAGGCCCGCCACAGGGCTGGCTCTGACGCCCTGTGTGCGCCTGTGCCCTATGCCCGCCTGAAGAACGCGGTCCACAGGAAGGACTCGCCGAAGCACTCGGACTCCTCCGGCTCGTCGCGCATCCGCCGCAGTTCGAGCTCGGTCAGGCCAAAGAAGATCCCCCGCAACGCCTCAGGGGTGTAAGCCAGTCCGCCCCTCAGCCCCGCCCCCTCGCGGTAGAAGTCGCCGTCGGGCAGCTCCGACCCCATCCCTCCGGCCCCGGCGGCGAAACACGTGAGGCCGAACAGGCCGCCGGGGGCCAGGAGTTGCTCCAGCAGGGCGAGGTAGCTGACGCGGCGGTGCGGAGGGAGATGGTGGAAGCAGCCGGAGTCGTAGACGAGGTCGTACGGTCCGGCGAGTTCCGTGGCGGCGAGCGCGAAGGCGTCCCCGCGGTGGAACCGTACGCCCTCGATACCCGCCTCGCGGGCGCGTTCCCGGGCCCAGTCGACGGCGGCCGAGGACAGATCGACCGCGTCGACCTCGAACCCCCGCGCGGCCAGATACAGCGCGTTGCGCCCCGGCCCGCATCCGAGGTCGAGCGCCCGTCCCCCGCCGGCCTCCCGCCGCTCCACGGCGGCCACCAGGCTTTCGTCCGGCTTCGCCACGAAGAACGGCACCGTCCGCGACCGGTCGGCGTAGAAGCGGTCCCACCAGTCGGCACCGCGCCCCGTCCATCGGTCGGCCTCGGGTGCGAACAGCCCGTCGAGCAGAACGAGTACGTCGTCGACAGTGCGCATGTTCCGGTCCATCCGGCCCCCTTCCGCGTCCGCCCACGGTAGGCTCGGACATCACGAAAGGCCAGGTCAGGCGGCCTTCTGGCGTAATCGGGAGGCCCTGCACCGTCCTTGGGGAGACGCGGCGGAACCTCGCGGACGGACCACTGCGGCCCCGCACCGAAACAGCACCGACGCGCCCGGGAAGGGCCGTCACGCCCCCGTTCCGGGCCACGCCACCCGTGGTTTTTCAGGCGCCCTGCCGCTCGCTCGCCCGCCGCGGCAGCCACACCCACATCAACACCACTCCGGCCGCCAGCACCCCGGCGCCCACCCGGAACGCGAGGGCGTAGCCCTCCGTCAGGGCCTGGGGGGTCGTGCTGCCCGCCGATTCGGACGCCGCCAGGGTGGACAGGACGGCCAGTCCCAGGGAACCGCCCATCGTGCGGGACGTGTTGACGAGGCCGGAGACCAGGCCCGCCTCCTCGGGGGCCGCGCCGGAGGTGGCCAGGGAGGCGAGGGGGGTCGCCGCCAGGCCCGCGCCGAGCATCATGAGGACGCCGGGGAAGAGGATCGCCGCGGCGTAGGAGCCGTCGGCGGTCATCGTGGACTGCCAGGCGAAGCCGGCCACGGCGACCAGGGTGCCCAGCGCGGCGACGTTGCGCGGGCCGACCGGCCGCATCAGGCGGGGTGCGAGCTTGGAGCCGAGGATGACGGCGAGCGAGCTCGGGACCAGGGCGAGGCCGGCCTCGAGCGGGGTGTAGCCGAGGACGTTCTGCGCGTAGAGGGTCATGAAGAACCACATGCAGAACATCGCCGAACCGCACAGGAACATCGAGACGTTGGCCGAGGAGACCGAGCGGACGCGCAGCAGGCCGAGCGGCATCAGCGGGCTCGCCGTGCGGGCCTCGACGGCCAGGAACGCCCCGAGCAGGGCCGGCCCGGCGAGCAGCGGCAGCAGGGTGGCCGGTGCCGTCCAGCCCGCAGCCTCCGTCTGGGAGATGCCGTAGGCCAGCGTGCCGAGGCCGGCCGTCACGAGCAGCGCGCCCGGCAGGTCGAGGCGGCGGCCGTCCCCGGCCCGGCGCTCGGTGAGGAACCATGCGGCGGCGCACAGCACCACGGCGCCGACGGGCACGTTGATGAGCAGCACCCAGCGCCAGGAGAGCGTCTCCACCAGCAGCCCGCCGACCAGGCCGCCCGCCGCGCCGCCGCCGGCCCCGACCGCCGTCCAGGTCCCGATGGCCCGGGCTCTCGCGGCGCCCTCCGGCACCGACGCCGTGAGGATCGTCAGCGTCGAGGGCGCCAGCACCGCCGCGCCCAGCCCCTGCACGGCCCGCGCCACGAGCAGTTGCCAGTCGTCCTGCGCCAGCCCGCCGGCCGCCGAGGCCAGGGTGAACAGGCCGAGCCCGACGAGGAACATCCGCTTGCGGCCGTAGAGGTCCCCGGCGCGCCCGCCGAGCAGCATGAACCCGGCGAAGGCGATGGCGTAGGCGTTCACCACCCACTGCAGCCCCTGCTCGCCGAGTCCCAGTCCGGTCCGCATCGACGGCAGCGCCACGTTGACGACGGAGACGTCCAGGACGACGAGGAACTGACCGGCGCAGGTGAGCGCCACGACGAGCCACATCGGCGGCGCTCCGCGCGGACGCAGCCGGGCGGACAGGCGGGATATGCGGGCGGGGGCGGCATCGGCGGATTCGAGCATGGGTGTCATGCTCTCAACCGCCCTGAGCCCCTTGCATCGGGATTTCGCCGGGCCCGGTTCTCGGTCCCCGGACCTAGGCCTCTGACAAACCACCGCGAATCCCCCCGCAATCCCCCGGCAAGACCAAGGAAGGGTCAAGTTTTCATTAGGGTGCCAAAGCAACGGAATAGTTGCCTGGACGTACGAGGTTCAGATCCCATGTACCCCGACGCTCCCCGGCCTGGAGGCCCTCCTCAATGACGCAGACGACGACAGACCGCCCCGCCGGCAGAGCGAGCGGGGCCGTGGTCCCGGTGCTCGCCTTCGCGGGCATCGTTGTCGCGGTGATGCAGACCCTGCTCGTTCCGGTGATCAAGGACTTGCCGCGACTGCTGGACACCGCCCCCAGCAACGCCACCTGGGTCCTCACCTCGACCCTCCTCTCGGGCGCGGTGGCCACCCCGATCATGGGCCGCCTGGGCGACCTCTACGGCAAGCGCCGCTTGCTGATCCTGAGCCTGGCCGTGATGGTCGTCGGCGCCCTGGTCAGCGCGCTCACCAGCGATCTGCTGCTCATGATCACCGGTCGTACGCTCCAGGGCTTCGCGATGGGCGCGATCCCGCTCGGCATCGGCCTGATGCGCGACATGCTGCCCCGCGAGAAGCTCGGCTCGGCGATGGCCCTGATGAGCTCCTCCATCGGCGTCGGCGGCGGTCTCGCCCTGCCCGCCGCCGCCCTGGTCGCCCAGCACAGCGACTGGCACACCCTCTACTACGGCGCCGCCGGCCTCGGCCTGCTCGCGATCGCCCTCACCCTCCTCGTCGTGCCGGAGTCCCCGATGCGCGCCGAGGGCAGCTTCGATCTGCCGGGCGCGATCGGCCTGTCCGCCGGGCTCGTCCTGTTCCTGCTGCCCATCACCAAGGGCAGCGACTGGGGCTGGGCCTCCGGCACCACGCTCGGCCTGTTCGCCGCCTCGGCGGTCGTGCTCGTGCTGTGGGGCGTGATGGAGCTGCGTGTGAAGGCCCCGCTGGTCGACCTGCGCACCACGGCCCGCCCGGCCGTCCTCTTCACCAACCTCGCCTCGATCATGGTCGGCGTCTCCTTCTACGTCGTCTCCCTGGTCCTGCCCCAGCTGCTCCAGCTGCCGAAGTCCACCGGTTACGGCCTCGGCCAGTCGATGGTCGTCGCCGGTCTGCTCGTCGCGCCGCTCGGCCTGACGATGATGTTCACGGCGCCCGTCTACGCCCGGCTGTCCGCGAAGTACGGCCCCAAGGTCACCCTGATCCTCGGCCTGCTGATCATCGCGATCGGCTACGGCGCCGGCCTCGGCCTGATGAGCGCCGCCTGGCAGAGCCTGGTCATCTCGGTCCTGCTGGGCGCGGGCATCGGCCTGGCCTACTCCTCGCTGCCCGCCCTGATCGTGGGCGCGGTCCCGGCGTCGGAGACGGGCGCGGCCAACGGCCTCAACACCCTGATGCGCTCCATCGGCACGTCGGTGTCGAGCGCCGTGATCGGCATGGTGCTGGCGAACACCGCGAACAACGCCGGCGGCGTCGAGATCCCGACCATGCACGGCTTCCGGGTCTCGTTCCTGATCGCGACGGGCGCGGTGGCCGTGGGCCTGCTCCTGGCGCTGTTCCTGCCGGGCCGACGGCCCTCGAACACGCCGCAGTTGCGGGCCAGCAGCGAGGAGGACGCGGCGCTGGAGCGCGCCGAGCAGGTGCTGCGCGGCTTCCGCGGCCGGGTGCTGGGTGCCGACGGCTCCCCGGTCGCCCGCGCCAAGGTCACGCTGATCGACCGCCGTGGCCGCCAGGCCGGGGCGACGCTGTCCGCCGAGGACGGCAGCTACGCGCTCACCGTCCCGGACCGGGGCTCCTACGTCGTGGCCGCCCGGGCCACGGGCCACGGCCCGCTCGCCTCGTCCGCGACCCACGCGGGCGACGAGCGCCCGGTCGACCTGGACCTGTCCCTGCCGGGCGAGACGGTCTCCGCCTGACCTGCCGCCCGACCCCGCTACTCACCGGTACCCCCTGTCGCCCCGCGGCAGGGGGTACGGCACGATGGCGCCCTGACCGTCGTACGACCGAGAGGAACCCCATGCCCGCGGCGCCGAAGCCCGAGATCCTGGCCGCGTTCGAGGCGGCGAAGGGGTTCATGCCCGCCGGCGAGGGCCTGGCGCTGTACGCGGCGGCCGTGGAGGCCGGGCGGCTCGGGCTGCCGCTGCTGGAGGTCGGCACGTACTGCGGCCGGTCCACGATCCTGCTCGCCGACGCGGCCCGCGAGGCCGGGGTCGGCGCGCTCACCGTCGACCACCACCGCGGCAGCGAGGAGCAGCAGCCGGGCTGGGAGTACCACGACCCGGAGACGGTCGACCCCGAGATCGGCCTGATGGACACGCTGCCCACGTTCCGCCGCACGCTGCACCGGGCGGGTCTGGAGGAGCACGTGGTGGCGCTGGTCGGGCGTTCCCCGCGGATCGCCGCGTTCTGGCGGACGCCGCTGGGGTTCGTCTTCATCGACGGCGGCCACACCGACGAGCACGCCACGGCCGACTACGAGGGCTGGGCGCCGCACGTCGCCGAGGGCGGGCTGCTGCTCATCCACGACGTCTTCCCCGACCCCGAGGACGAGTTCACCGGCCAGGCCCCCTACCGGATCTACCTCCGGGCGCTCGCCTCCGGCGCGTTCACCGAGGTCTCGGCGACGGACTCGCTGCGGGTCCTGCGGCGCACGGGCCCGGGCATCTGACGCACCCGGTACGCGCCGGGCGGCTGGGCGGGTGAACCGCACCCCCGACACCCCTTCCCGGTCGGCCCACGGGCGGCGTGGCGAGTCGGCGGGCGGGAGCCACTGCCCGAGGATCCGGGCGCGTGGCACACACCTTCGAAGAGCTCGTGGAGAAGCAGCGCTCGGCGGACGAGGCGTACGCCCGCGTGCGTCACCTCCAGGACGCGTACGGGCCGCCCACCCAGACCAAGTGGAGCGACCAGCAGACCACCACCTGGGAGACGGCCTGGCGCGCCTGGCGCGATCTCGCCCGGGACGTCCAGGCGGCGGTGACCGGGTACGCGAAGCAGGAGGGCACACCGCGCCAGGAGGTGGAGGCGCGGGTGAAGGAGGCGGTACGGCACGGGGACGGCGGCGGGAACGGGGCGTAGCCCGCCACCCGTCGGGCCGTCCTCGGACCGCCGCCCCCGCTCACGGCCGCTAGGGTGGCTGGCGTGTCGTACGCAGGCCCGGACTTCGAACCTCCCCAGCCCCGCCGCCGTCGCGGCCCCCTGACCGTCGCGCTCGCCGCGCTGGTGCCGGGGGCGCTGCTCGGCTGGCTGGTGTACGTGACGGTGGGCGGCCCGGGGGACGACGGGGGCTCGGGGCGGGCGGGCGTGCGGTCCTCCTCGCCCGCGTCGAGCGCGCCCTCCGACGACGCCAAGGAGCCGAGCGCCTCCCCGAGGCCCACCGCCACGCCCTCGGCCTCCGCGCCCGCCGCCTCCGGCCCGCTCAAGGGCAAGGTCGTCGTCATCGACCCGGGGCACAACCCGGGCAACTTCCAGCACGCCTCCGAGATCAACCGCAAGGTGAACATCGGGACGAACTCGAAGGAGTGCGACACCACGGGCACGTCCACCAACGACGGTTACACCGAGGCGACGTTCACGCTGGACGTCGCGCACCGGATGCGCACGCTCCTTCAGGAGCAGGGCGCCACGGTGAAGCTGACGCAGGACGGCGACCGGCCGTTCGGGCCGTGCGTGGACGAGCGGGCCCGGATCGGCAACCGGGCGAAGGCCGATGCCGTGGTGTCGATCCACGCGGACGGCTCGGGTGCCGGCAACCGCGGCTTCCACGTGATCCTGCCGGGCGCGGTGCACGCGGGCGCCGCGGACACCCGGGCGATCGTCGGCCCCTCGCGCGATCTCGGCGAGCGCGTCGCGGGCCGCTTCGTGGCCGTCACCGGCAGCGCGCCCTCCAACTACACCGGTGACGGCGGCGGACTCGTCACGCGTGAGGACCTGGGCGGTCTCAATCTGTCAACGGTTCCCAAGGTGTTCATCGAGTGCGGCAACATGCGCGATAGCAAGGACGCGGCGTTGCTCACCAGCGGCGCCTGGCGACAGAAGGCGGCGCAAGGGATCTCTGAGGGAATCGTGAGCTTCCTGCGCGGGTAGGTGTGGACCGGCGGATCCCGGCGGACACCCTGACCTGGCGGACGATAGGGTTTTGCTTACGATGAGGGGCCACCCCCGCGCTTCACACCGAGTCCGGACGGCGGCATGGTGACAGCGACGCCTCTTCCGACGATGAGACGACCTACGAAGGACCTGAAGTGAATATCCGCTCCCTCACTCGGGGCGACGGCGTGGTGATCGGAGCAGCGGTGTTGCTGTTCATCGCGTCGTTCCTCGACCTCTACTCGTTCGACAATGTCCCCGACAGCGTCGACCTCCCCACGCTGTGGGGCAGCGGCCCGGTCGTGTTCAGCGTCGTGCTGGCCGGGATCATCGGCGCCGCGCTCGTCGTCGTCTCCCGGGGCCTGCCGCAGGCCCCGAAGATCGCGGGGATCGAGCTGGGCCAGTTCGGTGCCGCCTTCACGGTGTTCGCCGCGTGGAGTGCGCTCGGCAACATCTTCGACGCACCCAGTGGCTTCGACAACATCGGTGAGAACGCGAGCGACGGCGCCCCGAGCCCCGGCATCGGCCTGATCCTCGCCCTCATCGCCACGCTGCTGATGGCCGCCGCCGCGCTCGCCACGCCCCTCGTCCCGGCCCTCAAGGCCGCCCTCCTCCCGGCTCGCCGCCCGGCCGCCCCGCAGCCCTACGGCGCCCAGCCCCCCGGTGGGTACGGCTACCCGGGCGCGCAGCAGCCCGGTGGCTACGGTCAGCCGCAGCCGGGGCAGCCGCAGCCCGGGCAGCCGTTCGGTGGCCAGCCCCAGCAGGCGCAGGCGCAGGCTCCGCAGCCGCCGGCCGGGGACTTCTCCCCGTTCTGGTTCGCGGTGCCGGTGCCGCGGCCGCTGTTCGCGGAGGACGGCTCGCCGACGCCGATCGCCGAACTCGCCCCGGGTACCTGGTACCTGGCGGTCGAGCAGCGCGGAACGGCCCTGGTCGCCCAGACGCAGGACGGCCGCCGCGGTGTCCTCCAGGACACGTCGGGCATCCAGCGCGGCTGAGCCCCACGGTCGGCCACGGCCCCTCGCCCTTCCGGGTGGGGGGCCGTTGCCGTACAGTCGGCGTCCCGTCAACTGACACACCGTCAGGAGTCAGGTATGCGGCTCGGTCTCGCGCTCGGCTACTGGGGCCGCGGTCCCTCCCCCGACCACGTGCGTCTCGCGCAGGAGGCCGAACGGCTCGGCTACGACTCGGTCTGGACGGCGGAGTCCTGGGGCTCGGACGCGTTCACCCCGCTCACCTGGATCGCGGCGCACACCTCCCGCATCCGGCTCGGCACGGCGGTCGCGCAGATGGCGGCCCGCTCCCCGGCCACCACCGCGATGCACGCCCTCACCCTGGACCACCTCTGCGGCGGCCGCGCGCTGCTGGGCCTCGGCCTCTCCGGACCGCAGGTCGTCGAGGGCTGGTACGGCCGCCCGTTCCCCGCCTCACCGCTCACCGCCACCCGCGAGTACGTCGACGTCGTACGGCAGGTGCTGCGCCGTGAGGCCCCCGTCGAACTGGCCGGCCGCTTCCACTCCCACCCCTACCGCGGCCCGGACGCCACGGGCCTCGGCAAGCCCCTCAAGCCGATCACCCACCCGCTGCGCGCCGATCTGCCCGTCCTGCTGGGCGCCGAGGGCCCGAAGAACGTCGCCCAGACGACCCGGATCGCCGACGGCTGGCTGCCGCTGTACTGGTCGCCGAACCGGCCGGAGGTCTACGGCCCGGCCCTGGGCGGGCTGCCCGAGGGATTCATGGTCGCGCCGATGGCGCAGGTCCGGGTCTGTGACGACGTCGCCGAGGGCCTGCTGCCCGTGAAGACGATGCTCGGCTTCTACATCGGCGGCATGGGCCACGCGGCGCGCAACTTCCACGCCGACCTGATGGCGCGCATGGGGTACGCGGACGAGGCCCGCCGCGTCCAGGAGCTGTTCCTGTCCGGCCGCAGGCAGGAGGCGGTGCTGGCGGTTCCCGACGCCTTCGCCGACGAGATCTCCCTGGTCGGACCGCGTGAACGCATCGCCGAGCGGCTGGAGTCGTGGCGCGAGGGGCCGGTGACGGATCTGCTGGCGGTCAGCCCCGACCCTCGTACACTGCGGATACTCGCGGAGTTGAACTGCTGAGCGAGTCCCCGGGTTTCATTCAGAGTTCAAGGGCAATCCGGAGAGTATGTCCCCTCGTTATCGCAACGGTGCGAATCAGGCCGGCACGATCGTCGCGGTCGTGGCCGACATCATGGCTCTCATCCTGGGTCTCTGGATCCTGATGTACCTGCTGGACGCCAACCCCGGCAACTCGTTCGTCCAGTTCATCCACGACGCGGCGCGCTGGCTCGCCGGCTGGTCGCACGACCTGTTCACGTTCGACGAGGCATGGGCCCGAGTGGTCTGCGGCTACGGCCTCGCAGCGGTGGTGTACCTGTTCATAGGCCACGCGATAGCCAGTCGCGCGCACCGGCATTGAGAACGCGGTCAGGGGGCTCGGCCCCCTAGGGGCGCGGGGATGTGCGCGACAAGCCACGCACGACCCGCGCCCGCACACCCCTCACAACCACCCGAGTTCTCAGGCGCAGCAGTCCGACTCGAGCCCGACAGGCAGCTCCGCACCACCGAACACCTGGCACGTCGCCTCATGCCCACCCAGCGCGGCCACCGCCAGCAACAACGACCCGGCGGTCCACGTGGTCAGCTCCCGCGGCCAGATCGCGTCGTCGTCGAACACGTACCCCGTCCAGTACAGCCCGCTCTCCGGATCGCGCAGGTGCCGGATCGACTGCAGGATCTCCAACGCCCGGTCGGACTCCCCCATCGCCCACAACGCGAGCGCCAGCTCCGCGGACTCACCCCCCGTCACCCACGGGTTGGGAACGACACAGCGCACTCCCAGCCCGGGGACGACGAACCGGTCCCAGTCCTCCTCGATCCGGGCCTTGGCCTCCGCGCCGTTCAGCGCGCCGCCGAGCACCGGGTAGTACCAGTCCATCGAGTACCGGTTCTTGTCGAGGAAGCGCTCGGGGTGGTGGCGTATGGCGTGCCGCAGCGCGCCCGCGGCCAACTCCCAGTCCGGTTGGGGCTCTTCCCGCTGCTCGGCGATGGCCAGGGCACAGCGCAGCGCGTGGTGGATGGAGGAGCTGCCGGTCAGCAGGGCGTCCGCCGTCTGGGTGCCGTCGTCGTCGCGCCGCCAGCCGATCTGCCCGCCGCTCTGCTGGAGGCGCAGCACGAACTCCACCGCCGCGTACACCGCCGGCCACATCCGGTCCAGGAACGCGTCGTCGCCGGTGGAGAGGTGGTGGTGCCAGACGCCCACGGCTATGTAGGCGACGAAGTTGGTCTCCCGGCCCCGGTCGGTGACCGCGTCGGCCTCGCCGTCGGTGTAGGCCGCGTACCAGGAGCCGTCCTCGTTCTGGTGCCGCGCCAGCCACAGGTAGGCCCGCTCGGCGGCCTCGTGCTCGCCGGCCGTGTTCAGGGCCATGGCCGCCTCGACGTGGTCCCACGGGTCGAGGTGGTGCCCCCGGAACCACGGGATCGCACCGTCCTCGCGCTGCACGGCGAGGATGCCGGCGACGGTCTCGGCCGCCTCCCCCGCGGTGAGGACCCCGGGCAGGACCAGATGTTCCGTCCGGGGACTGGTCACTTGGCGTCCGCCCCGGCGTCGGCCAGACGCGGCAGGTGCGGCTTGGTCGCGTACGCCACGAAGCTCTTGCCGATCAGCGGGTTCAGCGCCTGCTCGGCGACCCGGGTGGCCAGCGGCTTCTTCATGATGTCCCAGACGAGCAGCTTGTGGTACGCCCGCACCGGCAGCGCCTTGTCGTTGTCGACACCGAAGGCGCACTTGAGCCACCAGTAGGGCGAGTGCAGGGCGTGGGCGTGGTGCGTGCCGTAGGGCTCCAGGCCGGCCTCGCGGATCTTCTCCAGCAGTTCGTCCGCCTTGTAGATGCGGATGTGGCCGCCCTCGACCTCGTGGTAGGCGTCGGACAGGCTCCAGCAGACCTTCTCGGGACCGTAGCGCGGGACGGTGACGGCGATGCGCCCGCCGGGCTTCAGCACCCGCACCATCTCCGCGAGGACGCCCTTGTCGTCCGGGATGTGCTCCATCACCTCGGAGATGATCACGACGTCGAAGGACTCGTCGGGGAAGGGCAGCGCGAGGGCGTCGCCCTCCATCGCCGTGGCGGTGGCGCCCTTCGGGGCCTCGCCGGCTTCCTTCATCGCCGCGAACCACTTCGCGACCTCGCGGATCTCCTCGGCGTTCTGGTCCAGCGCCACGACCTGCGCGCCACGCCGGTAGCACTCGAAGGCGTGCCGCCCGGCACCGCAGCCGAGATCCAGGACGCGATCACCCGGGGCGAGCGGGAACCGGGAGAAGTCGACGGTCAGCACGTGGCCCTGCTTTCGGAGTTGACGCCTTCTACATCTGCCGGGGCTGCCGGGGCAGCACCTGCCGTGCCTGCCGGGGCAGCACCTGCCGTGCCTGCGGGGGCTGCGGGGACAGCACCTGCCGTGCCCGTGAGGGCTGTGGGTAGGGCACCCGTCGAGGGGGCCGAACGGCCGGAAGCCCGCGGCACGGTGCCGGTCCCGGCCCTGTCGATCTCCTCGCGGTAGCGGGCCACCGTGCCCTCCGCCGCCCTCGCCCAGGTGAAGTGGCGCAGCACCCGCTCGCGCCCGGCCGCGCCGAGGCGGGCGCGCAGGTCCGGGTCGGCCAGCAGGCGGCCCAGGCCGGCGGCCAGCGCGCCCGCGTCGCCGGGCGGTACCGCCAGGCACGTCTCGCCGTCGCGGCCGGCGACCTCGGGTATGGCGCCGCCGGTCGTGGCGAGCAGGGGCGTGCCCGTCGCCATGGCCTCGGCGGCCGGGAGCGAGAAGCCCTCGTAGAGCGACGGAACGCATGCGACCTGCGCCGAGCGCACGAGGTCGACGAGTTCCGCGTCGGAGATGCCCTTGACGAACTCGACGGCCTTGGCGAGGCCGTAGCGCTCCATCGCCTGGGCGACCGGCCCTTCGGCGGGCCGCTTGCCGACGACGACGAGATGGGCGCCGGGGTGCTCGGTCCGGACCTTGGCCAATGCCTCGACGAGGTGTACCAGGCCCTTCAGCGGCACGTCCGCGCTGGACGTCGTCACGATGCGGCCCGGCACGACGGGCACGGACGGATCCGGCGAGAACAGGTCGGTGTCGGCGCCGATGTGGACCACGTGGACGCGGTCCCGCCGGACGCCGAGGTGGTCGACGATCTCCTGTTGCGAGGTGCCGGACACGGTGAGCACGGACGGCAGGCGGCGCGCGACCCGCTTCTGCATGCGCGTGAAGGCGTACCAGCGCCGCACCGAGGCGCGCCGCTTCCAGCCGTCCGCGGCGTCCAGCTCCAACTGCCGGTCGACGGTGATGGGGTGGTGGACGGTCGTCACCAGGGGCGCGCCGACATCGCCCAGCAGGCCGTAGCCGAGAGTCTGGTTGTCGTGCACGACGTCGAACTCGCCGCGGCGGGCGCGCAGATGGCGGCGGGCGCGCAGCGAGAACGTCAGGGGTTCCGGGAAGCCGCCCGTCCACATCGTCGCGACTTCCAGCGCGTCGATCCAGTCGCGGTACTCCCCGCGCCCGGGCGTGCGGAAAGGATCCGGCTGGCGGTACAGGTCGAGGCTGGGCAGCTCGGTGAGGCTCAGCCCGTCGTAGCCCTCGTCGAGGACGGGATACGGCTGGGAACCGATGACCTCGACCCGGTGGCCGAGGCGGGCCAGTTCGCGCGAGAGGTGCCGGACGTAGACGCCCTGTCCGCCGCAGAACGGGTTCCCTTTATAGGTGAGGAGCGCGATGTGGAGCGGTCGCGAGCCGATGGGGGAGCCTCCCTGCTCGAGCGGAGCCGAGAGCTTGGGGGAGGCGGGGTCCTGAGGAGCCCCGGCCTCCCTGGCCTCAGCGGTCACTCCGGGCCCCCTTCTCCCTGCACTGTCCCGCGAGATTACGCCGGGACGCTAATCTAGAACAAGTTTCAGACTTGATCGTCCGGAGGCTCTGAATCTACCGGCAGGTAAGGGTGCTGTGAGCAGTGGATCAGGTGATTCACGCCACGACCGGCGCCGTGCCATGCTGTGTGATCACCCGTCCTCACGGACGGTCACGGAACGGGACCGACCCATGCCCGCGGAAGCCAAGGTGAGCGCCAAGGTGAACAAGCCGGCCAAGGTGGAAGCCAGAGCGGCAGTGCCCGCCTCCCCGCCCCTCACTGAGCGACAGGAGGCCCGCCGCCGCCGCATCCTGCACGCGAGTGCCCAGCTGGCCAGCCGGGGCGGTTTCGACGCCGTGCAGATGCGCGAGGTCGCGGAGTCCTCCCAGGTGGCACTCGGCACGCTGTACCGCTACTTCCCGTCCAAGATCCACCTGCTGGTCGCCACCATGCAGGACCAGTTGGAGCACATGCACGGCACGCTGCGGAAGAAGCCCCCGCAGGGCGAGACGGCCGCCGAGCGGGTCGCGGAGACGCTGATGCGGGCCTTCCGGGCGTTGCAGCGCGAGCCGCACCTGGCCGACGCGATGGTCCGGGCGCTGACCTTCGCCGACCGCAGTGTGAGTCCGGAGGTCGACCAGGTCTCCCGCCAGACGACGGCGATCATCCTGGACGCGATGGGCCAGGAGAATCCGACGCCGGAGCAGCTGTCGGCGGTCCGGGTCATCGAGCACACCTGGCACTCGGCGCTGATCACCTGGCTGTCGGGCCGCGCCTCGATCGCCCAGGTGAAGATCGACATCGAGACGGTGTGCCGATTGATCGACCTGACGGCGCCGACCGGGCCGTAGACCCCCGGGCACGGCAAGGACCTACGAGACGGGTTCCCTTCGCCGGTATGGTCCGGATCAGGTGATGGGGGTCGCCTCGGGGTGCCGCGCTTCGGCGCGGCTCCCTTACGCCTCTCAGCCCTACCGCCGCAGTCGGCACCAGCGGAAGCCCTGACTTCACTTCCCGCCGACGTCGGCTACTCCGGTCGGACTCCCTCACTCGCCTCGTAGGCCTCTTCCAGGATAGGACTCGCCCGCAGGAATGAAACCCCTCAAGGGGAACTTTTCGGACGCTAGTCCTCGGGCGGGAACACGGCCTCCCCGCTGTCCCCCAGCGTGATCGTGATCGCCTCCGTGGGGCAGCTCTCCGCCGCCTCCAGCACCCGCTCGTTCGCGTCGATGTCGGGAGCGGAGGGACGGGACTGGCGGGCGGCGTCCAGGCGGAAGCCGCCCGGCGCGTGGTGGAGGCACTGCGCGGAGCCGATGCACAGGGAGCGGTCCACCTCGACGTGCCAGCGGTCGCCCATCGCTACGCGTCCGCCGGGAGGTGGATCATCTTGTGCTCCAGGTACTCGCCGTACCCCTCGGGCCCGAACTCCCGCCCCAGGCCCGAGTTCTTGTAGCCGCCGAAGGGGCCCAGCATGTCCAGGCTGAAGGTGTTGACCGAGTACGTGCCCGTCCGGACCTGCCGGGCGATGTCGATGCCGTGCTCGACGTCCGCGGTCCAGACGCTGCCGCTCAGCCCGTAGTCGGAGTCGTTGGCGATCTTCACGGCGTCGGACTCGTCGTCGTAGGGGAGCAGGCAGATCACCGGGCCGAAGATCTCCTCGCGGGCGATGCGCATGGAGTTGTCGACGTCGCCGAAGAGGGTCGGTTCGACGTACCAGCCGCGGTCGAGGCCGGCCGGACGTCCGCCGCCGGTGAGGATCTTGGCGCCCTCCTCCTGCCCGATGCGGATGTAGTCGAGGTTGCGCTGCTGCTGCCGCCGGGCGACCAGCGGGCCGACCTGGGTGGCCGGGTCCAGCGGGTCGCCGACCGTCAGGGCGCCCGCGGCGGCGGCGAGGGCGTGGGCGAACTCGTCGTAGCGGGAGCGCGGCAGGAGGATGCGGGTCTGGGCGACGCAGGCCTGCCCGTTGTTCATCCAGGCCGCGGGGGCGATACCCGCGACGGCCGTCTCGATGTCCGCGTCGGGCAGCACGACGGCCGCGGACTTGCCGCCGAGTTCGAGCGTCACGCGGGTGAGGTTGCGGGCGGCCACCTCCATCACACGCTTGCCGGCCGCGACCGACCCGGTGAAGGAGACCTTGTCGATGCCGGGGTGCCCGACCAGGTACTCGCCGACGTCCCGGTCGGCGGGCAGGATCGACAGCACGCCCTCCGGCAGCCCGGCCTCGCGGGCGATCTCGCCGAGCAGGTAGGCGTCGAGCGGCGACTCGGGCGAGGGCTTGAGGACGACCGTGCAGCCGCTGAGCAGGGCCGGGGCGAGCTTGGCGGCGGCGACGAACTGCGGGACGTTCCAGGGGACCACGGCGGCCACGACCCCGACCGGCTCGCGCCGCACCAGGATCCTGCCGAGCACCCCGTCGCGCCGCTCCTCGTGGGTGAAGCTGCGGGCGACCGTGATCGCCGAGTCCCAGACCATCACCGCGCCGAGGGCCTGGGCGAGGACGCTCCAGGAGTACGGCGAGCCGTTCTGGGCGGAGATCACACGGGCGATCTCGTCGTGCCGGACGGCGATGGCGTCCTTGATCCGGCCCACGACCTCGATCCGCTCGTCGAGGCTCGTGCGCGGCCAGGGCCCCTCGTCGAACGCCCGCCGCGCCGCCGCCACGGCCCGGTCCACGTCCGCCGTCGAGGCGTGCGGGACGCGTCCGATGACCTCCTCGGTGTGCGGCGAGATCACCTCGATGACGCCCTGGCCCAGGGGGTCGGTCAACTCCCCGCCGATGAACAGCTGTCCGTGTTCCACGAGTTCGGTCATGGCCGACTGCCTCCCCAGGAGCGTTCTCTGACGGTCCATCAGATATGCCCACTGATACCAGCCCCGCCCCGAGGAGTCCACGGACCGCGCACCACGGGGAGACTCCCAATGGAACCCGTTCTAGTGCCGCGGCAGGCAACGTTCGCCCCGTCGCGACGCCCGGCACGCACTCTCGCCGCACCGGGCACAAACCCAAGTACATCCAGTACGAGGGCATGCACCCGGCACGCCGAGAGCACGCACCGGACGCCGCTCCTTGACGGGCAAACGTTGCCTGCCGCGGCACTAGTTATAGTGACGGGGAGTCGGCGACAGGGGAGCCCATGACACAGGTGACCGACCACGGCGGAGGCGTCCTCTCCCTCCGGGTCCCGATCCCGGACAACCCGCTCGGCCACACGCTGGTCTACGTCGTCGACACCGACCGCGGCCCGGTGCTGATCGACACCGGCTGGGACGACCCGGAGTCCTGGGACACCCTCGCGCAGGGCCTCACGGCCTGCGGCACCTCGGCCGCAGAGATCCACGGCGTGGTCATCACCCACCACCACCCCGACCACCACGGCCTGTCCGGCCGGGTCCGTGAGGCGTCGGGCGCGTGGATCGCGATGCACGCGGCGGACACCGCGGTCGTACGGCGGACCCGCGAGGCCCGCCCCGAGCGCTGGTTCACGTACATGGCGGCCAAGCTCACCGCCGCCGGCGCCCCCGTGGAGCACATCGCGCCCCTGCGACAGCCCCGCGGCCGCACGCTGCCCGGCCTCTCCCCCGCCCTGCCCGACCGCGACATCGTCCCCGGCGAGCTCCTGGCGCTGCCCGGCCGCCGGCTGCGCGCGATCTGGACCCCGGGACACACACCGGGCCACGTCTGCCTCCACCTGGAGGAGGACCATCCGGCCCGGCTCCCGGGCCGGGGACGCCTGTTCTCCGGCGACCACCTGCTGCCCGAGATCACCCCGCACATCGGCCTCTACGAGGATCCCGAGGACCCTGGGGGTACCCCCTGGTTCAGCGAAGCCGAGAGCTTGGGGGACGTCACCGACCCCCTGGGCGACTACCTCGACTCCCTCGAACGCGTCGGCCGACTGGCCCCCGCCGAGGTCCTCCCGGCCCACCAGCATCCGTTCTCCGACGCCGCGGCCCGTGTGAGGGAGTTGCTCACCCACCACGAGTCCCGGCTGACCGACCTGCTGGCCCTGCTCGCCGAGCCCCTCACCCCCTGGCGGCTCGCCGAGCGCATGGAGTGGAACCGGCCCTGGTCCGAGATCCCGTACGGCTCCCGCACCATCGCCGTCTCGGAGGCCGAGGCGCATCTGCGGCGACTGGTGAAGCTGGGCCGGGCGGAGGCGGTACCGGGGAGCGAGCCGGTGACATACGTGGCGGTGTGACGAGAGGTCGACAGCGCGGTCCGCGGGACAATCGAATCGCGGGACGGCCCGCCCGGGTGCTACGAACCCCCCATGGATCCCACAGCATCGACGGACCCCACGGTTCACATGGACCCCATGGAAGGCCTGCTCGCCGAACGGGCCTGCGAGCGCCTGATCCTCGACTTCGTCCACCGGCTCGACCTCGGCGAGCCCTCCTCCGTCGCCGAGTTGTGCACGGAGGACGGCGGCGGTGGCCGCACGACGGGCGGCTGGTCGAGGGCCGCGACGCGTTGCGCGCATACTTCGGCTCCCGTCCGGCCGACCGGCTCTCCCGCCGCATGATGTCCAACGTCCTGGTCACGGTGGCCTCGCCGGACACGGCCGGGGCGGTCTCCTGCTTCACGACCTACCGCGTCGACGGCTACGAGGGCGGCGTCGTCCCGGCCGGGCCGCCGGTCCAGATCGGGCACTACGAGGACACGTTCCACCGGGCCGGCGGGGCCTGGCTGCCCGCCTCGCGGACCCTTCACCTGCCCTTCGGCGGACCCACACCGCGATCGAACGTGCCCGCGTCATAGGTCTCTTGACGCCGCGGACCGCCCCTAGGATGGTCGGAAGCAACGCTCGCACCGGGAGAGATGCCCATGGGCACCGAAGAGGCCGCACGCACGACGACCGGCAGCGGGGCCCTGGACGGCGGGTGTGCCGGGCCCATGGTGCCGCGCCTGGCCCTCGGTGCCCGGCTGCGCGCGCTGCGGGAGGAACGGGGCATCGGCCGGGCGGACGCGGGGCACGTCATCCGCGCCTCCTCCTCCAAGATCAGCCGGATGGAAGCCGGCCGCCACGGCTTCAAACTGCGCGACGTCGCCGATCTGCTCACCCTCTACGGCGTCACGGACGAGGCCGAGCGCGCCACCCTGATGGCGCTCGCCGAGCAGGCCAACACCCCTGCCTGGTGGCGGTCGTACAGCGATGTCGTGCCGGCCTGGACGCAGACCTATCTCGGGGCCGAGCAGGCGGCGAGCCTCATCCGCTGCTTCCGGGTGCAGCGCGTCCCCGGCCTGTTGCAGACCGCCGACTACGCCCGGGCCGCCGCGCGGCTCGTGCATCCGGACGCCGGTGCGGCGGAGATCGACCGCCGGGTCGCCCTGCGGATGGCCCGCCAGCGGATCCTGCACCGGCAGCCGGCGACCCGGTTGTGGGCGGTGATCGACGAGGCGGCGCTGCGCCGCCCGGTGGGCGGCATCCGTGTCATGCGGGACCAGCTCAGGCATCTCATCGAGATCTGCGGGCTTCCGCATGTGACGGTGCAGATCCTGCCGTTCGCCGCCGGTGCCCACGCCGCGGAGGGCGGACCGGTCACCATCCTGCGGCTGCCCGGCGCACAGTTGCCCGACGTGGTCTACCTGGAGCAGCTCACCGGCGCCCTCTACCCCGACCGGCCGGCCGAGATCGAGTGCTACTGGGACGCCATGAACCGGCTGGTGGTCGAAGCCGAGTCGCCGGACGAGACTCCGACCATCCTGCACCGCGTCCTTCAGGAGACCTGAGGGTCAGCGCTTGAGGGCGACGCCGCCGTACTGGTGCACCTCCGCGGGCAGGCCCAGGGCCGCCGCGTCGGGACGCCAGCGCGAGCAGGACGCCACGCCGGGGTCGAGCAGTTCCAGGCCGTCGAAGTAGCGCGCGATCTGCTCGGGGCTGCGCAGGATGTACGGGATCGAGCCGCCGTCGTTGTACTGCTGGATGGCCCGGACGTACTCCTCGCTGGTGTCGGTGGAGTCGTACTGCACGAGGTAGCTGCCGGGGGGCAGGGCGTCCACCAGCCGGCGCACGATCGAGCGGGCCTCGTCGTGGTCCTCGATGTGGCCCAGGATGCCCATCAGCATGAGGGCGACGGGCTGGTCGAAGTCGAGGGTCTTCCCGGCCTCCCGGACGATGGCGCCGGGGTCGCGCAGGTCGGCGTCGACGTAGTTGGTGACGCCTTCCGGCGTGCTGGTGAGCAGGGCACGGGCGTGGGCCAGCACCAGCGGGTCGTTGTCGGCGTAGACGATCCGGCTCTCCGGGGCCACCCGCTGGGCGATCTGGTGGGTGTTGTCCACGTTGGGCAGGCCGGTGCCGATGTCCAGGAACTGGCGGACGCCCTCCTCGGCGGCGAGGTGGCGCACGGCGCGGGCGAGGAAGTAGCGGGCGGCGCGGGCACCGGTCTCGATCCCGGGGAAGACCTCACGGAACGCGTCACCGGCCACCCGGTCGACCTCGTAGTTGTCCTTCCCGCCCAGCCAGTAGTTCCAGATCCGGGCCGAGTGCGGCACCGAGGTGTCGATCTTGGGGAACGGCTCCTGCTCCGTCATGGACGCTCCTGCGGTGTGTGGTCGTAGGAAGCCCCACGTTAGCCGGTCGGCGCCCCGAAGAGGATCAACTCCTGTGCGGCACCAGGGAGTTCCTCAGATCCGCCTCGGTCCCCCCTCTCACCTGACCGGCGGCCCCGTACCGTGGGGCCCCGGTCCCCTCGGCCCGTTTCCCACGTGCGGGTACAGTGAGCGGGTCGTCATCACACCGTACGGGGGGAAGCCGGTGCAATTCCGGCGCTGACCCGCAACCGTGAACCGCCGCCCGAGGTGGTGAGCCGGATCGCCCCGTACGGTTTCGTGACCGGCTCACGTGCCCGGCGGTCCGCCGGTGCACGGCACCGTCGAGGTATACGGAGCCGAGCCGCCGGGGGGTGCCCCGTGCTGCCCGGCTCCCCCACAGGGAGAGGCACCCGCCGATCATGAACGTCCGCCGCAGCGCCGCGGTCCTGGCCGCCGTCGCCGTGGTCGGCGCCGCCACCCCGGCCGCCGCCGACCCGTCCCCGTCGCCCTCCCAGGCGTTCCCGTCCGCCCTGTACGGCGGCACGGACCCGAAGTACGACGGTGTCTGGCGCCAGTCGCTCGCGCTGCTCGCGCAGGACACCGTGGGTGTGAAGCCGGCGGCGAAGTCCGTGCAGTGGCTGGCGCGGCAGCAGTGCGAGAACGGCTCCTTCGCCGCGTACCGCCCCGACCCCACCGCCGCGTGCGACGCCAAGACCATGCTGGACACCAACGCCACGTCCGCCGCCGTGCAGGCCCTCACCGCGCTCGGCGGGCACGACGACGTCACCGGCAAGGCCGTCGGCTGGCTGAAGTCCGTGCAGAACGAGGACGGCGGCTGGGGCTATTCGCCCGGCGGTGCCAGCGACACCAACTCGACGTCGGTCGTCATCGGCGCGCTCGCCGCCGCGGGCGAGAAGCCCGACCAGGTCGTCAAGGGCGGCAAGTCACCCTACGACGCGCTGCTGAAGCTCGCCCTGCCCTGCGGCGGGGACGACGACGGCGCCTTCGCGTTCCAGCCGGACAAGAAGGGCGAGCTCGCCGCCAACGCGGACGCCACGGCGGCCGGTGTGCTCGGGGCCCTGGGCAAGGGCATGGTCGTCGAGCCCGGCGAGAAGTCCGACGCGACCTGCGAGAAGGCCGGGACGCCGGAGCAGGCGGCGGCGAACGGCGCGGGCTACCTCACCGCCGCCCTGGCCAAGGACGACGGGCACCTGATGTCCGCGCCGGCCGGTGCCGAGCCCCAGCCCGACTACGGCAACACCGCCGACGCGGTCGTCGCGCTCGCCGCGCAGGGCGCCACCGCGCAGGCGGAGAAGTCCGTGCGGTGGCTGGAGAAGAACTCCGCGGCCTGGGCCGCGCAGAGCGGTCCGGCCGCCTACGCCCAGCTGATCTTCGCCGCCCACGCGACGGGCACGAACCCGCGCGACTTCGGCGGCGCGGACCTCGTGAAGCAGCTGGGCGCCACGGGCCCGGCCCCGCAGGCCGCGGAGAAGACCAAGGCCGCGGACGAGAAGAAGGAGGACTCCGGCTCGGACTTCTTCGGCGTCTGGTGGTACGTCGGCGTCTGCCTCGTCGCCGGCATCGGCATCGGCTTCCTGTTCACCGGCCGCAAGAAGAAGCAGCAGCCGTGATCCGCCGGGCCCTTCTGCTCCTCCTGGCCTCGCTCCTGCTGGGCGCGGGCGCGGGCCAGGCCCAGGCCGCCGGTTACCGGTACTGGTCGTTCTGGGAGCGCGACGGCGGCCACTGGGTCTACGCCACCCAGGGCCCGTCCCTGGCCCGCCCCTCGGACGGCGACGTCCAGGGCTTCCGCTTCGCGGTGAGCGAGGACTCCGCGAACGCGTCCCGGCCGCGCGGCAAGGCCGACTTCGCGACGATCTGCGCGAAGACGCCCGCGCAGGAGGGCCGCAAGCGGGTGGCTCTGGTCATCGACTTCGGCACCCCGTCGGACGCCCCCGAGGGCGAAACCCCGCCCGCCGCCCGCACGGCCTGCGCCCGGGTCTCCCCCGACGCGACGACGGCCGAGGCCCTGGCGGCGGTGGCCAAGCCGCTGCGCTACGACACCAACGCCCTGCTGTGCGCGATCGCGGGCTATCCGGAGATGGGCTGCGGCGACCAGGTCGCGCAGAAGCAGACGCCGGGGCAGCGGAAGCCCACGGCGGAACAGAAGACCCCGTCGGACGACGGCCCGTCCCTGGGACTGGTCGCGGGCATCGCCGTGGTGGTGGTCCTGGGCGGGGCGGCGATCTGGCAGGTACGGCGGCGTGGGTAGCCGTCCCGCCCGGCTCGCGGACAGTCGTGCCGCTGGGGCGACGGCCGGGGTGGGCGCGGGCGACACGCCGCAGCGCCGGGTCGCGCACCCACCCCGGCCCGGGCGCCGGCACCGGGCCCACCTGCACCCCGGAGCCTGGTGGCTCTGGGCGCTGGCCCTCGGCACGGCGGCCACCCGCACCACCAACCCCCTGGTCCTCGCCCTCCTCATCACGGTCTCCGCCTACGTCGTGGCCACCCGCCGCCCCGACACCCCCTGGTCCCGCTCCTACGGCGCCTTCGTCAAGCTCGCCCTCGCCGTGATCCTCATCCGTCTGCTCTTCGCGATCGTCCTCGGCTCCCCCGTCCCGGGCACGCACACCCTCCTCACCCTCCCCGAACTCCCCCTCCCCGCCTGGGCCCAGGGCATCCGCCTCGGCGGCGAGGTGACCGCGGAGGCCCTCACCTTCGCCCTGTACGACGGTCTGCGACTGGCCACCCTCCTCATCTGCGTCGGCGCCGCGAACGCCCTCGTCAACCCCTCCCGCCTCCTCAAGTCCCTCCCGGGCGCCCTGTACGAGATGGGCGTCGCGGTCGTCGTCGCCCTCACCTTCGCCCCGAACCTCATCGCCGACGTCCAGCGCCTTCGCGCCGCCCGCCGTCTGCGCGGCCGCCCGGACAAGGGCCTGCGGGGCCTGCTGCACGTGGGCCTCCCGGTCCTGGAGGGCGCGCTGGAGCGCTCGGTCTCCCTCGCCGCCGCGATGGACGCCCGCGGCTACGGCCGTACCGCCCAGGTCCCGCCCGCCGTACGGCGTACCACCGCCGCCCTCACCCTCGGCGGTCTGCTCGGCGTCTGCGCGGGAACGTACGGCCTGCTCACGGCCGAAGGCGCGGCCTACGGCTTCCCCGTGCTCCTCGCGGGTCTCGCCGCCGCCCTCGCGGGTCTCAGACTCGGCGGACGCCGCTCACCGCGCACCCGCTACCGACCGGACCGCTGGGACGTGCGCGCCTGGCTGGTCGTCGCCTCCGGCGTCGCGGTCGCCGCCCTGCTCGCCCTCGCCGCGGCCCGTGACCCCGCGGCCCTGCACCCGGGTGTGGTCCCCCTGGTCGCCCCGGCCCTCCCCCTCTGGCCGGCCGCGGCCGTCCTGCTCGGCCTGCTGCCCGCGTTCGTCGCCCCCGATCCCAAGGAGCCGTCGTGATCCGCTTCGAGGATGTCTCCGTGACGTACGACGGGGCTGCCGAACCCACCGTCCGGGGCATCGACTTCGAGGTCCCGGAAGGCGAACTCGTCCTGCTGGCCGGTCCGTCCGGCGTCGGCAAGTCCACGGTCCTGGGCGCGGTCAGCGGGCTCGTCCCGCACTTCACCGGCGGCACCCTGCGCGGCCGGGTCACGGTGGCCGGCCGCGACACCCGCACCCACAAGCCGCGCGAGCTGGCCGACGTGGTCGGCACGGTCGGCCAGGACCCGCTGTCCCATTTCGTCACCGACACCGTCGAGGACGAACTGGCCTACGGCATGGAGTCGCTGGGCCTCGCCCCGGACGTGATGCGCCGCCGCGTCGAGGAGACGCTGGACCTGCTCGGTCTGGCCGGCCTGCGCGACCGGCCGATCGCCACGCTCTCCGGCGGCCAGCAGCAACGCGTCGCGATCGGGTCGGTCCTCACCCCGCACCCGAGCGTCCTCGTCCTGGACGAGCCGACCTCCGCGCTCGACCCGGCGGCCGCCGAGGAGGTGCTGGCGGTCCTCCAGCGGCTCGTCCACGACCTCGGCACGACCGTCCTCCTGGCCGAACACCGCCTGGAACGCGTCATCCAGTACGCCGACCAGGTCGTCCTGCTCCCGTCCCCGGGCGCACCCCCGATCCTGGGCGACCCGGCCGAGGTGATGGCCGTGTCCCCGGTGTACCCCCCGGTGGTGGCCCTGGGCCGCCTGGCGGGCTGGTCCCCGCTCCCCCTGACGGTCCGCGACGCCCGGCGCAGGGCAGCACATCTGAAGCAACAGCTTGAACACGCCTCTCAGGGGCGCGGGGAACTGCGCGACAAGCCACAACCGGCCCGCACCCGCAAACACTCCGAACCGCCCACCCCGGTAGGCGCGGCCCACGTACAAGCTCTCTCGGTCACCCGCGCCCGCATCCAAGCCCTGCACGACATCACCCTCACCATCACCCCCGGCGAGACCATCGCCCTCATGGGCCGCAACGGCGCAGGAAAATCCACCCTGCTCAACTCCCTCGTAGGCCTGGTCAAGCCCAGTTCCGGAACCGTCCGAGTCGGCGAAGCCACCCCCCACCGCACCGCCCCCAAGGACCTCGTCCGCAGGGTCGGCCTCGTCCCCCAGGAACCCCGCGACCTGCTCTACGCCGACACCGTCGCCGCCGAGTGCGCGGCGGCCGACGAGGACGCCGGAGCCGACGCCGGCACCTGCCGTGCCCTGGTCACCGAGCTGCTGCCCGGCGTCACCGACGACACCCACCCCCGGGACCTCTCGGAAGGGCAGCGGCTCGCGCTCGCCCTGGCCGTGGTGCTGACCGCCCGGCCCCCGCTGCTCCTGCTGGACGAGCCGACCCGGGGTCTGGACTACGCGGCGAAGGCCCGCCTGGTCACGGTGCTGCGCGCGCTGGCCGCCGAGGGGCACGCCATCGTCCTGGCCACGCACGACGTGGAGCTCGCGGCCGAGCTCGCCCACCGGGTGGTGCTGCTGGCCGAGGGCGAGGTGATCGCGGACGGCCCGACGGCGGACGTCGTCGTCTCCTCGCCGTCCTTCGCCCCGCAGGTCACCAAGATCCTCGCGCCCCAGCACTGGCTCACGGTCGCCCAGGTCCGCGCGGCACTGGAGGAGACCGGCCGATGAGTCTGCATGCGACCACCCGCCCGCCCGCGCAGCGGCAGGCCCGGGCCGTGCGGCTCGGCCCCCGCTCCGTCGCCGCGCTGGCCCTGGTCAGCGCGGTGGGCGTGGCCGGCTTCGGCTGGCCCTTCCTCGCCCCGCCCACCTCGCGGATCGGTGCGCACGCGCAGGACGCGCCCTGGCTCTTCGCGGGCGTGCTGGTGCTGCTCGTGGCGGTCGTGGCCGCGGCGATCTCGGAGTCCGGTCTCGGCCCCAAGGCGGTCGCGATGCTCGGCGTGCTGGCCGCCACGGGAGCGGCCCTGCGGCCGATCGGCGCCGGTACCGCCGGGATCGAGCCGATGTTCTTCCTGATGGTGCTGAGCGGCCGGGTGCTCGGCCCGGGCTTCGGGTTCGTCCTCGGCTCGGTCACGATGTTCGCGTCCGCGCTGCTCACGGGCGGGGTCGGGCCGTGGCTGCCGTTCCAGATGCTGGCGATGGGCTGGTTCGCGATGGGCGCGGGACTGCTGCCCGGCCCGGACCGGCTGCGCGGCCGGGGTGAACTGGCGATGCTCGCCGGCTATGGCTTCCCCGCCGCGTTCGCCTACGGCACGGTGATGAACATGGCGGGCTGGCCCTTCATGAGCGCCCTCGCCTCGAACGTGGCCTTCGACCCGCACGCGCCGGTCGCCGCGAACCTGGCCCGTTTCGTCGCGTACTGCCTGGCCACGTCGCTGGGCTGGGACCTGGGCCGGGCCGTCGTCACGGTCGCCTTGACGCTCGCCCTCGGTCCGGCGGTGCTCAGGGCGCTGCGCCGGGCCACGCGCCGGGCGGCCTTCGAGGCGCCGGTCACGTTCGACGCCGCCGAGAAGTGAGGCTGCCCACATGACCCGGGTCACGTACGAAGCGGGGCCGTAGGGACAAGCCCCCGGTCATCGCCACCGGCCCGCCTGCACATGCGGCCATACCTAGTAAAAGGGGTCATTGCGCGCATCCGGTGTGGCTGTTTCCGTGGACGGCTGCTGCCCCCTACGAAAGGCCGCCCGTGCCCGCCGCTTCCGTTCTCCGCCCTGTCGCCACCCCGCAGAAGGCCCTCGCCGGCGCCGCCCTGGCCGCGGCCGCCTGCGGCACCGTGCTCGCCGCCGGACCCGCGCAGGCCGCCCCGGAGCGGGCCCCCTCGGCGCAGACCTCCTCGGCGCAGGCGGTCGCGAAGAAGATGATCGGCGACGACGCGCAGTACGCGTGCTTCTCCAAGATCGTCGAGCACGAGAGCGACTGGAACGTCAACGCGAAGAACAGCTCCAGCGGCGCCTACGGCCTGGTCCAGGCCCTGCCGGGCGACAAGATGGCCTCGGCGGGCTCCGACTGGAAGACCAACGCGGCCACGCAGATCGAGTGGGGCCTGGACTACATGAAGGACCGCTACGGCAGCGCCTGTGGCGCCTGGGACTTCTGGCAGGCCAACGGCTCCTACTGAGCCGGCCGCGGAAGCAGGCTCCATCCCCCAGACCGAAGGCGGCGGCCCCCTGATCCCCGGGGCCGTCGCCTTCGCCATGCCCGGATCCCTCCGGGAGGGCTTCAGCCCGTGCTCACCGGAAGCTCCTTCACCCCGTTGATCCAGGCGGACCGCAGCCGGCGCGGATCCCCGACGAGCCTCAGCCCGGGCATGGCGTCGGCGATCGCGTTGAAGATGAGGTTGATCTCCAGCACGGCGAGGGACTTGCCCAGGCAGTAGTGCGGGCCGCCGCCGCCGAACCCGAGGTGCGGGTTGGGGTCGCGGGTGACGTCGAAGGTGTCCGGGTCGCCGAAGACCTCGGGGTCGTGGTTGGCGGAGGCGTAGAACAGCCCCAGCCGGTCACCCTCGCGGATGCGTTTGCCGCCCAGTTCGGTGTCCTGGGTGGCCGTGCGCTGGAAGGCGGCGACCGGGGTCGCCCAGCGCACGATCTCCTCCGCCGCCGTCTGAGGGCGGTCGCTCTTGTACAGCTCCCACTGTTCCGGGTGGGTGAGGAAGGCGTGCATGCCGTGGGTGATGGCGTTGCGGGTGGTCTCGTTGCCCGCGACGGCCAGCATCAGCACGAAGAAGCCGAACTCGTCGGAGCTGAGATTGCCCTCGTCCTCCGCCGCGACGAGCTGCGTGACGATGTCGTGGGCCGGACACTGCTTGCGGTCGGCGGCCATGTTCATCGCGTAGGCGATGATCTCCGTGGCCGACTCGGCGCCGACCTCCTCGGTGATGGCGTACTCGGGATCGTCGTACGCGATCATCTTGTTGGACCAGTCGAAGATCTTGTCCCGGTCCTCCTGCGGGACGCCCATCAGCTCGGCGATCGCCTGGAGCGGCAGTTCGCAGGCGACCTGGGTGACGAAGTCGAACGGCCCGGTGTGCGCGCGGGCGGAGTCGACGATGGAGTGGGCCCGGGCCCGCAGCCGGTCCTCCAGCGCCCGGATCGCCCGGGGTGTGAACCCGCGCTGCACGATCTGCCGGACCCGGGTGTGCTCCGGCGGGTCCATGTTCAGCAGGATCAGCCGCTGCGCGTCGATGGCGTCGCGTTCGATGTGCTCGTTGAAGCGGATGATCGCCGTGTTGAGGGACGAGGAGAACAACTCCGGGTGCGTGGAGACGTACTTGACGTCGGCGTGCCGGGTGACCGCCCAGTAGCCGTCGTCCTGGAAGCCGGCGAGACCGGTCGGCTGCGCCACCCAGCAGACCGGTTCGGCCCGGCGCAGCTCCGCGAACTCCGGCAGGGGCACGCGTTGATGCAGCAGGTCGGGGTCGGTGAAGTCGAACCCGTCGGGCAGCGCGGGACAGGGCATGGGCGGCTCCCACCACTCGTACCGACTCTGAGGTCTGACGGCCCATCAGCTGTGCGGAGTTGCGGTGACGGTAGTAACGGGTTCTACAAGTAGCAAGAGGCACGGGCCCGCCAATTGCCCGCATGACTATTGCGGTCTCCGAGCGGCCCTCAGCACACTACTCACAGAACTAGAACGCGTACTAGTTCCGCTGAGCCTCCCGGAGAGGACCCGCACCCATGGCTGCCGAACCCGTGATCGTCGAAGCCGTACGCACCCCCATCGGCAAGCGCGGCGGCGCGCTCGCCAACCTGCACCCCGCCTACCTCCTGGGCGAGACCTACCGCGAACTCCTCGGCCGCACCGGCATCCCCGCCGACTGCGTAGAGCAGATCGTCGGCGGTACGGTCACCCACGCCGGCGAGCAGTCCATGAACCCCGCGCGCACGGCCTGGCTGACCATGGGGCTCCCCTACGAGACGGCCGCGACGACCGTCGACGCGCAGTGCGGGTCCTCCCAGCAGGCCTCGCACATGGTGGCCAACATGGTCGCGGCGGGGGTGATCGACGTCGGCGTCTCCTGCGGGGTGGAGTCGATGTCGCGGGTGCCGCTGGGGTCGGGCTCGAAGCACGGGCCGGGCAAGCCGTTCCCCGACGAGTGGAACGTGGACCTGCCCAACCAGTTCGAGGCGGCCGAGCGCATCGCCCGGCACCGGGGCCTGACCCGCGAGGACGTCGACGCGCTGGGTCTCGCCTCGCAGGAACGGGCCGCCCACGCCTGGGCGGAGGAGCGCTTCAAACGGGAGACGTTCGCGGTCCAGGTCCCCACGACCGAGGAGGAGCAGCACGCCGGGCAGGGCATGTGGCGCCTGGTCGACAAGGACGAGGGGCTGCGTGACACGACGGCGGAGGCGCTGGCCGCGCTGAAGCCGATCATGCCGACGGCGGTGCACACGGCCGGGAACTCGTCGCAGATCTCCGACGGGTCGGCGGCGGTCATGTGGGCGTCGAAACGGATGACGCGGGCGCTGAAGCTCCGCCCCCGGGCCCGGATCGTGGCCCAGGCCCTCGTGGGTTCCGACCCCCACTTCCACCTCGACGGCCCGATCGACGCGACCAAGGCGGTGCTGGGCAAGGCCGGGATGTCGTTGCGGGACATCGACCTCGTGGAGATCAACGAGGCGTTCGCGTCGGTGGTGCTGAGCTGGGCGCGGGTCTTCGACCAGGACCTGTCGAAGGTGAACGTCAACGGCGGCGCCATCGCGCTCGGGCACCCGGTGGGAGCGACCGGGGCCCGGCTCATCACGACGGCTCTTCATGAACTGGAGCGCACGGACAAGGAGTTCGCGCTGATCACGATGTGTGCGGGGGGCGGCTTGGCCACCGGCACGATCATTCAGCGGTTGTAGACGTCCAGTTGACGAACGTGGTGAAGGTGGCGGGATCGA
This sequence comes from Streptomyces sp. AK010, assembly GCF_014207295.1. Taxonomy (NCBI): domain Bacteria; kingdom Bacillati; phylum Actinomycetota; class Actinomycetes; order Kitasatosporales; family Streptomycetaceae; genus Streptomyces; species Streptomyces sp. AK010. The sequence continues at coordinate 123,027 of NZ_JACHCX010000013.1, forward strand.
GGGTGAGGATCGGTCCCGCCGGGGTCTTGGAGTCGCGTATCGCGATGGTGGCAGAGGTTTCGGCGACCTCTACACATTCGCCGCCTTGGTCACCGCTGTACGTCGACTTCCGCCAGGCCAGCGCCCCGATCGGCGCGCAGGCGAACGGCGGTGCGGTCGTCGAGGTCAGTACGATCCAGCGCACCGAGAGTGGCCCGTACATATGCGTCAGTCTGGAGCAGGCCGTGCAGCATGCCCATCTGGAAGGTGCAGATCTCCAAAGCCCGCCCCTCCAGCTCCGCCACCTGCTGGAACCACGACGGAAGCCGACTCCGCAGCACCAACTCGACGAGCCGGGAGAACATACCGTCCGTCCCCAGCGCCGCATCCGCCCGTTCGCTGAACTCCGGCGTCGGAAGCTTCCTGGCCGTCTCGATCTGGCCCACCAAGGAGCCGGTGTAGTTGAGGATGTCCCCCAACTGCCGCTGCGTCAGCCCGGCGGCCTCCCTGTGCCGCCGCAGCTCGAAGCCGTAGTAGTCGAGCGGCGACGCGCCCGGGTCGAGGGAGTTGATGTGGGTCACGGCGAAAGCCCCTCTCACGCAACTCGGTCCACTACGGAACCGGTTGTATCCGTTCCGTAGCCGAGGGCAGTCACCGCACGTCAGCCTCGTCATGTGAACGAATACATTCCCGCCCAGTACGGGATGCGTCTCACCGTCGGTGAACACGCCCCCCGGCACATCCGCCGTATCGTCCGCTCGTTCCTCGGCGAGTGGGACATGCCAGAGCTGTCGGACGCCGTCGAGCTGGGCGTGACCGAGCTGCTCGCCAACGTCGTACGGCACGTCCCGGACCGCCGCTGCGCGCTGCTGTTGCTGCGGCAGCGCACCGGCGTACGGGTGGAGGTCACGGACGGCAGCGACGAACTCCCCCGCTCCCCCTTCGCGCCGGACCCGGACTCCGAGAACGGCCGAGGGCTCCTCCTGCTCGACGCGGTGGCCGACAAGTGGGGCGTGTCCCCGCGGTCTGAGGGGGTGGGAAGACCATGTGGTTCGAATGCGCTCGCACCGGAAGCCACCTCGTGGGTCAGGCGGCCGGGACGGACAGCCGGGGTTCAGCCGGCCAGGGACCCGGCGAAGATCTGCCAGGCCAGGAGTGACTTCGCCACGAGGCTGAGAACGAGGTAGGACTTCTCACCGTACGCGTAGTCGGACCACCGGCCGGTACCGCGGTACTGGAGCCACTGATTGAGACCGAAACTGAAGAAGAGGGTGGCCTGGACGAGAACGATCCCGTACACGAAGCCGGGGGCGGTCTCGGCGGCGACGATGTTGTACGCGATGGAGAACCACGGCGTCACACCGACCAGCGTTCCGAACCAGAACGGGAGCATCGTGGTCGCCGCCCGCCCCGGCGGGTTCATCGTCTCCTCGATCCAGCCGAAGAGGATCATCCCGATGTTGGCGCCGACGACGGCGATGACGGCGTTGAGGCCGGTGATGCCCGCGTAGAAGCCGATGAGGACCACCATCAGGGTCGCGCTCAGGGCGTACTCCATCCACCGGAAGCGGTTGATGCCGTGCCTGAGGTCGCGTTCGTAGATGTCGCGGAACACCGTCGCCGTCAGCAGGTGGTCCAGTGCCGCGAGGGCGAGGAAGACGGCGACGGCCCCGCCGATCGGCACGTCGAACAGCGCCTCGGGGGCGGACGCCTCCGTTCCCGGCGGCCCCTCCGGAACGGAGGAGGTGACGCTGATCGAGAAGCTTCCGGCGAGGAGGACGATCACCACGGCCTGGATCAGGTGCAGCAGCGCGAGCCCCAGGTTCCAATAGCGGAGCCCGGCGAGGCGTTCGCCGGTGACACCAGGGGCCACCGGTGTGCCGTCCTCTCTTCCCACAGTTCCTCCCGGCCGGTGAAGCGGTACGTCCGGTCTGCATGGTCGTACCGGTCCGGGCGGGAATCGCGGCAGTCACGCCGCCGCTCCGACGGAAGTCCTCCGAGTGGCAGCGGTTGCGCGGCGAGCACACCGATCCGCGTGTGGCGTGCTCCCACTCGGCATCCCATACTGGATGAGAAGTCACGAGGGCAGACCGCTCCATGAAAATCGCCGGTGCTGCCTCTCGGCGGCGGAGATCGAAGGGCCGGGCCCGGTTCAGGGACGCCCGTGCCGCCCGCCGTCACCGACAGCACACCGTGACATCAACCCCGGCAGCGCGCGACGGCACGACGGACGCCGGACGCCGGTGAGAGGCCGGCCGGGGCACTCGTCGCGTGGTGCATCCGAGAGTCCGCCCATCCGGAAGCCGGGCCCCACCATGTGACGGGGTTCCCCCACGAAGGGAGTTCCGATGATGAACTCACGCAGCAGGAAGATCGCCACCGCCATCGCCGGCGCCTGCGTATTGCCCCTTGCCGTGGCCGTCCCAGCCTCCGCGGGCAATACGGCGCAGCAAGACGCCGATGTGTCCGTCTTCCACGGCGTTCCGGGCCTCACCGTGGACGTGTTCGCCAACGGGAAGACGCTGGTTCCCGACCTCAAGCCCGGCGACCTGACCGAGCCGCAGTCCCTGGCCCCGGGCACCTACGACATCAAGGTTTTCCCCGACGGCGATGGCCCCGACGGACAGCCCGCCATCGAGAAGAGCGTCGAGGTCCCCGCCGGGGCGAACGCCACGATCGCGGCCCACCTCAACACGCAGGGCGACCCCACGCTCACCACGTACGTCAACGACACCTCCACGGCCCCGTCCGGTCAGTCGCGGCTGACCGTCCGTCACGTGGCCGCGGCACCCGCCGTAGACGTTCGCGCGGGCGGCAAGCCGATCATCGAGGGACTGACCAACCCGTACGAGAAGTCGCTCGACGTGGCCGTCGGCACGGTGAACACCGACGTCGTCCTGGCCGGGACCGACACCGTGGTCATCGGCCCCACCGACCTCAACCTCACCAAGGGCAAGAACACCATCGTCTACGCCTGGGGCAGCGCCGAGGACAAGAACCTCGCGCTGAAGACACAGACGATCAACGCCTCGGGACAGCACAGCTAGTAGCTGAGCGCCGAGTGGTGCGGACACCGGTGATCGCGGCGGGATGCCGGCACCGCTAAAGCGACCGCGCGGCCAGTTCCCGAAACGCGGGTGCGAAACCCACGCCCGCGGTTCGGGGGCCGGCCCACACCACCGGAGGGCCGTCGTGATCACCCCGGGCCTCGACCGGCATCGCCCCCCGGCCTGACCGAACGCCCGGCCTCCTCGCGCACAGCTGCTGTCACGGCGTTCGGCGCGACCGCCGGCCGCGGCCCCATCAGTGCGTACACGAGTCCGAAGCCCACCACGACGACGGCGGCCCCGCCCGCCGCATCCAGCACCCAGTGATTCCCGGTTGCCACGATCGAGCAACCGGTGAACAGCGGATGCAGCACGCCCAGCGCCTTCACCCACCACCGTGAGGCCAGGACCGCCATCACGACGCCGCACCACAGCGACCAGCCGAAGTGCAGGGACGGCATGGCCGCGTACTGGTTGGTGAGGGCCGTGAGCGTGCCGTAGTCCGGCTGGGAGAAGTCCTGGACGCCGTGCACCGTGTCGATGAAGCCGAGCGTCGGCATCAGACGGGGTGGGGCCAGGGGGTAGAGCCAGAAGCCGACCAGTGCGAGCAGCGTGGCGAAGCCCAGGGCGGAGCGGGCCCAGCGGTAGTCGCCGGGGCGGCGCCAGTAGAGGACCGCGAGGACGGCCAGCGGGACCACGAAGTGGAACGACGTGTAGTACTGGTCGAGGAACTCCCGCAGCCAGTCGATCCCGACGACGGTGTGGTTGGCCCAGCGCTCGATGTCGAGATGCAGGACGCGCTCGAGGTCGTAGACCTGCCTTCCGTGCTCCTCCGCCTCCGCGCGCCCGGCGGAGTTGCCGCCGCCGCCCGCGGCGAGGCGGACCTGGGAGTAGGCGGCGTAGGTGACGCGGAGGAGGAGCAGTTCCAGGAGGAGGTGCGGCCTGGTGAGGGCCCGGCGCAGGAACGGCAGCAGCGGCACGTGGCGGAAGCGCGTCGCGGCGGTGGGCGCGTACGCAGCCGGTTCCGGCGACCGGTAGAAGGGCGAGCCGCGGGGCAGGAACGGCACGACGGTGGCGGCGGCGAGCGCGGCCAGCAGGACGACGTTGTCCCGCAGCGGGTGGAGGGCGTCCACGTCCGGCAGCAGCATGCCGGCGGGCAGGGTCATGACCAGGACGACGGCGACCGGCCACACGTAGCGGTCGCCGGCGCGGGTGCCGGTGATGCCGACGACCGCGAGCAGCACCCACAGCAGCTGGTGCTGCCAGGCGGTGGGTGAGACGACGATCGCGGCGCAGCCGGTGATCGCGACGGCGAGCAGCATCCGCCCGTCGCGGAAGCAGGCCACGGCCCGGCGCAGGGCCAGGACGGCGACGGCCGCGCCGAGTGTCAGGAAGAGCACGATCTCCAGGGGGCCGTTCAGGCCGAGCCGGAGCAGGGCGCCGTGCAGGGACTGGTTGGCGAGGTCGTCGGCCCGCCCGCCGAGTCCGGCGCCCGCGAGGTGGTGGACCCAGTAGCGGTGGGAGTCGTGCGGCATCGCCGCCCAGGCGAGTCCGGTGCCGACGGCGAAGGTGACGCCGGTGGCGAGCGCGGCGCGTCTGCGGCCGGTGCACCACAGCAGGGGCGTGAACAGCAGCAGCGTCGGCTGGAGCGCCGCCGCGAGGCCGATGAGCAGGCCGCTGGTGCGCTGGCCGCGGGCGGTGAAGCAGCCGAGCAGGACGAGCAGGACCGGGATGATGCTGGTCTGGCCGAGCGAGAGGGTGCTGCGCACGGGCAGCGACAGCATCAGCAGGCTGACGGCGACGGGCGCGGCCAGCAGTGCCGTGCGGCGGCTGACCGGCTGGGGCAGGGCACGGGCGGCGATCAGCCCGAGGGCGACGACGAGCAGCAGCGTGCCGAACGTCCAGCCCCAGCCGAGGGCCTGTTCGGCCGAACGGGTGAGGGGCTTGAGGACGAGCCCGCCGAAGGGCGTGCCCGTGAAGCGGGTCGAGTCGTACAGCGAGCCGTTCACGTGCAGGACGCCGTTCGGCCCCACCCAGGTCTCCAGGTCCGTCAGCCGCTCACCGCGCGGGGTGGCGAGGACGACGGCCACCTGCCGGGCGGCGAGGAGGGCGGCGATCAGCCACAGGCCCACGCGGGCGACGCGCAGCCGTGCACGGGCCCCGCCGGCGGCCGTCGCCCCGAAGCCCTCCGCCGGCCGTCCGCCGCCGTGATCCGCATGCGCCACGCCTCGTCGGCCTCCCGCACCAGTCCATCCCATATGCCACGAATGTGTGCATTCCTCCTGCGAACCCTATGGGGATCGTGCGGCTTCGGGGAAGGAGGCGCGGGCGGCATCCACCGTGCACAGGCGGTGCGACGGCTTCCCTCGGAAGCGATGCGGAGGCGATGCGGAAGCCGTGCGGAAGCGGTGCGGAAGCGATAAGGGTCACATGAAGATCGGTTGTGAACCGCCCCCTGCGGGGCAGAAGCGCCAGCACAGCAACGGTTTACGTGCAGCATGCAGCCAACCCCGTACCGCCCGTAAGCGGAGCAAATCCGCCTATCGTCGCTTTTTCGGCCCGTACGACAGCGCCGCCGCGCGGGACCGCGTCCCTGTCCCCGTCGAAAGGTAGGCGAGCGAGTCTTGTCGACTGCCTCAGTCGTCGCCCCCGCGTCCCTCGTGAAGTCCCGCAAGGCGAAGACCCCCGACCCCACCGTCACCGACCCCGCACTCGTCAAGCGCGCCGTGAAGGCGGCCGCGCTGGGCAACGCGATGGAGTGGTTCGACTTCGGCGTCTACAGCTACATCGCGGTCACGCTGGGCAAGGTCTTCTTCCCCTCGGGCAACCCCACCGCCCAGCTGCTCTCCACGTTCGGCGCCTTCGCCGCGGCCTTCCTGGTCCGCCCCCTCGGCGGCATGGTCTTCGGCCCGCTCGGCGACCGCGTCGGCCGCCAGAAGGTCCTCGCCCTCACCATGATCATGATGGCCGCGGGCACCTTCGCGATCGGTCTGATCCCGTCGTACGCGACGATCGGTGTCGGCGCGCCGATCCTGCTCCTGGTGGCGCGGCTCGTGCAGGGCTTCTCCACCGGCGGCGAGTACGCGGGCGCCTCCACGTTCATCGCCGAGTACGCCCCCGACAAGCGGCGCGGCTTCCTCGGCAGCTGGCTGGAGTTCGGCACGCTGGCCGGCTACATCGGCGGCGCGGGCCTGGTCACGATCATGACCGCCCTGCTCTCCGCCGACGACCTGACCTCCTGGGGCTGGCGCATCCCGTTCCTGATCGCGGGCCCGATGGGCATCATCGGCCTCTACCTGCGGATGCGCCTGGAGGAGACCCCGGCGTTCGCGGCCGAGGCCGAGAAGGCCGAGAACAACCGCCCGAAGACGCCGCTGCGCGAGATGGTCACCGGCCAGTGGCGCGCGCTGCTGCTCTGCGTCGGCCTGGTGCTGGTCTTCAACGTCACCGACTACATGCTGCTGTCGTACATGCCGAGCTACCTGACCGGCCAGCTCCACTACGACGAGACGCACGGCCTGCTGGTCGTCCTCGGCGTGATGGCCGTGATGATGATCGCCCAGCCGTTCGTCGGCGCGCTGACCGACCGCGTCGGCCGCCGCCCGGTGATCGCCACCGGCTGCGCGGGCTTCCTGCTGTTGTCCGTCCCGGCCCTGCTGCTGATCCGCGAGGGCAGCCTGCTCGCGGTCGCGCTCGGCATGGGCGCCCTCGGCCTGCTGCTGGTCTGCTTCACGGCGTCGATGCCCTCCACGCTGCCGGCGCTGTTCCCGACGAAGGTCCGCTACGGTTCGCTGTCGATCGGCTTCAACGTCTCGGTGTCCCTGTTCGGCGGCACGACACCGCTGGTGGTCACGGCCCTGATCGGCGCGACCGGGAACATGATGATGCCCGCCTACTACATGATGGCCGCGGCCGTGGTCGGCGGTTTCGCCGTGTGGCGGATGACGGAGTCGGCGGGACGTCCGCTGCCCGGCTCGGCGCCCTCGGTCGCGGGTCGACACGCCGAGTGAGACCCCCTGACAGTGACCCGCGCACCAACTATCTTCGTCAGCGCCAGTAGTTAGGAATGCTAACTATGCCGATGAAAGGTAGAGGTGCATGAGCGAGTCGCACGTCTGGGACGAGGTCGACGCCTACTTCACCGCCCACCTCGCACCGGACGACGAAGCCCTGGCGGCCGCCCTGCGGGACAGCGACGCCGCCGGGCTTCCGCACATCAATGTCGCGGGAAACCAGGGCAAGCTCCTCCAGCTCCTCGCTCAGGTCCAGGGCGCCCGCCACATCCTGGAGATCGGCACGCTCGGCGGCTACAGCACCATCTGGCTGGGCCGCGCCCTGCCCGCCGACGGGCGGCTGGTCTCCCTGGAGTACGACCCGCGGCACGCCGAGGTCGCCGTCCGCAACCTCGCCCGCGCCGGCCTGGACAAGCTGGTCGAGGTGCGGGTGGGTCCGGCTCTGGAGTCGCTGCCCAAGCTGGCCGACGAGAACCCGCCCCCGTTCGACCTGGTCTTCATCGACGCCGACAAGGCCAACAACCCGCACTACGTGGAGTGGGCGATCCGGCTCACCAGCACGGGCAGCCTGATCGTGCTCGACAACGTCGTACGGGGCGGCCGGGTCGTCGACGCGGACAGCACCGCCCCGGACGTCACGGGCACCCGCACCGCGATCGAGCTGATCGCCACCCACCCGAGGCTGAGCGGCACCGCGATCCAGACGGTGGGCATGAAGGGCTACGACGGGTTCGCCCTGGCGCGCGTGCTGGCGTGAGGCTCCGCCGTCAGACGATCTGAGGCCCTGCCGCCACGCGGCGTGATGCCCGGCGTGACGCTGCATGCGGCCCCGCCGTCACACCTCGTGGTAGAAGCCCACGTTGACACTGCGCTGGGCGGTGCGGTCCTGGATGATGATCTCGCCGCTGCCGCCCCTGGGCAGCGGGACGGTACCGCCGTAGGCGAGGGGCTGGGCGTACTCCCCCATGGTCAGCCGCACTTCGGAGGACGGGTCGGGCTGGGAGCCGCGCAGCCAGGTGAGCTGCCAGGTGCCCTCCGGCCCGCACAGGAACTCCAGGTGCACGCGGGAGACGAACAGCCAGTCGTCCGGCGTGCTCAGCCGGCACACGGACTTGTCACGGCCCACCCGCAGCACCGCGCCCGGCTCGCTCGGCGCGTCGGCCATGAGCATGCCGGCCGTGGCTCCCGCCTCCGCCTGCGCGACGGTGGCCATGGTGAGTTCGAGCACGTGCGCTCCTTGTCCGAGACGTCCTGATGGGACTGCAAGCCCGCCGAATGATAGAACGCCTGGCTGCACGGTGTCCGGCACAATGGCCTCATGACCGAGCGAAAGCCACCAGGCGTCGACTTCGAGTCCTGGGTCGACAAGCAGATCCGTGACGCGGAGACGCGCGGGGAGTTCGAACGGCTGCCGGGCGCGGGCGAACCCCTCCCCCGCGACATCGAGAGCACCTACGACGAACTGTGGTGGGTCAAGCGGAAGATGGCCCGCGAGGGCTTCTCCGTCCTCCCTCCCACGCTGGCACTGCGCAAGGAGGCGGAGGACGCGCTGGAGGCCGCGCTCGCGGCCCCCTCGGAGCGGATCGTCCGGAAGATCATCGGCGAGATCAACGACAAGGTCCGCGAGATGATGTTCAAGCCGCCGCCCGGCCCCCCGCTGGGAAAGAAGCCGTACGACGTCGAGGACGTCGTACGGCAGTGGCGGGAGCGCCGGGCGGAGCACTGACGAGTGGGGGGACCCCCCGGATCACACGTGCAGCAGCCGTTCGGCCAGCTCGCGGTAGTCCTTCAGGGCCAGCCGGAGCTGCTCGGTGTCGGCCGACGAGACCGACCTGCCCTCGCCGCCCTCGACGGACTGCCAGGAGTGGCGCAGGGTGCGACGGCGCTGCGTCACGGCCTCGGTGAAGCGGGCCGCGATCTCCTCCAGCAGGTGGTCGGCCTCCTCGACGGCGGCCCGGGGCCCGTCGACGAACCCGGCGACGGCGTGCTGCAACTGCGAGCCGAACTTGTCGCAGTCGTCGTGGCCGAGGAGGTGCGCCCGGTTTGTGGCGGGGCCGACCTTGTCGGGGCCGGTGCCGTGGTCGCCGCGGTGCGCTTCGCCACCGAGCCGGTCCGCCGTGTCGCGCGTGCCGTGCCGGTCGGTACCCGGAAGGTCCGTACCGTGCCGGTCGGTGCCCGGAAGGTCCGTACCGTGCCGGTCGGTGCCCGGAAGGTCCGTACCGTGCCGGTCGGTGCCCGGAAGGTCCGTACCGTGCCGGTCGGTGGCGGGTACCTCGGTGCCGTGCGCCGCGGCGCGGTCCGCGTCGGTGCCGTGCGCCGCGGCGCGGTCCGCGTCGGTGCCGTGCGGGGCGCCGCGGTCGGTCTCGATGCCGCGCGTGGCGCCGCGGTCCGCGTCCCGGGCCGTGTCGTGGTCCGTGCCCGGCGCGGTCCTGCGGTGGCCGGTGCCCAGGGCGCTCTCGCCGCGGGCGTCCGGCGTGTGGTCGCCCGGCGGTCGGGTCATGTCGGTCATTGCCTCAACTCTCCTTCGCCTGACGACGTCGGTTCATCGCCCACGGCATGTGGCCGCCGCGGCCCGGAGCCTTGCGGCCCCCCTTCAGGGCGGCGCGCTCGCGGCCGCCGTCGTGCCGTCCGCCGGTGTGACCGTCGCCGTCGTGGCGGGCCGGCTTCACCAGCTCCTCGAACAGGGCGCGGGCCGCCACAAAGGCCTCACGCATGTCTTCCGTGCCCTGGCCGCCGTCGCGGGCGTCCTCCGCGCGCAGATGCGCCGCGCGGTGCACGCGCCGGTAGCCGTCCACGTGGTGGGCGTGGTGCACGGACAGCGCGGCCAGCTGTTCCTCGTACTGCCCGCCGTCCGGGAAGCCCCGGACACCGGCGACCTCGGCGAGCAGCCGGTCCGCCTCGGCGACGGCTTCGCGCGGCGAGTCGACGAACCGCTCCTGCGCGGCCGTCCAGCGCGCCTCGTACTGCTCGCGCTGCGCCGGCTCCAGCGACCGCTCGCGCAGGTCGCCGTGGCGCTGGACGCGCTCGGTCAGCTCGCGCTCGGCCGCTTTGGTGTCGCCGTCGTGCCGGGCCACGGCCCGGTCGTACTCGGGTCCGAAGCGCCGCTTCAGGCTCGGGCCACGCCGAGGCCCGCGGGCTCGCAGGGTCATGACGGCCGCGATGATGACGACCGCCGCTGTCACGATCAGAGCAATGATCAGGCCAGTGGACATGAATGCCTTCCGGGTTCTCGCCCAACCGGCTCTCCTCGCGAACCGGTTCGCCCGTCGGGTGTCCCCGAAGCCCGTCTCCAAACGGCTCCCGGGTGCAACCGGGGCGCGAACGGGTGGCCGGGACTATTCGCTTGCGTGTCCGATGGGGTGTCTGAGGAGAATGCGGTCCATGACCTGGACCGTGACTCCGGAACCGTACGACTCCCCCGTGGCCGCCGCGCTGTGGCGGGCGTACTACACCGAGGTCAGCGACCGCTGGTACCTGCTGCACGAGGGGCGCCGGACCGACCCGGCCGAGCTGGAGCGGGAGATCGCCGCCCAGCCGGGCACCGACCTCGCGCCCCCGCGTGGCCGGCTGCTGGTCGCCCGGTACGGCGGTGAGCCGGCCGGCACCGCGGGCGTACGGCTGCTGGACGGCACCACCGCCGAGCTCAAGCGGGTGTTCCTGCGCGAGCCGATGCGCGGCCGGGGCGGCGCCCCGCTCCTGGTCCGGGCCGCCGAGGACGCCGCACGCGCGCTCGGCGCCGCCCGGATCGTCCTCGACACCCGCGGCGACCTCGTCGAGGCCCGCGGCCTCTACGCCCGCCTCGGCTACACGGAGACCGGACCCCACAACGACGAGCGATACGCGGAACACTGGTTCAGCAAGGAGCTGGGCTGAGTTCAGGTTCTCTCCCGCGTGGAGCCCACGCTGTACGGCCGCTCGCGCCGCGATCCGCACAGTTCGCCGGTGAGCTCCCGCACGAGCCGCTGCAGGTCGGTCGGCCGGTCCGGCCCCCACCAGTCGCCGAGCAGTTCGGCGAGGGACTCCTCACGGGCCGCGGCCAGCCGTCCGGCGACCTCGCGCCCTTCGTCGGTCAGGACCATGTCGACACCCCGCCGCACGGCGAGGCGGCGCTCCTCGGCCTGCCGGGCGGCCTCCATGACCACGGTGAGCGGGACGGGCATGGTGTCGGCGAGCACGCCCGGCTCCACCGAGCCGTGACGCCGCATCCGCAGCAGCAGCCAACTCGTGGCGGGCAGCAGGTCGTAGCCCGCCCGGGTGGTGATCTTCCGGTAGATCTCGCGCCGTCCCGCGCGGGTGCCGAGCACCGACAGCGCCCGGCACACCTCGTCGTACGAGGTCCGCTCGACGGGGTTGCTGGCGAGGGTCTCGGAGACGTCGGGCACGGTGACCGAGCCGCGCAGCCGGTCCTCTTTCAGGAACCAGGCCAGGACGAAGCCGAGGAGCGCGACGGGGGCGGCGTACAGGAAGACGTCCGTGATGGAGACGGCGTAGGCGTGCAGGGCGGGTGGGCGCAGGCCGGACGGCAGGGCGGCGATGCCGCGCGGGTCGGCCTCCAGGGTGTCCACGGAGATGCCGGGCGGGAGCCGGACGCCCCGGAAGGCGTCCGTGAGCTGGTCGCCGAGCCGGCCCGCGAAGACGGTGCCGAAGACGGCGACGCCGAACGAGGCGCCGATGGAGCGGAAGAAGGTCGCGCCGGAGGTGGCCACGCCCAGGTCCTCGTAGGGGACGGCGTTCTGCACGATGAGCACCAGGACCTGCATCACCAGGCCGAGTCCGAGTCCGAAGACGAAGAAGAAGAAGCTCAGCTCGGCGGTGGGGCTGTGCTCGTCGAGCTGGTGGAGCAGGAGCAGCCCGAGCGTGGTGATGCCGGTGCCGAGAATCGGGAACACCTTCCAGCGGCCGGTGCGGCTGACGATCTGCCCGGAGGCCGTCGAGGCCAGCAGCAGGCCCAGCACCATCGGCAGCATGTGCACACCGGACATGGTCGGGCTGCTGCCCTGCACGACCTGGAGGAAGGTCGGCAGATACGTCATGGCGCCGAACATGGCGAACCCGACGACGAAACTGATCAGGGCGGCGAGCGTGAACGTGCGTACGCGGAACAGCTCGAGCGGCAGGACGGGTTCGGCGGCCCGCCGCTCGACCGCCACGAAGGCGACGGCGAGGAGCACGCCGAGGACCGCGAGGCCGACGATCTGCCAGGACCCCCACGCCCAGGTCGTCCCGCCGAGCGAGGCGACCAGTACCAGGCAGGTGGCGACGGCGGCGATGAGGAACGTGCCGAGGTAGTCGATGACGTGCCGTTGCGCCGTGCGCGGGATGTGCAGGACGGCGGCGATCACGGCGAGTGCGACGACGCCGACGGGCAGGTTGACGTAGAACACCCAGCGCCAGCTCAGGTGCTCGGTGAACAGCCCGCCGAGCAGCGGTCCGAGCACGCTGGTGGCGCCGAACACGGCCCCGAACAGGCCCTGGTAGCGGCCGCGTTCACGAGGCGGCACCAGATCTCCGACGATCGCCATCGACAGCACGATCAGCCCGCCGCCGCCGAGCCCCTGAAGGGCCCGGAAGGCGATCAGCTGAGCCATGTCCTGCGCGGCGCCGCACAGCGCGGACCCGATCAGGAAGATCACGATGGCCGTCTGGAACAGCCTCTTGCGCCCGTACTGGTCGCCGAGCTTGCCCCACAGGGGGGTGGCGGCGGTCGCGGCCAGCAGATAGGCGGTGACCACCCAGGACAGGTGGTCCAGGCCGCCGAGATCGCTGACGATCGTGGGCAGCGCGGTCGACACGATGGTCTGGTCGAGGGCGGCCAGCAGCATGCCGAGGAGCAGGGCTCCGATCGAGACCAGGACGCTCCCGGGCACCTGCTCCCGCGGGGCCGCGCCCGGGGGCGTCAGCGTGGTGGCGTTCGCGTCCCCGGCCATACGACCTCCCGAGTCTCCTGTGACATTTTCCATCGTGACCGCTGTGACCGGTTATGGCCCGCCGGGCCCTTTTGGAAGCTGTGGTTCCGGGGGCTCCTCGGCCGCACTGTGGAGAAGATCTGGATAATCTCTGGAGCTCGCGAGGGGAGGGAGGAACGCGTGGAACCGCCCAACGGCCACCCGTGCCCGGAGTGCGGCGCGCCCAGACAGCGGGACAACACCCCCGCCTGCGCCTGCACGCACCGTGCCGCCGAGGCCCTCCGCGACGCCCGCACGGCCGAGGCGGCGGCAGCGGAGGACTTCGACCCGCTGCGGATCCGCCCGTACGTGGAGATCGACGCCGGGGCCTGCGGTGGTCCGGACGGGGGTACGGCGCCCGCGAACGACTCGGCCGAGCCCGTCCCGCACGCCCTGGACGACAGCGCCCCACGGCCCGGAACCGGCCCGGCGGAAGCATCACCCGCCCAGAACCCTGATGCGAGGGCCGAGGGCGCACGAGGCCGAGCCGCGGCGGACAACAGCGCGGCACTTCCCTACGGGGACGCCCCCCGGCCGCAGGGAAACGGTTCCGCAGAGGCGACGCGGGCCCAGGGTCCCGGGCAGCCGGCCGCGGGCACACAGGGGCCGGCCGCACCGGGCAAGGGCGCCGCACTCCCGTACGGAGGCGGGCCCCGGCCGACGGGAGACGGTTCCGCCGAGGCACCCCGGCCCCAGGGCCCCGGGCCCGCAGCCGAAGGCGCACCGGGCCGGGCCGCGACGGACGGCAGCGGAACGCCGTCGCAGTCTCCGGCCGCAGGCACACCGGGCCCGGCCGCTGCCCTCCCCACCGCGGCGGACCGTGCCGGCAGCCTCCCGCACGCCGGCGCCGCCCGGCCCGCCCGGCCCGCCCGGCCCGCCCGGCCGCCCTCCCCCGCCGACGCCACCATGCCCCTGCGCCCCGTCAACCCGGACGCGACCGCCGTACTGCCGGCGGCCTCCGCCGGCTCGGCGCGTCCGACACCCCTGGCTCCCGCCACGACCGAGCCGAGCGTCACCGATCGGCGCATGTTCGACGGCACGGCGGGGGCGGACCGCGGCGCCGCGGGAGCGGGCGGGCCCGGCGCGCGGAGGGCCGGGCGACGGCGCCGGAACCTCCTCGTCGCCGCGGCCGGTGCCTGCGTGGCCGCCGTCGCGGCGGCCGGGTACGCGAGCGGGCTGTTCTCCTACGAGAGTCCGTCCCGGGACACCGCCCTGCCGGACGGCATCCGCGCGAGCGTGCCGGACGCCCCGTCGAGCAGCGCGGCCTCCACGCCCCCGCGGGGCAGCGCCTCGGCCGCTTCCCCGGCACCGGCCGCCCCGCCGCCGTCGCCGTCCCGCAGCGGGAGTCCGTCCGCCTCGCCGTCGGCGTCCGCGCCGAGCGCCTCGGCGGGCCCGTCGCGGTCGCCCTCGCCGTCGGCTCCGCAGCCGTCCGGGTCGGCGACCGGCCCCGAGCAGGCGCCCCCGGACAACGGCCGACAGAAGGCCGGCCCCACCGTCCTGCGGCTCGGCGACCGTGGCCCGGAGGTCACCGAACTCCAGCTCCGCCTGCGCCAGTTGTACCTCTACAACGACGACGCCGACGGCACCTTCGACGACCGCCTGGCGGACGCGGTCCGCACCTACCAGTGGTCCCGCGGCGTCCAGAGCGACGAACTCGGCGTCTACGACCGGGCGACCCGGGAGAAGCTGGAGTCGGAAACTCGCGAGCCGTGACCGGCCCGGGCGCCCTACCGTGACGCGGTGACCATTCGCGTGATCGTTCTCAACGGCGGTTCGAGCTCGGGCAAGTCCGGAATCGTGCGGTGTCTGCAACAGGTCCTGCCCGATCCGTGGCTGGCCTTCGGCGTCGACTCGTTCGTCGACGCGCTGCCCGCGAGGCTGCGGGACTCGGACGGGGGGATCACGTTCACGCCGGACGGGGGCGTGAGCGTGGGCGCGGAGTTCCGGGCTCTGGACGCGGCCTGGACCGAGGGCATCGCCGCCATGGCCCGGGCGGGCGCCGGGGTCATCGTCGACGACGTCTTCCTCGGCGGTCCGGCGTCCCGGCAGCGGTGGGAGAGGGTCCTGTCCGGGCTGACCGTGCTGTGGGTGGGCGTCCGGTGCGACAGCACGGTCGCCGCGGGGCGCGAGATCGCCCGGGGAGACCGAGTGGGAGGCATGGCGGCGTCACAGGCCCGGGTCGTGCACGAGGGCATGAGCTATGACCTGGAGGTGGACACGACCCACACCGAGTCCCTGGAGTGCGCGCGGGTCATCGCCGCGCGGGTGACGCGCTCACCCTCTTCCCCCGGGTGAGCCGGGCGGCCGTGGCTCACCCGATGTGCAAGCGGATCGTCCCGTCGCCCCCGGCCTCCACCCGTACCCGCGTCAGGTCCTCCACCACCACGTCCGGCTCGTGGATCGCGGCCCGGGGCCCGATACCGACGACCGTCATCCCGGCGGCGCGCCCCGCGGCTATCCCGGCTCCGGAGTCCTCGAACACCACGCAGTCCCCGGGGGCGATCCCCAGTTCCGCGGCGCCCTTCAGGAAGCCCTCCGGGTCGGGCTTGCTCGCCCCGACGGACTCCGCCGTCACCCGCACCTCGGGCAGGTCCAGACCGGCCGCCGCCATCCGCGCCGTCGAGAGCGGCACATCGGCGGAGGTCACGAGCGCGTGCGGCAGCCCCCGCAGCGAGGCCAGGAACTCCGGCGCCCCGGGGATCGCGACGACGCCGTCGGTGTCGGCCGTCTCCTCGGCGAGCATCCGGGCGTTGTCGGCGTGGTTCTGCTCCATCGGCCGCTCGGGCAGCAGCAGCGCCATGGAGGCGTAGCCCTGCCGGCCGTGGACGACCTTCATGACCTCGTCCCCGTCGAGCCCGTGACGCTCGGCCCAGCGCCGCCAGACGCGTTCGACCGAGGCGTCCGAGTTGACGAGGGTGCCGTCCATGTCCAGCAGGAGGGCGCGGGCGGTGAGCACGGCGGTGGCCGTCATCGGCAGCTCCAAGGCTCGGGGCGCGTTCCAGCGCGGGAGGGGGCGGACGACGGATCGCGACCGGCACGCCCCGGGGAGACAAGGCGGCCCCGCCCGCCGGTCAGGGAAAACGGGCGGAGGCCACTTTGTTCCCCCACGGTACAAAACAAGGCCGCCTTCGCGCCAGGGGCCCCCTCGGACGTTCACCCACTGTTCAGCCCGACCGGCTCAGCCGGTCACGGCCTCCCACAGGCTCCACAGCCCGAGCGCCAGCATGACCAGCGCCGCGATCTGCGTGATCAGCCGCAGCGGCACCTTCTTCATCAGCGCCTTGCCGCCGACGATGCCGAGCCCCGCCACGGCCCACAGTGCGAGCACCGCACCCAGGCCGACGGAGAGCGGGTCGTCGTAGCGGGCGGCCAGGTTCGCGGTCATGATCTGGGTCAGATCGCCGAACTCGGCGACCAGGATGAGCATGAATCCGGCACCGGAGACCTTCCAGAAGGACTGGTTCTCCGGCTTGCGGACCTCCTCCTCGTCCTCGCCCTTCCTCAGCAGCAGCACCGCGGCCCCGCCCAGGAAGAGCACGCCCGTGAGGGCCTGCACGATCTGCTGCGGCAACAGCGTCAGCACACTGCCCGCCGCGACGGCGAGCACGACATGCAGCGCGAAGGCGGCGGCGACACCGGCGAAGACGTAGGAGGCACGGTAGCGGGTGCCGAGGACGAGGCCGGCGAGTGCGGTCTTGTCCGGCAGTTCCGCGAGGAAGACGACACCGAAGACGACGGCCGTCACGGTCAGGCTGATCAAGGGATCCTCAATCGGTCGGGGCCGCCCCACCGAGAGTGCTGGACCTTCGCACACGACACCTCGGCACGGCAGCACATTCGGGGCCCGTGCCGGGGGGCACGGGTGTGCACTGCTTTGCCGAAGGTCTCGCTGGCGGGTCCTGGGAAAGGACCGCCCCCGGGCGCCGGCTCAGGCGGGCTGAGCAGTATGTCGACGGTCCGGCGAAGAGCTACTCCCCTTCTGCGCCGTCCATGCTACGGGACGCGCCCGAAGCGAAAAGTTCCGCCTCGAACCTTGTCATGTCATGACCGCGTCACTAACTTCTCACCGGGCGCACACCTGTGCGCAACACGGCACCGCGAGCATTCCCCTGCTCGCAAGCCAACACCCCCCTCTCCCCAGGGAGTTCGCATGCCCAGGTTCTACGCGCGTCGACGGCTGAGCGTGGCCGCTGCGGCCACCGCGCTCATATCCTCCGTGGCCCTCTTCAGCGCCCCCACGGCCTCCGCCGCCCTCCCGACGCCGGTGAGCGCCGCCACCGCCCGCACCTACCTCGCCTCGCTCACCGTCGCGACCGAGGACCGCACCGGCTACGACCGCGACCTCTTCCCGCACTGGATCACCCAGTCCGGCTCGTGCAACACCCGCGAGGTCGTCCTCAAGCGCGACGGCACGAACGTGCAGCAGGACTCCTCCTGCGCCGCCACCAGCGGCAGCTGGTACTCCCCCTACGACGGCGCCACCTGGTCCGCCGCCTCCGACGTCGACATCGACCACCTGGTCCCGCTGGCCGAGGCCTGGGACTCCGGCGCCGACTCCTGGACGACGTCCCGCCGCCAGTCGTTCGCCAACGACCTCACCCGCCCGCAGCTCATCGCGGTCACCGACAACGTCAACCAGGCCAAGGGCGACCAGGACCCCGCCACCTGGATGCCCTCCCGGACGGCGTACCGCTGCACCTACGTCCGCGCCTGGGTGCAGGTGAAGTACTACTACGACCTCTCGGTGGACTCGGCCGAGAAGTCCGCGCTGACGAACTACCTCGCGGGCTGCTGACACGCTGATTCGTGTCGGGACCTCCCCGCCGGCCTCCGTCGCTGCGTACCGTACGGGGCGACGGAGAGGGGAACGACATGAGCGCACTGCGCCTCGGACCGCTGCTGAGGTACACCGACGGCTCGTCCGCGACCGTGTGGGTCGAGACGAGCCGTCCGTGCACCGCCGAGGTGCGCTGCGCCGACGGCGCCGGCGGCACGGCCCGCAGTTTCCAGATCGCGGGCCACCACTACGCGCTGGTCCCGGTGACGGGCCTGACGGCCGGTACGACCACGACGTACGAGGTGCTCCTCGACGGCGCACAGGTATGGCCGCTGCCCGGCTCCCCCTTCCCGCCCTCGGCGATCCACGCGCCCAGCCCGGAGGGCGACCTCAACGTCGCCTTCGGCTCCTGCCGCTGGGCCTCCCCGCCGGCGGGCGGCGACGACCCCGTCGGCCCGGACGCCCTGGACGCCCTCGCCACCCGCCTCGCCGCCGACCCGCAGGGCGAGCGGCCGCACGTCCTGCTGCTGCTCGGCGACCAGGTGTACGCCGACGAGACCTCCGACTCCACGCAGCGCTGGCTGGCGGCCCGCCGCGACATCGAGGAGGGGCCGGGCAGCGGGGTCGCGGACTACGAGGAGTACACGCACCTCTACTACGAGTCGTGGCTCGACCCGCGCATCCGCTGGCTGCTGTCCACCGTTCCCAGCTTCATGATCTTCGACGACCACGACGTGATCGACGACTGGAACACCTCCGCCGCCTGGCTCACCGACATGCGCTCCACCGGCTGGTGGCAGGAGCGGCTGCTGAGCGGTCTGATGTCGTACTGGGTCCACCAGCACCTGGGCAACCTCTCCCTGGAGGAGCTCGCGGCCGACCCGGTGTACGAGGCGGTGTGCGAGGTCCCCGACGGCACCGACGCGCTGCGCGACTTCGCCGCCCGGGCCGACGCCGACGCGGCCACGGCCCGCTGGAGCTACCGGCGCGACTTCGGGCGCGTACGTCTGGTGATGGTGGACAGCAGGGCCGCCCGGGTCCTCGCCGAGGACGAGCGCGCGATGCTCGACCCGGGCGAGGAGGCCTGGCTGCGCGAGCAGGTGCTGGACGGACCCGAGACCTACGACCACCTCCTGATCGGCACCTCCCTGCCCTGGCTGCTGCCGCACCTGGTGCACGACGCCGAGGGCTGGAACGCGGCCCTGTGCGGCGGCGAACGGGGCGAGCGCTGGGCGCGGTTCGGGGAGAAGGTGCGGCGCGCCGCCGACCTGGAGCACTGGTCGGCGTTCCCCGAGTCCTTCGCGGGGCTGGCGGAGCTGATCGCCGAGGCGGGTTCGGGGCCGGACGCCCCGGCGACGGTGTGCGTGCTGTCCGGGGACGTGCACCACGCCTACATCGCCGAGCCCTCCTGGCCCGGCCGGGGCCCGGACGCCCGGGTGCTGCAGCTGGTCTGCTCCCCCGTCCACAACTCGGTTCCGCTGTCGATGCGGCTGGCCTTCCGCATCGGCTGGAGCGCGATGGCCCGGGGCATCGGCCGCGGTCTGGCCCGGCACGGCCGCCTTCCCAGTCCGCCGGTCGGCTGGCGCAAGACGGGCGGCCCCTGGTTCGGCAACCAGCTGATGACCCTGACCCTGCGCGGCCGCTCGGCCCGGCTGCGTCTGGAGCACGCCAAGACCCGCGAGGGGACGGGCCCCAGCATGACGACACTGCTGGACTCCGAGCTCGCCCCCTGACCTCCCCGTTCCGCCCGTTTGCTGCGCTGTGACCGGTGATGCCCCGTAACGCTGGTGAGGCATCCCACAGCGACCGTCAATCCTTTCCCACGAGACTCCGTCACCGCTCCCGGCGACGGCATGATGAGGCGGACCGTCCGCTTCCAACCCGGCGGACCGCCGACACGCGCCCCACACGCCCAGGAGTACCACCCTTGTCTGCGCCGCCCGAGGAAACCGAGGAATCCGTACCGCCCGAGGGTCCCGGACCGGCCGCGAGACCCGCGCGCGTCCGGGTCGCCCTGGTCGGCGCCGGCCCGCGCGGCACCAGCGTCCTGGAGCGCCTGTGCGCCTCCGCCCCGCAACTCCTTGCGCCCGGTGCCCGGTTGACCGTCCATGTGATCGACCCGGACCCGCCCGGCCCCGGCCGCGTCTGGCGCACCTCCCAGTCGCCCGAGCTGCTGATGAACACCGTGGCCTGCCAGGTGACCCTGTTCACCGACGACAGCGTGGACTGCTCGGGCCCGATCCGCCCCGGTCCGAGCCTGCACGAGTGGGCGGGCGGCAGGCTCGGCCCGGACGAGTACCCGACCCGGGCCGACTACGGCCGCTATCTGGAGTGGGTGTTCGCCGAGGTCGTACGGCAGGCGCCGCCGGCCGTACGGATCGAGACGCACCGGGCACGCGCGGTACGGCTCGACGACGCTCCCGGCGACCGCCAGACCCTCACTCTCGACGACGGCCGCGCCCTGACCGGCCTGTCCGCGGTGGTGCTGGCCCAGGGGCACCTGCCGAGGACCGCCGGCCCGGAGCTGCTGCGGCCGGCGGCCCACGCCGCGCGGCACGGCCTGCGCCACGTCCCGCCCGCGAACCCGGCCGACGTCGACCTGTCCGCGATCGCCCCGGACGAACCCGTCCTGCTGCGCGGCCTCGGTCTCAACTTCTTCGACCACACGGCCCTGCTGACGACCGGCCGGGGCGGCCGTTTCGTCCGGGACGACGGGGGCCTGCGCTACCTCCCCTGCGGCCGTGAGCCGCGGCTCTTCGCCGGTTCACGGCGCGGAGTGCCGTACCAGGCACGCGGCGACAACGCGAAGGGTGCCTACGGCCGGCATGTCCCGCTCGCCCTCACTCCGGAGGTGATCGCCGGCTTCCGCAAGCGCGCGGACTGTGGAGAGGCGCCCGATTTCCTCACGGAGATATGGCCGTTGGTGGCGAAGGAGGTGGAGGCGGTCTACTACGGCGCGCTGATCCGGCGGGCCGCCTCCCGCGCGGGGCGACAGCGGGGGCCGGAGCGGAAACAAGAGCCGGAGCGGGAGCGGGAGTTCACCGACCGCTTTCTCGCCGTCCCGCACGGCGATCCCCAGGAGGCTGCGCTGCTGAAGGAGTTCGGGGTGCCGGACGCCGAGCGCTGGTGCTGGGAGCGGATCTCCCGCCCGTACGCGGGCCGGGACTTCGCGCACTCCGGCGAGTGGAGCGAGTGGCTGCTGGCGCATCTGCGCGAGGACGCCGCCCAGGCCGCCCTGGGTAATGTGCACGGCCCGCTGAAGGCGGCTCTGGACGTGCTGCGCGACCTGCGCAACGAACTCCGGCTGATCGTCGACCACGGCGGCCTCGCCGGCGCCTCCCGCCGCGATCATCTGGACCGCTGGTACACGCCGCTCAACGCGTTCCTGTCCATCGGCCCGCCGCGCCGCCGCATCGAGGAACTCGTGGCGTTGATGGAGGCGGGGGTGATGCGGGTGCTCGGGCCGCGGCTGCGGGTGTCGGAGGAGGACGGCGGCTGGGCGGCGCACTCCCCCGACGTGCCGGGACCGGCGGTCCGTGTGAGAACCCTCATAGAGGCCCGCCTGCCGGAACCCGACCTTCGGCACACGGCCGACGACCTCCTGGCCGGTCTGCTGCGGAGCGGGCAGTGCCGCCCGCACGTCGTGGACGGTTATGAGACCGGGGGGCTGGACGTCACAGCGCGCCCCTATCGGCTGATGGATCGTCAAGGAGTTGCACACACAAGGCGGTTCGCGTTCGGTGTGCCGACAGAAGGCGTGCACTGGGTGACCGCCGCGGGAGCCCGCCCAGGGGTGGATTCGGTCACTCTTTCGGACGCGGACGCGGTGGCGAGAGCCGCTCTACGTGCGGCTGGGCCCGATGTCGAGCCCCAACGGGAGGCGAAGCAGTGGCCAAATGTTGAACTTGCAAGCATCAATTAGGCACACCTAACGTGGGCTACTCCGCGGTATCCGTCCCCGACCGGCCTCCCCAGGGCCGGCCAACCGAAGGAGTGACCCCCCACATGACCGCTCGCCTCAACGGCGCCCAGCCGTACGCGCTCGGCCTGTTCCGGATCGTCGTCGGCCTGCTGTTCGCCTGCCACGGCGCCGTCGCACTCTTCGGCGTCCTCGGCGGTGCGGACGGCAAGGGCGGCACCGCCGCGACCGGCGCCTGGCCGAACTGGTACGCGGCCGTCATCGAGCTCGTCGGCGGCGTCCTGGTACTGCTGGGCCTCGGCACCCGCATCGCGGCGTTCATCTCCTCCGGGGCGATGGCGTACGCGTACTTCAAGGTCCACCAGCCCCAGGGTCTGTGGCCGATCGAGAACAGCGGCGAGGGCGCGGCGATGTACTGCTGGGCCATGTTCCTGCTGATCTTCACCGGCTCCGGCGCGTTCGGCCTGGACCGGCTGCTGTCCAAGCGCACCTCGACCCAGGGGCAGCGCTCCGCGGACCAGACCCCGGTGGCCGCCTGAACCGCCCGCGCCGTCGGACACACAGCGGCGCCTTCCCCTCGGGGGGAGGCGCCGTTCCGTCTGCATCGGCCCGTGATCAGTACATCGGCTGTGAAACCAGCGCATAGGCGGCACAGCCGGACGAGCGCGACGAGGTGAACAGTCGGCACCGAACGTATGAGCCCCCCGTGAACCGCCCGTCACACCCCAGGCGTACGCTCTATGGCTGTCATGGCCACCCCTTGCCGCCCCCCCCGCGCCACCGCGGCTCGGTCTGGTCCACGGGGGAGTCACGGGGAGTTGCGGTGCTGGAGCAAGTGGGGCTGCTGATCGGCAGCCCATGGATATACGCGGTGGTGGCCTTGTCCGTGCTGCTCGACGTGTTCCTGCCGGTGCTGCCCAGCGGCGTCCTGGTGATCACGGCGGCCACGGCGGCGGCAGCGGGCACGGCGACCGACGTGCCCGACATCCTCGCCCTGACCCTCTGCGCGGCCACCGCCTCCGTCCTGGGTGACCTGGTCGCCTACCGCCTCGCCTGGCGCGGCGGCGCCCGCCTGGACCGGGCGATCTCCCGCTCCCGGCGGCTGACCACCGCCCAGCAACGACTCGGCGCGGCCCTCGCCCGGGGCGGTGGCGCCCTCGTCGTCCTCGCCCGTTTCGCTCCCGCCGGCCGCTCCGTGGTCTCCCTCGGCGCGGGCGCCGCCCACCGCCGCGCCCGCGACTTCCTGCCCTGGTCGGCCCTGGCCGGCTTCACCTGGGCCGCGTACAGCGTCGCCCTCGGCTGGTTCGGCGCCCACTGGCTGGGCGCCACCTGGCTGGCGACGGCGGTGTCGGTGGGGGCGCTGTTCGGTGCCGGGGCGGGGGCGGCGTTCCTGATGCGGCGCGAGCCGCGGACGTCGTAGACCGGGCTCCGGCTCACCACCACGACCACCCAGACCTGGAAGCGGCTGAGACATTGACCATCACGGAGTCGCGGAAGGCCTCCCGGACGAGACGGATCGCACTCGCCGCGAGGCGGCACCCACGGGCGCTGCCGTGGGTCGCGGCAGGCGTGGTCACGCTCGGGTTCCTCGTCGCGCTCCAGATCGCCGCGCACCACTTCGGCACCCAGGGGCCGATCACCGCGCAGGCACGCGAGGTGATCCACGCCCCCAAGTCCGGGTTCCTGCTGTACGCCAGCCTGGCGCTGACGATGGTGGTGCTCACCTGGCGGCAACGGCTCATCGCCCTCGGCGCCGCGCTGGGCATCGACCTCGCCTTCCTGCTGGTGCGGTGGCTGGCCGGCGCCTATCCCGACGAGGGCCACCCGTTCGGCAACGGCGCGCTGTGGGTGATCCTGGGCCTCGCGGTCGTCGCCCTCACCCGGCGCACCGGCCCGGAACGCGTCCTGATGCTGAAGGGCGTAGGACTGGGCCTGCTGCTGGTGACCGGCCGCAAGACCGGTGACACCTGGCTGCTGATCACGTCGAAGACCCGCCCGCTCACCCTCGACCCGTACGTCGCCATGGCCGATCACGCGCTGGGCAACCCGTCGTGGCTGGCGGGCCGCCTCCTGCGGGCGAGCGGCCCGGTCGGCGAGCACGCCCTCGACTACGTCTACGCCCAGCTCGCCGTGGCCGCGGTCTGCGTGGCGCTGTACCAGCTGCGCAACGTGGCGGCCGAGCAGCGCTTCCCGCGCCACCACCTGGTCCGCACGTTCCTGCTGATCGGCCTGCTCGGACCGGCCTTCTACATGATCTACCCGGTGGTCGGGCCGATGTTCGCCTACGGTCCCGAGGGCGGGCACTGGGCGGCGGCCGACCTGTGGCCGGACACCCTGCCGCCGGTGATCACCCCGTACGCGATGCCGTTCGACGAGATCACGCCGCGCAACTGCATGCCCAGCCTGCACACGGCCTGGGCGACCACGATCTTCATCCACTCCCGCAAGGGACCGCGCGCCCTGCGGTACGCCGGGACGTTCTGGCTGGTCGCCACCCTCGCCGCCACGCTGGGATTCGGCTGGCACTACGGGGTGGACCTCATCGCCGGCGTGGTGTTCGCGTACACGGTCGAGGCAGGACTGCGCACGTACGACCGCGGCTGGGACCGGGCCGGGCTCCGGCTGATCGGCTACGGGACGGTCGTCTTCGCCGTGCTGCTGGCGTCCTACCGCTTCGTGCCGCTGGAGATGGCCGCGTACCCGTGGATGTCCGGCCCGCTCCTCCTGCTGGCGATGGCCTCGGTGGTCCACGGCTACCGGCAGACCACCAGGCGCTGGGAAGCGGCGCCCGTACCCGCCCCGCGCGCCGAGCCGCAGCCCGAACCGGCGGTCTGAGGCAGGCCCCGGGCCGGCCGGACCGGCCCTGGGGATGTCCGCCCCCTCAGCTCGCCCTGCGCGCCCCGGCCCCGCGTACCTCCAGACCGTCCAGCAAGTCGGCCGTGGCCTGCGCGACGGCCTCCACGGCGCGGTCGAACACCTCCTGGTTGTGAGAGGCGGGGGCGCGGAATCCCGACACCTTCCGCACGTACTGCAGGGCGGCTGCGCGCACGTCCGCCTCGGTGGCCTCTTCGGGCATCGCGGGCGGACGCAGCGTCTTGATACTCCGGCACATGCCCCCAGTCTCACCCGTCCGGCCCTCGTACGACCAGAGATGCCTGCCATGATCGCTCCGAGGCGCCGCGCGTGCGGCGGCCCGGCGGACCCGGCCCAGGCCCAGGCCCTCGCCCGCTACGACGCCTTTCCCGCCGTCGACGAAGTCCTCGATGCTGCTCGACGCCGAGGCCGGACGGCCCCTCGAACTGGACGCCATCGGCGGCGCGTTGCTCCGCGCGGCCGAGCGGCACGGGATCCCGGCTCCGGTGGCGGCCCGGGTGGTGGACGAGGTACACCTGTTCGCCTGAACCACAGGAGGGAACTCGCCTGCCGAATTCGAACAGGCGTATCATTGGGGCGTGGCTACGACCTATGACTTTCCGAGTGACCTCCTGGCCGGTCAGGAGGAACTCCATCAGGTCCGGGCCGAACTGTCGGCCCTGCTGAAGCGGCTGCCCTGGTCGGTGGAGCCGCTGGACGGCTTCAGCGACGACAACGGCTGGCGCAAGGTGGAACGCCCCGCCTCCCCCGGCTGGACCGCCGACGAACAGGCCGAGGTGGAGAAGCTCCGGCAGCGGGAGCACGAGCTCGCGGTGTTCGTGAGCACGCACCGCTACTGGTCCGAGCTCGCCGGCTCCGAGCGGGTGGCGGCCCGCTCGCAGCTGAAGCACACGCGGCACACGCACGGGGTTCCGCCAAAGGAGACCGGCGGAACCCCGTGACGCCCGGCCGTCAGGTCAGCCGTTGCTGTCGCTCTCGCTGCTGTTCTCGCTGCTGTTCTCGTTCTTGCCGAGGATCTTGTTCATCTCGCCGATCTCGGCGTTCTGGGCGGTGACGATGTCGCCGGCCATGGCCTTGGCCGGGGCGTGGCGACCCTTGTCCTGCTCGGTCCTGGCCATCTCCACGGCCCCTTCGTGGTGCTCGACCATCAGGGTCAGGAACTGGACGTCGAACGCCTTGCCCGTCAGCCTCTCCAGGGCGGCCATGTCCTCGGCGCCCATCATGCCGGGCATGCCGGAGTGACCCGACGCGGAGTGGTCCATGCCGCCGCCTCCGCTCCCTTGGGGGACCTTCTCGCCCCAGGACTTCAGCCAGCCGGTCATGGTCCGGATCTCCGGGTCCTGCGCCTTCTCGATCCGCCCCGCGAGGTCCTTGACCGTCCCGGAGGAGGCCCGGTCCGCGGCCAGCCGCGCCATCTCCAGCGCCTGCCGGTGGTGCGGGATCATGCCCTGCGCGAAGGCGACGTCCTGGGGGTTGTGTGCGCCTGCGGGCGACGGGGTACCGGCGGGGGCGTGGCCGCCCGCGTCGCCGTGCCCGGCACGGTCGGCGCCGTCACCGCCACACGCGGCGAGGACGAGGGCCGCGGCGCCCCCGGCCGCCACCAGGGCGGCACGGCGCGCCAGGGTACGAATGCTGCTGCTCATGCGTGAACTCCTGCTTCTGGGAGGAACTGGGGATCTCGGACACGACGTGTCTAGATCCGCAGAAGCTGGAGCTCGGAGAGGGAAGGCGGGGCCCGGGCACCCTCCGTATCCACGACGGCATAGGCCCGAACGGCGCTCTCCCCCTCCCCCACGGGGACCTGGTCGGGAACGAGCGGCGGCACCACCGGCCCCCCGCCCACGGCACCCGACGCACAGGTCGCGTCGGCGTGCTGAACATGCCCGCAGTCACCGCAGTGCCCGTACGGCATGGCCTGGGTCCGGGGCGCGTGGGTCTCGAGCACATGACTCCGGGGCGCGGCCGCCTGCGAGGCGTGCGCCTGCTCCCCGTGCGTCTGCCCGGGCAGACCGCCACCGGGCGCCAGCCCGTGCATCCCGAGCAACCCGACCAACAGCCCCAGCACACACAGCACATGCCACCGCCGCACGACGGTTCGCTGAGCACGCTGCCCGGGACTGTTCACGCGCTCATCGTAGAGAAGGGCCCGGGGCCGGCATCGACCCGGGGCGCACGCGCGTACGGACGACAGCAGGGCGTGCGACCGGCCGTACCCCCATCAGGTGAACTCGTTCAGCCTTCTACAACCGCGCGGCTCCCCGTCAGGTCGTACCCACGACACGCATGAACCCGAGGGGGACACATGAGCCAGCAGTACCCGCAGCAGCCGACCCAGCCCCACCCGCCGCAGCCCGGTTACGGCGCACCGGCACCCCAGCCGCCCAAGAAGCGCGGCGTGGGCAAGATCGCGGGCCTCGGCTGCGCGGGCATCATCGCGCTCTTCGTCATCGCCGCCGTCGCCACGGGCGGTGGAGGCGACGACGGCGGCGACACCTCCAACAAGGACAAGGCCGTCGCCACCGACGGCAAGCGCGGGGGCGACAGCGCCAAGAAGGCCGGGGCGGCCGAGGAGAAGCCCCAGGCCGAGCAGTTCAGGGACTGCGTCGCCGAGAACGGCACGGCGACGGAGAAGGCCGCGGTCGAGCACGTCACGAAGGTGACCGGCGCGGACAAGCGCAACGACATCCTCGACGCGGCGGAGGTCTTCACCGACTTCAGCGGCGGCCTGATGGGCCCCCACCAGGGCGAGGGCAAGCTCATCGCCTCCGCGTTCACCTCCTGCTACGAGTCCAAGAACGGCCTCGTCACGGTGTACGACAAGGACGGGGAGCTCCTCGCCAACGCGAACTACTGATTCCGGCCGGCGGGCACCAACGGCAAAGGCCCTCCAGGAACATCCCTGGAGGGCCTCCGCCGTGAAAACTCGCTGTGGTGGGCGCGGACGGTTTCGAACCGCCGACATCCTGCTTGTAAGGCAGGCGCTCTACCCCTGAGCTACGCACCCGGCTCCCGGGCCTCACGCCCAGGACGAGTCGACAGCCTACATGGCCCGGGGCACGGTCCCGCAAACCCGTTTCGCGGGGCCGTGGCGGGTCCCGCGCCTGGGGTTGACCCCACCCCACATCCGGGAGTGACCCGGATCCCCCGGCGGGCCCCGGTCCATACGGTCGTAGAGCGCCCCAGGGCGCTCGTCGTCCGTCCAGGGGGAGATCGTCATGACCACACGCACCGCCACCGGCCGCATTACCGCCCGCAGCGTCGCCCTCGCCGGTGCCGTCGTGGTGCTCGTCGCCGGGCTCAGCGCCTGCGGGGCGTCCGCCGGGGACGACACGGACCCCGGCCACCGGTCCTTCGGCCTCCAGGGCCGCACCCTCACCGTCGACTCCGACGACTCCGCCCTGGCTCCGTGACCATCGCGGTGCCCCGGTCCGCCTACCGCGTGACCACCGAGACCGGCGACGGCGGCGTCGACGTGTCCGTGCCCCGCGACGAGACCAGCCCCCATGTGGTGTCCGCCCACACCGTCGACGGCAAAGTGACGGTCCGAACAGCGAACTGACCGGCCCGTGTGTTCGTCCTCCACGGGTGGGAGAATGACACCGGGCAGGGCGGACCACAGCACGGGAGAGGGATGTGACGGCGACACCAGGAGAGCCGGATTCGCCGTCGGTGCCGCGCGCACATCGTGCGCGCCGCCGTATCCCCGGCGTCACCCGCATCCCCGGCATCACCGGCCCGCTCCGCACCCCCGGCCCGCTGCGCGACACACTCACCCTGGTGGGGCTCCCGCTGCTGGCCGCGCTGGCCCTGCCCGCCGCCTTCGCCGGCGGGGGCACCCGGCGCTGGTTCGGCGGCCGGGCCGAGAACCAGCGGGCCGAGGCCCAGGCCGCGAAGGACGCCGCCGCCGCGGCCTTCTACGAGCTGGACACCGCCCAGCGCGACCTGCGCATCTCGATCGAGACGATCACCGCCGTCGACGACTCCCCCGCCGCCCGGCGCGCCGTCGCCGACTTCGCCGCCCTCGGCAACCGCATCGACGAGGCCAGCCACCGCTACATCAACGCCGTCGACGCCCACGACCTCGACCGTGACGACCTGGAGGCCTCCGTCGCCTCCCGCGCCCGCGGCGAGCTGACCGCCGCCAGGGAGGAACTCGACCGGGTCAAGCAGGAGCTCGACCGGTTCACCGACGGCCTCGGCCCCCTCCTCGGCAAGGCCGAGACCCAGCTGGCCCGCCTGGCCCCCGCCGTCGAGCGCGCCCGCCAGGCCCTGCTCGCCGCCTCCAACGCCCTCGACGCCGTCCGTGCGTCCGGTCTGAAGGCGGACGACCTCGCCGCCCGGCTCGCCGCCCTCTCCCCGGAGCTCACCAAGCTGAACCAGGGCGCCGGACAGCACGGCGTCCCGCAGACCCTGGAGCGGGCCGAGCGGGTCGCCCGCGAGGCGGAGGCGGTCCGCGTGGAGGCCGAGCGGCTGCCGGACCGCGCCGCCGAGATCGACCGCCGTCTCGTCTCCCTGCGCACCCGCGCCCAGGCCCTCACCACCCGCTCCGAGCAGGTCGAACCGACGCTGAGCGAACTGCGCCGCCGCTTCACCGCGGCCTGCTGGCAGGACCTGCAGCACGTCCCCGACGCCGCCGCAGACAACGTCCGCCAGGCCGAGGAGAGACTGGCCGAGGCCCACACCGCACGCGGCGCACAGCGCTGGGCCGACGCCACGGCCCTGCTGTCGACCGTGCGGGCCCTGCTGAACAGCACCGACGAGGCCGTCTCGGCCGCCGGTGACCGTCTGCGACGGCTGAACGCGGTGCAGAAGGACCCCCAGCAGGAGATCGACCGCACGCGCTTCGCCATCCGCGACGCCCAGCGCCTCGCCATGGCCGGCCGCAACACCCCCGACCCGCGCCACGCCCGCCCCCTGGACGACGCCGTGGCCCGCCTGGACCGTGCCGTGGCCACCCTGGAGGGCCGCCACCCCGACTACTGGCACTTCCTCACGGAGACCGAAGCGGTCCGCCGGGCAGTGGCCCACGTGGTCTCCGGGATCCGCGAGGAGCGAGGGGCCGGACACTGAGCCCGGCCCCGGCCCGTTCTCAGGTGCGGTAGGCGTAGTAGTACGCGTTCGGGTACGACGCGACGAGGCTCGCCACCGACCTGCGGAGGGTGTTGTTGGAGTGGTAGGTCACGTACGGCACACCGCCGCTCTTGTACGTGACGATCATCGTGTGGTCCTTGGACCCGTCCCGGTCGAAGTCCATCTGGAGGACATCGCCGACCTCGAGCTGGAAGACGTTGGCGAGCGGCTTGGTGCGCTTGGAGTTCTGGGCGAACCAGGACCACTCGTTGACGCCGATGAACGAGTGCGACTGGATCTCGGCGTTGCCGAACCACTTGGTGTAGTCGTACACGTAGCCGGGGGCGTGCTTCCAGCCGCCCGCCTTCAGGGACTGGCTGACGAAGTTGGTGCAGTCGCCGCCGGCGCCGCGGCCGCTGAAGTCCGGGTAGTCCTTGTTGTAGACGTTCCAGTACTTCTCGGCGTAGGCCGCCATGGCCTTGTAGTCGTACGTCGTGCCGGTCTTCGGGGCGGCGGCCGGGTTGGGGGTGATCGCCGCGCGCGGGGCGTTCGGCGTGGTGTTGTCGGCGGCGGTGGTCGCCTTGACGGGGGCCGGCTTGGAGAGCGTGTTCACCGCGAGACCGCCCTGCTCGGTGTCGCGGATGCCGGTCAGCCGCCAGTCGCCCTGCCGGTCGGCCTTGAAGGTCAGCTCGTGCCGGGCCTGGAATCCGGTGGTCTTCGGCGCGTTGCCGCGGGCCCCGGCGTAGGTCAGGGTCGTGGTCTCGGTGACGTCCGCCTTGGCCGTACGGCCGGTCACCCGCGTGGCGTTCAGGGTGACGGTGGTGCTGGCCTTGCCGTAGGTCTCGCCGGCCTTCGCCAGCCTCTCCTTGCGCTGCCCCAGTTCGGACAGGGTGGCGTCCTCGGCGCGGGCCGTGCCGGAGGACAGGGCGACGTCGCCGGAGAAGCCGTCGGTCAGCTGCTTGTCCGCGCCGGCCCGCCCGCCGTCGACCAGGGCGTTGGTGCGGTCGGTGAAGACCGCGTCCGCCAGCCGCTGGAAGGTGTCCTTGGTCCGCGCGTCCACCGTCGGATCGTCGACGACCGCCGCGCCCGCGCTCCAGTTGGGCAGCAGGGCCACTCCGGCGACGACCGAGGTCGCCGCGGCCCCGAGTATCGTGACGCGCCGTCGCGTCCCGCTCAATTTCCGTGATTTCACTGGTGTTTCCCCTCTTGCCCCGGCCAGAGGGTTGCCGGGGTAGGAGATCTTTGCATGGAGCGTATGGCCGCTGTGAAGGGTGTTGCCGCCGTTACTTTGGCGTGATCACTTCACGACCGTCGACCAGTCGGGGGACTGCGCCGGGTCCAGGCCGCGCAGCCGCTGGAGGGTCCCGGGCTTCTGCACGTCGAGCCAGTCGGCCAGTTCCCGGAAGGACACGCACTTGACGTCCTTCTTGGTGCAGATGTCCTTGACGACCTGGTCGACGGCCCGCATGTAGATGCCGCCGTTCCAGTCCTCGAAGTGGTTGCCGATGAACAGCGGGGCCCGGCTGCCGTAGTACACGCGGTTGAAGCCGGACATGTAGGAGGCGACGGTCTCCCGTTCCCACTCGGGGTACTTCGCCGGGTCGCCCTCGGTCTCGCCCTCGGACTGGTTGTAGAGGAAGTTGAAGTCCATCGAGAGGCCCTGGTACTTGCCGCCCTCGTACGGGAGCATCTGCAGCGGGAAGTCCCAGATGCCGTCCTTCTTGACGGGCCATATCTGGAAGTCGCCGGCGGAGCTGGCGTCGTAGCGCCACTTGTAGTCCTTGGCGGCCTTCAGCAGGTTCTTCTGGCCCTCCAGGCAGGGCGCGCGGCCGCCGGTGACCTCCTTCCTGATGTCGAACGGCAGCGGGGCGACGTCCTGGAAGCCGGTGTTGGTCTTCCACTTCTCGGTGAACGCGTAGAACTGGTCGATCTCGCTCTTCCACTCCGCGACGCTCCAGTCGCCGCCGCCCTTCTTGCCGCAGAAGTGGCCGTTGAAGTGGGTGCCGATCTCGTTGCCGCCCTGCCACGCCTTGCCGAGTTGCTCCAGTGTGGTGCGGATGTGCTCGTCGGTGGCGAAGCTGATCGCCGCCGAGCCCTTGGCGTGCTGGGGCGGGGAGTACAGCTCCTTCCTGGCCTTGGGCAGCAGGTAGATGCCGGTGAGGAAGAAGGTCATGTGGGCGTCGTACTCCTCGGCCAGCTCCCGGTAGTGCGAGAAGAGCGCGTCGTCGCCCTGCAGCGCGCCGTCCCAGGAGAAGACCACGAACTGGGGCGGCTTCTCCCCCGGCTTGAGCGGCACCGGCTTCAACTGGCCCTTCTGCGGGCCGGTGTAGGAGGTGGAGCCGTCCCCGAGGACCTTCGTCCTGCCGTCCCACCGGGGCTCCTGGTGCGGCTTCGGGGAGGGCCCCTTGCGGGCTCCGGAGGAGGCGGTCGGGGTGGTGGTGTCCGAGCCGGTCAGGGCCAGATAGCCCGCGACCAGGGACGCGACGACGAGGAGCGCCGCGAGGGTCAGTATCCCCGGGGGCGCGGTGCGGCGGGGTGCGCGGGCTCGACGGCGGCGGCCGGACGGCTGTTTCATGCGCGGCTCATTCTGCGAGGGGGAGAGTGGGGGGAGTGCGGTATCGGGCTCGGGGTCAGCCGATGCCGCGGGCACCGGACCAGATGCGGTACGGGACGCTGTCGCCGGCAGAGCCCGCGATCCCGTCCAGCGGCAGGGGTTCGAGGCTCTTGGTGAGGTCGATGCGGTAGGCCACGACGGCCGTCGACACGGAGTTGGCCGTGCCGACGTACCAGGCGGCGGTGTCGTTCTGCGTGGTGCCGGCCTTCCCTGCCACCGTGGCGGTCGTGACCGCCCCCGGGCGGGCGGTGCGGAAGGCGTCCGTGAGGGCGGACTGGACCGCCCCGGCCACGCTCGCCTTCACCGCACGGCGGGACCCGGGCTTGGTGAGGGGGACCCCGGAGCCGTTGCGGGTGATCCGGGCCACCGAGTACGGCTCGACGTGCTTGCCCGCGGCGGCGAAGGTGGCGTATCCGCTCGCCATGCGGATCGCGCTGGGTGTGGCACTGCCCAGGGACATCGCGGGCACCTGCGGGCCGAAGCTGGAGGGGAGCAGGCCCGCCCGCTGGGCGGTCTCCCGCACCGTGTCCAGGCCGGTGTCCAAGCCGAGTTGCATGAACGGTGTGTTCACCGACAGGGCGAGCGCCCGGCCGAGGCCGATCCGCCCGTAGGACTTCCCGCCGTCGTTGTGGGAGGTGACCTGTTTGCCGCCGCGGTCCCAGTAGGGGCCCTCGGGTGTCCTGACGGCGATGCCGTCGTCCCCGTCGTACCGCGTCTGGGGGGTGACCTGGACCGCGGCGCCGTCGCGTGTCGTGTGCACACCGTGCTCCAGGGCGGCGGCGTAGACGAACGGCAGGAAGGCCGAACCGGCGGGGACGGTGGTCGCGTTCGACTCGTTGTAGCCCTGCTCACGGTGGTCGGGGCCGCCGTGGACGGCGAGGATGCGCCCGTCGGTGGCCACCGAGGAGGCGCCGAAGTGCAGGGACTTCGCCTTGTCCGGGTCGTCCTTGCGCGCCTTCTTGCGGGCCTTGTCCACGGCGTCGGTGAGCGCGGTCTCCTGCTTGCGGTCGAAGGTCGTGTAGATCTGGTAGCCGCCGAGGTCGTACTCCTTGGGCGATATGTTCGCCGCCTTCTTGGCGTACTGGGCGGCCAGTTCCACG
This sequence comes from Streptomyces sp. AK010, assembly GCF_014207295.1. NCBI lineage: Bacteria > Bacillati > Actinomycetota > Actinomycetes > Kitasatosporales > Streptomycetaceae > Streptomyces > Streptomyces sp. AK010. The sequence goes on from NZ_JACHCX010000013.1 coordinate 156,365, forward strand.
AGGTAGTCGCTCTGCTTGCCGGTGTCGAACCCCGGCGCCCGCTTCAGCGGCTCGGGGAACTTCCTGTACTCGGCACGCTCGGCCTTCGACAGGGTGCCTGTCTCGACCATGCGGTCCAGTATCCAGGACCAGCGCTCCACGGCCCGGGCGTGGTTGGCCTCGCTCAGTGACGGGTCGTAGAGGCCCGCGCCCTTGAGCAGGGAGGCGAGGAAGGCGGCCTCGCCCGCGTCGAGTTCGCGGACGTCCTTGCCGTAGTAGGCCTGGGCAGCGCGCTGGATGCCGTACGTGCCACGGCCGAACCAGCTCGTGTTGAGGTAGCCCTCGAGGATGTCGTCCTTGCTCATCTCGTTGTCGAGCTTCAGGGCGAGCATCGCCTCGGTGAACTTGCGGCCGACCGAGCGGTCCTGGTTGAGGTAGACGTTCTTGACGTACTGCTGGGTGATGGTGGAGCCGCCCTGGGTCTCCCCCTTGCCGAGGGTGCGCCACACGGCCCGGGTGAGGCCGCTGAGGGATATGCCGGGATCGCTGTAGAAGCTCGCGTTCTCCGCCGCCAGCACGGCCCCGCGGACGTCCTCGGGTATGCCCTTCAGGGGCATCTCCTGCCGCCGCACCCAGCCGGTGCGGGCCATGGGCGTCCCGTCGGACCAGAAGTAGACGTTGTCCTGCTGGGTGGCGTACGAGTTGAGGTTCTCCGGGATGTCGGTGGCGGCGTAGGCGGAGCCCAGGAGGACGACGGTCAGGCCGGTGAACGTCAGCGCGGCACCGAGCCATTGCCGCCAGGAGGGCGCCCAGCGCCGCCAGCCGGTGCGGTCGGCGCGGGGGTAACGAAGCCGCAGGCGGCGGGCGCCGGAGGCGACGCGGGCGACGAGTCGGGCCGCCCCCGGGGCCACGGCGCTCAGACGGGACAGGGGGGAGGGCCGGGGAGCTCTGCGCCGGCGGCGCGGCCGGCCGGGGCCGTTCCCCTCCGGGGTCGTACCGGAGGAGGGATTCGTCTTGTCGGTCGCGGCCACGTCGACGATGCGCAACAGCACGGTCTCGTCCGCGTTCATGGCATCGGGGACCTTCAACTGCATGGTCTCGTCCGATTCCCGCCCACCCTTGGACACGGCTGCGTCTCCCTCCCGCTCACGGTGGTGCTCGCGCGGAAGGACAGGGCTGCCGTGGTCGACGGCAGCGAGCCCTCACGTTCCCCCGCCCTTACGGCTCCTCGCGGCCATCGAAAGCTATCAGCGGCTTTTACAGATCCTCCACACCGGGGACGGCCAGAGCGGTCAAAAGGAATGCAGAAAGGCGGTACTTCCTCCGGTCCGGATTAGTCTGTCCCCATGCCTCGCTACGAGTACCGCTGCCGGACCTGCGGCGACACCTTCGAACTCAGCCGTCCGATGGCCGAGTCGTCCGACCCCGCGGCCTGCCCCTCGGGCCACGACGACACGGTGAAACTCCTCTCCACGGTCGCCGTCGGCGGCTCCGCCTCCGCCCCGGCGTCCGTGCCCCGCGCGAGCGGCGGCGGTGGGGGCGGCTGCTGCGGAGGCGGCTGCTGCGGCTGACGCCCTGCCCGGGCCTCCTCAGGAACCCTTCAGCTTCGGTTTCCTAGCGTGGGGGCATGACAGCCATCGCAGCGGACGCCGGGCCGCAGTGGGTCAACGACCTGATGGACGCGCTGGGCGCGCCGGGAGCCGGTCTCGCCATCGCCCTGGAGAACCTGTTCCCCCCGCTGCCCAGCGAGGTGATCCTGCCGCTGGCCGGGTTCGCCGCGAGCAGCGGCCGGATGAGCCTGCTCGCCGTCCTGCTGTGGACGACGGCCGGCTCGGTGATCGGCGCGCTCGCGCTGTACGGGTCCGGCGCGCTGCTGGGCCGTGACCGGACGGTGGCGATCGCGGCCCGGCTGCCGCTGGTGAAGGTCTCGGACATCGAGAAGACCGAGACCTGGTTCCTGAAGCACGGCACCAAGGCCGTGTTCTTCGGCCGGATGATCCCGATCTTCCGCAGCCTGATCTCGGTGCCCGCGGGCGTCGAGCGCATGCGCCTGCCCGTGTTCCTGGGACTGACCACCCTGGGCAGCGCCGTCTGGAACACGGTGTTCGTTCTCGCGGGCTACTTCCTCGGCGCGAACTGGCACCAGGTCTCGGACATCGTCTCCACGTACTCGAAGGTGGTCCTGGCCGTGGCGGCCCTGGCGGTGGTGGCCTTCATCGGCCTACGGCTGCTGCGGCGCCCCCAAGGGGCGCGGGGGACTGCGCGACAAGCCACCGATAGGCCGCACCCGCACGGCGACCAGGACACCCGAGTTCTCAGGCGCCCGGCCCAGGCACAGCGCCGGCGCCCCGTACTGCCCCCAGAAACTCCCTCAGGATCCGCTCCCCGGCGAGGACGCCCCGGTCGGGAAGCCCCCTGAGCGAGGGAGCCGTGAACCCGGTGTCGGCCAGCTCTCCGTGCCCCGGCCGCCAGCCCCGGTCGGCCGCGAGGAGCAGGTCCGCGTCGAGCAGGGAGTCACCCGCGGCGAGCGTGAGATCGGCACCGGTCCGCCGTGCGATCTCCCGCATCGCCGCGCTCTTCGTGAGCGGCTTGGGAACGGCGTAGATCTTGCGGCCCTGGAGGGACACGGTCCAGCCGCGGTTCTCCGCCCACACCGCGAGTTCCTTCACCCAGTCGTCGTCGAGCAGCTCGCGCTCGACGACGAGATAGGCGAAGAGGTCGTCGGCGACGCGCTGCTTGCGCACCCAGACCGGGTCGGCGGCCCTCAGCAGGTGCTCCTGCACCTCGGCCAGCGGCGCGCACTCGTCGGCCAGCCGCGCGGTGACCTGCGCGTGCCAGTCGGGGTCGCAGACACCGTCGACCAGGAGATGACCGCCGTTCGCGCAGATCGCGTACGTGGGCTCCGGGCCCGGCAGGTTGATGCGCTGGTACTGCTTGCGCGTCCGGGTCGTCGTCGGCACGAACACGGCCGCGTCGCCCAGGTCGGTGAGGAGCTGCGCCGCCGTCTCCGTCATGTACGACAGCGGCCTGCTTTCGTGCACCTCCACGCACAGCAGCCGGGGCGCCCGCGCGTCCGGCATGGTGAGTGCCAGGGCGGCGGCGGAGTAGATCAGGGTGCGATCGAGGTCGCTCGCGACGAGGACGGGCATCAGACCGACACCGCCTTGCCGTCGGAGCCGGTCGCGCCCCGGGTGTACTTGGGGTGGATCAGGCCGACGCAGGTGTAGGGCAGTGCGTCGACCTCCTCCACGGGCACCCCGCGTTGCCCGGCCAGCAGGCGCACGTGGTCGAGGTCGCTGCCCGCCCCGGCGCGCGCCAGGACCTTCCAGGGCACGCGGCGCAGCATGACCCGGGTCGTCTCGCCGACGCCGGGCTTGACGAGGTTCACGTCGTGGATGGCGTACTCCTCGCTGATCCGCTCGACGGCGGCCCAGCCCTCCCAGGTGGGTGAGCGGTCGGTCGCGAGCAGCTCCTTGGCCTGGGCGCAGGCGGCGTCGGCGACCTCGGGGAAGCGGGCGGACACGGCGTCCAGGAAGGCCACCGAGACGTCGGTGCCGGCGAGTTCGCGGTAGAACTTCGCGCCGTGGAAGTCGTCCGGGCCGACCAGGTCCGCGCGCAGCACGGTCCGCGAGATCAGGCCGGAGACGGTGGAGTTGAGGCAGGCGGAGGGGATGAGGAAGTCCTCGCGGGTGCCGTAGGTCCGGACGCAGGAGCCCGGGTCGGCCAGGACGGCGATCTCGGGGTCGAAGCCGGTGATGCCGTCGGACTTCTCGAACTCCTCCAGGGCCTGGGCGAGTTCGCGGGTGATGGCGCCCTTGCCGGTCCAGCCGTCGACGAAGACGACGTCCCGGGGGTCGTGGTGCCGGGCGAGCCAGCGCAGCGCGTTGGCGTCGATGCCCCGGCCGCGGACGATCGACACGGCGTAGTGCGGCAGGTCGAGGCCGTGCCGGTGCTGGGCCCAGCGGCGCATCAGGATGCCGACGGGGGTGCCGGCGCGGGCCAGGGAGACCAGCACGGGGCGCGGGGACCGCTCGGCGAGGACCGTCTCGGTGACGACGCCGACCGCCTGGGCGATCCGGGCCGCCGAGTCCTCCAGCGCGGCGTGGAACAGCTCCTGGTACTGCTCGCTCGGCTGGTACTCCACGGGCAGCGACTCCGCGTAGTGCGCGCCGCCGCTCTGGATCGCCTCCTCGCGCTCCTCGGTCGGCGCCTCCAACGTCACGTCCGAGAGGTCCTGGAGCAGCCAGCCGACCTCCTCGGGCGCGTACGAGGAGAAGGCGGGGCCGCGGAGGGGCTCGGGCAGCATGGAGGGCCTTTCGGGGGCGTACGACGGGATGACGGCGAGCAGGACCCGCGGCGTGTGCGCGGCGAGGCGGGCGAGCAGACCGTCGGGCGCGTGCAGCGCGGGGGTGTCCCCGGCCGAGTCGACCACCGCGACGACGGCGTCGAATCCGGCGCCGGCGACGTTGTAGGCGTACCGCTCGCCGGGGCCGTCGGCGGGGTCGTCGTGGGCGGGGAAGGCGAGGCGGGTGCGTATCGCGTAGCCGGGGTCGTCGACGGCCAGGACGGGTGAGCGGGTGGTGGTGGAGTAGCGGACCTCGATGTCCGTCACCCGTTCCAGCTCCCGGGCCAGCCTGAGCGGCGCGTACATCAGCTCTTCGAAGCCGAGGACGTGCACGCGGCGGGCATTCGGGGGCAGGGCGTCGGCGATCCTGGCGGCCATGCCGGGCAGGGCCTCCTCCAAGCGCTCCCGATGAGAGGGCGTGAACCCATGCCGACCGCCGTCCGGCAGGTCGGCAGGCCAGTGCAGGTCGATTTCCGTGAGCTTGTCGTCCGACTGCGGGCCGGTGGGGGTTGTTCGCGCAGTTCCCCGCGCCCCTGAAAGGGGCGTGTCGGCAACGCCCTCAAGGGGCGCGGGGAACTGCGCGACCGGCCACGACGGCGCCGCACCCGCCGTACGACCTTCCGCCGCACTCTCGGCCTCGTACCGCGCCACCAGCTCCTGCCCCCTCTCCAGCACCCCCTCCGGCAGCCGCACCCGACCCGAAGCCGCAGCCACGAGATCCACCCGCGCTCCGATCTCACGGGCGAACTCCTCCAGCCGCCCCGCATCGGCCGCGGACCGCATGTCCACCAGCGCCACCACGACATACCGCCGCCGCGGATACCGCTGATGAAGATCGCGGACGGTGTTCAGCACCGTGTTCCCCGTGGAGAACTCGTCGTCGACCAGGACCAGCGGGCCGTCACCGCCGAGCAGCGCGGGATCCTCCGGCAGGAGCAGGTGCGAGGTCGCGTGGGAGTGGGCCTCCTCGAAGCCGCCTGCCGTCGCGACACCGGCGACCGGGCGGCGGGTGGAGTGCAGGTAGGGGGCCAGGCCCAGCCCGTCGGCGACGGAGTGGCCGAGACCCGTCGCGGTCTCCGCGTAGCCGAGGACGACGGCCCTGCCCGCCTCCTCCGCGCCCAGCAGCTCCCGCACCCGGCGGCCGAGCTCGACGCCGTAGCCGTAGACGACGGACGGCGACTGCGGCACATGCTTGCCGAGCACGTTCGACACCAGCAGATGGGCCCGCTTGGGGTTGCGGCGCAGCGCCAGCCCCAGCAGGCCGGTCAGCGGGTCGTCGCCGACGAGCTCGACGCCGAGCCGCTCGGCGACCCAGCTGCCGGACCAGACGCGGTCGCCCTCGTCGCACACCTGATGCTCCCCCTTGTTCACTGCCTTCTCAGCCTTCTCCATGGATCCCTTGCGTCGTGCCGTCAGCCCGGCAGACCCGCCGCCAGCAGTTCCACGAAGCCGATGTCCTGGTTCGCCACGCCGAAAGCCTCGGCCCGCAGCAGGGTCCGCTCGGCCCAGGCCCGGTGCGGCTTCACCTCGTTCATCTTGTTCGTGTACGCCGATCTCAGCACACCCCCGCCACCGCGCTCGGGCCGCAGGATGTCCTGGGCGTCCGAGAACTCCTCGTGACTGACGACCGACAGGGCGTGCACCGGCAGCACGTGCGAGGGGTGGATGCAGGTCTTGCCCAGCAGGCCGTTGGCATGATCCAGGGAGATCTCCCTCAGCAGGCCGTCCATGGCGTGCTCAATCAGCTTCTCGCGCAGTTCCGCGGCCTGCACCTCAAGGAAGGGGCTCTGCCGCAGCTGCGGCTTGAACATGCGCTCCTGGACCCGGAAGTACTCCCACACGGGCCCGGTCACGGTGAAGCCGGTCCCGTCGGCGCGGCCCAGCATGTTCACCACGTCGGCGATCACGGAGGCGACGATCTGCACGTCGTAGGCCGTCATGTCGGGGCCCCGGCGCAGCCCGTAGGAGGAGCAGAAGTCCGTCACGCCGAGGCGCAGGGCGAGGACCCGCTCGCGGTACTTGTCGATCGTCCGGGAGATGCCCTCCAGGGTCTCCACGCGCGACTCCCGGTAGAGCAGCTCCGGGGACTCCAGCACGGGCATGGCGAAAAGGCGACGGCCGCTTTCGGCCTCGGCGGTGGCCAGGGCCTCCAGGAAGGGGATGCCGCGTTCCTCGGTGAACTTGGGCAGGACGAATCCGGACAGCTGCCGGACGGCGGGGCCGAGGCGGCGCACCAGGTCGGGTATCTGCTCGGGGGTGCGGACCCGGATGAACAGCAGCGGCAGATCGGCGTCCGGGAGGTCGTCCAGGGCCGTCAGCTGGCGGACGAGGTTCTCCTCGCCGGGCCCGACGTCCGCGTCGTCGATCGAGTCCTCCAGGCACAGCACCATCGACACCACACCGCGCCCGGCCTGCTTGAGGACGTCGTCGGCGAGGCGTGGTCTGGTGGCCGGGCTGTACAGCGTGGCGCCCAGGGCGGCCGCGAGCAGCCGGGCCGGGGAGTCCGGGGTGAACACGCCCGGCTCGCGGAAGAAGAGACGCTTCCGCACCTCAGGGGCGACGTGCCCGAAATGACGCATGAATCTCCCCGTGGTGGTGGTGCGACCTGCGAATCGACGAAAGGTGGCCGGTAATAGTACGTAGAAGTCCGTGTCAGAGGTTCCCATCAGGCATGAACTTCAGGTAACGCGGGCAATCACAGCCAGTACCCCGTCATGACGACGGTAGTCCCCGACGGCCGTCGGCGCCGCTCGTGACCGCGGCCCCCGCGTTGTCGTGAGCAGGACCGAGAGGGCAGGATGACCGCATGACGCACGCGATGCTGAAGGGGTCGAACGTCCCGCTGGAAGCCACCACGGTGCGCGCCGTGCTGCGCTGGACGCCCGGGCAGGGGGTTCCGGACGTCGACGCCTCCGCGCTGCTCCTCGGCCCCGACGGCCGTGTGCGCTCCGACGAGGACTTCGTCTTCTACAACCAGCCCCGGCACCCGGCCGGAAAGGTGTGGCGGCTCGGCAAGAAGCGGGTCGCCGAGGGCCTGACCGACACGATCCAGACAGAGCTCACCGGTGTCGAGTCGGAGGTCGGCCGGATTCTGCTCGTCGCATCGGCCGACGGCGTGACGTTCGACCGGGTGCAGGCCCTGCGCATCCTGCTGTACGACGCCGCGGACACCGGCGCGGAGGCGCTGGCGTACTTCGACGTCAAGCCGGAGACGGGCGAGGAGACCGCGCTGATCTGCGGCGAGCTGTACCGGCGCGGGGAGGGCTGGAAGTTCAGGGCGCTCGGCGAGGGCTATTCGAACGGGCTGAAGGGGCTCGCGACCGACTTCGGCATCTCGGTCGACGAGTCGGAGGGGCTGGAGGAGGCGACCACCACGGTCCCCGCTCCTCCCACCACGAACACGCCCGCGCAGCCGACGACCGGCGGCCCCGCACAGCAGTCCCCCGAGGTCTCCGTGCCGCTGCCCCCGGAGCAGCCGACCGCGGCGCCCGCGCAGCCCGGGTACGGCTACCCGCAGCAGCCGCCGACGACGCAGCCGGCCTACGGCTACCCGCAGCCCACCGGCCGGCCCGCGTACGGCTACCCCCAGGCACCGGCCGCGGCGGGCGCCGCGGGGGCGCAGACCGGCTACGGCTACCCGCAGCCGGTCACGGCGGCCCCCGACCCCGACTTCCGGCTGCCCCCGCAGGGGCCGCAGTTCATCGGGCGCTAGGAGTGTCCTGAAGATCTTGGAATTGCGCCCGGCTTGCACCGGTTCGCGGCGATTGACATTTACCGGCAATCCGGGGCGATCCCGGCGGCCGGAGCAAGATCTTCATCGGTCTTCCAGTTCTAGTGCCGCGGCAGGCAACGTTCGCCCCGTCGCGACGCCCGGCACGCACTCTCGCCGCACCGGGCACAAACCCAAGTACATCCAGTACGAGGGCATGCACCCGGCACGCCGAGAGCACGCACCGGACGCCGCTCCTTGACGGGCAAACGTTGCCTGCCGCGGCACTAGGGCCTGTCGTCGGATCCGGTCGCGGACGCGGGGCCCGGCCGTCCCCGCGCACGGCCCCGGAGCGGTTCGCACCTGACCGCCGGGTCAGCGGTCGACCTTGGACTTGTAGCCGCGCCCCCACTGCAGCCCCCACCCGTACAACCGGTCGAGCTCGGCCTGGAAGCCGTAGACGAACTTCGCCTCGCGGCGGACGACCATCTCGTCCTTCACCTTCTCGATCATGACGACGGCGCAGGAGCGGGCCTGCGGCTGGCGTTCGTCGAGGTGGACCTCGATGCGGGGGCCGCTGCTCGGGTAGAGGGTGACGCTGGCGTGCGTGCGGTCGAAGGCGGGCGTCTGGTCGTAGATGTAGACGAACACCAGCAGCCGCTTGATGCTGTCGCGGTGGTCGAGGTTGATGTACATCGTCTCGCCGGAACCGGAGCCGAACCGGTCGTCGCCGCTGAGCTTGACGTACGGCGCGGCGTTGACGTCGCCGTAGTAGCCGCCGAGGGGCTGGACGACGCCCTTGCTGCCGTCCTGGAGTTCGTAGAGGCAGCCGAGGTCGAGGTCGACGTTGACCATGCTCTGGCTGTGGCCGACGACCTCGGGGGGCTTGAGCGCCCGGAAGGGATGGCGCAGCAGGCTCTCGCGCTGGGTGCCGCCGATGTCGGACGTGCGCATCCGCCAGCTGAGGTTGACGCGCAGGTGGCCGGTGGCCGCGCCCTGCTTGGTGAGTGATATCTGCGCCCGCCGCTTGGTCAGTTCGATCGCGTTGGTCGACGCGTCGCCCGAGTCGAACTGCACATCACCGCGCCGGAGTCCGTCGAACAGTCCCATCCAGCCCCCCACGTTCACTTGGAGACCGCAGGTCATCGCCCGTACCCACGGCCCATGACGACCGAACGGGGCGGCCGACCGAGGAGTCCTCGGTAACCGCCCCGCACAGAGCGTTCCTCGCTCGGAGGGGTGTCACACCCCGGACGAGACCTCAGTCTTCTCGTCCGAGCCGGCTTTTCCCTCGGCCGCCGCCAGCGCCTTGTTGCGGCGGACGGAGGACCAGAAGGAGGCGGCGATCAGGACGACGCCGATGAGGCCGGTGATGATCTCGTTGATCTGGTACTGGATGGTGACGAGCAGGATCATGGCGAGGGCGCCGATGGCGTAGTGCGCGCCGTGCTCCAGGTAGACGTAGTCGTCCAGGGTGCCCTGGCGGACCAGGTAGACCGTCAGCGACCGGACGTACATGGCGCCGATGCCGAGACCGAGAGCCATCAGGACGATGTCGTTGGTGATGGCGAAGGCGCCGATCACGCCGTCGAAGGAGAACGACGCGTCCAGGACCTCGAGGTAGAGGAACATGAAGAACGCGGCCTTGCCGGCCAGCTGCACCGCCGAGCGGGGCTTGCCGCTGCGCTCGGCTGCTTCCTCCGCCTCGTGCTCGCGCTCCTCCTCCTCTTCGAGCTTGTCCTCGAAGTAGCCGGAGAGCCCGCCGACGATCATGTAGGTGATCAGACCGCCGATACCGGCGAGCAGGACCGTCTCCGCCTTGTCGACGTGGGTGCCGCCGTGCTGGTGGGCGTGGGTGGCGAAGGTCATCGCCGAGATCAGCAGGACGATCAGCGCGATGCAGACCGACAGCATGTCGACCTTGCCGAGCTTGGACAGCGGGCGCTCCAGCCAGCCGAGCCACTTGATGTCCCGGTCCTCGAAGATGAAGTCCAGGAAGATCATCAGCAGGAACATGCCACCGAAGGCGGCGATCGACGGGTGGGCGTCGGTCACCAGCTGCTGGTACTGGTCCTTGTCGTTCAGGGCGAGGTTGACGGCCTCGATCGGGCCCAGCTGGGCGCTGACCGCGACGATCACGACCGGGAAGACCAGCCGCATGCCGAAGACGGCGATCAGAATGCCGATCGTGAGGAAGATCTTCTGCCAGAAGGCATTCATCTTCTTCAGGATGCCGGCGTTGACCACCGCGTTGTCGAAGGACAGCGAGATCTCGAGGACGGACAGGATCGCGACGACGCCGAGCGCGGTCCACCCGCCGAACAGGACCGCCGCGACCAGGCCGAGCGCGGTGACCGCGAACGACCACCCGAAGGTTTTCAGAACCACTGGCTACCCAATCGTGTGTGTACGGGGCTCCCCCGCGCCGTACCCGGCTTTACGAACTTTTGAAGCCGAAGTCTAGTCGTCCCCCTGTGACACCCCACTGGGCCCCGGATTTTGCTCATAACGCGTTATGAGACGTTGACCCCGAAGTCCAGCGCGATGCCCCGCAGCCCCGACGCGTACCCCTGCCCCACGGCCCTGAACTTCCACTCGCCCTGGTAGCGATAGAGCTCGCCGAAGATCATCGCGGTCTCCGTGGAGGCGTCCTCGCTGAGGTCGTAGCGAGCGAGCTCCTGGCCGTCGGCCTGGTTCACCACGCGGATGAAGGCGTTGCTGACCTGGCCGAACGTCTGGCCGCGCTCGTCGGCCATATGGATCGAGACCGGGAAGACGATCTTGTCGCACTGCGGCGGAACCTTCGGGAGGTCGATCAGGAGCGACTCGTCGTCGCCGTCGCCCTCGCCGGTGAGGTTGTCACCGGTGTGCTCGACCGAGCCGTCCGGGCTCTTGAGCTGGTTGTAGAAGACGAACCACTCGTCCCCGAGCACGCGCCCGCTGCTGCACATCAGGGCGCTGGCGTCGAGGTCGAAGGGCGCTCCGGTGGTGGAGCGCGCGTCCCAGCCGAGCCCGACCAGCACCTGAGTGAGGTCGGGTGCGGCCTTGGACAGGGAGACATTGCCCCCTTTGGCGAGCGTGACGCCCATGTTGTTGTCCCTCCCCTTGGGGCCACAGGCCCGGTGGTGTCACTGAGGTGGTCCTGCACGTCCGGCGCCGCACGTAAACCGTGCGGCGCCGGACGAGGAAGACCTCTCGGGCCCCGTCGCCGGGGCCCTTCAGGTGGTTCAGACGTTCACGCCGAAGTCCTGCGCGATGCCGCGCAGGCCCGAGGCGTAGCCCTGGCCGATGGCGCGGAACTTCCACTCCGCGCCGTGCCGGTAGAGCTCACCGAAGACCATGGCGGTCTCGGTGGAGGCGTCCTCGCTCAGGTCGTACCGAGCGATCTCGGCGCCGCCCGCCTGGTTCACGACGCGGATGAACGCGTTGCGGACCTGGCCGAAGGACTGCTGGCGGGTCTCGGCGTCGTAGATGGAGACCGGGAAGACGATCTTCTCGATCTCCGGCGGGACGGTCGCGAGGTTGACCTTGATCTGCTCGTCGTCGCCCTCGCCCTCACCGGTGATGTTGTCACCGGTGTGCTCGACGGAGCCGTCCGGGCTCTTGAGGTTGTTGAAGAAGATGAAGTGCTGGTCGTTGCCGACCTTGCCGGAGTTGTTCAGCAGCAGCGCGCTGGCGTCCAGGTCGAAGTCCGTGCCGGTCGTGGTGCGGACGTCCCACCCCAGACCGATGATGACCGCGGTCAGGCCCGGCGCCTCCTTGCTCAGCGATACGTTGCCGCCCTTGCTGAGGCTGACTCCCACGAGTCCTCCATTGGTGTCCAGGGGCGGATGCCCCGTTGTGCTCGGATGTCGGATCAACGAGTCGATCCTAGTGACGGGTTCCCGCCCCTCGCAGGCCCTGGAGCCCACATTTCAGCGGGTGTCGGGCGCATGCCGCCCGACCGGCGTCACAGGGAGTCGAGCGCCTTCACGTAGTCGTTCAGGTCGCGCGCGTCCGGCAGGCCGTTGACGACGGTCCACCGCACGACGCCCTCCTTGTCGATGACGAAGGTGCCGCGCACGGCGCAGCCCTTGTCCTCGTCGAAGACGCCGTAGGCGCGCGAGACGTTGCCGTGCGGCCAGAAGTCCGACAGCAGCGGGTACTCCAGGCCCTCCTGCTCGCCGAAGACGCGCAGGGTGTGGATGGAGTCGTTGGAGACGGCGAGCAGCTCGGTGTCGCGGTCCGAGAACTGCGGCAGGTTGTCGCGCAGCTCGCACAGCTCGCCGGTGCACACGCCGGTGAAGGCGAAGGGGTAGAAGAGCAGCACCACGTTCTTCCGGCCCCGGAAGTCGGACAGCCGCACGGCCCGGCCGTGGTTGTCCTTGAGCTCGAAGTCGGGGGCCTTCTCGCCGACCTGGATCGCCATCGCTGTGGGTGTCCCTTCGTGGGGCTTTTCGGGTGAGCCCACCCTACGCAGACACCGGCACAGGCCGACCGGCGGGCCGACAACGCCGACCCGCCCCGCCGTACGACTAGCGCTTGGACTTGGCGGCCTTCGGCGTCGCCAGCCGGCTGCCACTCCAGTCCTTGCCGACGCTGACGCTCTTGGACGCCGTCAGACCCGCCGTGGTGGCGGCTTCCGAGATGTCACTCGGCTCCACGTACCCCGAACGGCCGGTCTTCGGCGTGAGGAGCAGGATCGCGCCGCCCTCTTCGATGTACGTGGTGGCATCGACCAGCGAGTCCGTCAGGTCGCCGTCGTCGTCACGGAACCACAGCACAACGGCATCGGCCACGTCGTCGTAGTCCTCGTCCACCAGGTCGGCCTCGATGATGCCCTCGATGGCCTTGCGGAGCTCCTGGTCCACGTCGTCGTCGTAGCCGATCTCCTGGACCACCTGCCCGGGCTGGAACCCCAGCCTGGCGGCAGGGTTCGTCCGCTCCTCCGCGTGGTCCGCGGTCGCGCTCACGGGTTGCCTCCTGATCATGTCTTGGGAATAACTCAGCCACGCGCGTGCGCGAAGCATTGGCCGTAGTCCACACGGGCGGGACGGATCGCGCAAGTACCCGGCCGTTCAGACCGCCGAAACGGTGACGATCCTGGCGGTGTCACCGCAACTCCAGGCACACCATCATGGTCCGAGGTGACGCACACCACACCTTTCTGCCCTGTTTGGGCGTTTGGGAATCGTCTACGGGTACGAGACTCGAAGGTATTCGCCCCATACGTCACGGAGTCGATCTCACGTCTGGGTTACCGCTGGGTAGAGATGACGTTTCCCGGCCCCGAGGTGGACCATGGGAGCGGCGCGCCCCCCAGCGACGACGCCCCGGCGACGACAGCGAAACAGCGGCCCTCGCAGGCCCTCTGACAGGTAAGGAACAGCGTGGCTTCCGCATCCGATCGCAACCCGATCATCATTGGCGGCCTTCCGAGTCAGGTTCCTGACTTCGATCCCGAAGAGACGCAGGAGTGGCTCGACTCCCTCGACGCCGCCGTCGACGAGCGCGGCCGGGAGCGGGCCCGCTATCTGATGCTGCGGCTGATCGAGCGGGCCCGTGAGAAGCGCGTGGCCGTGCCGGAGATGCGCAGCACGGACTACGTCAACACCATCCCCACCAAGAGCGAGCCGTTCTTCCCGGGCAACGAGGAGATCGAGCGCAGGGTCCTCAACGCCACCCGCTGGAACGCGGCGGTGATGGTCTCCCGGGCCCAGCGCCCCGGCATCGGCGTCGGCGGCCACATCGCCACGTTCGCGTCCTCCGCCTCCCTCTACGACGTCGGCTTCAACCACTTCTTCCGCGGCAAGGACGACGGCCTCGGCGGGGACCAGGTCTTCTTCCAGGGGCACGCCTCGCCGGGCATCTACGCCCGCGCGTTCCTGCTGGACCGGCTGAACGAGGGAAACCTGGACGGCTTCCGCCAGGAGAAGTCGAAGGCGCCGCACGGCCTGTCGTCGTACCCGCACCCGCGGCTGATGCCGGACTTCTGGGAGTTCCCGACGGTGTCGATGGGCCTCGGCCCGATCGGCGCGATCTACCAGGCGCGGATGAACCGCTACATGCACGCGCGCGGGATCGCCGACACCTCGAAGTCGCAGGTCTGGGCGTTCCTCGGCGACGGCGAGATGGACGAGCCGGAGTCGCTGGGCCAGCTGTCCATCGCGGCGCGCGAGGGCCTGGACAACCTCACCTTCGTCGTCAACTGCAACCTGCAGCGCCTGGACGGCCCGGTGCGCGGCAACGGCAAGATCATCCAGGAGCTGGAGTCGATCTTCCGCGGCGCCGGCTGGAACGTGATCAAGCTGGTCTGGGACCGCAGCTGGGACCCGCTGCTCGCCCAGGACCGCGACGGCGTGCTGGTCAACAAGATGAACACCACGCCGGACGGGCAGTTCCAGACGTACGCCACGGAGACCGGCGCGTACATCCGCGACCACTTCTTCGGTGACGACCACCGGCTGCGGGCGATGGTCGAGGGCATGAGCGACGACCAGATCCTGCACCTGGGGCGCGGCGGTCACGACCACAAGAAGATCTTCGCGGCGTACAAGGCGGCCGTGGAGCACAAGGGCCAGCCGACGGTGATCCTCGCCAAGACGATCAAGGGCTGGACGCTCGGCCCGAACTTCGAGGGCCGCAACGCCACGCACCAGATGAAGAAGCTGACGGTCGACGACCTCAAGCGCTTCCGCGACCGTCTGCACCTGCCGATCCCGGACAAGGAGCTGGAGTCCGGCGTGCCGCCGTACTACCACCCGGGCCGGGACTCGGAGGAGATCCAGTACATGCACGACCGCCGCAAGTCTCTCGGCGGTTACGTCCCCACGCGCGTGGTCCGCTCCAAGCCCCTGGCACTGCCCGAGGACAAGACGTACGCGACCGTGAAGAAGGGCTCGGGCCAGCAGTCCATCGCGACGACGATGGCCTTCGTGCGGCTCCTGAAGGACCTCATGCGGGACAAGGAGATCGGCAAGCGGTTCGTGCTGATCGCGCCGGACGAGTACCGCACGTTCGGCATGGACTCGTTCTTCCCGAGTGCGAAGATCTACAACCCGCTCGGCCAGCAGTACGAGTCGGTCGACCGCGACCTGCTGCTCGCCTACAAGGAAGCGCCCAACGGCCAGATGCTGCACGACGGCATCTCGGAGGCGGGCTGCACGGCGTCGCTGATCGCGGCCGGCTCGGCGTACGCGACCCACGGCGAGCCGCTCATCCCGGTCTACGTCTTCTACTCGATGTTCGGCTTCCAGCGCACCGGCGACCAGTTCTGGCAGATGTCCGACCAGCTGGCGCGCGGCTTCGTCCTGGGCGCGACCGCCGGCCGTACGACGCTGACCGGCGAGGGCCTCCAGCACGCGGACGGCCACTCGCAGCTGCTGGCCTCCACGAACCCGGGCTGCGTCTCCTACGACCCGGCGTTCGGCTTCGAGATCGCGCACATCGTGCAGGACGGCCTGCGCCGGATGTACGGCGGCTCCGAGGAGCACCCGCACGGCGAGGACGTCTTCTACTACCTGACCGTCTACAACGAGCCCATCCAGCACCCCGCCGAGCCGGAGAACGTGGACGTCGACGGCATCCTCAAGGGGCTCCACCGGTTCAGCGAGGGCACGGCCGGCTCGATCCCGGCGCAGATCCTGGCGTCCGGTGTCGCGGTCCCCTGGGCCGTCGAGGCGCAGAAGATCCTTGCCGAGGAGTGGAACGTCAAGGCGGACGTCTGGTCGGCGACCTCCTGGAACGAGCTGCGGCGCGAGGCCGTGGACTGCGAGGAGCACAACCTGCTGCACCCCGAGGAGGAGCAGCGGGTGCCGTACGTGACGCGGAAGCTGGCGGACGCGCAGGGGCCGGTCGTGGCCGTGTCCGACTGGATGCGGTCCGTCCCGGACCAGATCGCGCGCTGGGTGCCGCAGACGTACCAGTCGCTGGGCGCCGACGGCTTCGGCTTCGCGGACACACGCGGCGCCGCCCGGCGGTTCTTCCACATCGACGCGCAGTCGATCGTGGTGGGGGTGCTGACCGAGCTGGCCCGTGAGGGCAAGGTCGACCGTTCCGTGCTCAAGCAGGCCATCGACCGGTACCAGCTGCTCGACGTGTCGGCGGCCGACCCGGGGGCCGCGGGCGGCGACGCGTAGGGCGCCGAGGCGGTTTCGTGGGGCGGCACCTGACCGGTGCCGCCCCACGCGTTTCCTACCATGCTTCCATGACGCTCCCGATGACCGCATCGACCACGCCGGCCCGCTGGGAGCGGCGCACCCAGGGCCCGCTGCTGGCGCTTGCCGTGCTGTTCGCGATCGCCTATGCCATACCGATCGTGGCCCCGCGGGCTCCGCAGGACCTGCTCACCACGTGTCACGTCACCAACTGGGTGGTGTGGGCCGCTTTCGCCGCCGACTACCTGGTCCGCCTGTGGCTGGCCGAGGACCGGCTGCGGTTCGTACGGGGCAACCCGCTGGCGCTGCTGGCCGTGGTGGTGCCCCTGGCGCAGCCGCTGCGGCTGTTGAAGCTGGTGTCGATGCTGTTCCTCGCCGGGCAGCGGGCCCGGATGGCGTCGCAGGTAAGGGTCACCACGTACGTCGCGGGGTCGTGCCTGGGATTGCTCGTCTTCGGGGCGCTGGCCGTGCTGGAGGTGGAACGGGACGAGCCCGGCGCCTCCATCCACACCTTGGGGGACGCGGTCTGGTGGGCGTTCACCACGATGACCACCGTGGGGTACGGGGACATGGCGCCGACCACCGGGCTGGGCCGGATGCTCGCGGTCGGGCTGATGCTCTCCGGGATCGCGCTGCTGGGTGTGGTGACGGCGAACATCGCGGCCTGGTTCATCGCCCGGTTCGAGAAGGACGATGTCGAGGAGCGGCGACAGACCGAGGCGATTCGGGAACTGTCCGAGGAGGTGCGGGCGCTGCGGGGGGAGTTGGCGAAGCTGAAGGGGACCCAGGTGGAGCAGTGATTCCGGTGGAGCAATGAGAGGGCCCCGGCCAGGCGGCCGGGGGCTCTTCCCAACCTTTCACCCGGGTCAGAACATGCCCACGCCCGGTGTGGCCGCTCCGGACAGCCAGATGACGGCCAGGAGCGTGTCGATGGCGCCCAGGACCAGGGCGACGACGGCCGCGGTGGGGCGGGAGCCCGACCAGACGCGGCCCATGGCGAGCCAGCCGCAGACCATCGCGGCGGGACCGAGCACGATCCCCAGCACGAAGAAGCCTGCAACGGCGCAGATGACTCCGATGAGCCCGAGCGTCGCGCGATTCGTCCCTCCCCCAAGTTCTCGGCTCCGCTCGAACAGGGGGGGACCCCCATCGTGACCACGTCCGGCCACGTGAGCGGGGGTGCCCGCGCGTACCGTGTCCGAAGCTCGCCATCATCAACTCCCGTAAACCCTTGATCGGTTGGGGTTCTCTTCGGGTATGACATGACGGGTACCCCGTCGGTGCGCCTTCATCCCGCTGCCTGCGCGCCACCCCCCTCCGGCAGCGCGCCGCAGCGTCCGCCCTCCATGCCCTGCGGAGGACTTGACCCACTGTGACCTGCGGTGCGTGCCGGAGGGGAGGGTTCGGCAGCTGCGTTCACCCTGATGAGGGAACGAGCCGCCGGGAACCGTCAGATGTGCGCCGCGCCCGCGCCGGCTTCCGCGTTCTCGCCGCGCTTGGTGAGGAACGCGACCAGCACCGCCACCACGGCGACTCCGGCCGCCACGAGCGAGGCCGCGCTCATGCCCGAGATGAACGTGTCGTGCGCGACGCCCGTGATCTTCGCGGCGATGGCGTCCGGCGTGCCCGGTGCCACCGGCGGGACGCCGACCTGGACCGCCTCGGAGGCCTGGTGCCCCTGCTCCGGGGTGAGCGGTGGCAGGCCCGCCTTCGCCCAGTTGCCGGCGAGGTCGCTGTTGACCTTGGAGGCCATGACGGCACCCAGTACGGCCGTGCCGAGGCTGCCGCCGATCTGCATGGCGGCCTGCTGAAGACCGCCCGCGACGCCCGAGAGCTCCATCGGGGCGTTGCCGACGATGACTTCGGTCGCACCGACCATGACCGGCGCGAGGCCGAGGCCCAGCAGGGCGAACCAGAGCGACATGACGCCGCTGCCGGTGTCCGTCTCCAGCGTCGACATCCCGTACATGGCGATCGCGGTGAGCGCCATGCCGCCGGCGAGCGGGACCCGGGGGCCGAGCTTGGTGATCATCGCGCCGGCGAGCGGCGAGCCGACGATCATCATGCCGGTGAGCGGCAGCAGGTGCAGGCCCGCGTCGATCGGGCTCATGCCGTGCACGTTCTGGAGGTAGAACGTCACGAAGAACAGTCCGCCCATGAACGCGATGGCCATCAGCACCATCAGCACGACACCGGCGGACAGCGCCACGGAACGGAAGAGCGCGAGCGGGATCAGCGGCTCCCTCACCTTCGTCTCCCAGAGGGCGAAGAGAGCGAAGCACAGCACCGAAGCGCCCAGGAACGACAGCGTCTTGACGTCGCCCCAGCCCCACTCGGACGGCGGAGCCTTGATGAGCGCCCACACCAGGCAGAACACGGCGGTCGACAGCAGGGCGATGCCCAGCGGGTCGAAGGAGCGCGGGGCGTTCTCGGCGCGGTGGTCGAGCAGGATCAGCACCCCGAGGACGACGGCGAGGACACCGACCGGCACGTTGATGAAGAACACCGACTGCCAGTTGACGTGCTCGACGAGCACACCACCGAGGATCGGGCCACCCGCGGTGGACGCGCCGATGACCATGCCCCAGATGCCGATGGCCATGTTCAGCTTCTCGGCCGGGAACGTGGCCCGCAGCAGGCCGAGCGCGGCCGGCATCAGCAGCGCGCCGAACAGGCCCTGAAGGACGCGGAAGACGACGACGAACGCGATGCTGTCGGACAGGCCGATCGCGCCCGAGGCGGCGGCGAAGCCGACGACGCCGATGAGGAAGGTCTGGCGGTGGCCGAAGCGGTCGCCGAGCTTGCCCGCGGTGATCAGGGAGACCGCGAGGGCGAGGAAGTATCCGTTGGTGATCCACTGCACCTCGGCGAAGGTGGCGCCGAGGTCCTTCTGGATGGCCGGGTTGGCGATGGCCACGATGGTGCCGTCGAGGGCCACCATCATGACCCCCACAGCGACGGTGATGAGGGTGAGCCAGGGGTGCCCGCGCAGCCCCTTGCCCGGCGTCGCGTCCGAGGGTGAGGCCGGCACCTTGCCCCCCGACCCCGTCGTGTCGATGG
Organism: Streptomyces sp. AK010; assembly: GCF_014207295.1. NCBI lineage: Bacteria > Bacillati > Actinomycetota > Actinomycetes > Kitasatosporales > Streptomycetaceae > Streptomyces > Streptomyces sp. AK010. The sequence continues at coordinate 175,593 of NZ_JACHCX010000013.1, forward strand.
TGGTCTGACTAGTCATACCGCGAGGCTAATGACAGCCACTGACAATTGACAAACCAATTCACTAGTCGGTAACTGACACAACATCCCCGTATAGCCTGAACTGCGAGAACACTTCGGATGAGAGGCACGTCTTGAACCTGCGCGAACGCAAGAAACGGCGCACCCGGGACGCACTGCTGCGGGCCGCGCTGGAACTGTTCGCCACGCGCGGGTACGAGGAAACGACCGTCGACGACATCGCAGCCGCCGTGGACGTCTCACAGCGCACCTTCTTCCGCTACTTCGCCGGCAAGGAGGAGACGGCCTTCTTCGTGCCGCGCCTGGCGGAGACGCTCGTCGTCGAGGCGCTGCGCACCCGCCCGCCGGGCGAGACGCCGCTGGAGGCGCTGCGCCGGGCCGTGCTGGAGAGCTGGGACGCGATCAACGAGGCCGTCGAGGAGCTCGTGCCGATCGACCTCCACATGCGCGTCTACCGGGTGATCGAGTCCACGCCCGCACTGCTCGCCGCCCATCTGCGTCGGTCGGCGGAGCTGGAGGAGCAGCTCGCCGGCATCATCGCCGAGCGTGAGGGTCTCGACGTGGACGCGGACCCCCGGCCGAGGATCGTCGTGGCCCTCTTCGGCGGGGTGATTCGTGTCACCGAACGGTTGTGGTCCGCGGGGGACGACGTCACCCTCGACGGGATGCGCGAACTCACCACGACATACCTGGATCAGGTGGGTCCCGCACTGGCCGGGAACTGGCGCGCGGAGCAGTCCCCTTAACCCCTCCACCGAAACGTGATCCCGGTCACTTGGTTAACGCGAGACCCTCTCGTTCTCCTAGTGTGTCCTTTCAGTGACTTCCTTCGACACCTCCCCGCAACTGAACGTCTGGCGCGCACTGCTCGCTCTGGCCGTGGTGTTCGTGATGCTGGCGACCACCGGCTGGACGGCCCTGCGCAACCAGCGGGGCGCCACGCCGCTCCAAGCCTCGCTCTCCGCCTGGGAGCACGGCCGGATCGGCGGGCACGAGCTGCCGGACCCGCAGTCCGGGCCGACGAAGCTCGCCCGCTTCTTCTCCTCGCTGTCCGAGCAGGACCTTTCGACCCTGATCCGTAAGTACTCGCTCGCGGTGGGCAACATGAACGGCGCGCCGGTCGAGGTGCGCTACCGCGCCAACCACCTCGCGCTCGCCAAGGCGCGCGAGGTCGAGCGGGAACGCATGCACGACGAGCGCCTCACCTCCGCCGGTCAGCATGAGGCGGGCCGCAGGATGCACCGCTTCGAGGACCTCATGGAGCCGGGCCGTCACATCCTGGCGTTCGACCCGGAGGGCTCGGGCCGGGTGGCGGAGGTGTTCGGCAACCTGCGCAGGGCCGAGCGCGTCTCGGTCGTCGTCCCCGGCGTCGACACCGACCTGCTCACCTTCCAGCGCACCGACCGCAAGTACTCCGCGCCCGTCGGCATGGCCAAGTCCCTGTACGCGGCCGAGCGGAAGGTGAGCCCCTCGACCCGTACGGCCGTGATCGCCTGGGCCGACTACACGGCGCCCAGCGGACTCGGCATCGACTCGGCCACGGCGATGCGCGCCGAGGACGGTGCCGTACGGCTGAACGCGCTCGTGCGGGCCCTGCCGGGCGACTCGTCCGTCTCGCTGTTCTGCCACAGCTACGGCTCCGTGGTGTGCGGGGTCGCCGCGCACTCACTTCCGGGCCGGGTGTCCGACATCGCGGTGGCGGGCAGCCCCGGCATGCGGGTCGAGAAGGCCGCCCAGCTGCACACCGGTGCCCGGGTGTGGGCGATGCGGGACTCCGACGACTGGATCCAGGACGTGCCCTACCTGGAGGTCGGCGGGCTGGGCCACGGCGCCGATCCGGTGTCCACCGGCTTCGGGGCGCGGGTGCTGTCGGCCGAGGGCGCGAAGGGCCACGCGGGCTACTTCGCGCCGGGCACGGCAAGTCTGTTCAATTTCGCAGAGATCGGCGTTGGCGCATACCGCTCGGTGCACTGCGCGCACGAAGACGGCGTCTGCCGTACCGGTTTGTCCGGCACGGCGGCGGCCTGACGCGCGTAGAGGCGAAGAAACTGCGGTCTGCTCGGAAGGGGGACGGAGGAGCTCGTGCCGCATACGATGAGCCGCATGGGTGACGTGCTGGCCGGAATTCATGCCGCCTGGGAGTTCGAGTCCGACTCCGTGTGCATCCGCTACGAACGGGGGATTCGAGCACCCAAGCTCTTCCAGGCCCTCGGGGAACGCCGTGTGCCCCTGGAGGCGATCGCCGGGGTGACGCTGACCCGCGGGAAACGCGGCAGGGTCGTCCTGCGCGTGGAACCGCGCCCCGGGGCGGACCCGTTGCTGGAGGCGGCCGCCGGTCAGTTGAAGGAGAACGTCGACCCTTACCGGCTGGTGCTGCCCGCCGACCGGGAGGTCCTCGCGGAGTACTACGCCGACGAACTGCGGGGTCTGCTGACGGAGTCCGGGCCCGCCGATCGCTTCCTCGTGAAGCCGCCCGAGGGGCCGCTGTCGTTCAAGGCGTACGACGGGAAGGCGACCTTCGACGGACGCACCGTGAACTTCCGGTGGTTCTGGACGGGGGCGTCGTCGGCGAAGTGGAAGGCCGGCGACCAGAGCTTCTCCGTCGGGGAACTGAACGGCGTGGAATGGCGGTCGCCGGAGGTCTTCGAGGGGCATTTGCGGCTTTTGCCCCGGGATGCGGGAGTGTCGGGGATCCAGGCCGATCAGGATCCCGCGGCGGTGGTGTTCGGGCTGGGGTACGGCCCCGTGCACGAGTCGCTGCCGTTCGCCGCCGCGGTGTTGGCGGCGGTGCGGACGTCGAGTCCGGTGGCCGCCGTGCCGGCACCGCGGCGCGATCCCGCGGACATCGCGGAGCGGATTCGTCACCTGGGTGAGCTGCATCAGGCCGGGCTGGTGACGGATGAGGAGTTTTCGGTCAAGAAGGCCGAGTTGTTGGCGCAGCTTTAGCGTCTGCCGGGATCTCGCCGTGGGCGGGCGCGGGTTCGTGCGTGGTTGATCGCGCCCAGGAGCCGCACATCGACACAGCCCCGCGCCCCTGAAACCCCTACTCCCGGCCCGCCGACGTGAAGGTCATGTCCGCGTAGCGGTTGCCCGCCACCTGGGCCGCTATGCCGTCCAGCAGGTCCAGTTGCTCGTCGGTCAGGACGATCCTGGTCGCCGCCGTGTTCTCCTCGACCCGGGAGGGCTTGCGGGTGCCCGGGATCGGAATGACCGGGAGGTCGTGGATCGTCGCCTGCTGCTGGGCCCAGGCCAGGGCCGTCTGGCCGAGGGTCGCGTCATGGGCCTTGGCCACCGAGCGGATCAGCTCCAGCAGGGTCGCGTTCGCCGTGGCGTTGTCGCCGGTGAAGCGGGGCTGCTGGCGGCGGAAGTCACCGTCGCTCAGGTCCTGGTCGGCGTTGGTGAAGGAGCCGGTGAGGAACCCGCGGCCGAGGGGTGAGTACGCGACGAGGGCCACGCCCAGCTCGCGGGCCGCGGGGACGACGTGCGTCTCGATGTCACGGCTGAACAGCGACCACTCCGACTGCACGGCGGCGATGGGGTGGACGGCGTGGGCGGCGCGCAGTTCACCGGCCGTGACCTCGCTCAGGCCGAGGTGCTTGACCTTGCCCTCGCGGACCAGGTCGGCCATGGTGCCGACGCTCTCCTCGATCGGCACGTTCACATCGCGCCGGTGCATGTAGTAGAGGTCGATGGCGTCGACGTCCAGCCGCTTCAGGCTCGCCTCGACGGCCTGGCGGATGTAGGGCGGGTCGTTGCGGATGACACGGCGCGTCGGGTCGTCCGGGGGTATAGACAGGGCGAACTTGGTCGCGATGACGACCTCGTCGCGGTGGGCCTTGAAGAAGGGCGCCAGGAACCGCTCGTTCTCGCCGGCGCCGTACGCGTCGGCCGTGTCGTAGAAGGTGACGCCCAGTTCGAGCGCCCGCTCCAGCGTGGCCCGGGACGTGTCCGCGTCCGAGAGGCCGTAGCCGAAGCTCATGCCCATGCAGCCCAGGCCCTGGACGCTCACCTCAAGGCCGTGGTCGCCGAGCTTCGCCGCCGTGATCCTGCCGTCCGTCATCGGGACCTCTCCGACGCCAGGGCACGCCCGGCGTCCGCGTAGAAGCTGATCTTCCGGTCGAGCACGGCGAGCGTGCCCCGGAGTTCGTCGATCCTGGCCAGGACGTCCTCGCGGGTCGTCTGGAGCAGCTCGAAGCGCTCGCCGTAGGTGTGGTCGCCCTCGCGCACCAGTTCCGCGTACCGGACCATGTCCGCGACCGGCATGCCCGTCAGGCGGAGCTTGCCGACGAGGTCGAGCCAGTCGAGGTCGCGGTTGGTGTAGCGGCGCTGGCCGGTGTGGGACCGGTCGATGTGCGGCATCAGGCCGATGCGCTCGTACCAGCGCAGGGTGTGTGCCGTCAGGCCGGTGAAGGCGACGACCTCGCTGATCGTGTAGTGGTCGTCGCCGTCCGGGCGCCGGTTCTGCTGCTGCGTCGGGCCGGCGCAGGTGTCGGTCCTGGTCCCCGTGGTCTCCATCACCGTCATGGCCCCAACGCTAGAACCCTGGAGTGCACTCCAAGCAAGCGCGGACGGTAAGAAATCGGCAGGACGTTTCCTGATCCGGCTGGTTAGCGTACGGACTCATGAGTGCTGTTCGTCGCGCCCTGCCCGGGGACGCGGAAGAAGTCCTGCGACTGCGCCAGGTCATGATCGACTCGATGTTCGCCGCCGACCCCTCCATCGCCTGGCACGGGGAGTCCCTGCCCACCCTGCGGGCCAAACTGGGCGACCCGGACGGGGACTTCACGGCGTTCGTCGTGGACCACCCGGAGCGGCCCGGGGCGCTGGCCTGCCTGGTGGCCGGGACGATCGACTACCGCATCGGCAAGGCCGGCGACCCGCAGGGCATGGTGGGTTTCGTGTTCAGCGTCGCCACCGACCCGGACGCCAGGCGCCGCGGGTATGCGCGGGCCTGCATGACCACGCTGCTGGAGTGGTTCCGCGAGCGCGGTGCGCGGCGCGTGCAGCTCACCGCGTCACCGGAGGCGGAGCCGCTGTACGTCTCCCTCGGGTTCCGCCCCAAGCCCGACCCTTTGCTGGAGCTCGCGCTCTGAGCGCATAGGCTCGAACGCATGTCGCTGAAGAGCCTCGCGTTGATCGATAACTGGCCGGTTCCCACCGCTGCGGCGGGTGTCGTACGGGCGGACGGCACCGTCCTCGGCACCCACGGGCCGGCCGCACAGCGGTTCCGGCTCGCGTCGGTGACCAAGCCGCTGGCCGCCTACGCGGTGCTCGTGGCGTACGAGGAGGGGGCCGTCGAGCTCGACGAGCCGGCGGGTCCCACCGGGTCGACGGTCCGGCACCTGCTCGCCCACACCTCGGGCCTGGCCTTCGACGAGCACAAGGTCACGGCCCCGCCCGGGGAGCGGCGGCTGTACTCCAACGCCGGGTTCGAGCAGCTGGGCGACCATGTGGCGAAGGCCACCGACATCCCGTTCGGGGAGTACCTGCGGCAGGGCGTGCTGGAGCCGCTGGGCATGACCTCGACGGTCCTGGAGGGCTCCCCGGCCAAGGACGGGGTGTCGACGGTGGAGGACCTGCTGCGGTTCGCGGCCGAGGTGCAGGCGCCGCGGCTGCTGGACCCCCGCACGGTCGCCTCGGCGATGACCGTGCACTACCCGGGCACCAAGGGCGTCCTGCCGGGGTACGGCCACCAGAACCCCAACGACTGGGGGCTCGGCTTCGAGATCCGCGACTCCAAGTCGCCGCACTGGACGGGCTCCTCGTCCTCACCGCGCACGTTCGGGCATTTCGGGCAGTCCGGTACGTTTCTGTGGATCGACCCGGACGCGGGCGCGGCCTGCGTGGCCCTGGCGGACCGGGCGTTCGGGCCCTGGGCGACCGAGGCGTGGCCGGCGTTCACGGACGCGGTGCTCGCGGAGCTGTAGACGGGGCTCCGGCTGCTAGTGCCGCGGCAGGCAACGTTCGCCCCGTCGCGACGCCCGGCACGCACTCTCGCCGCACCGGGCACAAACCCAAGTACATCCAGTACGAGGGCATGCACCCGGCACGCCGAGAGCACGCACCGGACGCCGCTCCTTGACGGGCAAACGTTGCCTGCCGCGGCACTAGGTCATCTCCCAGACCAGCAGCTCCGCCTCCGTCACGCCCTCGGCCTGAAGGCCCTTGGCGTCCGTGATCCGGGCGGCGTCACCGGCGCCCAGTTCCTCGCCGTCGAGACGGATGTCACCGCGTACGACGTGCACGTACGCGTACGGCCCGTCCGGCACCGCCGTCCGCTCCCCCGCCCCCAGGCGCCGCACATGCAGCATCGCGCCGGCCTCCGGGACGGCGTACGGCGTGGAGTCGGCGATGCCGTGGACGACCTCGTAGAACGGGTCGCCGCCCGGCCGGAGGGGGGCCAGCCACATCTGGATGAAGGTCAGGGGCTCCGGGCCGTCGTTGCGCTCCACGTGCCGCACCCCGCCCGCCGAGCTGAGCCGCTGCACGTCCCCGTGGCGTACCACCGACTCGTGCCCGGTGGAGTCCCGGTGGGTCAGCTCGCCCTCCACCACCCACGTCACGATCTCGGTGTGGCTGTGCGGGTGTTCGTCGAATCCGGCCCCGGGCGCCAGCCGCTCCTCGTTGCACGCGAGCACCGCGCCGAACCGGAGGTTGTCCGGGTCGTAGTGGGACCCGAAGGAGAAAGCGTGCCACGACTCGATCCCTGCGGCCGGATCCCCTCCTGGGTAGCGCCCGTCCGCGCGCCTGACGTCCATCACGCGGTCCACCGTAGACCCGGCGGCCCACCCTCCCGTCCGGATAAGGCAGTCTTGTCCCCGTGCCCGAACCCGAAACCAGCAAGAACGAAGCCGCAGCCCACGACGTCCATGCCCATGCCGCGACGCTGAAGCGACTGGAGAAGTCGTCCGGATCGCTCGCCGCGCAGGCCATCGCGCGGATGGACGAGACGCTGCCCTGGTACCGGGCCATGCCCCCGGAGAACCGTTCCTGGATCGGTCTGGTCGCGCAGGCGGGCATCGCCGCGTTCACCGAGTGGTTCCGGCATCCGGACGCCCCGCAGGCCATCTCCACCGACGTGTTCGGCACCGCGCCGCGCGAGCTGACCCGGGCGATCACCCTGCGCCAGACCGTGGAGATGGTGCGCACCACCATCGAGGTCATGGAGAGCGCGATCGACGAGGTCGCGGCCCCGGGCGACGAGCGGGTGCTGCGCGAGGCGCTGCTCGTCTACGCCCGGGAGATCGCCTTCGCCACGGCCCAGGTGTACGCGCAGGCCGCCGAGGCACGCGGCGCCTGGGACGCCCGGCTGGAGTCCCTGGTGGTGAACGCCGTGCTCAGCGGCGAGGCCGACGAGGGGGCCGTGTCCCGGGCCGCCGCCCTGGGCTGGAACTCGCCCGAGCACGTGTGCGTGGTGCTCGGCACGGCGCCCGACGGCGACTCCGAACTGACCGTTGAGGCGATCCGGCGGGCCGCCCGGCACGCCAAGCTCCAGGTGCTCACCGGAGTGCTCGGCGACCGGCTGGTCGTCATCGCCGGTGGCAGCGACAACCCCCTGGCGGTCGCCAAGTCGCTCATCGGCCCGTTCGCGGCCGGGCCGGTCGTGGCGGGCCCGGTGGTGCCGGACCTGCTGGCCGCGACGCGGTCCGCGCAGGCCGCCGCGGCGGGGCTGAAGGCGTGTTCCGCCTGGCAGGACGCCCCGCGCCCGGTCCTGGCGGACGATCTGCTCCCGGAGCGTGCGATGGCCGGAGACCCCTCTGCCCGTGAGCAGCTGGTGGAGGAGATCTACAGACCGCTGGAGGAGGCCGGGGCCGCACTCCTGGAGACCCTCAGCGTCTATCTCGAACAGGCGAGCAGTCTCGAGGGCGCCGCACGGATGTTGTTCGTCCATCCCAACACCGTCCGCTACCGGCTTCGACGTGTGACTGACGTCACCGGTTGGTCACCCTCCGATGTACGCTCTGCGTTCACACTGCGGATCGCGCTGATCCTGGGGCGTCTGGTCGATGGAGATCTCCAGCCCTAAGGTTTTGTCGGGGCCCGACAAAACCCCTCCGTGTTCTTCGTCCCTGTCCCCACGGGCGGCCGTGCCCGTACCCAAGAGAGAGTGTGAGAGTGCTCGTACTCGTCGCTCCCGGCCAGGGCGCTCAGACGCCCGGCTTCCTGACCGAATGGCTCGACTTCCCCGGTGTTCGCGGTGCCCTCGAGGCCTGGTCCGACGCCGCGGGACTCGACCTGATCCGTTACGGCACCGAGGCCGACGCGGAGGAGATCCGCGACACCGCGGTGGCGCAGCCGCTGCTGGTCGCGGCCGGACTGGCGTCCGCCGCTCTGCTGTTCGACGACCCGGCCGAGCTGCCGCAGAAGGTCGGCGCGATCGCCGGGCACAGCGTCGGTGAGTTCACCGCCGCCTCGCTCGCCGGAGTGCTCCCTCACGAGGAGGCGCTCCGCCTGGTCCGCACCCGCGGACTCGGCATGGCCGAGGCCGCGGCCGTCACCGAGACGGGCATGGCCGCGCTGCTGGGCGGCGACCCGGCGGTGACGGTTGCGCACCTGGAGAAGCTCGGTCTGACCCCGGCGAACATCAACGGCGCGGGCCAGATCGTCGCGGCCGGCACGAAGGAGCAGCTCGCCGCGCTGGAGGCGGACAAGCCCGAGGGCGTGCGCAAGGTCGTCGCGCTGAAGGTCGCCGGCGCGTTCCACACGCACCACATGGCACCGGCGGTCGACACGCTGGCCAAGGCCGCCGAGGCCCTGGCGCCCGGCGACCCGAAGGTCCGTTGCGTCTCGAACAAGGACGGCCGGACCGTCGACGGCGGCGCCGAGGTGCTGGAGCGTCTGGTCGGCCAGGTCGCCAACCCGGTCCGCTGGGACCTGTGCATGGAGACCTTCAAGGAGCTCGGCGTCACGGCCCTGATCGAGGTGTGCCCCGGCGGCACCCTCACCGGCCTCGCCAAGCGGGCCCTGCCCGGCGTGAAGACGCTGGCCCTGAAGTCCCCCGCCGACCTCGACGCGGCTCGCGAGCTCATCGCCGAGCACGCCTGACCGCCGCCCCCAAGGAGCCGTCCGCATGGCGAAGATCAAGCCCAGCAAGGGCGCCCCGTACGCGCGCATCCTCGGCGTCGGCGGCTACCGCCCGACCCGGGTCGTGCCGAACGAGGTGATCCTCGAGACGATCGACTCGTCCGACGAGTGGATCCGCTCGCGCTCCGGCATCCAGACGCGGCACTGGGCGAACGACGAGGAGACCGTCGCCGCGATGTCGATCGAGGCGTCCGGCAAGGCGATCGCCGACGCGGGCATCTCCGCCGAGCAGATCGGCGGCGTGATCGTCTCGACCGTCTCGCACTTCAAGCAGACCCCAGCCGTCGCCACCGAGATCGCCGACAAGCTCGGCACGAACAAGGCCGCCGCCTTCGACATCTCGGCGGGCTGCGCGGGCTTCGGCTACGGCCTCACGCTCGCCAAGGGCATGATCGTCGAGGGCTCGGCGGAGTACGTCCTGGTGATCGGTGTCGAGCGGCTGAGCGACCTGACCGACCTGGAGGACCGCGCGACGGCCTTCCTGTTCGGTGACGGTGCCGGCGCGGTCGTGGTCGGCCCGGCCCAGGAGCCCGCGATCGGCCCCACCGTGTGGGGCTCCGAGGGCGACAAGTCCGAGACCATCAAGCAGACCGTGCCGTGGACGGACTACCGTTCCGGCGAGGTCGCGAAGTTCCCGGCCATCACGCAGGAGGGCCAGGCGGTGTTCCGCTGGGCCGTCTTCGAGATGGCGAAGGTCGCCAAGGAGGCGCTGGACGCCGCCGGCATCACCGCTGACGACCTGGACGTCTTCATTCCGCACCAGGCCAACGAGCGGATCATCGACTCGATGGTGAAGACACTCAAGCTGCCGGAGTCCGTCACGGTCGCCCGTGACGTACGCACCACCGGCAACACCTCGGCCGCCTCGATCCCGCTCGCGATGGAGCGGCTCCTGGCGACCGGCGAGGCGAAGAGCGGCGACACCGCGCTCGTCATCGGCTTCGGGGCGGGTCTCGTCTACGCCGCGACTGTCGTTACCCTCCCCTAGGCACTCCGTGCCGGATCATGCGATCCGGCACGCGAGGAAACACCTGCCACACCCTCTGGATATCTACGAAGGAGCGCCAACATGGCCGCCACTCAGGAAGAGATCGTCGCCGGTCTCGCCGAGATCGTGAACGAGATCGCCGGCATCCCGGTTGAGGACGTCCAGCTGGACAAGTCCTTCACCGACGACCTGGACGTCGACTCGCTGTCCATGGTCGAGGTCGTCGTCGCCGCCGAAGAGCGCTTCGACGTCAAGATCCCCGACGAGGACGTCAAGAACCTCAAGACCGTCGGCGACGCGACCGACTACATCCTCAAGCACCAGGGCTGATCAGCCGATCCGGCCTTTGGGCTGACTGCCCCGCCACCCGGCGGTGGCGCCGCTTAATCCTCGTAACCGTTGGAGAGAGAATTCCCGTGAGCCCGACCAATCGCACCGTGGTCGTCACCGGTATCGGCGCAACCACACCGCTGGGTGGCGACGCAGCCTCTACCTGGGAGGGCCTGATCGCCGGCAAGTCCGGCGTCAAGCCCTTGGAGCAGGACTGGGCGGCCGACCAGGCCGTCAAGATCGCGGCCCCGGTCGCCGTGGAGCCGACCGAGGTCATCCCGCGGCCGCAGGCCCGCCGACTGGACCGCTCGGCGCAGTTCGCGCTGGTCGCGGCCAAGGAGGCCTGGGCCGACGCCGGTTTCGAAGCGAAGGCCGGCGAGGACCCGGACATCGACCCCGACCGGCTCGGCGCGGTCATCGCCTCCGGTATCGGCGGCGTGACGACGCTGCTCGACCAGTACGACGTGCTGAAGGAGAAGGGCGTCCGCCGCGTCTCCCCGCACACCGTGCCCATGCTGATGCCCAACAGCCCCTCGGCCAACGTGGGCCTGGCCGTGGGCGCCCGTGCGGGCGTGCACACGCCGGTCTCCGCCTGCGCCTCGGGCGCCGAGGCCATCGGCTACGCCATCGAGATGATCCGCACCGGCCGCGCCGACGTCGTCGTCGCGGGTGGCACGGAGGCGGCGATCCACCCGCTGCCCATCGCCGCGTTCGGCAACATGATGGCGATGTCCAAGAACAACGACGACCCGCAGGGCGCGTCGCGTCCCTACGACACCGCCCGCGACGGCTTCGTCCTCGGTGAGGGCGCCGGTGTCGTGGTCCTGGAGTCCGCCGAGCACGCCGCGAAGCGCGGTGCCCGGGTGTACGCGGAGGCGGTCGGGCAGGGCATCTCCGCCGACGCGCACGACATCGTGCAGCCGGAGCCGGAGGGGCGGGGCATCTCGCACGCTCTGCAGAACCTGCTGGACCGCAACGACCTGGACCCGGCGGAGATCGTGCACGTCAACGCGCACGCCACGTCCACGCCGGCGGGTGACATCGCCGAGCTGAAGGCGCTGCGGAAGGTGTTCGGCGACGACGCCGACCACTTCGCGGTGTCCGCGACGAAGTCGATGACCGGGCATCTGCTCGGTGGTGCGGGTGGTGTCGAGACGGTGGCGACGGTGCTGGCGCTGTACCACCGGGTGGCTCCGCCGACGATCAACGTGGAGAACCTCGACCCCGAGGCCGAGGCGAACGCCGATGTCGTCCGGGGTGAGGCTCGGAAGCTGCCCGTCGAAGGCCGCATCGCCGCGCTGAACGACTCGTTCGGGTTCGGTGGGCACAACGTGGTGCTGGCGTTCCGGACGGTTTGATCGCTGAGCGCTGAATGGCCCGAACTCCCTGGTGGGGGTTCGGGCCATTCGCCGTTTCGGTGAGGTCGTGTACCGAGTGCGGGTCGGTGGGGGCTTGTCGCGCAGTTCCCCGCGCCCCTGTGGGGCGCGCCCCTCACGTGCGTTCACACCACCTGGTGCAACCAGCGGACGGGGGCGCCTTCGCCGGCGTAGCGGAAGGGTTCCAGTTCGTCGTCCCAGGGCTTGCCGAGCAGCTTGTTGAGTTCGGCCTCCAGGTCGGTCTCCCCCTGCCGGCTGCGCTGGAGGGCCGCTCTGAGCCGGTCCTCGGGGATGAGGATGTCGCCGTGGATGCCGGTGACGGCGTGGTAGATGCCCAGGTCGGGGGTGCAGCTGTAGCGCTCGCCCTCGGCGGTCGCGCAGGGTTCGGCGGTGACCTCGAAGCGGAGGAGGTGCCAGCCGCGGAGCGCGGAGGCGAGTTTGGACGCCGTGCCGACCTGGCCCTGCCAGGAGAACTCCGAGCGCCAGGTGCCCGGGGCGGCCGGCTGCCGGATCCAGTCCAGGCTGACGCGTGTGCCGAGCACCCCGGCGACGGCCCACTCGACGTGCGGGCACAGCGCGCGCGGCGCGGAGTGCACGTACAGAACTCCACGTGTCGTCACCGGAACCTCCGGGCTGAGCGGGACATGGTGCAAACGGGCGGAACGGCTGTGACCGGGCGGGTCACGTTGATGGCGAGGCTACCGTGCGGGGGCGCAAGGAGTGTGACGTACGGTCGGTCCAGGTGCCGGGAAACGCCTGCCATTCACCCAGGGGGACGCTTGTACGGGTGTGAGCCGTTGCACCTGATCGGTCGGGAACCCTCGTGCGTTGTTATTGGTTGGGAGGACAGGCACGGCGTGGCGAGGGGATGGACAGGGATGCGGAAGCGAGGCCGTCGTACACGGGGCGTTCTGGCCGTGGCCGCGGCGGCCGTGCTGGGTGTCGCGGGGTGTGATGCCGTGGGGGGTGATTCCGCGGCCCCGTCCGAGAAGGCGAAGCCGTCGCCGAAGCCCACGCCCCTGTGGGACCGCAGCCCGGATTCCGTCGCGGCCGTCGGGGACTCCATCACACGGGGGTTCGACGCCTGTGACGTGCTGTCGGACTGTCCGGAGGCGTCCTGGGCGACCGGTGCCAGCCCCGAGGTCGACTCGCTCGCGGTGCGGCTGCTGGGCAGGACGGGGGCCGCGCGGCGCAGCTGGAACTACGCGGTGACCGGGGCGCGGATGGCCGACCTGCCCGGGCAGATGGCGCAGGCGGTGCGGCGCAAGCCGCAGTTGGTGACGGTGATGGTGGGGGCGAACGACGCCTGCCGGCGGACGCCTTCGGCGATGACTCCGGTCTCCGCCTTCCGCGCCGACTTCGAGGATTCCCTGCGCTCCCTGCGCAAGGCCCTGCCCAAGGCGCAGGTGTTCGTGGCGAGCGTGCCCAATCTGAAGCGGCTGTGGTCGCAGGGCCGGAGCAGCCCGATGGGCAAACAGGTGTGGAAGCTGGGCATCTGCCCGTCGATGCTGGGCGACGCGGACGCCCTGGACTCGGCGGCGACCCTGCGGCGGGACACGGTGCAGAAGCGGGTCGAGGACTACAACAAGGTCCTGAAGGAGGTCTGCGCCGCGGACAAGCGGTGCCGCCACGACGGGGGCGCGGTGTACGACTACCGCTTCGGCACCACCCAGTTGAGCCGCTGGGACTACTTCCACCCCAGCGTGAACGGACAGGCCCGGTTGGCGGAGATCGCGTACCGCACCGTCACCGCGAAGAAGCCCCTGACTTAGAGTTCCGCACATGAACGAACTCTTCGGAACACTTTCCGACGGGACCCCGGTGCACCGCTGGACCCTGGAGCGGGCGGGAGTGCGGGTGCGGGTCCTGCCGTACGGCGGGATCGTGCAGTCCGTGGAGGTGCCGGACCGGGAGGGCCGGGCCGGGGACGTGGTGCTGGGGTTCCTGGATCTCGAGGGGTATCTCGCCCATCCGGAGCCGTACCTCGGTGCCCTGGTCGGGCGGTACGCCAACCGGATCGCCGGCGGCCGGTTCACCCTGGACGGCCGGACGTACGCACTGGAGCCGAACAACGGGCCGAACTCGCTGCACGGCGGGGAGCGCGGTTTCGACAAACGACTGTGGGACGCGGAGCCGGTCGGGCACGGGGTACGGCTGACGCGGATCAGTGCGCACGGCGAGGAGGGGTTCCCGGGCCGGCTCGAGGTGTCGGCGACGTACACGCTCGACGAGTCCGGCGCGCTGCGGATCGCCTACGAGGCGGTGACGGACGCGCCGACCGTGGTGAACCTGACGAACCACAGCTATTTCAACCTGGCCGGTTCCGGTGACGCCGGCGGTCATGAGCTGCGGCTGGCCGCCTCCCGGTACACGCCGGTCGACGCCGACCTGATCCCGGCCGGTTCCCCGCAGGACGTGACCGGCACGCGCTTCGACTTCCGGGAGGCCCGCAAGACCGGCTCCGGCTACGACCACAACTTCGTGCTCGACAAGGGTGTGACGGACACTCCGGTGGAGGTCGCCCAGCTGCACGATCCGGCGTCCGGGCGGCTGCTGACGGTGGCGACCACCGAGCCCGGCCTCCAGCTGTACACCGCCGACCACCTGTCCGGCCCCTTCGCGCCCGGCGACGGCATCGCGCTGGAGACCCAGCACTTCCCGGACTCGCCGAACCGTCCGGAGTTCCCGACGACCGTGTTGCGGCCGGGTGAGGTGTTCCGCTCGGAGACGGTGTACGGGTTCGGCGTCCGCTGAAGGGCGGCCTCCTGACGAACCACGAGCCCCGGTCCGGAGGTCAGGTCCCGGACCGGGGCTGCTTGGTGGGGAACTTGTCCCGGATCAGACGTTAATCGTCGCGGTGATCCTGCGGTCCGTGATCGAGCGTCCGACCTGGATCTCGTACGAACCCTTCACATCACGACATGGCGTCGGCGTTCCGGGACTTCCCGACGCTGCTGGGTGGGAGCACCGACTGGCGGGCCGGTCCCTGACCGCCGCGGCCTCGGCGTTGCTGGACGCGGTGCGGGAGGCGACGGCGAAGATCCCCACCTGAGCCCCGCCCATGGCGTGGACCACACCCGTCACGCGATACTTCGGCCGTCCGGCACCGACCCCCACCGCGACGGAAGGCCTGAACACCCTTGAACTCCATACGCGTTCGCCTCGGCGTCCTCGGCCTCGCCCTGCTGACCGGCTTCACCACCCCGACGGCGGCGAGCGCCGCCCAGGCGGCCCCCTCCCCCACCGTCGAGGAGCAGCGGCTCAGCAGAGCCGCCCCCCAGGAGATCCTGCGCCGCTCCGGATTCGACACCGCGGCCCCGCGGCTGGCCCGGGCGCTGGAGGGGGCCCGCTCCTACGGGGAGGCACGCCGGGCGGTCACGCGCGAGGGCGCGCGGTTGTGGCAGCGTGCGGTCGACCGGGCGCAGGGGCGCGGGCCGGCAGGCGGGGACTTGAGCCGGGACGACGACCGGCCGCTGTACTGGGCGCGGCTCGGCATGACGCGTGACGTGCGTATCTGGGAGCCGGAGTTCGGCCTGACGGACGGGCAGCGGGCCGCGCTGCTGGACGAGCTGGAGCGCACCTCACGCGGCCAGGACGCCATCAGCTATCCGCACGGCAAGGGCCTGAAGCGGATCCTGCTCACCGGCTTCGACCCGTTCACCCTGGACCGGGACATCCGCATCTCCAACCCGTCCGGCGCCACCGCGCTGGCCCTCGACGGCACGGTGATCGAGACGTCGGACGGCCCGGCCCGGGTCGAGACGGCCGTGTTCCCGGTGCGCTGGCGGGACTTCACTGGGGGCACCTCCCAGGCTTTCGGCACTGGGGGAGGCACGGTGGAGCGGACCTTGCGGCCGCACCTGCCGAAGGTCGACCTGTTCACGACGGTGAGCCAGGGCCGGGTCGGGCGGTTCGACATCGAGCGGACCAACGGGGCCTGGCGGGGCGGCTTCGGGGACAACGAGAACATCGGCCGCACCGAGACCGTGCCGGTGAGCGACCCGGCCTCGCAGCCGCAGTGGACGACGACCACGCTGCCGTACGCGGCGATCACCGCCGCGCAGACCGGCCGTTTCCCGGTGTACGACAACACGACCGTCACCGAGATCCCGGCCGGCGGCACCGAGTCCGTCGTGCGCCCGAACGGGCCGACGCCCGGTTCGACCGCCCGCGCGGGCGGGGGCGGGGACTACCTGTCCAACGAGATCGCCTACCGGGCGACGCTGCTGCGGGACCGGCTGGGGCTGCACGGCACGCTGCCGGGCGGGCATGTGCACACGCCCGTGCTGCAGTTCGCCCCCGGGAACACCACCGAGATCACCGACCCGGAGTTCGTGCGGAACCGGCTGGACATCATCGCCCAGGTGCGGGCGATCCTGAAGGTGGCTGCGGAAACGTCGTAGCGGCCTGGCCGCCCGTCTCGCCACCCTCGTCGATCTCCTCACCCAGCAGGTCACGCGCCATGAGGGTGGCGCCCGCGACCGCGCCCGGCATCAGGAACACCGCGACGAACGGCACCAGGAAGGCCACGGCGAGCGGTGTGCCGAAGCCCCAGACGAGGGTCCTGCGGGAGCGCAGCAGGGTGAGGCGGGTGCGCAGTTCGACGCTGCGGCGCTGGAGGGCGACGGCGGTCAGTTCCTCGGTGAGGAAGAACCCGGTGACGAAGAACCCGATCACCGGGACGACCGTCTGCCCGACCACCGGGATGAAGCCGCATCCGAACAGGAGCACACCCCACAGGGCGGCCCGCGCCACGATCCGCAGGCTGTCCCGGGCGGAGATCCACAGCTCGCGCCAGAGCGGCAGCCCCGACTCGGGGGCGTGCCCGCCCGGGGACACGTCCCGGTCGACCTTCTCGGAGAGGTTCTCGTAGAAGGGCTGGCCGATCAGCAGGGTCACGGCGGTGAAGGTCACGACGGACAGGAGCAGGCCGAGGGCGAACAGCACGGCGGTCAGAAAGCCGCGGAAGAGCCCGAGCCACGGGCTGGACCAGTCGTCCGCGAAGGGCGTCGCCCAGCCCACGAAGTCCTCGCCCCACAGCGCCAGCGCGACGAGCGCCGCCGCGTACAGGACCAGGGTGATCAGGCCCGGGAGCAGCCCGAAGCCGTACTGCCTGCCGTGCCGGGCCACCCATCGCTGGCCCTTCAGGAGGTACCGGAAACCCGCCCCTAGATCGCGCATGGGGAAACCCTATCCGGGCAGGCCCGGCCACTCCCTGTCAGGGCCGTTCGGGGCTCCGGTGACACCGAGGCGCTCTTGTTGCCGTTGAGTCGAAGCGGTACACCTCGCCGTACCGATCTCAGGAAGCCCCGGAGGAGGCACGCGTGCGCACCACGAGAAGCGTTCCTGCGAGACCTGTACAGATCACCGCCCTGGCCCTGGCCACGGCGGGTTCACTCCTGCTCACCCCCGGCGCCGCGGGCGCGGACCCCAAGCCCGTCACCCGTGAGGGCTCCGCCGTGGACGACCGCGCGGCGCAGGCTCCCGCGAGCGCGACGCGACGCGCGTTGACCGAGGACGTCCCCACCGGCACCACCACCCGCGCCTACCCCCGCCGCCTGGTCCTCTCCCCCGACCGGGAGAACCCCGGCGACACGTCCCTGAAGCTGGGCCTCACGCCGTACCACGCGATCGCGCCGAAGCTGAACGCGTTACAGCGTCTGGGCGACCGGGTGAGCGTGGAGGTCACGGGCCGCTCGGCCGGCGGCCACCGCCTCTACCTCGTCACCGTCACCGCCCCGGAGACCACCCGGGAGGCCCGCGCCCAGGAGCGGATGCGCGAGCTGATCCGGGACGCGCCCGCCGCGGCGGCCAAGTCCCGGGAGATCAAGCGCGACTACAAGACGCCGGTCTTCGTCAACAACAACATCCACGGCAACGAGTGGGAGGGCACGGACGCCTCCCTGAAGACCATCGAACGGCTCGCGACGGCGAAGGACGCGAAGACCAGGGACCTTCTCGCGCACAGCCGCCTGTACTTCAACATCACGGCCAACCCGGACGGCCGGATCGCCGGGACCCGCGCCAACGCGAACGGTTTCGATCTGAACCGGGACTTCGTCACCGCCTCCCAGCCCGAGACACGCGCGATGCGGCAGATCGAACTCGGCACGCAGCCGGCCGTCCTGCTCGACCTGCACGGCTACGTCAACGGCACCCTCATCGAGCCCACCACTCCCCCGCACGGCGAGAACTACGAGTACGACCTCTTCCTGAAGAACACCTACGCCAACGCCCTCGGCATGGAGTCCGCGGTCAACGCTCTCGGCTACACGCCGGCGAAGGACGGTGTGGAGGCGGCCCAGATCCCGTTCCGCGACCAGGAGGAGGGCTGGGACGACTGGCCGCCGATCTTCACCCCGCAGTACGCCGCCTTCCACGGCACGGTGGCCGCCCACACGGTGGAGATCCCGCTCGCGGTGAACAACGAGGAGTACGACGAGCTGCCCGTCCCGGAGCTGCGCCGCCGCTCGGCGATCAACACGGCCGTGGCGGGCGCGGCGATCGGCGCGACCCTGGCCCATGTCCGCGAGCACCGCGGCACCCTGATCGCCGACCAGATCGAGGTCTTCCGCCGCGGCGCGACGGGCGCCGCGCAGGTGCCGGTGTCGGCGCAGACGGTTCCCGGCGTCCCCGGCATCGGCCCGGAGGACGTCTACACGACCAGGTTCCCGCGCGCCTACGTCATCCCGCCCGGCGGCGCCCGCAGCCGGCGCTCGGGGCCCGCCGCCGCCCGTCTGGTCGACCACCTCATCGCCAACGACGTCCGCGTCACGCGCGCCACCCGCCCCTTCCGGCTCGCCGGACGGACCTACCCCCAGGGCTCGTACGTCGTCGACATGCACCAGCCCAAGCGCGGCATGGCGAATGTGCTGCTGTCCGACGGCCGGGACATCAGCGGCAAGGTCTCGGTGATGTACGACATCTCCGGCTGGAGCCTGGGCCGTCTGTGGGGCGCCATGGTCGAGCGGGTGCCGTCGGGCAGCCTGCGGGGTGCTCCGCTGCGCGCGATCGGTGAGGCCGCACCGGTCGCCCACGTGCCCGCGCACGGCAACCTCCGGCTGGCCCTGACCGACCCGCGCGAGGTCGCCGCCCTCAACTCCCTGCTCCGGCAGGGCGTCCCGGTCCGGCGGGCGGACGGCGGCAGCGTGGTCGTCCCGGCGTCGGCCCGCCGTGCGGCGCGCACGGCCGCCCGCGACCACGACGTCTCCTTCTCGGCCACGCGGCAGACCGGCACGGCACCGCTGCGCCGCCTCCGTGTCGCCGCCGCCGTCACGCCGGGTGAGCTGTTCGCCCTGCGGGAGATGGACTTCGACGTCACACCGGTCTCGACGGCGGTCCTGAACGCGGGTTTCACCTGGTCCGGCACGGACGTGCTGTTCGTGTCCGCCGGTCTGGAGCGCGCGGACCTGACCGCCCCCGCCCGGCAGGCCCTGGACACCTTCCTGGACGGGCACGGCCTGGTCGGCCGGGGCGCGACGGGGGCGGCCCTGAACGCGGATGCGGGCCGGCTTGCCGTCAAGCCGGTGGAGGGCAACGCGGACGCGAACGGCGTGGTGAAGGTGACCAACACGGGCGGCATCACGCGCGACGCACCGGACCACGGCTTCGTCTACGCCCCGCTCTGGTTCACCGACCCGGGCCCGGGCGTCCGCGTGGAGCAGTCGTACGCGACCGGGAATCCGCTGGTGGCCGGGCACTGGCGGCCGCTGCCCGGCGGCAGCGGCGGTCCCACCGCTGCCGCCGGGCAGGCCTCGGTCGTCAGCGGGGGCCGCACGGTCCTCTTCGGCACCGAACCACTCTTCCGGGACCACCCCAAGGGGGAATTCCCGCAGGTGGCGAGGGCATTGTTCACAGTGGCACACAGCGCTTCAGTCAAGGAGAGCGGATGACGCAAGAGATCCACGGCACCGTGGCGGACGGCTTCGAGGCGGTGCGCGAGGAGTTCACCGCGTTCGTGGCCGGGGAGCGAGCCGACTACGAGGGGCAGCTGTGCGCCTACGTCCGCGGCCGGAAGGTCGTCGACCTGTGGGCGGGGACCGGCGCGGACGCCCTCTACGGTGTGTTCTCGTCCACCAAGGGCGCCGCCTACCTGGTCGTGGCTCTGCTCGTCCAGGACGGCACGCTCGAACTGGACCGCAAGGTGACGTACTACTGGCCGGAGTTCGCGGCCGAGGGCAAGGGCGCCCTGACCCTGCGGGATCTGCTGGCGCACCGGGCGGGCGTGGTCGGCACGGACACCGGCTTCACGCTCGCGGAGCTGGCCGACGACCGCCAGCTCGCCGAACGCCTCGCCGACCAGCGGCCGTTCTGGCGTCCGGGCACGGCGTTCGGCTATCACGCGCTGGTCGCCGGCGCCCTGGCCGGCGAGGTCGTACGCCGCGCGACGGGCCGCACGCTCCAGGACGTCTACCAGGAGCGCATCAGGACTCCGTACGGACTGGACGTCCACCTGGGGCTGCCCGCGCCCGGGGAACCGCGCTTCCGCACCACCCAGCCGATGGACCCGACGCCCGAGCAGCAGGCCGTCCTCGACGCCGCACCCACGGGTCCGCACGCGCTGGCCTCGATCGCGTTCAACCGCAACGCGGCGGAGCCGACCGACCTCGTCTCCCTGCCGAACATGCCGCTGATCCGCGCCAAGGGCCCGGCGTCGGTGGGCGGGGTGGCGTCCGCGCGGGGCCTGGCGGGGATGTACGCGGCGGCGATCAGCGAGGTGGGCGAGCAGCCGGCGCTGCTGAAGCCGGACACGGTGGCGGAGTTCGGCCAGTTCCACTCGGCCGGCTACGACCTGGTGGCCCGGGCCCACAAGTCGTTCGGGCTCGGCTTCCAGATGACGGCTGACACGTGGCACCCGTTCCTCGGTGCCGGGACGATCGGGCACAGCGGCGCGGGCGGCTCCCAGGCCTTCGCGGACCCGTGGAGCGGCCTCGCCTACGGCTACACGCGCCGCCGGTTCGCCTTCCCGGGCGGGGCGGCCCCGGAGAACGACCGGCTGGCGCGGGCGGTGCACACGGCTGCGCTCGCCCACTGAGGCCGGGCACGGGCGGAGAGGCCCGAGCACGGCGAAGGAGCAGGAGCGGACAGGCCTGAGCAGGGGCGGAGGCCGCACCCCACGTCCAAGGGTGCGGCCTCCGCGTACGCGACGACTGAGGTCAGACCAGCGTCACCGTGATGTTGCCGCGGGTCGCCTTCGAGTACGGGCAGACCTCGTGCGCCTTCTCGATCAGCGACCGCGAGGTGCCCCGGTCGACCTTGGGGATGTCGGCCGAGATCTCGACGATGATCCCGAAGCCGTCTCCGTTCTTGCCGAGGCCGACCTTCGCGGTCACGGTCGAACCGGTGAGGTCGGCCCCCTCCTGGCGGGCGACGACACCGAGAGCGCCCTGGAAGCAGGCGCTGTACCCGGCGGCGAAGAGCTGCTCCGGGTTGGTGCCGGCGCCACTCCCGCCCATCTCCTTCGGCGGGTTGACGACGACGTCGAGCGTGCCGTCGTGGGTGGCGACCCGGCCGTCGCGCCCGTTCTCTGCGGTGGCGACGGCGGTGTACAGGACGTCGGACTGCTGGATCGGCATGCGGTTGTGTTCCTTAGGCCGTCCGCCGCGGCTCGCGCCCAGGCCGGGACGGATTCGGAAACAAGTTACCGCATGCCGGAATCCCGAAGGAAGGCGTCAGAGCTTGACGATCATCTTCCCGGTGTTGTCGCCGCGCAGAACGCCCAGGAACGCCTCCAGGTTGTTCTCGATGCCCTCGACGACGGTCTCCCGGTACTTCAGCTCGCCGGAGGCGACCCAGGGGGCGACCTCCTGCACGAACTGCGGCTGCAGGTCGTAGTGGTCGCCGACCAGGAAGCCCTCGATGCGGCCGCGGGTCGCGATCAGGCGGGCGAGGTTCTTCGGGCCCGGGGCGGGCTCGGTGTTGTTGTAGACGGAGATCATGCCGCAGACGGCGATCCGGCCGCCCTCGTTGAGGGAGCCGATGGCCGCCTCCAGGTGGTCACCGCCGACGTTGTCGAAGTAGACGTCGATCCCGTCGGGTGCGGCGGCGCGCAGCTGCTTGGCGACGGGCCCGTCCTTGTAGTTGAAGGCGGCGTCGAAGCCGTACTCCTCCGTGAGGAGCTTGACCTTCTCGTCCGACCCGGCGGAGCCGATGACCCGCGAGGCGCCCTTCAGCTTGGCGATCTGGCCGACCTGGCCGCCCACGGCGCCGGCGGCACCGGACACGAAGACGGTGTCACCCTCCTCGAAGGCGGCGGTGCGCAGCAGACCCGCGTAGGCGGTGAGGCCGGTCATGCCCAGCACACCGAGGTACGTCGACAGCGGCGCGGCGTCCGGGTCCACCTTGACGGCGTTCTTCGCGCCGACGACCGCGTACTCGCGCCATCCGAAGAAGTGCAGCACATGGTCCCCGACGGACAGTCCCTCGGCGTTCGAGGCCACGACCTCGCCGACGGCGCCGCCCTGCATGACCTTGCCGAGCTCGAACGGGGCGACGTAGGACTTGGCGTCGCTCATACGGCCACGCATGTACGGGTCCACGGAGAGGTACGTGTTCCGGACGAGGACCTCCCCCTCGCCCGGCTGCGGTACGTCCGCCTCGACGAAGGCGAAGTCCTCGGGCTTCGGCCAGCCGACGGGACGGCTCGCCAGGTGCCACTCGCGGCTGACGGCGGGGAGGGTGGGGGTGTCGGTCATGGGGCGCCTTACCTCACTGGCTCGATGCGGATGTTTCAGTACCTGAAACAACCATGCTCCTGAAAATTTCAGGTTGTCAAATAACCGGGTACCCTCGATCGCATGGCCTCCACCACACCGACGCCCCAAGAGACGACCAACCGCCCTGATCCGTTGACCCTCGAGGTCGTCGAGCTGATCGGGGAGGTCGTGGCGCGGTTCCACGAGGACTACGAGTCGGGGGCGGCGGAGCACGCCCTGACCGGCGCGCAGGCGCGGCTGCTCAGCCTGCTGTGCCTCGAACCGCTGCCGATGCGCAGGCTGGCCCAGCAGCTGAAGTGCGAGCCGTCCAATGTGACGGGAATCGTGGACCGGCTGGAGGCGCGAGGGCTGGTCGAGCGCCGCCCGGACCCCACCGACCGCCGGGTGAAGGTGGCGGCGGCGACGGAGGAGGGACGCCGGGTGGCCCGGAGCCTGCGGGAGTCGCTCCGATTCGCCCGGGAGCCCCTGGCGGGGCTCTCCGAGGGGGAACGGGTGGCACTGCGGGACACGCTGCGGCGGATGCTGGGCTGATCGGCGGCCGGATCGGTCACCGGCTACCGGTCACCGGTCACCGGCCTTCGGCCGCCCCGAAGGAAACCCGCGGTCGGGGCGGTGGCTCAGGATCGTGCGCGGCGCGCCGCGAACGGGTCCGTGCCTCCGGGCCGCCCACCGGGGTTCTGCGGAACGTGTCCGGTTCCGTCCTCCTCCACGAGCATCAGCTCGAAGCCCCGGCACATTCCGAGTGCCGCGAACTCCACGTTTGCGGGGGAGAATCCCGAGGGCAGGAAACAGCGGTTCCGATCCCGCGGCACCGGCGAAGCCGGCCGGGTCGGCCCTACGCGCACCACCACAGGAACCGTTTGCACGGCTCCGACGCGGACGGTTCCGGTTCCGGGGCCTGCGTGGTCGGGGCCGAGGTCGGGGCGGGCCGGGCGGCCGTGGGACCGGACGCCGGGCGGCTGGGGGCGCCTCCCGCCGTCGCCGACTCGGGGTCCTTCGTGAGTTCGTCGCCCTTGGGGGACTGCGACGTCTCGTCCTTCGGGGATTTCGAAGCGGACGGCGTGTCGGATGCGCTGGGTGAGGCGGATGTTGACGCGCCGTCAGCGCCCGGCACCTTTCCGTCCGGGCCTCGGCCCGTCTCCCCCGCCTCCACCGAGGCGTCGCCGTCCGCCGACTCGGCCCCGGCAGCGGTCGGCTTGGGCGACGAACGGGGGGCGTCCAGACCGAGTTCCGCGAGGCTCAGGCCACCGGCGGCCAGCACGAACCCGGCCGCCACGAACAGGGTCCGGCGCCGCCGCCGGCGGTGTGCCGCGGCCTTGCGGTCCCGCCGGCTCGACCCGCCCGGGCCGTCGGCGGCCGGACCGTGCCCACGCCCGCGGCCACGCCGCCGGGCGGCGCGCCCGAGGTGCTCGCCGCCGTCATCGGTGTCGTCGTCGGCGTGGTCGCCACCGTGGTCGTCGCTGTCGTCGTCGGCATGGGAGCCGTCGAAGGTGTCGTCGCGCCCGTCGAATCCGTCGCGCCCGTCGAATCCGTCACGCTCGTCGAATCCGTCGTGCTCGTGTCCGTCGTGCCCGTAGGCGGAGGAGCCCGGCGCATCCGACCCCTGCGGCCCGTCCCCTCCTGTCGGCCGTCCCGGCCCGGCGCCGGAGTACCCGGCCGCGGGGGCGCCGTACGCGCCGTACTCCTGCCCGCGCCCGCGCGGCGTTTCGGCCGAGGTGCCGCACCCCGGGCAGGCAAGGGCGCCGTTGAGGTGCCGTCGGCACGGGTCGCAGTAGTCCATGACGCGGGAAGATTAAGTTCCGCGCAGGTCGCGTTCCTAGGTTCAGCTGGTGAAAGTTCTGTAGGGACCCGGTCCACCCAAGGTTTCGAAACTGTCGAAACCGTTATGCGCGCGACCCATTGACACCCCCGCCGCCCGATCCTTACTGTCACGCCAGCATTTCGAACGTGTGCCGAAATCTCGAACAGACCGAGTCGCCGGGGCACGAGCGGGACGCTGACGGAACACACTGACGGAACTGAGCCGACGAAGCTGCGAGGGACAACCGCCGTGCGCATCACCGGAATCAGCACACACGTGGTCGGGACGCCTTGGCGCAACCTGACGTACGTCCAGGTGCACACCGACGAGGGGATCACCGGAGTCGGCGAGACCCGGATGCTGGGACACACCGACGCCCTTCTCGGATATCTGAAGGAGGCCGAGGCCAATCACATTCTCGGCTCCGACCCCTTCGCTGTCGAGGACCTCGTCAAGCGCATGAAGTACGGCGACTACGGCCGCGCGGGCGAGATCGTCATGTCCGGTATCGCCGTGATCGAGATGGCCTGCTGGGACATCAAGGGCAAGGCCCTGGGCGTCCCCGTCTGGCAGCTGCTGGGCGGCAAGGTCACCGACAAGGTCAAGGCGTACGCCAACGGCTGGTACACCACCGAGCGGACCCCGGAGGCCTACCACAAGGCCGCCCAGGGCGTGATGGAGCGCGGCTACCGGGCGCTCAAGATCGACCCCTTCGGCACCGGCCACTTCGAGCTGGACCACCAGCAGACCCTGTACGCCGTCTCCCTGATCGAGGCGGTCCGGGACGCCATCGGCCCCGAGGCCGAGCTGATGCTGGAGATGCACGGCCGCTTCTCCCCCGCCACGGCCGTGCGCCTGGCCAGGGAGCTGGCGCCGTTCAAGCCGGCGTGGCTGGAGGAGCCGGTCCCGCCGGAGAACCTCAAGGCGCTGGAGAAGGTCGCCGCCAAGGTCGACATGCCGGTGGCCACCGGTGAGCGCATCCACGACCGGATCGAGTTCCGGGAGCTGTTCGAGAGCCAGGCCGTCGACATCATCCAGCCGGACGTCGGCCATATCGGTGGAATCTGGGAGACCAGGAAGCTCGCCGCGACCGCCGAGACGCACTACATGCTGGTGGCCCCGCACAACGTGGGCGGCTCGGTCCTGACCGCCGCGTCCCTCCAGGTCGGCTTCACCTCCCCGAACTTCAAGATCCTGGAGCACTTCAACGACTTCGCCGACGCGGAGATCAAGAAGGTGGTCAAGGGCGCCCCGCAGGTGAACCCGGAGGACGGCTGCTTCCACCTCTCCGACGCCCCGGGCCTCGGGGTGGAGCTGGACGTCGACGCCGCCGCCGAGTTCCCCCAGCAGCAGGCCCGTTTCGACCTCTGGGCGGAGGGCTGGGAACAGCGCAGGCCGAAGGGCGCGCGGTGAGCACCGCGGTCGTCATCGACGCCCCGGGCGAGCATCGTCTCGTGCCGCACGAGCCCCGGCGGCCCGAGGCCGGCGAGGCGCTGGTCCGGGTGCACGCCTCCGGGATCTGCGGCAGCGACCGCGAGGTCTACCAGGGCAATCGCCCCGAAGGCTATGTGCGCTACCCGCTGACCCCGGGCCACGAGTGGTCCGGGACGGTTCAGGCCGTGGGCGCCGGTGTCCCGGAGTCCCTCCTGGGCCGCAAGGTGGTCGGTGAGGGCTTTCGAAACTGTCAGGTCTGCGACCGCTGCCACGCGGGCGACACGACGCTGTGCACGGCCGGCTACGAGGAGACCGGGTTCACCCAGCCGGGCGCGATGGCGGCCACGCTGACCCTCCCGGCCCGTCTCCTGCACGCCCTCCCGGACGACTGCGACCTCACGGCCGCGGCCCTTCTGGAACCCGCCGCGTGCGTCGCGGCCGCCGCGCTGAAGGGCAACGCACAGCCCGGCGAGCGCGTCGCCGTGGTCGGCACCGGCACCCTCGGCATGTTCGCCGTGCAGTTCCTCAAGGCGAACTCGCCGTCCGAGCTGCTGGTCGTCGGCACCCGCCGGGACCGTGAGGCGCTCTCGCGGCAGTACGGCGCGAGCGACTTCCGGACGAAGGACCAGCAACTCCCGGACGACTTCGACGTGGTGATCGAGACGGCCGGGTCCGCGGACGCCGCCCGGATCTCGGCCGGACTGCTCAGGCGGGGCGGCCGGCTGGTCCTGACCGGCATCCCGGCGCCGGACGCCGACGGTCTCGACCCGACCGACCTCGTCGTGCGGCAGCTGGAGGTGCACACCGTCTTCGGTGCGCCGCCGGACGCCTGGGCGCACACGGTGCGGGTGTTCGCCGCCGGTCTGCTCGATCCGCTGCCGCTGGTGACGCACGAGCTGCCGCTCACCGAGTTCTCGCAGGCCATCGAGCTGGTCGGAGCCGGTGATCCGAAGGTGGGCAAGGTGCTGCTCCGCCCCTAGACGTACGCCGGTACGGGGGCAACCTGACGGCTCCCGTACCGGCGTACCCCAGCCTCGCCCCACCCAGAGCCGCGAACCTTGTCCGAAATATCGAACCGAAGGACATTCCTGTGACCGACGCTTCCACCACGGCAGCCCGCAGGCCCGGTGAGCAGGCGCTCACCGCACTGGGCCTGAGCGCGCCCGCCCCCGATCCCGCCGACGCCTCCGCGCATTCCTTCCCCGGCGGTGGCCGCTGGCGCACCGAGATCCCCTCCTGCGAGGGCCCCGAGGCGCTCGCGGTGGTGCTGAAGGAGGCCTCGCGGCTGGACGTCCCGATCCACCGGATCAGCCAGGGCAGCGGTGTGTGGATGCTGACCGACGCCGAGATCACCGAGATGGTCGAGTCGACCGGTGAACGCGACATCGAGCTCTGCCTGTTCACCGGCCCGCGCGGCACCTGGGACATCGGCGGGTCCACGCGCACCGACTCGCGGGGGGCCGGCCTGCGCGCCCGCGGCCACGACGCCGTCGCCGGCTGTGTCGAAGACGCCGTCAGAGCGACGGAGTTGGGCGTGAAGTGCCTGCTCGTCGCCGACGAGGGCGTGCTGTGGACGCTGCACCGGGCACGGGCCGCCGGGATCATCCCGGCCGACACGACACTCAAGGTCTCCGCGCTCATCGGCCCGGTCAACCCGGCGGCGTACGCGGTCTACGAGCGCCTGGGCGCGGACTCGGTCAACGTGCCCAGCGACCTGACGCTCGATCACCTCACCGAGATCCGGCGGGTGTCGGGCGCCCCGATGGACATGTACATCGAGGCCCCGGACGACCTCGGCGGCTATGTGCGGATGTACGAGGTCGCCGAACTCATCCGTCGCGGCGCCCCGTTGTACCTGAAGTTCGGCCTCTCCAAGGCGCCCGGTATCTACCCGTACGGGCACCACATGCGGGAGCAGACCCTGGCCACCGCCAAGGAACGCGTGCGGCGCGGCAGGCTCGCCCTGGACCTCCTGGCCCGCCACGGGGCGGACGGCGACATGGCGCCGCTCGGCTCGCGCCTGCCGGGCGATCTCCAGCGTTTCGAAATCTCGTCATAACGTTCCGGAAACTCACCTTACAAAAGACGACACAGCCGCGCACAATCCCACACATCTTCTCGGTCTTTCCGGCACGACCACCCGGAGCGACTTCGCGCCCTCCAGACCGAGCCCTGCACACACATCAAGGATGATGATCATGCGTAACCGCAGAGCCGCTCTCACCGCCGTCGCCGGAGCCGCGTCCCTCGCCCTCACCCTGTCCGCCTGCGGACAGAGCGGCGAGGGGGGCAGCAAGGAGGGCGAAGGCGACACCAAGGGCGCCACCATCGGCATCGCGATGCCGACCAAGTCCTCCGAGCGCTGGATAGCCGACGGCAAGAACGTCGTCACGGACCTGGAGTCCAAGGGCTACAAGACCAAGCTGGTCTACGGCGAGGACGACCCCGACCAGCAGGTCTCGCAGGTCGAGAACCTGATCACGCAGGGCGTCAAGGCGCTGATCATCGCCGCGATCGACAACAAGTCGATGAACAACGTGCTCCAGCAGGCCAAGGACGCGAACATCCCGGTCATCTCCTACGACCGTCTGATCCTCGGCACGAAGAACGTCGACTACTACGCCTCGTTCGACAACGAGAAGGTCGGCGAGCTCCAGGGCACCTACATCGTCGAGAAGCTCGGCCTGAAGGACGGCTCCAAGAAGGGCCCCTTCAACATCGAGCTGTTCGCCGGCTCCAACGACGACAACAACACCCGCTACTTCTTCCAGGGCGCGATGAACGTCCTGCAGCCCTACATCGACAAGAAGCAGCTCGTCGTCCGCTCCGGCCAGACCAAGCTCAACCAGGTCACCACCCTGCGCTGGGACGGCGGCACCGCCCAGAAGCGCATGGACGACATCCTGACCTCGGCCTACAAGAGCCAGCGGGTCGACGCCGTCCTCTCCCCCTACGACGGCATCTCCATCGGCATCCTCTCGGCGCTGAAGTCCGACGACTACGGCTCCAAGAACAAGCCGCTGCCGGTCGTCACGGGCCAGGACGCCGAGGTCGCCTCGGTGAAGTCGATCATCGCCGGCCAGCAGTCGATGACCGTCTACAAGGACACCCGCCAGCTCGCCAAGGTGTCCTCGAACATGGTCGACGCGCTGCTCAACAAGAAGAAGCCCGAGGTCAACGACACCAAGACCTACGACAACGGCGCGAAGGTCGTCCCGGCGTACCTGCTGGAGCCGGTCGCGGTGGACAAGGCGAACTACCAGAAGGAGGTCGTCGACTCCGGCTACATCAAGGAGAGCGACCTCAAGTAGTCCCCGCCACCCACCGACGCTCCACCACTGATTGGAAGGCACGACCATGGCGGGACCCGTCCTGGAAATGCGCTCGATCGTCAAGACCTTTCCCGGCGTCAAGGCGCTGTCGGACGTCACGCTGACCGTCCGCCAGGGCGAGGTCCACGCCATCTGCGGGGAGAACGGCGCCGGCAAGTCGACCTTGATGAAGGTCCTCTCCGGCGTCCACCCGCACGGCACGTACGAGGGCGACATCCTCTTCGAGGGAGAGGTCTGCCAGTTCAAGGACATCCGGGCCAGCGAGGAACGCGGCATCGTGATCATCCACCAGGAACTGGCCCTGGTGCCCTATCTCTCCCTCGCGGAGAACATCTTCCTCGGCAACGAGCACGCCACCCGGGGGATCATCAGCTGGACCGAGACCCTCCGGCACGCCACCGAACTGCTGCGCCGGGTCGGCCTGTCCGACCACCCGGACACCCGCGTCGCCGACATCGGCGTGGGCAAGCAGCAGCTCGTGGAGATCGCGAAGGCCCTGTCGAAGAAGGTCAAGCTGCTCATCCTGGATGAGCCGACCGCCGCGCTGAACGACGAGGACAGCGGCAAACTCCTGGATCTCATCCTGGAGTTGAAGAAGCAGGGCATCACCTCGATCATCATCTCCCACAAGCTCAACGAGATCCGCAAGGTCGCCGACTCGGTGACGATCCTGCGCGACGGCAAGACCATCGAGACCCTCGACGTGAAGGCCGCGGAGACCTCCGAGGACCGGATCATCAGCGGGATGGTCGGCCGCGACCTGGAGAACCGCTTCCCGGAGCGGTCGCCGCACGAGCCCGAGGAGGGCGCGGCGCCGGCCCTGGAGATCCGCGGCTGGACCGTGCACCACCCGATCGACCAGCAGCGCAAGGTGTGCGACGACGTCTCGCTCCACGTGCGGCGCGGGGAGATCGTCGGCATCGCGGGCCTGATGGGCGCCGGCCGCACCGAACTCGCGATGAGCGTCTTCGGCCGGACCTACGGCCGGTACGCGGACGGGACGGTTCTCAAGGACGGCAAGGAGATCCGCACGAAGACCGTCCCGGAGGCGGTCAAGCACGGCATCGCCTACGTGACCGAGGACCGCAAGCACTACGGCCTCAACCTCATCGACACCATCAACCGGAACATCTCGCTGAGCGCCCTGGGCAAGGTCGCGAGGCGCGGTGTGATCGACGAGCACGAGGAGCGGCAGGTCGCCGAGGGCTTCCGCAAGTCCATGAACATCAAGGCGCCGACGGTGTTCGAGCCGGTGGGCAAGCTGTCCGGCGGCAACCAGCAGAAGGTCGTCCTCAGCAAGTGGATCTTCTCGGGTCCGGACGTGCTGATCCTGGACGAGCCGACGCGCGGTATCGACGTCGGCGCCAAGTACGAGATCTACACGGTCATCGACCAGCTGGCCGCCCAGGGCAAGGCGGTCGTCTTCATCTCCTCCGAGCTGCCCGAGCTGCTCGGCATGTGCGACCGCATCTACACGATGGCCGCGGGGCGGCTGACGGGTGAGTTCTCGCGGGCCGAGGCCTCCCAGGAATCGCTGATGCGTCAGATGACGAAGGACAAAGAGGTATCCCGATGAGCACGGACGTGACCGCCAAGAGCCCGGCCCCCGCGCCGCCGGGCAAGAGCGGAGGGGCCGCGGGCGACGGCCTGTTGCAGCTGGTGATGGACGGTATGCGCCGCAACATGCGGCAGTACGGCATGCTGATCGCGCTGGGCCTGATCGTGGCCCTGTTCGCCGTCTGGACCGACGGCGACCTGCTGCTGCCGCGCAACGTCTCCAACCTGGTGCTGCAGAACAGCTACATCCTGATCCTCGCGATCGGCATGATGCTGGTCATCATCGCCGGCCACATCGACCTCTCGGTCGGCTCGCTGACGGCGTTCGTCGGGTCGATGGCCGCCGTGTTCATGGTCAAACAGGACCTGCCGTGGCCCCTCGCCGTGGTCCTCTGCCTGGCCGTGGGCGCGGTCGCCGGTGCCGTGCAGGGCTTCTTCATCGCGTACGGCGGGATACCGTCGTTCATCGTGACCCTGGCGGGCATGCTGATCTTCCGCGGACTGACGGAGATCTTCCTGGAGGGCCAGACCCTCGGTCCGTTCCCGGACGGTCTGCAGAAGGTCGCCAACGGCTTCCTGCCCGAGGTCGGCCCGAACACGAACTACCACAACCTCACCCTGCTGCTGGGCTTCGCGATGATCGCCTTCGTGATCTTCCAGGAGGTCCGTGACCGCAAGCGGCAGCAGGAGTTCGACCTGGACGTCCCGCCCGCCAAGCTGTTCCTGCTGAAGCTGGTCGCGATCGGTGCCGCGGTGCTGACGCTCACCATGCTGCTGGCCAGCTACAAGGGCGCCCCGATCGTGCTGCTCATCCTGGGCGTGCTGCTCGTCGGCTTCGGCTACGTCATGCGCAACGCGATCATCGGCCGTCACATCTACGCGATCGGCGGCAACCTCCCGGCGGCCAAGCTGTCGGGTGTGAAGGACAAGAAGGTCACCTTCCTGGTCTTCCTGAACATGGGCATGCTCGCGGCCCTGGCGGGTCTGGTCTTCGCCGCCCGCTTCAACGCGGCCTCTCCCAAGGCCGGCCTCAACTTCGAGCTGGAGGCGATCGCCGCCTCGTTCATCGGCGGTGCGTCGATGAGCGGCGGTGTCGGCACCGTGCTCGGCGCGATCATCGGTGGCCTGGTCCTGGGCGTGCTGAACAACGGTATGAACCTCGTCGGCATCGGCACCGACTGGCAGCAGGTCATCAAGGGCATGGTGCTGCTGGCGGCGGTCGGGTTCGACGTGTGGAACAAGCGCAAGGTCGGTTCGTAAGTCAGATCGGGGCCCCGCCGGAAGGCGGGGCCCTCTCCTTATCGGGAGCCGCACACATGGAACTGAACAGACGCACGGTCATCGCCGGAGCAGCGGCGGCGGGCATAGCCGCCACCACGCTCGGCGGCACGGCACACGCCACGGGAGGCAGGAAGCCGGTGAAGACGCTCTTCGGCAAGCTGGCCGACGGCACCAAGGTCTACAGCTGGTCGCTGGAGAACGGCGGCACCCGCCTGAAGGTCCTCTCCTGGGGCGGTGTCGTCCAGTCCCTGGAGATCCCCGACCGTCGTGGCCGCTACGCCAACGTCTCCGCGGGCTTCGACAACCTCGAGGACTACGTCGCGAAGACCCCGTACTTCGGCGCCCTGATCGGCCGGTACGGCAACCGCATCGGCAAGGGCAGGTTCACCCTCGACGGCAAGAACCACCAGCTGTCCGTGAACGACGGCGAGCAGAGCCTGCACGGCGGCTCCCAGGGCTTCGACAAGCGCGTGTGGGACGTCGAGCCGTTCGTGAAGGGCTCCGACGTCGGCCTGCACCTGTACTACACGAGCGTCGACGGCGAGATGGGCTACCCGGGCACGCTCAAGACGAAGGTGACGTACACGCTCACCCGGCACGGCGACTGGCGCATCGACTACGAGGCCACCACCGACAAGGCCACCGTCGTCAACCTCACCAGCCACGTCTACTGGAACCTGGCCGGCGAGGGCAGCGGCACCATCGAGGACCACGAGCTGCACATCGCCGCGTCCCGTTACACGCCCACCGACGCGGGCCTGATCCCCACGGGCGAGCTGGCCAAGGTCGCGGGCACGCCCTTCGACTTCAGCCGTGCCAAGCCGATCGGCCGGGACATCCGCACCTCGCACCCGCAGCTGGTCACCGCCAAGGGCTTCGACCACAACTGGGTCCTCGACAAGGGCATCACCGCCCGGCCCGAGCACGTCGCGACCCTGCGCGACCCGGCCTCCGGCCGGTCCTTGAAGATCGCCACGAACGAGCCGGGCCTGCAGTTCTACTCCGGCAACTTCCTCGACGGCACGCTGACGGGCCCGTCCGGCCGCACCTACCGGCAGGGCGACGCGCTCTGCCTGGAGACGCAGCACTTCCCGGACTCGCCGAACAAGCCGAAGTTCCCCTCCACGGTGCTGCGACCGGGGCAGACGTACCGCACGACCACGATCCACACGTTCGGCTGCTGAGGCCACTGACAGGCCTTCACACGATGGGCACATGTTCCGACCGTTTTCATGACGGTTGAACAGTGTCCCCGTGACCTCCGTATGAAAGGGCGGCCCGCGCTCCCCCGCGCGGGCCGCCCTCAAACGTCGGGTCCGTCC
The DNA here is from genome assembly GCF_014207295.1 of Streptomyces sp. AK010. NCBI lineage: Bacteria > Bacillati > Actinomycetota > Actinomycetes > Kitasatosporales > Streptomycetaceae > Streptomyces > Streptomyces sp. AK010. The sequence continues at coordinate 208,831 of NZ_JACHCX010000013.1, forward strand.
GTCCCCAACGGACCCGCCCCATACGGAGGTTCCATGGCCGACAACGTCACGTCGCTGTTCCGCAGTACCGCGGCACACAGCCCGTCGATGGCGGCTCTGACACGTGAGGGCGGCGAGGGAGCCGGCCCCGTGGACTTCTGTATCCCCTGCAACCCGTACTTCCCGACCCCGGCCATGTTCGAGGACATGGCGGGCCGGCTGCGCGACATCATCACGTACTACCCGAGCAGCGCCGACACGATCACCGCCGAGCTGTGCAGCCTGCTCCAGCTGCCCCCGCAGTGCGTGGCCATGGGCAACGGCTCGACCGAGCTCATCACCTGGATCGACCACCTGCTGGTCCGTGAGTCGCTCGCGGTCCCCGTCCCCACCTTCGGCCGCTGGACCGACCAGCCCATGGAGACCGGCAAGCGGGTCGACATGTTCCCGCTCCAGGAGTCCAGCGGCTTCGCCCTCGACCTCGCGCAGTACGCCGAGTTCATCCGGGCCCGCGGCACCCGCGTCGCGGTGATCTGCAACCCCAACAACCCCGACGGCGGCTTCCTGCACAAGCACGCCATCGTGCAGTTCATGGACGCCATGGCCGACCTCGACCTGATCGTCATCGACGAGTCGTTCCTGGAGTTCGCGGACGCCGAGGCCGAGCCGTCGGTCGTCCAGGAGGCCATGCTGCGGCCCAACGTCGTCGTACTGCGCAGCCTCGGCAAGAACTTCGGCCTGCACGGCATCCGCTTCGGCTACCTCGTCGCCAACCCGGCGCTCGCGGGCCGGGTCCGCTCGATGCTGCCGAAGTGGAACCTCAACTCCTTCGCCGAGCACGTCGTCTTCATGCTGAAGGAGCACGGCGCCGAGTACATGCAGAGCCTCCAGCAGGTGCGCCGCGACCGTCTCGACATGGCCGGCCAGCTCTCCTCCCTGCCCGGGCTCACGGTCTACCCCTCGCAGGGCAACTTCCTCTTCGTGCGCCTCCCCGTGGGCGCCGAGGGCACCGTGGTCCGGGACCGGATGCTCACCGAGCACCGGATCCTGGTCCGCGAGTGCGGCAACAAGATCGGTTCGTCCAGTCGCTTCCTGCGTCTCGTGGTGCGCCCCCAGGTGGACGTGCGTCGCCTGGTGTCCGGCCTGGAACAGGTGCTCTACGGGACGTCCAGGAGGGGAGCCGCCGTACCCGAGCTGGGCAATGGGACCAGCTACAGCTCGGGTACGGCGGCCGTGGACCGTCTGGTGAGCGAGACGAACGGGTCGGGCATGCGGGGGCTCGCAGCGCAGGCGGTGGGGATGGCCGCCGCGCCGGCCGCCGCGACCACGGGGGTCGGGGGGCCGGGGCTCGCCCCGGCGGCCGCGAGCACGGGTGGGGTGGGGTTCGCTCCCGCCGCGGCGGCCACCGCCCCGGCTCCCGCTCCGGCCACCGGCATCGGCATGCCGCTCCCCGCCGCCGCGTCCGCCGTGCCGGCGGATACGGGCGGCGGGATGCCGATGCCGGCCGCGGCGCAGATGCCGCAGCCGCAGATGCCGCAGGCGGTGCCGCAGCCCGCTCCCCAGCCGGTGGCCGCCCCGGCGCCGCCCCTGGCGCCCGTGGCTCAGGCCCCCATGCCCGCTCCGGCGCCGGTCCCTGCTCCGGCCCCGGCTCCGGCGCCGTCACCCATGGCCGCTCCGTTCACCGGGCCCACGCCGCCCGGTGTTCCGGCCCGTGGGGGCCTGACGGCGGCGCAGGTGCGGGGGACGAACGGGCTGACTCCGGCGCCGGCCACGGGGTGGCCCGCCGCGCAGAGCTGGCCGAACGCGGCGGGGATGGGGCAGGCCGGGTAGCGCCCTCCCGCCGTAGGTGGTTGCTGCGACCGTGCGGGTGCGGGCCCTTCGTGGCTGTGGGCGCCCACGCGGCGGAGCCGCACATCGAGCACGGCCCCGCGCCCCTGGGGCGTCAGTAGGCGACGGGCCAACCGCTGCTCCAGTTCAGGAGGTTGATGCCGAGCTTGGGTGTGCCGTTCGCGTTGCCGTCGTAGTAGTGGTAGACGATCAGGTCGCCGTCGGCGTCGTTCAGGATCGACTGGCCGCCGGGGCCGATGACGCTGCCGTGCGACTCCAGGACGGGTGTGCCGCCGTTGTTCACCAGGTCGACGCCGTTCTTGTCGCGGTACGGCCCGATGACGCTGGAGGCGCGCCCGACCTTCACCTTGTACGTCGAGCCGGTGCCCGCGCAGCAGGTGTCGTACGAGGCGAAGAGGTAGTAGGAGCCGCCCCGCTTGACGATGAAGGGCGCCTCGACGGCCTTGGTCCCGGTGGGGCGGGAGGCCAGCGAGTAGCGGGTGGTGTGGGAGGAGAGCTGCTTCCCGGAGGACGGATCGATCCGGATCATCTTGATCCCGGTCCACCAACTTCCGAACGACAGCCACCACGTGCCGTCGTCGTTCACGAAGAGGTTCGGGTCGATGGCGTTGAAGTCGGCGGCGGAGTTCGAGGTGTGGACCGTGCCCTGGTCGGTCCAGCTGCCCGGTTGGCCGGTGCTGGAGGTGGCGAGGCCGATGGCGGAGGTGTTCGAGCCGAACTTCGAGACGGAGTAGTACATCAGGTACTTGCCGCCGTGGTACGAGATGTCCGGCGCCCAGGCCTCCGGGACGGACGAGTAGTTCTTCCACCAGCTCGGCCTGCTGGTGAAGGCGTCGCTTCTGTTGCGGAAGGCGGTGCGGTCGCCGGAGGTCTTGCTCGCGATGCCGCCGCCGGTGGCGTACAGCAGGTACTGCCCGGACAAGGTGCGGATCATCGAAGGGTCGTGGGTGACGACGTCGCCGGTGACCCGGCCGGGGCCGGGGTACGCGGACGCGGGGCCCGGGACCAGGGCCAGCAGCGCGACGGCGGGGAGGGCGAACAGGGCGGTTCGCCTGCGGAGGGTGCGGGGACTGCGGCTCATGCGGGTCCTCTCCTCGCGGTGAGGGTGAAGAGCTGCTCGATATTTCGAAAGATGATCGCAAGTTCGAACGGACCGTAGAATCGAACCCCTTGCGCGTCAATGGTCCGCGCAGCAACAGCTGCGCGGACCATTGGGAGACGGGAGACGGGGGATGGGGGATGGGGATGAGGGATGGGTGATGAGCCGAGGAACCGGCTGGGGCCGCTGAAGGTCAGCCGGTGGGCAGGCCCAGGCCGTAGTACCTGACGTGGTAGACGTCCACGCACTCGGCCTCACCGCCGACGATCAGACCGGCCGGCTCGGTCACCCCGCCGCCCTGGCCGTCGCCACGAGCATCTCCGCGAGGGCGCGGCCCCTGGGCTCGCGGTGCTCGTCGTGCCGCATTCCCCTTACGCGATGTCGAGCGCGGTCCCGTACAGCCGGTCCACCCTCAGCCGGATGACGAGGCGCCGCTCGTCGACCAGTTGCCGGAGGAAGGCGCCCTCGTCGTCCGGTCGGGCGCCCGCCGGGATCATCGCGAGCAGTTCCCGGCCGACCGTGTCGCCGGGGACCGTGGTGACTTCGGAGACCTCGGCGTCGCCCTCGGCGACGGCGAACGACCAGACGTCCCCGCCCTGCACGTGCAGCGCCGCACGCGGTTCACGGCGCAGGTGCTTGACCTTGACACGGTCGGCGGTGGTCGAGAAGCGCACCGTGCGGGACTCGGCGTCCCAGCTGTACAGCATGGTGGTGAGATGCGGGTGGCCACTGCGCTTGACGGTGGCGAACGTGCCGAACTGCTGCTTGCCGAGCAGGTCGCAGAGGGCTGCGTCGGACAGGGGACGGGGCCCCGGATTCTGCGTCATGCCAAGCTCAACACCCGTGCCCGCCAAGGCATTTCACGACCGTCTCACAATCTACTTGACGCACCGTCACTTTGCCGGATCCACAGCTCCCCGACAGAAAGCCTCCCTAGAGTGCCGTGTTCATGACAGACACCTCGAAGGACCGCCCCGACACGTCCCTCGGCCGCCGCACCGTCCTGCTGGCCACCGGCGCCACCGCGGCCGCCCTGGCCGTGGGCGCGGCGGCCCCCGGCACCGAGACCCCTGCCGGCCGTGCCGCGACCGCCCCGGTCGCCGCCGCAGCCGTGTGCACCCTGACCAAGGAGATGACCGAAGGCCCCTACTACCTCGACGGGCAGTACGTCCGCTCCGACATCCGGGAGGACAAGACCGGCATCCCGCTGAAGCTGACGCTCACGGTCGTCGACGACGACACCTGCGCTCCCCTGAACAACGCCCTGGTGGAGATCTGGCACTGTGACGCCCTCGGCGAGTACTCCGGCTTCGTCGGCAACAACGGCCACGACGAACCCGACAACGGCACGTTCCTGCGCGGTGGCGTCCTCACCGACGCGCGCGGCGTCGCGGCGATCACGACGGTCTACCCGGGCTGGTACCGGGGTCGCTGCGTGCACATCCACATCAAGGTCCACACGGACGTGACCCTGACCCCCGACGGATCCTTCACCGGCGGCGAGGAACTCCACACCGGCCAGCTCTTCTTCGCCGAGGCGATCACGACCAGGGTCGCCGCACTCCCGGCGTACAAGGTCAACACGGTCCCGCGCACCACACTCGCCCAGGACTCCATCTACGACGAGGGCGGCGCGGCCTCGGGCCTCCTCACCCTCACGCCCCTCGGCAGCACGACGTCGGCGGGCTACGCGGGTGCGCTGACCCTGGGTGTGGAGCAGGGCTGACACGGCCCACGGCCCGGAGCCCACGCGCCGCGGTGGGCTCCGGGAGCTCGCGTCACCGTCGCCCGCCGAACTCCCACGCGTGCACCTCGACGCCCGCGTACCGCCCCGGGGGCAGCACGGCACGCGCCGCCTCCGGGTCCGTGGCCCGGACCAGTGCGGCCGTGCCCACCCAGCCCTCACCGTCGTCGGACAGCAGGGGCCCGTAGGCGATCAGCTCGTCGCGGTCGGACGGCACATCGAGGGCGGTTCCGCTCAAGGGCCCGAGTCCGAGGACCAGATGGCGCTCTCCGCCCGTCCGCCCGCCCGGAAACTCCCACATCGTCCGCCCCAGCAGATTGCGCCAGCGCCGCAGCAGGACGTCCCGGTACACCCCGGCTTGGTAGTTGGGCTCGTCGAAGGCGAACGCCCGCGCGGCGGCGGGATCCGGCAGGTCGACTATGTGCACACTGCCGGTGGGGGTCTCCCCGTCCTCGGCGAAGGTCGGCCCCCGGGCGATCAACTCCGCCTCGTACCGGTCCATATAGGCCCAGTGCGCCTCCCCCAGCTCCTCCCGCAGCGGCAGGGAGCCGGGCCGGTCACGGTGGTGGCAGAAGAATTCCATGGCTCATCCAACCTCAGTGGCTACTCTCGTGTCTCCCGTCGTCGTGACCACAGGAGAGCAGACCGTGCGCAGCGCCGCCGTAACACCCGAGGGCGACCGGATCCGCTGGGTCGAACTGCCGGGGCAGGAGCCGCCGCGCGTCTACGTGCACGGACTGGGCGCCACATCGCCCGCCTACTTCACCCGGGCCGCGGTCCATCCGCTGCTGGCCGGGCGCCGGTCGCTGCTGATCGACCTGCTGGGCCACGGGATCAGCGACCGTCCGACGGCCTTCGACTACACGCTCGAATCGCACGCCGACGCGCTCGCCGACGCCCTGACCGCAGCGGGGGTTTCGGGTGCCGAGGTGATCGCGCACAGCATGGGCGGCTCGGTGGCGATCGTCCTGGCGGCCCGCCATCCCCACCTGGTCTCCCGGCTGGTGCTCGTCGACGCCAACCTCGACCCGATCCCGCGCACGCGCGGCTCCTCGGGCAGCAGCGGCATCGCCGCCTACTCCGAGGAGGAGTTCGTGACGGGCGGCGGCTGGGAGGAGGTCCGCGACCGGGTCGGCGCCCACTGGTGGTCCACGATGCGCCTGGCCGGCCGCGAGGCCCTGCACCGCAGCGCGTTCCATCTGACGCGCGGCACGGACCCCACGATGCGGGAGCTGTTGCTGGATCTGAGGATTCCCCGCACCTTCCTGCTTCCCGAGGCGGACGGGCCGCTCCCGGGCTCCGACGCCCTCGGCGAGGCGGGCGTGTCCGTCGTCGCGATCCCCGACTGCGGTCACAACATCATGCTGGACAACGCGGAGGCCTTCGCGCAGGCCACCGCGGCGGCGCTGACACCCCGGGGCTGACCGGCCCTCGCCGCAGCGTCCACGCGGGAACACGAGGGGCGGCCCTCACCGGACCACCGGCCCGGTGAGGGCCGCCCCCGTTCACACCGTCACGACTTCTTCGGGCACTCCTTCCACGCCAGGTGGTACACCGTGCTGATGTCCCCGTCCGTGGAGTCCATCGTCATGAAGCTGACCTTGTCGGCCGACTGGGTGCCGGCGTTGACGCGGATCTCGGTGTTGATGTTGAAGTTGCGCTGGACTCCGCAGGGTGCGTAGACCAGCTGGGCCCAGTCGGTCTCGTCGGTGGCCTGCCAGTTGTCGTTGAGGGGGCCGCTGAAGGGGTGGTTCCTGTACACCGTGCTGGGCGAGCCCTGGAAGTAGTACGAGGCCCGCTGGGTGGCGCTCGCGCCCCGCTGGAGTGAGGCGAATCCCCGGTAGTCCGCGCTCGCGATGGCGTAGGTGAAGCCGCCGGGGACGTGGACCCTCAGGTTGAGCTGGCAGTTCCTGCGGAACGCGGTCGGGTCGGAGCTTCCGCCGGCCTGGGCGAGGTAGTCGCTGTAGGTCACCGTGAAGGCGGTGTTGTCCTCGGAGACGGCGACCGCTGCCGTGCCCTGCGGGCAGCCGGAGCCGTTCACCGTGGCGACCTGGATGATGATCTTGTCCGGGGGCGGGTCGTCGAACCCGGAGGACGGGCTTTGTGCGGGAAGTGCGCTGGTGAGGAGCGCGGCTACCGCACCGCTCAGGAGCAGGCCACCGGCCATGGTTCTCCCATCCGTACGTGGGGGGTGGATCGTGACAGGAACAGAGCATGGGCATGTCAAAGCGACAGCCGCACGCACCCCCGACCTGTGACCATTCCATGAAGGTGATGTGAAGAGCGGGAGCGGTCGCATCGTACGCAGCGCGACGGGAGCGGGCCAGGTCGCTCTCCGGCCATTCACACTGGCGGGAATTCACTGGGATACCGGCAGGCACATAGGGTGCGTTGCACCAGTGCGTCAGACCGAGGACATCCCGAGGACGGAATGAGGATCACGCACAGCGCCGCGCACGGCCGCAGCCCCTCAGGGGTTCTCCCAGGCCGCCGGTTCCGCCGCCAGCCGCTCCACCGGCTTTGGCAGCGCCCCGGCCGCGAGGTCGGCGATCGTCACGCCCTCCAGGATCCTGCGCACATTGGCCCGCAGGGCGATCCACAGCGGCAGCAGCGGCTCGGCGGTGCCGGAGTAGACGAGACCGGTCGGCCGTTCGCCGCGCACCGAGACGATCGGCCCGTCGACGGCCCGGATCACGTCCGCGACCGTGATCTCCGCGGCCTCCCGGGCCGGCCGGTAGCCGCCGCCCCCGCCACGCCGGCTGTCGACGACCCCGCCACGCCGCAGATCCCCGAGGATCCCCTCCAGGAACTTGTGGGGGATGTCCTGCGCTGTGGCGACGGCCTCCGCCTTGACCGGCCCCTCCCCCTGCCGGACGGCCAGCTCCACGACCGCTCGTACCGCGTAGTCCGCTCGTGCCGAGATCCCCATAGGACCATTGTCCCCGTGACCCTGTAGACATTGAGCACACGCACCGCGCACCACAGCGAGCACACGCACCCCCGCACGACGACCACACGCACCACGCACCACGTATCGCAAGGCACAACAGGAGGCGCTCCCTTGGAGCTCAGCAGGCGTACCTTCCACGCTCTGGCCGGCACGGCGGCGCTCGGCTTCGCGCTGACCGGCAGCGGGTCGCCCACCTCCGCCAACCCGGCACGCACCGCGCCCACCGGCCCGCCGCCACCGGTGCCGAGCGCGGACGGCCGGCCGCACGAGATCGGCTTCGACCACTACTCGCTGCTGGTCGACGGCCGCCGCCTGGTGCTCTGGTCGGGCGAGATGCACCCCTTCCGGCTGCCGAGCCCGTCGCTGTGGCGGGACGTGCTGGAGAAGATGCGGGCCCACGGCTACAACGCCGTCAGCGTGTACGTCGCCTGGAATCACCACTCCCCCGCCCCCGGCCGCTACGACTTCACCGGCGTGCGCGACCTGGACCTGTTCCTGCGGACGGCCGCCGAGGCGGGGCTGTACGTGATCCTGCGGCCCGGGCCGTACATCAACGCCGAGGTCGACGCCGGCGGCTTCCCGGGCTGGCTGACCGCCACCGAGGGCCGGGCCCGGACCTCCGACCCGACGTATCTGCGCTATGTCGACGAGTGGCTGACCGCCGTCAACGCCGTCGTCGCCAAACGCCTGTTCACGCGGGGCACGGGCACGGTCCTGCTCTACCAGATCGAGAACGAGTACGACGCGCACGTCGACGAGCCGTCCGGGCGCGCCTACATGTCGTACCTGTACGAGAAGGTCCGCGCCGACGGCATCGACGTACCGCTGTTCCACAACGACAAGGGGCCGGGCGGCCACTGGACCCCGGGGTCGTTCGGCACCGGCGGGGAGAAGGGGCGCTGGCTGTACGGGTTCGACGGATACCCGGAGCCGGACCGGGTGCCGCCCGACTGGGGGCTCTTCGGGAGCGGCGGCGCGACGGGCGGGGCCACGGCCAGTCCCAAGACGCCCGGGTTCGTGCCCGAGTTCGGCGGGGGCTGGTTCGATCCGTGGGGCGGGTCGGCGTTCGACGGCAAGGGGTACGCCGAGGCGCGCCGGACCCGGGACGCTGCGTACGAGCGGCGCTTCCACCTCACCAACCTCGCCAACGGCATCACCCTGCACAACGTCTACATGACCTTCGGCGGCACCTCCTGGGGCTGGCTGCCCGCGCCGGCCGTGTACACCTCGTACGACTACGGCGCCGCGTTCGACGAGGCCCGCAACGCCACCCCGAAGCTCGCGCCGATGCACCAGACCGGGCAGTTGCTGCGGTTCGTGCCCGACCTCGCCAAGCTGCACCGGGCGAAGTCGGTGCGCGCGAGTGACGAGCGGATCAAGGTCTACCACCTGACCAACCCCGACACCGGGGCCCACTTCTACGTCCTGCGCAACGACACCGGCGAGGCGGTCTCCTCGACGCTGCCGGAGGCCGGGATCGACGTGCCGGTCACCGTCCCGGCCCGGGACGCCAAGCTGATCGCCGCCGGTCTGCGGCTCGGGCACCGGACGCTGGTGCACTCCACCGTGCAGCCCATGCTGAGCCTGACCGCCGGGCGGCAGGACATCGCCGTGTTCGCGGGCCGACGGGGCGAGATGGCGCAGGTCGTCCTGGAGTGCGCGGACGAGCCGACGCCCATGCGGCTGGACGCGGAGCCCGCCTGGGCGTACAACCTCGGCAAGCTGAACATCACGGCCCCGCTCGGCGCGGGCGGGCTGAGCCGGGTGCGGGTCGAGGGCGACGGGGTGGACACCCCGATGCTGGTGCTGTTCGCCGACGACGCCACCGCCCTGCGGCTGTGGCCCTACGAGACCCCGTCCGGCCCGCTCCTCGTCTACGGCCCCGCCCTGCTGCGCTCGGCCGAGCTGCGCGACTCCACGGTCCACCTCACCGGCGACACCACCGGGCAGACCGGCCTGGAGGTGTGGGGGCCGCGCGGGATCACCCACGTCACCTGGAACGGGCGCCCGGTCGCGACCCGGATCAGCGCCTCCGGCAGCCTGCTGGCGCTGCGGCCGCTGCCCGGGGTGGCCCGGCCGTCCCTGCCCGCCCTCGACGGCTGGCGGCGCCGGGCCGGGAACCCGGAGTCCGAGCCGGACTTCGACGACTCGGACTGGACGACGGCCGACAAGGAGACGACCTTCAGCACCACGCCCGTGCCCGACGGGCAGCCCGTCCTGTTCGCGGACGACTACGGCTTCCACTACGGCGACGTCTGGTACCGGGGCGAGTGGAACGACGAGAACGGCATCGAGTCCGTGTCCCTCGCCTACAGCACGGGCACCCAGGGCCTGCTCATGGCCTGGCTGGACGGCGAGCCGCTGGGCACGCACCGCATGCCGGTCCCCGACAAGGAGCGGGCGCGGCAGGGGACGTGGACCGCGAAGGCGGGCTTCGACCTGCCGGAGAAGCTGCGGGAGAGGTTGCGTGAGGCGCGGGACGGGAAGCGTGACCGGCATGTGCTCTCCGTGCTCGTGCGGCGGATGCAGCACGACATGGACGGCAAGGCCCTCGACACGCACAAGGCCGCGCGGGGTCTGACCGCCGTCACCTTCGAGGGCGGCTCCCCCGAGGTGACGTGGCGGATCCAGGGCGCTTCCACGCCCGATCCCGTGCGCGGGCCGATGAACACCGGCGGGCTGCACGGGGAGCGCGAGGGCTGGCATCTGCCCGAGTACGACGACGGGGACTGGAAGGACGCCGAACTCCCCCGGGCCGAGCGGCGGCAGGGCGTCACCTGGTACCGGACGGACTTCCGGCTGGACGTCGCCCCGGGTGTCGACGCCTCGATCGGGCTCGTCCTCGACGACGACCCGGGCCGGGCCTACCGCGTCCAGATCTTCCTCAACGGCTGGAACATGGGCCAGTACATCAACGACGTGGGCCCGCAGCACACCTTCGTGCTGCCCAACGGGATCCTGCGCACACGGGGTGCCAACACACTGGCGCTGGCGGTGTTGTCCGACGGGACCACACCGGCCGGGCCCGGAGAGGCGCGGCTGACCCTGCTGGGCGCGGCGGCCGGAGGAGTGCCCGTGAATCCGGTGTGACCGGATCGGGCCGTCCGCGTGCATTGCCTTCTCCGGCACGCTGGTTCACCGTGTTGTGCCTTCGGGCTGCGACAGGGAGCGGACTTCTGCGCGAAGACGGCGGTTCATCAGCGGAATAGCCGGTGCCGGGGCGGGTCTGGGACTCGCCCCGGTGGCCGGAGGGCGGGCCGCGGCGGCGCCCGCACGGGCAACCGGGGCGCCCCGGGTGTGGCAGGCCGTGCCGGTACCGGACGGCGCACCGGCCGCCCAGCTGCGGGACGTCACCGGCGCGGGGGGCCGGCCTGGCGGGGGCCGTGGGCGAGGAGGGCCGCAGCGGAAGCACCCTCGGCTCGCCCCTGGCTCTGGTGTGGGACGGCGGCCGATCGGCAAGCCGCCGGGAGTGCTGCTCCTGCACGGCCACGGCAGCACCTGGCAGGGCGTGACGGAGCCGTTCGGTGCCGGCATGCTCAACGGGATCGTCGCCGACGCGCGGGGACGGCCCGGCCGGATCGCCGGCTGGGACTTCTGGGACCAGCCCCGGGCCCACCACCTGCGCTGGGACGGCACGGCCTGGGTGAGCGAGCGGGGGCCGGTGGCCACGACCCCCGTCGTCATGAACGCCCTGGCGAAGGTGCCGGGCTCGGACGGCTACCGGGCGGCCGGGACGACCCCGGCCTCGGCGTCCTCGACCGCCCTGCCGCACATCGAACGCTGACCGGGCCCGTCACGCCAGCCGGATCACGTTCCAGGACAGCGGCTCCAGGACGGCGCTGAGCGTGCCGTCCTTCAGGGCCGTGCCGTCGACCGTGTGCGGGGCGACCCGCTCGGGGGCGTCGAGGGTGTTGCGGGCGTCGGGGTCGGCGTCCGCGAGGGCGCTGTGCTCGACGACCCGTGTGAGGTCGAGGCCGCTCAGGGCGACGTCGAGGGGCAGGGCGTCGGTGCGGCTGCGGTTGACGGCGAAGACGGTGACGGTGCCGTCCTCGGCGCGCACGGCGGTGGCGTGCAGCAGGTCGGTCTCGCCGTACTTCTTCGTCTCGTGCTTCGGCGAGTCCACGCGGACGTCGAGGACTTGGCCGCGGCCGTACCTGCTCGCCTGCGCGAACGGGAAGAACGTGGTCTGGCGCCAGGCGGGGCCGCCCGGCTCGGTCATGATCGGCGCGATGACGTTGACGAGCTGGGCGAGGCAGGCGATCGTGACGCGGTCGGCGTGCCGGAGCAGGGCGATGAGGAGCGAGCCGCAGACGACCGCGTCCATGACGCTGTAGTTGTCCTCCAGGAGGCGCGGGGCCTCGGCCCAGTCCCGCGCGCCGGAGTTCTCGATCTCGTGCCACTCCGACATGTACCAGACGTTCCACTCGTCGAAGGAGAGGCTGATCTTCTTCTTCGACTTCAGCTTCGCCCCGATGTGGTCGGCGGTGGCGACCACGTTCTCGATGAAGGACTCCATGTCGACGGCGGAGGCCAGGAAGGAGTCGAGGTCGCCGTCCTCGGGCTGGTAGTAGGCGTGCAGGGAGATGTGGTCGACGAGGTCGTACGTCTCCTCCAGGACCGTCGCCTCCCACGCGGCGAACGTCGGCATGGACTGGCTGGAGGAGCCGCAGGCGACGAGTTCGACGCCCGGATCGATCTGGCGCATCGCGCGGGCGGTCTCGGCGGCGGTCCGGCCGTACTCCTGGGCGGTCTTGTGGCCGGTCTGCCAGGGGCCGTCCATCTCGTTGCCCAGGCACCAGAGGGTGATGCCGAAGGGGTCCTTGTCGCCGTGCGCGGCACGGAGGTCGGACAGGGCCGTGCCGGCCGGGTGGTTGGCGTACTCCTGGAGTTCGAGGGCCTCGGCGACACCCCGGGTGCCGAGGTTGAGGGCCATCATGGGCTCGGCCTGGGGGCCGATCTTCTTCAGGAAGGCGATGTACTCGGAAAGGCCGAAGCGGTTGGTCTCGGTGGAGCGCCAGGCGAGGTCGAGTCGGCGGGGGCGGTCCTCGACCGGGCCGACCGAGTCCTCCCACTTGTAGCCGGAGACGAAGTTGCCGCCGGGGTAGCGGATGGCGGTGACGCCGAGTTCCCTCACGAGGTCCAGGACGTCCTGGCGAAGGCCATCCGCGTCCGCGGAGGGGTGACCGGGTTCGAAGATGCCGGTGTAGACGCAGCGGCCGAGGTGTTCCACGAAGCTGCCGAAGAGGCGGGGGTTGACCTCGCCGACGGTGAATGCGGGGTCGAGGGTGAAGCGGGCGGTGTGCATGCTTTGCCTTTCGGGGTTCAGTTTCGTCTGATTACTGGCCTGCCAGGCCTGTGTGCGCTACGCGCCACGATCTGCCTCTGGAAGAGGACGAAGACGATGATCAGCGGCAGGCCCGCCATCAGGCCACCGGCCATGAGCTGGGCCCATGGGATGGCGTAGGAGTTCATGACCGTCGCGATGCCGTTCGGCATGGTCATCAGGTCGGGGTTGTCGGTCACCATGTACGGCCAGAGGAAGTTGTTCCACGAGGCGATGAAGGTGAAGACGCCGACGGCGGCCGAGCCCGCCGAGAAGCCGCCTGCGGTTCAGGTCAGGTCGTCCCATGCCCTGCCCTTACGATCGATGATCAGAAACCGTTCGGTATTTCGGATAGCGCTCGCTACTTCGAACGGGACCGTAAATTCGAAGCGCTTGCGCGTCAATGGTCCGGCCGGATTTCGGACAGGACGTTCCGGGCAGGAACGGTCGTTCTCCGTTGAACATCGGACGTCGGATCGCATGACGCGCACACTTCCGGGCGCGTAGTCTCGGACGCGCCGGCAGGGCCGTCGTCGGTCGACGGGCCGGCGGTGAGAAGGGGGAGCGATGGACATCGCGGGCGCGCGGATCAGGGCCGCCCGAGTCACCGCCGCGCTCAGGCGCCCACGCAGTGGCTCAGCCATGCGCGGCCTGGCCGCCGAACTCGCCACCGCGGTGGGGGCGAGACCCCACTACCCCGCCGACGTACGGTCGCTGTGCCGGGCACTGTGCGAGGAGATGAGCACCCGGCGCGGTGGACGGCCCGTCGAGCTCCGCTTCGAGCGCTTCCCGGACGAGATCGAAGTGACCGGCCTGTGGGTGGAGTTCCAGGATTTCGACCTCGTCATCGTCGAGGAACGGGCCGAGGCCGTGCAGCAACTGGTCATCCTCGGGCACGAGCTGTGGCATCTGCACGCGGGGCACCGCCATCACCCGGGGGCGGGTGCGGCGGCGGCCGACGCGTTCTCCGACCGGCCGGGGTGGAAGGACTTCGCGCTGACCGTGGCCGCCCGCAACGGCTCCCGGGAACGGGACGAGTCCGAGGCCGACGCCTTCGGACATCAACTGGCGGCGCGCTGCCGGGCACTGCTGCCGGGCGGGCGCGGACCGGACGTACCCCTCGAACCCCTGCAGCGGTCGCTGGGCTACCGGGGACCGCGAGGAGGTGCGGCCCCGTGACGACGGTGGCGCTCACCCCGGCCGAGTTCGTCAACCAGTTCTATCCGAACTTCTGGTGGATCCCCGCGGGGGTCCTCGCCGCCGCCCTGGCCATCAAGCTCCCGAGCATCATCCGGCTCTGGAGGGACCCGCTGCTGCGCGCGGTCGGCGGGCTGCTGCTGCTCGCCTGCGCGGTGTTCGTCTTCGTGGCGCCGTCGACGATCGCCCGGGTCAACCGGCTCACCGGGGTCGCGAACTTCTCCGGCCCCTGGGTCTACTCGCTGCTCACCGCGTTCTGCGCCTCCTGCCTGCTGCTGATCCTCTCCTGGCGCAACGGCCTGTCCGACCGCTCGGACCACACCCGGCGCGCGATGCGGGGGGTCGTGGTGGTCTATGCGAGTGTGATCGTCGCGATGTGGGTGCTGTTCGCCCTCGCGGACGTACCGGAGGAGCGGCTGCGGGATCTCGACACGTACTACGCGAACACCCCGTACATGCGCGAGATGATCGTGCTCTACCTGCTCGCGCACACCCTGGCCGCACTGGTCACCAACGGGCTGATCTGGAACTGGGTCCGCACGGACGGGCTCGACTCGCTGCTGCGCTGGGGGCTGAAGTTCCTCGGCGTGGGCTACGCGGCGCAGCTGTTCTTCGACGCCGCCAAGATCAGTGCGGTGGTGGCCCGTTGGGCCGGGCGGAACGTGGACTGGCTGAGCACGGCCGTCGCCCCGCCGCTCGCCTGCCTGTCCGCCGTGCTCATCGCGGTCGGCTTCATCCTCCCGCACGCCGGGCAGTACCTGCACGGCCGCTGGCACGTCCGGCTCGCCCTGCACGAACTGCGGCCGCTGTACCTGCTGATGAAGACGGTCAACGGCGCAGGGGTCCCGTTCCTGCTGCGCGCGACGCCGGAGCTGCGGCTGGTGCGCCGGGAGACGTTCATCCGCGACGTGCTGCTGCCGCTCGCCCGGCACATCGACGAGGACCGGCGCGAACGGTTCCACAACGCCGCCCTCGCCCTCGGCCACCCGCCCGACCTGGCGAAGGCACTCGCCGCCACCGCGGCGATCCTGGACGCGATCGACACCAGGAACCGGACCGGGGAGGACGACGGCACCGGTGCCCGCGACACCACGGACCTGCTGCGCGAGATCGGCGCCGTGTCCCGGGTGCTGCGCCGCCCGGAGGACCTCCGGGCGATCCGCGTCCTGGCGCGTGACACCACGGACGGCAGGTCGCTCACCGGCTGAACCGCACAGGGGGGCCGCGGGCACGGTACGTGAAGGTACGGTGAGAGCCGTCCGGGGCGGGGCCCCGCATGGCTCGAAACCGTTGCCGGCGGAGGGTGTTGTGCGCTGCGCGGCTGTGGCCGGACGACGGGGAATGCCCGCAGGGCACAAGGAGCCTTCATGGCTGAGTGCGAGGAGTCGCATGTCGCGTAGAGCAGTCGTCATCGGTGCGGGTCTGGCCGGAATGCTGGCCTCGGCGGCCCTGTCCGCCGTCGCGGACGAGGTGATCGTGCTCGACCGCGACGATCTGCCCGAGGGGCCGGAGCACCGCAAGGGCCTGCCGCAGGGACGTCACGCGCATCTCCTCATGGCGGGCGGACTGGCCCCCATGGAGGAGCTGGTGCCGGGCGTGAGCATGCGCAAGCATCTGCTCGCCGCGGGTGCGCACGAGATACCGCTCGGCTCGGGCATGGTCGCCCTCACGCCCGAGGGCTGGTTGCGGCGCTGGCGTCACCCCGGGCCTCGGATGCTGACCTGCACCCGGGCCCTGCTCGACTGGGCGGTGCGGGGGGCTGTGCTGGACAGCACGGCGGTGGTGATCCGCAAGGCGCGGGTGCTGGAGCTGACGGGGTCGCGGCAGCGGGTGACCGGAGTGCGCCTGTCGACCGCCGCGGGGGAGGAGGACCTCGCCGCCGACTTCGTGGTGGACGCGAGCGGACGCGGCTCCCGGATCGTGCACTGGCTGGCGCGGCTGGGCGTCGACGACGTGCGCGAGAGGACGGTGGACGCCGGCCTGGTGAACGCCACCCGTCTCTACCGCACTCCCGAGGGGGCCGGGCGCTTCCCGCTGACCATGGTGCAGGCCGATCCGTATCGGGGACGGCCCGGCCGCAGCGGCATGGTGCTGCCGATCGAGGGGGACCGCTGGATGGTCAGCCTCGCCGGCACGCGGGGCGGCGGCGAACCGCCGTCCGACCCGGACGCGTTCCTGCGGTACACGCTGGAGCTGCCCGACCCCATCGTGGGCCGTCTGATCTCCGGCGCGGAACCGCTCACCGAGGTCCACGTCAGCCGCAGCACCAGCAATCACCGCCGGTACCTGGAGAAGGTCCGCTCCTGGCCCGACCGCCTCGTCGTCCTCGGTGACGCGCTGGCCACGTTCAACCCCGCCTACGGACAGGGCATGTCGGTGGCCGCGCTGGGCGCCCTGGAACTGGACCGCGAGCTGCGGCGGTCCGGACTCGGCGAGCCCGGGCTCGCAAGGCGTGTGCAGCGGCGGGCGGCCGGACCGGTGGAGGCCGCGTGGACGATGGCGGTGAGCCAGGACGTCTGGTACCCCGGGACGCGCGGGGGCTCGCCCGGGGTCGCCGACCGCCTGGTCACCGCCTACACCCGCCGCATGATCCGCACGGCGACCGGCTCGTACCCGGCGGCGTCGGCGCTCTGGGACGTGATGAGCATGACGACGGGGCCGACGCGGCTGCTACGGCCCTCGACCGTGCTGGCGACGCTGAGCGGGCCGCCGCTGCCGGCGGCGGTGGGGGCGCCGCTGACGGAGGACGAGCGGACGGTCCTGCGGCGGCTGGACCACACGGGACGCTGAGGCCGGGACCGGGGCTGGGGCCGGCGGGTCCGTCCGGGGTCCGCGCTCCGTCGGCGTACGCGCCTGCGGGCGCCCCGGGGACCCGGCCGCCCCCGCCCGCCTCACATCAGCCCGCGAACGGCGGGTGCGCCAGTCCCCTCCCCGCCCCGGGCACCACGAACAGGGATCCCGCGAGCGCGGACGGCTCGGTGAGCCCCACGCGCGCCGTGGTGATGTACAGATCGCTCAGGTCGGCCCCGCCGAAGGCGCAGGCCGTGACCAGGGGCACCGGCAGCTCGACCACCCGGTCCAGCACACCGTCGGGGGTGTACCGCCGCACCGCCGACCCCTGCCACAGGGAGACCCACACGCACCCCTCGGCGTCCACGGTCAGCCCGTCCGGGAAGCCCGCGCTCTCCTCGACCTCGGCGAGGGTCCGCCGCCCGGTGATCCGCCCGTCCTCGTGGTCGAAGACGTCGACCCGCCGGGTCGGGGAGTCGACGTAGTACATGAGGCGCCCGTCGGGGCTCCACCCCGTGCCGTTGCTGACGGCCACGTCGTCGAGCACCACGTCGACCGAGCCGTCCCCGGTGACGCGGGACAGCGTCCCGCCCCCCGGTGCCTCGTCGTAGCGCATCGTGCCCGTCCACAGCGTGCCGTCGGGTGCGACGGCGGCGTCGTTGGCGCGGCGGCCGGGGACCGGCTCGTGGTGGAGCCAGCGAAAGCCGCCGTCGGGGTCGAGGAGGCCGATCCCGTCGCGCAGGTTCAGCACCAGCCCGCCGCCGGCGCGCGGCTTGACGGCGCCGATGTGCTGTTCCGTGCGGCGCACGGAGCGGCGACCGGTGGCCGGGTCGTAGGTGTGCAGGCGGGAGCCCAGGATGTCGATCCACAGGAGACGGCCGGTCGCCGCGTCCCAGGTGGGTCCCTCGCCGAGCTCGGCCTCGGCACGCACCGCGACCTCGTACGACGTCGTCATGCCACGCCCCGGTGCCCGAGGCGCTCGGAGAGCTCGGCGGCCCCCTTGGCGGCGAGCTGCTCCAGCTCGGCCCGGCGCTCCTCGCTCCAGCGGATCATGGGCACCGAGATCGACAGGGCGGCGACGACCTGCCCGGTGCGGTCGCGGACCGGCGCGGCCACGCAGGACACGTCCGGGTTGGACTCGCGGTTCTCCACGGCGAGGCCCCGCTCACGGATCTCGGCCAGGGCCTCGCGCAGGGCGGCCGGGTCGGTGATGCTGTTGGGGGTCATCGCGACCAGCTCGGCGCCGTCGGGGATGCGCGCGGTGAGCTCCGGCTCGGGAAGGGAGGCCAGCAGCATCTTGCCGACGGACGTGCAGTGGGCGGGCAGCCTGCGGCCGGCCGCCGACACCATCCGCACGGCGTGCGTGGAGTCGACCTTGGCGATGTAGATGACGTCCGTGTCCTCGAGGATCGCCACGTGCACGGTCTCGTCGCAGGTCTCGGCGACGGCCCGGGCGACCTGCTGGCCCTCGGCCGCGAGGTCGAGCTGCTCGGAGTAGCGCGCACCGAGCTGGTACGGGCGCACGCCGAGCCGGTAGCGTCCGGGCTGGCCGGGCATCGGAACGATGTACTTCCGGGCGGCGAGCGTGGTCACCAGCTCGTGCACGGTGGTGCGCGGCAGCTGGAGCCGGCGCACGATGTCGGGGGCGGAGAGCGTCCCGTCCCCGTCGAGAAAGAGCTCGAGAATGTCGAGAGCCCGGGTCACAGCTGGTACGAGGCGTCCCACGACCGGCACCCTCCCTAAATGTCTCAGGCGCCTGTGTTCGAGATTTCAACAGGCGATCGGCATGACGAACACAGGCTAGCCACAGAGGAATGCCCGGGCAATGGGCAGAGCCCCGTGGGCGGAAACCCCCGAGCACGCCACGTGCGCGTGGTGTGCACATCAAAGTGCCGTGTGTGCGACACGTCACAGGTGTCGCAGAGGCGGGGGGATTTCTGTGCGTGACATGACCATGGGCTCGAACGTGTCCTCAGCTGCCCTGAGCGAGAACATCGGCTCCGCGATCGTGAGTCTGGGCTGGTCCGACCTGACCGGGGAGGGCGACGCCGGCACGCCGCTCCCGCGTCAATCCCAGCTCGCCGCGTAACCGCTGGGCCCGCAGCACCAGTTCCAGTTCGAAGCGGCGGTCGGGGTCGTCGATCTCGTCGCCCCACAGTTCGCGGATCTGGCGCAGGCGGTAGCGGACGGTCTGGGGGTGGACGCCGAGGCGGGTGGCGACCTCGGGGGCGCCGCCGCGGGTCTCCAGCCAGGCCAGGAGGGTTTCGGCGAGGCGGCGGCCGTGAGTGGGGCCGCAGTGGGTCAGGGGGGCCAGGCACCTGAGGGCCAGGTCGTCGATCAGTTCCTCGGGCTGGAGGAGGACCAGGGCCTCGGTGTGCTCGGTGCAGTAGAGGACCTCGCCGGAGGGGAGGAGGCCGCGTTCCATCAGGCGGACCGCCGCCTCCGCCCAGCGCAGGGACTTCGCCGCGTCGGTGAGCGGGACCGGCGGGCCGATCGCGCCGGACCAGCCGGCCAGGGCCCGGTAGACGAGCTCGGGGCGGCCCGCCGCGTCCGGCTCGGGCACGACCATGCGGGGCTGCTCGTACTCCATGTCGAGCAGGACGCCCTGGCCGACCGCGGGGGCCATCGCCTCACGGGCCGGGCGGAGCAGCACGCCCACCGCGACCTTCGCCGGTAAGGGCCAGCCGATGCGGGCGGCGCGTTCGGTGAGGGCCTCGGCCGGGTCGCCGCGATGGTGCTCGGCGAGCAGCAGCTCCATCAGGCGGCGTTGCAGACGCAGGCGTTCGCCGGCCTGGCGGGCCGCGGCCTCGGCGTAGCCGCGTACGGACTGGTCGACCAGTCCGTCCAGGTACTCGTAGCCCGCGTCGACGAGTTCGTACATCGCCGGGGGCGGGATCTCCACGCGCTGGCCGATGTCGGCGAAGCGGCGCCAGGCCAGGCGTACGCCCATGCGGTAGATGGCCTGGAGGGAGTCGAGGGAGCGGCCGTCTCTGCCCTCGCCGCGGCCGAAGTCCTGGAAGACGCCGGGCGGGACGGTCGGGCGGCCCTCCGAGTGCTCCAGGTGCTGCACGAACACCTCGATGGCGCGGCGGATGCCGACCAGGGCCATCGGCTCGCCGGAGTCGTCGAGGACGACGGGCAGATGCGGGTACTCGCGCTGGATCTCGCAGAGGATCTCCTCGGCGAGCGCGGGTGCCTCGGCCATGGCGATCGCGGCGAACCGGCGCACCTGGAAGCGCGGCACGTCGTGCCAGGCCGAGCGGGTCGTGACGGCTGCGGTGCGGGCGGCCGTCACCGTCAACTCCCCTGACCGTCTTGCTCGTACGTGATCAGGGGGGTGTTCGGCTGGTCGGGTGTGGCTTCGAGCAGCGCGACCACGCCGAGGGCGGCGCCCACGGCGAGGGCGGCGCCGAGCGCGACGGTCAGCGCGGCAGCGAGCAGTCTGGACATCGCAGGGTCAGCCTCTCTGTCCGGATTCGTCCGGAGAACATCCGGCGGTTTCCCCACCCCGGCATCCCGTCCCTGCCTGTCGCGCCCAGTCTCGACAAGCATTGACACCCCGTCAAGAGCGGCCTACGGTTCCCGGCCCAACCGCACGCGCTGTTTCCTCCGCCGTGTCGGCCCTCTCGTACGTCGAGCCGTCCCAAGCCACTGGAGTGCCCGGATGCGCCGTACAACCTCTCCCTTTTCGCTGGTCCTGCTGGGTCTCGGCACGTTCCTGCTGGTACTGGCGCCCCTGCTCGCCTGGTACGTGGAGCCGCGTGCCGCGGTGAACCCGATCGACATCGACACCACCGCCGTCTACACCGGCCGGGGCAGCGTCTTCGACACTGACCGGATCGAGACGGTGCCCGACCGGACGATCACCGTGACCCAGCGGGTGCGGGGCAACGTCGAGGACAGCGAACGCAGCGGCAACGCGATCTGGGACGTGACGACCACGGTCGACACCGACAAGTCGCTGCCGGCCGCCGATCCGCACGACGCGCTGGACTTCGTGCCGCACCGCTGGGTGATGGACCGGAAGACCACGCGGCCGGTGCACTGCTGCGAGGAGAAGCCGTACATCGAGGGCGAGGCGTATCTGAAGTTCCCCTTCGACGTGCAGAAACGCTCGTACCAGTGGTGGGACAACACCCTCGGCGACACGGTGGTGCTGCGCTACCGAGGCACCGCGAAGGTCCAGGGCCACACCGGCTACAAGTTCACCGGCTCCGTGCCGCCGACCAGGACCGGCACGCGCATGGTCCCCGGCAGCCTCGTCGACCAGCCGAAGCGGCCGCAGGTGCTGGCCGAGGAGTGGTACTCCAACCACGGCTTCGAGCTGGTCGTGGACCAGGCGACGGGCCGGGTGATCTACGCGCAGACCGGCCCGAGGCGGACCCTGCGGGCGCCGGGCGGCAAGAAGGACGCGGCGGTGCTGCTGGACAGCCCGAAGGTCTCGTTCACGACCGCGACCCAGAAGGAGGCCGTGCGGCAGGCGAAGCGGGACGGCGGGCAGCTTCGGATGGTGGGCACGACACTGCCGGTCGGGGCGGCGGTGGGCGGCCTCGTGCTCGCGGTGGTGGGTGGCGTTCTCGTGGCGCGCGGGCGGAAGGAGCCGGAGAACCCCGTTCCGGCCGATACGTCCGGAACGCCCCAGCCCACTCTCACGAAGTGATGTGACGTCAGCTCCAACAAAGCCCGAAATTGTCACGTCGGTGAGTAGCCGTGGCGAACGTCCGGGCGAAAACTGTCCAACCCCACCCCAGCACATCCCGTCCACACTCCGCTCCCAGGAAGAACTCGGGCTCCCCACGAGCCGACCCCTCCGTGACGACCACACCCCCACGTTTTCCCCACGCTGAGTTCCGCACCCCGAGACGAGTTGGAGCACCCATGCCCCAGCACGTACCGTCCACTCCCCCACTCTCGGCTGCGCTCGAGCGGGGGGTCCCCCAACGCGCCGCGTCCCCCAACGCGCAGCACCCCCCGGCGCTCCCCCCACACCCGCGCCGGATCGTCTTCCTCGCCCATCGTGATCTGGACAACCCGTCCGCCGGCGGCTCCGAGCTGCTGGTCGACAAGCTCGCCGACGGCCTGACCCGCCTGGGCCACCAGGTGACCCTGCTGTGCGGGGGGCCCGCGGCCTTCCGCGACTACCGGGTCGTGTCGGCGGGCGGCCCGTACGGGCACTACCTGCGCGCACGGTCGGCCTTCACCCGCCGGGTCGGCGACTGCGACCTGCTGGTCGAGGTGTGCAACGGCATGCCGTACCTGGCGCCGTTGTGGCACCAGGGGCCCACGCTGACCCTGGTCAACCACGTCCACACGGACCTGTGGAAGATGCGCTTCGGCGGGCCGCTGGCACCGGCGGCACGGATCGGCCGGAGACTCGAGCACTGGGCCCTGGCCGGGGCGCAGCAGCGGAACCTGCTCGTCGCCGTGTCCTCCTCGACCGCCCACGCGCTGCGCGCGATCGGGGTCGAGCGGGACCGGATCAGAGTCGTGCACAACGGGGTCGAGGAGCCGGGCCCGCGGGCCGACCGCTCGGCCGAGCCGCTGTTCGTCGCCGTCGGGCGGCTGGTCGAGTACAAGCGCATCGATCTGCTGCTGCGGCTCTGGGAGCGGGTGCGGCCGGTGACCGGCGGCCGGCTGGTGATCGTCGGAGACGGGCCCGAACGGGACCGTCTCGAACGGCTCGCCGGTCCCGGTGTGGAGTTCACCGGGTATGTGACGGAAGCCGAGAAGCACCGGCTGCTGTGCGCGGCCTGGCTGTTGCTGCACCCCTCCGCCGTGGAGGGGTGGGGCCTGGTCGTGACGGAGGCCGCGGCCCGCGAGACGCCGAGCGTGGCCTTCGACGTGCCGGGTCTGAAGGACTCCGTGGTGGACGGCGAGACCGGCGTTCTGGCCCGCGGCGAGTCGTCGTTCGCCGCGGCCTGGTGTGCGCTTGCCCTGGCCGGGCGGGAGAGGGAGTTGATGGGGAAGGCGGCGCGCGAGCGCGCGGCGCAGTTCCGGTGGGACCGGACTGTGCGGGCGTTTCGGGTCGTCGCCGCGGAGGCGGTGAGGGGCTGGGGGCCTTGAGGCGGCGTGCGCTGGTCCGAGGCCTGCCGCGCCCACGGGGCGCAGCCGCGCACGGTGCAGCCCCGCGCCCCTCTCATCGCGACCCCTCGTTCCGGAGATCTCTGGCCCTGTTCCGTGCCTTCCTCCACGAACAGGACGATCCCGAGAGCTGTTACGCGTTGCTGGCGCGCGACGCCGTGGACCAGGTCGAGGCCTACGACGGTCCTGTCGCCGGGCGTACCGTCCTGGACATCGGCGGCGGCAGCGGCTACTTCACCGAGGAGTTCCGGCGCCGCGGTGCCCATGCCCATCTGCTCGAACCGGACATGGCCGAACTGGGCGAGAAGCCACCCGACGGCACGGTCGTCGCCGACGGGTACCTGCTGCCCCTGCGGGACGGCGTCGCGGACGTCACCTTCTCCTCCAACGTGCTGGAACACGTGGCCGATCCGGAGACGTTCCTCAGCGAGCTCGCCCGGGTGACGCGGCCCGGCGGGCTGATCTACGTGTCGTTCACCAACTGGCTGTCGCCGTGGGGCGGGCACGAATGGGCCCCCTGGCACTACTTCGGTGCGGAGCGGGCCCGGGCCCGCTACCTGCGGCGCACCGGCACGCCCGCCAAGCACACGCTCGGCGAGAACCTGTTCGCGGTGCACATCGGCTCCACCCTGCGGCAGGTGCGCGCCCGGGACGACGTCACGGTCGTCTCGGCGCGCTCCCGCTACTGGCCCTTCCTCGCGGAGACCGTCGTCAAGGCGCCCGGCATCCGCGAGTTCGCCACCTGGAACCTCCTCCTCATACTGCGGCGGTGTCCCCCATGACGACCACGGTCCAGGCTCCTCCCCCGGCAGCCGTCCCCACCACCGCGACCACCGCGGGCCCGCCCGACGGCCCGCGGTCGCGACGCTGGCTGGCGGCCTTCTGGGCCGTGGCGTTCGTGCTGTTCGTCGCGGTGCGGCCGGGGCGGCAGACCTTCGACACCAAGCTCGGTGTCACGGTCGATCCGGGGCAGTTCCTCGCCGATCTCGGCCAGTTGTGGCACGACCGGGCCGGGTTCGGCGGGATCCAGGACCAGTACGTCGGCTATCTGTGGCCGATGCTGCCGTTCTACTGGCTGTGCGACCTGCTGCGGCTGCCGGTGTGGCTGGCGGAGCGGCTGTGGCTGTCACTGATCGTGTCCGTCGCCTACTGGGGGGCGTTGCGGCTGGCGGAACGGCTGCGGGTGGGCAGCGGGGCGTCCCGGCTGCTGGGCGCGGTGGCCTACGCGCTCTGGCCGGTGTTCACCACCGTCATCGGGTCGACGTCCGCCGCGGCGCTGCCCGGCGCCATCCTGCCGTGGGTGCTGCTGCCGCTGACGAACGAGCGGTACGCGGCCCGGGTCGCGGCCCTGCGGTCGGCGCTGCTCGTGCCGTTCATGGGCGGGGTCAACGCGTCGGCGACCCTGGCCTCCCTGCTGCCGGCCGGGCTGTATCTGCTGTCCCGGCCGCCCGGGCCCCGGCAGCGCAAGCTGATCGCCTGGTGGGCCCCGGCCGTGATCGTGGTGACCGCCTGGTGGTGGGTGCCGCTGCTGCTGCTCGGGGTCTACGGCGAGAACTTCCTCCCCTATATAGAGACGGCGCAGACGACCACGGACACCATGTCGGCGACCGAGGCACTGCGCGGCGCCGGGAACTGGGTCGCCTATCTGCACCTCGGTGAGGCGTGGCTGCCGGCCGGCTGGGCCGTGGCCTCCTCCGTGGTCGTCATCCTCTGCTCGGCCCTCGCGGCCGGACTCGGACTCGCCGGACTCGCCCGGCGGGACATGCCCGAGCGGCGGTGGCTGGTGCTGACGGTGCTCGTGGCGGCGCTGGTGCTGCTCGCCGGGTACGGCGGCGCGTTCGGGGCGCCGTTCCACGGGGTCGTGCAGGGCTGGCTGGACGGGTGGCTGTCGCCGTTCCGGAACATCTACAAGTTCCAGACCGGTGTGGCGCTGGCGCTCGCACTGGGTCTGGCCCATCTGGTCGGTGTGGCCGCCGAACCGCACGGGGCCCGGCGGGTGCGCGGCCGGCGCTTCGCCCCGCTGATCGCGGCCGTGCTGATCGTGCCCGGACTGCTGTGGCCCTACCTCAACGGCTCGATCCTCAACCCGGGTTCGTTCCAGAAGCTCCCCGCCTACTGGCAGGCCACGGCCGACTGGCTGGAGAAGTACTCGCCCGACTCGCGTGCCCTGGTCGTCCCGGCGACCGCGCACGGCGTCTACTCCTGGGGCTCCCCCATCGACCAGCCGCTCGACGTGCTCGCCGAGTCGCGGTGGGCGCAGCGCGACTACGTGCCGTTCGGCACGCCCGGCAACCGGCGCGCGATGGACGCCGTCGAGCAGGCGCTGCTGTCCGGCGCCCACGTACCGGGCCTCGCCGACTACTTGAGCCGGGCCGGGCTGTACTACGTCGTCGTCCGCAACGACCTCGACCCCGACCAGATCGGTTACGTGCCCACCACGACCGTCAAGCGCACCCTCGAACAGTCGGGGTACGAGCGGGTGACGGGACTCGGGCCGGTGATGACCGGCGGCCGGATCGCGCAGGACGCGCCGCTCCAGGTGGAGGGGCTCTACCCGCGGCAGCGGGCCGTGGAGATCTACCGGCCCACGGGTCAGGATGTGCTCCGGCCCGGGCAGGCCGGGCTCGCCCCGGTCGCCGACACGGCCGTGGTGTCCGGCGGACCGGAGGCGCTGCTGCCGCTGGCGGAGCGGCTGCGCGGGCGGGCGGCCGTCCTGACCGGCGACAACCACCCGGGGCTCGGCACCCCTGCTCTCCAGGTGGTGGGCGACGGGCTGCGGCGGGCGGACACCCGGTTCGGGCTGGTCAACGCCGGCACCTCGTACACGTACACGCGCGACGAGCGCAACGCGCCGGACGCGCTCCAGGACCCGGGCGAGAAACCGCGCCAGATCCTGCCCGCTGAGGGCACCGGTCACCAGACGGTGGCCGAACTGCGCGGCGCCCGCTCGGTGTCGGCGTCCTCGTACGGCAACTGGCTGTTCCACCTGCCGCAGTACGACCCGGTGAACGCCTTCGACGGCGACCCGGACACCGCGTGGGCGGAGGGCGCGCCGGACACACCGGACGGGCAGTGGCTGCGCATCGGCTTCACCGGCTCCTACGACATGCCGTCCTCGTTCAAGGTCACGCCGCTGCCGCAGGAGAGCGTGCGCGCCGCCGCGACCAAGGTCCGGGTGGAGACCGAGAAGGGCGAGCGGACCAGCTTCCTCCGGCCGAACGGCATGACCCAGCGGATCAAGGCTCCCGAGGGCGCGACGGGCTGGATGAAGCTGACGATCGTGGACTCCGTGGAGCGCCGGGCCGGTCTGACCGGCGCCGGCTTCTCCGAGATCGATCTGCCGGACGTGCAGGTGACGCGCCTGCTGCGGCTCCCGGCCGACGCCGAGGACGCCACACCGGCCGCGACCGTCGTCTCCCTGCACCGCGCCTCCGACCCGACGGGTCTGTCCGCGACCGGCACCGAGGCCGGACTGCACCGCCGCTTCACGACCCCGGCCGCCGGGACGTACGAGGTGAAGGCGAGCGCGGTGCCGGTGCCGGGCGAGGAATTCGACGAGCTGCTCTACGAGGTCGCGCCCGAACAGCAGGCCCGGATCGTCGCCACCGCCGACTCCACGGCGAGCCTCGGCGCGGGCCTCACGGCACGCAATCTCACCGACGGCGACCTGACGACGGCGTGGGTCGCGGGCGACCGGCCGACCATCCACCTGCGCTGGGAGGGCAAGCAGCCGGTCGGCGAACTGGTCCTGGCCCCCGCGGGCGGCCTGTCCGCCCGGGCCTCCGAGGTGCACATCAGCTCCCCGGACGGCGCGGCCATCGCCGGCGTCGACGAGAACGGCTGGGTCCGCTTCCCTCCGATCACCACCGACCGGCTCGACATCACGATCACCGAGACGGCCCCGCTGACCCTGCACAACCCGGTCGCCGACGAGGACCTGCGCCTCCCGGTGGGCCTCACGGAGGCCTACCTGCCCTCCCTCGACCAGTACCGCACCCCGCAGCCGGACGGCACCCGGAAGTTCTCCCTCCCGTGCGGCAAGGGCCCGGACGTGGCGCTGGACGGCGGGCTGTACCAGACGAGCGCGAAGGGCACCGTCCGGGACCTGGTGGAGCGCCGGGGCGTGGAGGTGACCCTCTGCCAGGACGGCCGGGACGACACCGAGGTGCGGCTCTCCTCCGGCGACCACCGGCTGGAGGGCGCGGACGCCGGCCCGCTCGCGCTGACCGACGTGACCCTGACCCGCGGCACGGTGTCCGAGGCCTCCGCGGCCGGGCGCGACCTGCGGATCCGGGACTGGCTGGGCGACCGGCGCGCGGTGACGGTCGGTTCGGGCGCGGCCTCGTACCTCACGACGTACGAGAACTTCAACGACGGCTGGAAGGCCACCCTGAACGGCAAGGAGCTGACCCCGGTGCGGCTGGACGGCTGGCAGCAGGGCTGGCGGGTCCCGGCAGGGTCGGGCGGCGACGTGACGCTGTCCTACGAGCCGGCCACGACGTACGACGCCGCCCTGATCGGCAGTGGCGCCGGGATCGCGGTCCTGCTGGGCCTGGCGCTGTGGCGCCGCCGCGCCCCCAACCCCGACGCTCCGCAGCCGGTCCCGCCGCTGCCCGGGCTGTGGCTCGGCACGGTGGCGCTGACGCTGGTCGGGGTGGTGATCGCGGGCTGGTTCGCGCTGCTGGTCCCGGCGCTGGCGCTGCTCGCCGCGCGGCGGCACACCCTGCTGGTGCCGATCGCCTTCGCCGCCCTGGCCGGAGCCGGGATCGTCGCGGCGTCCGGGGCCGGGGAGCCGGTGGGCGCGGGCGAGGGGGCGTTCGGGCACCTGGCCCAACTTCTGGCGCTGATCGGCCTGTTCGCGGGACTGGTGAGCCTGCGCGAGGAGCCGCCCCCGGAGGCGCCGACGCAACAGCTGCCGAGGACCAAGACCGGGGAGGACGAACCCGTATGACGGCACCGGTACGCATCCCGTTCCCGGTGGTGGACGACATGTCCCGGCACTGCCTCCTGTTCGCGGGACTGGTGAGCCTGCGCGAGGAGCCGCCCCCGGAGGCGCCGACGCAACAGCTGCCGAGAACCAAGACCGGGGAGGACGAACCCGTATGACGGCACCGGTACGCATCCCGTTCCCGGTGGTGGACGAGGTGTCCCGGCACTGCCTCCAGGAGGCGGAACCGGAGACGGTCCACATCGAGGTCCACCTCCCGGGCCCCCTCGACCACGCGCGGCTGCGCAAGGCGTTCGTGGAGGCCCTGCACCGGCATCCGCGGATCCTGATGCGGGAGGCGCGGGGGCCCTGGTACCGGCGGAGTTACGAGTGGGAGCTGACGCCGGAGCCCGACGTGGAGGTGGTGACCTTCGCCCCGCCGGGCCCACGCGCCCTGCACGACGCCCGGACCCGGGCCCTCACCAACGCCCCGCCGCTGTCGACGTCCCCGCCGATCCGGCTGGAGGTGGTGGACTCGGTCCTGCTGCTCACCATCAACCACACCGCCCTGGACGGCCCGGCGTGCCTGCGCGTGCTCGCCACGGCCGCCGAGCTGTACGGGGGCCGGGACAACGCCCCGGCGGCGCCCCCGGCCCGCCCCGCCGAACCCCGGCAGGAGGTTCCGGACACCCCGGGCCCCTGGTCACCCCCCGCGCGGGTGGCGCACGGCACCCCCGAGCCCTCCCCCGGCAACGGCCTGCTCGTCACCGAGCTCCCCCTCCCGCACCGCCCCGAGGGTTCCCCGTACACCGTCAACGACCAGCTCATGGTCACCACCGCCCTGACCATCGCCCACTGGAACAGGGAGCACGGCGCCCGCCCCCGCCCCCTGCGCATCACCATGCCCGTGGACGACCGCCCCCGCGACACCACGATGCCCATCGGCAACGGCACCCGCCTGGTGGAAGTCCCGTACGCGCCGCGGGAGCTGGACGTCACCGACATGCCTGCCCTGCTGCGCCGGACCGCGGAGCGGACCCGCGCCCTGAAGTCCCTCCCGCGCCCCCAACTCGGCCACGGCGCGGCCCTCCTGACCGCCCCCTGGGCGCCCGTCGCCGCCCGCGCCGCCCTCACCCGCACCCTGCGCCGGGCCGCCGCGCCCTGGACGTCGACGACCCTGCTCAGCAACATCGGCCGCATCCCCTACCCCCTGGACTTCGGCGAGGAGGCGGGCCGCGCGCACGCGGTCTGGTTCTCGGCACCGGCCCGGATGCCACGCGGCCTGACCGTCACCACCGCCTCCACGGCCGGCCGTCTCCATCTGGCCCTGCGCTGGTCGAAGGCCCTGCTCAGCCACGGCGACGGCGCCCACCTCCGCGACCTCTTCGAGCACTACCTGCACACCACGGAGGTGACCCCGTGACCGCACCGGCCGCCACCGGGCCCCCGCCCCGCGACCTGCGCGACTTCTACGAGAACCCCGCCGTGCCGGTCGCCTCCGGCACCCCGCGCAGCCTCCGCCAGGCCCGCATGCTGGCCCGGGCCCTGAGCGGCCCGGCGACCACGAGCCCGCGGACGATCATCGACATCGGCTGCGGGGACGGCACAGCCGCCGCCACCGCCGCCCCACTCCTGCCCGGCCACCGCGTCATCGGCGTCGACTGGTCCCAGGACGCCCTGCGCCGCGCCCGCACCCGCATCCCGTACGCGGTGCGCGGCGAACTCACCGGCGGCGGGCTGCCGTTCGCCTCCGGGTCGGCCGACGCCGTGCTGTTCGGCGAGGTCGTCGAGCACCTCGTCGACCCGGACGCCGCGCTCGACGAGATCCGGCGCATCCTGCGCCCCGGCGGCCATCTGATGCTGTCCACGCCGAACCTGGCCGCCTGGTACAACCGCGGCCTGCTGCTGGCCGGTGTGCAGCCGGTGTTCTCGGAGGTCAGCCTGCGCGGCATCCACGGCCGCCCGGGCAAGGAGGTCGTGGGACATCTGCGGCTCTACACCGCCCGCGCGCTGAAGGAGTTCGTCGCCGCGTCCGGATTCGACGTCGTACGACTCGAAGGGGCTCCCTTCCACGGCGTGCCGCGCCCGCTGCGCCCGCTGGACCGGCTGGCCTGCGCCCGGCCGCAGCTCGCGTCGATCCTGCTGCTGCACGCCAGGAGGACGTAGCCCATGTGGTGGGGAGTGGCCGCGGCCCTGCTGGCGAACACCCTCTACAGCCTGGGCTTCGTGCTGGAGAAACGTGCCCTCACCTCCCTGCCCGAGGTGACGATCCGGCAGCCGGCCCGACTGCTGCGCCTGGTCCTCGGCAGCCCCCTGTGGATCGGCGGGTCCCTCGCCCTCGCGGCCGGTTTCGCCGCGCAGCTCGTCGTCTACCGCACCCTGCCGATCGCCGCCGCCCAGGGCATCTTCGTCTCCGGCCTGGTGCTGCTGGTGCTGCTGTCGGCGCGGCTGCTCGGGGAGGAGACCTCCGGCCGGGAGCGGTACGCGCTGGGCGCGATCCTGCTGGCGCTGCTGATGGTGGTGCTGTCGCTGCGGGAAGGGTCGGACACCGTCGGCCAGGACGCGCCCTACCCGCTGATCCTGCTGGTGTGCGTGCCGTCGCTGGCGGCCGGGGTGTGGCTGTACGCCTCGGCCGAGCGGCGCACCCGCAACCGGCACCGCCGGCCGACGACCGGCGTCGAGTACGGCGTGGCCGTGGGCCTGCTCTACGGGGTCAGCTCGCTGGCCATCAAGGGCGTCTCCAGCCGGCTGACGACCCACGGGACCGGCGGCGCGGCGCCGGCCCTGCTGAGCTCCCCCTATCCGTATCTGCTGCTGTTCACCGGTGTGTTCGGCCTGGTGATGTCGCAGGCGGCGCTGCAGCGCTGCCGGGCCTCGCTGATCGTGCCGGTGTGCACGACCGTGACGAGCCTGTTCACGGCGGTGCTCGGCACGCTGTCGTTCGGCGAGGCCCTGCCGGACGAGCCGCTGCGGCTCGCGCTGAGGGTGGCGGGCACGGCCCTGGCGGTGGCCGTGCTGCTGACCATGCCCAAGCACGACACCGCTCCCCAACCCTCCCCACCCGCCAAGGAGCTGGCATCCCCATGAAGCCCGACGACCCGCTGCTGAAGATCCTGGCGTGCCCGCTCGACAAGGGGCCGCTGCATCTGCTCGTCGAGGAGGCCGGGCGGGAGGAGGCGCTGTACAACCCGCGTCTGCAGCGCCGTTACCCGATCACCGACGGCATTCCGCAGCTGCTGCCGTCCTCGGGCGAGCAGGTGCCGGACGACGAACACGAGGAACTCCTGAGGAGGATGGCGCCGTGACCAGCCTGGCGGCCCGGGTCGCCCCTCTGCTGCCCACCCGGCTGGTGGCCGCGACGGCCCGGGCGCTGTACCCCCGGTTCGAACCGGAGCTGGCCCGGCTCGCCGAACTGTGCCCGCCGGGCTGCGGTACGGCGGTGGACGTCGGGGGCTGGTACGGGCCCTGGACGCACCGCCTGTCCGCCCTCGCCGAGCAGGTCGTGACGGTGGAGCCGGTGCCCCATCTGGCGCGGCTGCTGAGCGCCGCCGCCCCGCCGAACGTCCGGGTGGTCCGGGCGGCGGCCTCGGACCGGCCGGGCATCGCCCGCCTGTGGCTGCCGTCGGACGACTCGGGCGACCGGGGCGTGTCCTCGCTGGTGCGGCGCGACATCCACGCCCGCGCGCTGGACGTCCCCTGCGTCACGCTGGACGAGCTGGGCCTGCGCGACGTCGGCTTCGTCAAGATCGACGTGGACGGCAACGAGCCCGCGGTGCTGCGCGGCGCGACGGGCCTGCTGGCCCGTGACCGGCCGGCCCTGTTCGTGGAACTGGAGTCGAGGATCCAGCCGATCGCGCCGGTGGTGACCTACCTGTCGCTGCTGGGCTACGACGGCTGGGTGCTGCCCGGCGACACCTGGGTGCCGCTGGCGAAGTTCCCGCTGGAAAACCACCAGGCCCGCGCGTCCCACGTCGTCTCCCACGGCCTGCTCCGCCGCGTCCTGCCCTCCCCGCTCCTGCGCGGCCCGCGCTACGTCAACTCCGTCCTGTTCCTGCCCGACGGCCGCCGCCCCGGCAAGGCCCCGGTGGGCGACCATGGGTCCCATGCCCTCCGCAAAGCACCCCGCTAGTAGATCGTCGCGGCTAAGTGTCGTTCTGGTTGCTGGAGTTGGGCAGAATCTCCCTGTCGCTTCCTTTCGGCCGTCAGGGGTGCTGTGTCTT